>NZ_JBSAXA010000003.1:0-649551 GCF_053427615.1 Burkholderia sp. AW33-5 | reverse complement strand
AAGCTCCTTAGCCAGATTGACGTCCTTCACCGCCCAATGGGACCTGTTCAACTCCCACTTGGAAATGTCCAAGTCGAAGGCCAACGACTGTAGGTCATCCGCTGACAGGAATGGGCTGACGTCCCTTATTTCGTACTCGATGCGAACTTGGTCTTGGCGCCGCGTGATGTTGCGAATAACCCCGAACTTTGGGTCCTGTTTCCAAGACGCTTCGTAAGCGAAAATACACGGCAAGCGTTGAAGCTCGTTGACGGCAGTGGCATCAAGCTCGCCGAATCGCTTCGTGATTTCGGTGTCGGTGTATTCCCTGACGCATCTACTGGTTTCGATGAGCCAAGGCTCGCCGCTCCAACCTTCGTTGTTCCCTGTTACGAGCAAGTTATACATGCGTGCGTCCGATCCGATAGGGTTACGCTAACCGTTGTTATAGAGATGCTGTGTGCCGTGGGATCTGTGTGCGACTACGTGACACAGCGGAAACAGGGGAAACTAACGAACTGCGTCAGGCAAAATCGGCAGTTCTGCGACACGAAGCAGATGCTCAACAACAGGACCCCACGTTAGTATTCTAATATGGTTGAGTTCGAGTGCGCTCCCAGCTGGCCAGGAACGAACGCCCGCATGCATCGTAGGTCGGTCAGTCAGAGGGCGGCCCGCCCTTCGACCGGCCAATCGATTTTTGCTCCCTCAGAAGTTGAGACTGCGGCCCGCCGTTTCACTTCAAGTTTTGCGCGGCGATGTCGTAAACTAATGATTCGCCGTAGGTTCACAACGTATCGACGCAACGACGTCATCCGATCGGTCGAGCAGGCTCCCCCGGCTCGGACGATTGCGGATCAGAAAAACTCAAGCAACACAAGGACAATGGAAAAGCCTATCTCGCTGGAACGCCTGTTCACTCAGAAAATATTCCGCATCCCCGATTTTCAACGAGGCTATGCGTGGCGGCATGAGCAGTTGAGGGCATTCTGGGAAGATCTGGTCAACCTCAACGCGAGTCGATCCCACTATACGGGTGTTGTGACGCTGACTGAGGTCCCCGGCTCTTTGGTCCCTGAGGATTCGAAAGAGCACTGGCTCGTTGACGACCATTCCTATTGCCTATATCACGTAGTCGACGGTCAGCAGCGCCTGACGACCTTCGTGATCTTTATCCAAGCCTTCGTGAATTTTCTCCGCACGCTTCCCCAACATCAGGGAATGTCGGCGAAGGAAATCTACGTCACCGATAGCATGACGCTTGCAGACGTCGAGGAGCGCTACCTCTTTAGAACGAACCCGAAAGGCGGATTCCGGACGTATCTGTTCGGTTATACCGAGGACAATCCGAGTGAGGAATTCCTTCGCTTTCGCATCTTGGGTGAACCTGACGGGAAGCAAGTGCAGGAAACGTTCTATACGTTGAATCTCGACAACGCGAGCAAGTACTTTTCCGGGCAGATTGCCGAATTCCATCGAATCAATGGCCCCCAGGGGTTGGCCGATCTGTTCAAGAGGCTGACCAAGCGCCTCCTCGTTAATGAGTACGCGATCGACGACGAGTTCGACGTATTCGTGGCTTTCGAGACGATGAACAATCGTGGAAAAAAGCTTTCCGACCTCGAACTGCTGAAGAATCGGCTCATTTATCTCACGACTTTGTACGGGGACGAGCAGGTTGATGCGGCAGGCAAAAAGGCGCTTCGCGACGACATCAACGACGCGTGGAAAGAGGTGTATTACCAGCTTGGCCGCAACAAGACCCGTCCGCTGAACGACGACGACTTCCTTCGCGCCCACTGGATCAGCTACTTCAAGTATTCACGCGATACCGGCCGCGACTACGCTCACTTCCTGCTAGACGAATATTTCACGTCTCAGAACGTGCACGACTTGGTCGAGAGAACGGTGACACTTGAAACTGTCGAGGAACAGCGCTCAGAAACCGACGTGGATGACCTGGATGAAGCGATGACCGAAGCTCCGGAGAAGCCAGCTATATCGCACGGAAGCAAGCTTGCGCCCAAACACATCAGGGACTTCGTCGGTAGCCTACGCCAGTCCGCTCAACATTGGTTCAACTCGTTCTATCCGCATCTCGCGGTCGGCATGTCGGACGCCGAGCGGACCGCATTGGACCGACTGAATCGAATCGGAATGGGATATTTCCGCCCGCTGGTCATGGTGGTGTTGAAGTCTGTGGAAGAGGAAGCGCAAAGGCTCTGGATCTTCGAGAGGATTGAGCGCTTCATCTTCATCGCGTTCCGAATCGGCACTGCACGCTCGAACTACAGGAGCAGTGTGTTCTATAAAGTCGCGCGCGACCTGAACCGGGGCGAGACGACGCTCTCCGAAATCTCGCAACGCCTTGATAACTCGCTGAAGTATGCCTTCGATCAGGATGGCAAGCTCCGCATCGATGAGTTTCACAGCATCCTCTTCAAGAAGTTCGAGGAAGGTACGGGCTATTATGGCTGGTCGGGTTTGCGGCACTTCCTTTACGAATACGAGCAGCACCTCCGCTCCGACAGCCGACAACAGAAGGTGGACTGGGAGGACTTACTGAAGTCAGGAAACGACCGTATCTCGATCGAACATATATATCCACAGACGCCAGGGGCAGACTGGGAAGCTGCGTTCGTGGGTCTTTCTCAAAAGGAAAAGACACGCTATGCCGGATCGCTTGGCAATCTGCTCTTGCTTTCCATGTCGATTAACGCCTCCCTTCAGAACGATGCGTTTTACGACAAGAAGCAGCCTAGGTACGACGCGTCGGGCGGCAAGATCCGCAACGGCTATTCCGATGGCTCACATTCGGAAATCAAGGTGGCGGAGAACGATGATTGGGGGCCGGAGCAGATCCGCGAGCGCGGTCAATGTCTTCTGATGTTCATGGAGAAAAGATGGGGATTTTCCCTCAGGGATGACGATCGCGAAAATCTGCTGTTCCTCACCGCCGAAAGGCAGGAAGAGACGGCCTCCGCTTAGCCTGTTGGCAACATCAAAGTCCCCTGGTGCTCGAGACGATTAGCGGCCGTTATACTTCGGATGCCGACATAGATGTCGCGCCAGGCTGGCGGACCGCTTCGGGTCGGAAGCGGCCCTCCACGTGAGTCTGCTGCCAAGAGCGGCCATTCCGCGATTACGAGTTTATACTCACCCACCCGACGATTTGCGTGATACGACAAGGCCAAATGAAAGCAAGAGAATTGTTCGCCGCTTCGCTAGGAGCGTTGGTATTGACTCAACCTTCGCTATCCTTCTCGCAAAACATCAACGGGAAAAATCTCTATATACAGAGATGCGCGATGTGCCATGGCGTAGATATCAAGGGCACCGGGCCATTGGCCAAGAAAAGCAATCCTGCCACACCTGACCTCACAACTGCTGCGTTCAAAAAGCGACTCCATGATTATCCAGGCGTCATTGTCTCGTCAGTAATACTTCGCCCGAACGGAGACCTGATTCCGAGAACTTTGAGGGAGAACGGCGTAAAGCTGGCGCCACACGCATGGACCGTTCAGGATTTTCGCGATCTGAATGAATACATGAATGACGTGATTTCCAAAAGTCGATGATCACCGTGGTGACCGTTTGACCGCGATGGGGGCGATCGCTGCCGAAAACCGACTTCCCCGTCGAACGCACCAGCGCCCGCCGATATGAACCCACCGACATTGCGCCAAATGAGGTCCGCCTAAACCCAACCACGCCCCCTCAAAAAATCGACCTCCCCGTATAAGTCGTCAACCACTCCAGCGCTAGCGTCCCCGCCAACGAGTTCCCGTTCGCATCGAGCCCCGGCGCCCACACGCACACGGCCATGTCACCCGGCAGCACCGCGACGATCCCGCCGCCGACCCCGCTCTTGGCAGGCAAGCCGACGCGATAAACGAAGTCGCCCGCCGCGTCATAGGTGCCACAGGTCAACATCAGCGCCGACAATCGCTTCGCCGAGCTCGCATCGACGACCCGCTCGCCGGTGACGGGCGCAATGCCGCCGTTCGCGAGAAACAGCGCTGCTTGCGCAAGCTCGATGCAGTTCATCGTGATCGCACACTGGCGGCAATACGCGTCCACCACCGTGTCGGGCGGCATCTGCATGTTCCCGAAGCTCGCCATGAAATGTGCCATCGCGCGGTTGCGTTCGGCATGTTCCAGTTCCGACAGCGCGACGCGCGAATCGTAGTCGACGTCGCCAACACCGATCAGCCGCCGCACGAACTCGACGAGCGCTGTCTCGGCCTTGACGAAGCGGCGGCACAGCACGTCGGTGACGACCAGCGCGCCAGCGTTGATGAACGGGTTGCGCGGCTTGCCGCGCTCGCTTTCGAGCTGAACGAGCGAGTTGAACGCGGTGCCGGACGGCTCGCGGCCGACCCGTTCCCACAGCGCATCGCCCAGCAGCTGGAACGCGAGCGTGCACGCGAACAGCTTCGAGATGCTCTGGATCGAGAAGCGCTCCTGCGCGTCGCCGACGGTGTAAACGTTTCCGTCCAGCGTCACGACGGCCATCCCGAACTTGTCGGCGGGCACTTTCGCGAGCTCGGGAATGTAGTCGGCAACGCGTCCCTGGCCGATCCAGGGGGCGAGTTCGGCGTGGATGCGTTCGAGGATCGGCTGATAGTTCATCGCGTACGAGGCAGGGCGGGCGCGGAGCCCGGTTTTCAAAGAGCCCGTATGGAACCGTTTCGGCGCCGATTCGTCAAGCGTGGCAGCCATCGCGCCCTTATTCTCCAGATCTTCAAACGGGCAATCGGCGGGCGCAGTATCATGCGGTACGTTTCGGCCGATGGCCGGCGGCCGGCGCAAGCCCGCCGCCGCCACGGTCTCCCCGTATGATCCGACCGTTGCCCATGTCTTTTCGCATCCTGCTCGTCGAAGACGACACCCGCCTGTCCACGCTGATCGCCGGCTACCTGCGCAAGAACGACTACGAAGTCGACACTGTGCTGCACGGTGACGCCGCCGTGCCGGCGATCCTGTCCACGCGCCCGGATCTCGTCATTCTCGACGTGAACCTGCCGGGCAAGGACGGCTTCGAGATCTGCCGCGAGGCGCGCAAGCAGTACGACGGCGTGATCATCATGGTGACGGCGCGCGACGAGCCGTTCGACGAGCTGCTCGGCCTCGAATTCGGCGCCGACGACTACGTGCACAAGCCGGTCGAGCCGCGCATCCTGCTCGCGCGGATCAAGGCGCAGCTGCGCCGCGTCCCCGCGCGCGCGGCCGAGGGTGCCGCGCCGCAGCCGGAGCGCTACACGTTCGGCCAGTTCTCGATCGACCGCACCGACCGTTCGGTCGTGCTGCCGGGCGGCAGCTCACCCGACCTCACGTCGGCCGAGTTCGACCTGCTGTGGGTGCTGGTGTGCCACGCGGGAGAAGTCGTCAGCCGCGACGACCTGATGCTGCAGCTGCGCGGCGTCGAGTTCGACGGTCTCGACCGCACGATCGACGGGCGCATCTCGAAGCTGCGCCGCAAGCTGCACGACGACGCGGGCAACCCGCAGCGGATCAAGACGATCCGCAGCAAGGGTTACCAGTTCAGCAAGCATGCGTGGGAATGACGCCGGCCCGGCACGACGCCGTCGGCCGCCTCATCCCCGCATCGCACGATAGCCGGAAGCCGCGATGATCCGACGCACCCCTTCGCATCCCGACGCAGCGCCGCTTTCGGCGCCGCGCTATGTCAAATGGCGCTGGCTGCATTTCCGCCGCGCGTGGACCGACACGCGCGCCGACCGCATTCCGAGCTGGTCGCGCCTGTACGTGCGGACTTACCTGCATCTGCTCGGCCTCGTGCTGCTGACCGCGCTCGTGCCGGCGCTCGCGTTGTGCGTGGTGCTGTCGCCGGAAGTCGTGTGGCACGCGTTCGACGCGCTGCCGGGCGATATCTGGATCGTGCTCGCGTTCGTGTTCGCCGCGCCCGCGCTCGCCGCGTATCGGTGGATGCGGCCGGTCTGGTCGGATCTGGTGATGGTGCGCGAGCGCGCGATCGACTTCACCGGCGGGCGCTTCAACACGCGCGCACGGGAGTCGCACAGCGTGATCATCGGCCCGCTCGCGCGCACGCTGAACGCGCTCGCGATGCGCATGGAACGGCTGATCGCCGCGCAGCGCGACCTGACGAACGGGATCTCGCACGAGCTGCGCACGCCGCTCGCGCGCGTGCGCTTCGCGCTCGAGATGCTGCGCGAACCGGGCTCCGCCGCCGAATACCACGGTGCGCTGGAGAGCATCGCGCAGGACGTGACCGAGCTCGAGGAGCTGATCGACATGAGCCTCACGTATGCGCGGCTCGAATACAGCTCGCTGCAGTCGAACCTCGAACTGACCGCGCCCGTCGCGTGGTTCGAGCACCAGATCAGCGACGCGCAGCTGCTGTATCCGGAGCGCGCGATCGAGTCGCGCATCGCGATCGCGTCGGACCTGCGCGTGAAGATGGACCGGCGGCTGATGTCGTACGCGATGCGCAACCTGCTGCGCAACGCGAGCAAATATGCGGCATCGCGGATCGTCGTCGGGATCGCGATCGAGCACGGCAACATCGCGATCTTCGTCGAGGACGACGGCCCGGGCGTGCCGGAGAGCGAGCGCGAGCGGATCTTCGATGCGTTCGTGCGCCTCGACCGCCGCACGGGCGGCTACGGGCTCGGCCTCGCGATCACGCGGCAGGTGCTCCACGCGCACAACGGCCGGATCGCGGTCGTCGATCCGGTCGAACTCGGCGGCGCGCGCTTCGAGATCAGCTGGCCGATCTGAGCGCCGTCAGTACGTGCGGCCGAGCTGCAGGTAGATGTTGCGCCGGCCGCCCGGCGCGAGCGCGACACCCATGTACAGCGGACCGAATGCGGTCGACAGGCTCGTGAAGAACGTATAGCTCTGCTTGAGCGTGCCGCCGCCGACGTTCACGCCGCTCGACCACACGTTGCCGAGTTCCGCGCTGGCGCCAACCGACAGCGCCTTGATCGGGGACGCGTTGAAGGTCATCAACTGGTTCATGTAGGTTACGTTGCCGTATGCGAGTTCGTTGCCGGTCAGCTGGTCGGCCGCATACGCGGCCAGATGCTGGAATCCGCCGAGCGTGAAGTTGAACGCGTTGATCAGGTTGGTGCCGCCGATGCTCTTGCCGCCCTCGATCGTTGCACTGACGCTGTGCCGGCCGAACTGCTGCGCGATCATCGCCTTGCCGTAGAGCTCGGTATAGGGCGTGTTGGACGCATCGGCGAGGTCCTGGGCGGACTGGGTGTTGTGCGACCACAGCGACCGTTCGACACGGAATTCGCCGTAGTAGCCGCGCCGCGGGAACATCGGATCGTCGAGCTGATCGATGACGAGCCGCGCACGCGCAGTCAGCGCCTGTGACGTGAAGCTCGGCCAGATCAGCGTCGAGCTGCCGTCGTCGAACGGGAATGGCAGGTTGTAGTTCGGCGAGCCATGCCCGGTCGCGTAGCCGATACCCATCCGGAAGTCGCCGAGCCGTGCGATCGGCAGGCCGAAGTCGAGCCCGGTGCGCGCCGTCTGCATCAAGTATTGATTCAGCTTCACCTCGCCGCTGTTGTCGTACAGGTTCACGTAGCGGCGCTGGTATTCCGCATAGGGCGAAATGTAGAAGCCGTACGCGGCCGGCAGCGGCTGGCGCAATTCGACGCGCGCCGACTGCAGATCGCTGCCGATCGTCGTGTCCGCGCGGAACTCGAGACCCGATTCGGTGAGCCACGGCCGCCGGTAGCCGACGTGCAGGCGGAAGCCGCCCTCGTCGGTCGAGCTGCTCGACATCCCGACGCCGAACAGCAGGAAATTCGGCCCCCAGTATTTCTCCCGCGCATCGATCTCGAGCACGTTCTCGTCGCCGTGGCTCACGATCTGCTGCGTCACGCTCTCGAAATTGCCGCCGGTCGTCAGCCCGAGCAGGTCCTGGCTGACGGTCGCGGGATCGTAGGTGTCGCCCGGTTTCACATGCAGCGCGTCGCTGACGACACGCTTCGGCACGCCGCCGGTCGTCTTGATCTCGATCCGCGTGATGCGGATCGGCGGCGGCAGCGGCTGCGCATGCGCGGACCGGTAGGCCGCGTACTGTTCGGGCGTGAGCGCGAAGTGCCTGAGGCGCGGCAGCGCCGCGGTCGCGGCGGCCGCGCCGGCGGCGATCGCCTGCTTCGCGTTCTGGAAATCGGTGAACGCGAGCGCGCCGAGGTCGGGCGTCAGCAGCACGTCCTGCGCGGCGAGCTGCTTGCGCTGCGACGTCACGTTCTGGCGGATCAGGATGCCGACCATCTGCTGCATCACGTCGGCCGGCGACGCGAGCGCGTCGAGCGGGCGCAGCGGCGAGCCGATGTCGACGGCGATCACGACCTTCGCCCCCATCTGGCGCGCGGTGTCGACCGGCAGGTTGCTGACGAGCCCGCCGTCGACGAGCGCGCGGCCGTTGATCTCGGCCGGCGCGAACAGGCCGGGCATCGCCATGCTCGCGCGGATCGCGAGCGGCAGCGAGCCGTGGTCGAGCACGACCATCTGGCCCGTCTGCAGGTCGGTCGCGACCGCGCGATACGGGATCGGCAACTGGTCGAACGGCTGGTTGGTCGGCACGGCGGCGGTCCAGTTCGCGAGCAGCGCCTGCAGCCGGTTGCCCTGCACGAGGCCGACCGGCGCCTTCACGCCTTTCTTGCCGAAGCCGAGTGTCAGGCTGTTGATGTACAGTCGCTCGTCCTCGCGGCTGCTTTGCGGCAGGTCCGCGCGGTCGGTCACGTCGAACGCGATGTCGGCCAGGTTCACCTCCGACAGCTGCTTCTGCATCTCGTCGGCGGCCATCCCGCTCGCATACAGGCCGCCGACCACGGCGCCCATGCTGGTGCCGGCGATGCAGTCGATCGGAATGCGGTTCTCCTCGAGCACCTTCAGCACGCCCAGGTGCGCGTATCCGCGGGCGCCGCCGCCGGACAGCACGAGGCCGATCGCCGGCCGGCCGGCCGGGCCGCCGTCGGCGTTGCAGGTCGGCGCGGGCTTGGCGGCGGGGGCGGCGGCCGTCGCGGCGAGCGCGCCCGGTGCGGCGGCAGTGGCCGCCGTCACGGGGCCGGCGGGGGTGTCGGCGGCCGGCAAGGGCTGCGCGGCAACGGTGCAGCACCAGAGCGCAACGAGCGTTGCGCCGAGTGGGCGCACCCCGAGCCAGCGGGGAAAAGCGGTCGCTGTCATGGAGGAATACCTGGCGTGATCGGTCGTCGGACGCCTGCCGGGAGCAGGCAAGACCGAGAGATTACCGTGTTTTACAAGCGCGACGCGAGAGGCCGATGCGTAGCCGCGGGCCTGCCGAAACGCACATTCGGCAATCGCGTCGCGAAAAAATCATGGGAATTGTCTAAAGTACCGGAACGATTTGCCGCTAAGTCCGTGATGGGGCGGTAAAAGCGCGCCGCGGGAACGCGGCCTGGCCATTTCGGCCGGTTTGTTCAAAAAAAGGCTTGATATGTCGACACCGCTGTTCGGAAAGTTGTTTGCGCAACCCGTTGCGATCGACCCTGGAACGGCGAGTACGCGGATTTATACGCACGAGCGCGGCGTGGTGCTGAACCAGCCGTCGGTCGTCTGTTTTCGCAAGGGCGGCGCGACCGACGCGCGACCGACGCTCGAAGCGGTCGGCGAGCTCGCGAAGGCGCTGCTCGGCCGTGAGCCGGGGCATCTGGAGGCCGTGCGGCCCATGCGGCATGGCGTGATCGCCGATGCGCACGCCGCCGAGCAGATGATCCGCCGCTTCATCGACATGTCGCGCACGCGTTCGCGTTTCGGCCGCCGCGTCGAGGTCACGCTGTGCGTGCCGTCGGATGCGACGGCGGTCGAGCGCCGCGCGATCCGCGAGGCCGCGTTCGCGGCCGGTGTATCGGACGTCGAACTGATCGAGGAAGCGCTCGCCGCCGGGCTCGGCGCGGGCCTGCCGGTCACCGAGCCGGTCGGCTCGATGGTGATCGATATCGGCGGCGGGACGACCGAAGTCGCGGTGATCGCGCTCGGCGGCATCGTCTACCGCGAGGCGATCCGCGTGGGCGGCAACCAGTTCGATGCGGCGATCGTCAACCACGTGCGCAACCTGTACGGCGTGCTGCTCGGCGAGCAGACCGCCGAGCGCGTGAAGAATTCGATCGGCTCGGCCACCAGCGCGGTGCCGCGCACGTCGACGCGCGCGATCGGGCGCGGCGTCGCGGACGGCCTGCCGCGCTCGATCGAGCTGTCCAACCACGACGTGGCGGACGCGCTGGCCGCGCCGCTCAAGCAGGTGATCGGCGCGGTGAAGTCGGTGCTGGAAAATGCGCCGGCCGAACTCCTGACCGACATCGCGCATCGCGGCGTGGTGCTCACGGGCGGCGGCGGGCTGCTCGCGGGCCTCGAACGCCTGCTGCGCGACGAGACCGGGCTGACCGCGCGGATCGCCGACGAGCCGGCCACCTGCGCGGTGCGCGGCGCGGGGGAGGCGATGGGGCGGCTCGCGACGTGTCCGGTGGATTGACGCCGGCCGGGCCGGCGCATTGGCGTTCCTCGCCGGTCTTTCGAACCCCGAATCTCCAGCATGCCGAACGTCGTCCGGATTCTCCGGACACGCTCGGCAGGTCGTGTCGACCGCGTTACCTGCACAGGCGCGAGCGCGCCGTGGCAGCATGCCGGGCCGTGTGCCGTGCAAACCGGCGGCACGCTTCCCCAGGAGTCCGACACCTTTGAACCAGCGTTTCAAGAAGGGCCATGCGGCCAGGATCGGCCGCGTGCTGGCCGCTTTCGCGTGTTTGTGGATCGTCGCGGCCGTCGTGCTCGTCGGAACCGGGATGCGGATGCCGAGCGCGCCGGCCGACGTCGCGGTGATCTTCGGCAATGCGCTCGACGACGGCGGCGCGCCGAAACCGGTGCTCGCGGCGCGGCTCGATGTCGGCGTGCGCTGCTACCGCACCGGGCAGTGTCCGGCGTTCCTCGTCAGCGGCGCGATCGACGGCCCCGGGCTGAACGAGGCGACCGCGATGCGCGACTATCTGGTCGCGCGCGGCGTGCCGGCCGACCGGATCGCCGTCGACGACCAGGGCGACAACACGCTCGCGACCGCGCAGCACGCGCGCGCGTACATGCAGGCGCACCGGATGTCGCGCGTGCTGATCGTCAGCCAGTATTACCACCTCGCGCGGGCGCGCCTCGCGTTCGAGAGGGTCGGCATCGCGCCCGCGAACATCTCGGCCGCGTATCCGCGCCGGTTCCAGTGGCGCGATATCTATTCGAGCTGGCGGGAAGTGCCCGCATACGCGATCTACGCGCTGCGCCTGTGGCTCGATCCCGATGCGCGACCCATGTCGTTCCGGCCGATGCTCTTTCTGATGAGCCTGTTTTCGTAACACGGCGTGCCGGCCGGGAATCGATCGATTTCACGGCTTTCATTTTCATTTCAAAACGGCGATTTCACGTGCGCCTGATTCGAACGTGCCTGGCGGGGCGTTGAAAATCCGTGCTTTCAATTATGCAAATGAAATGGATCCGGATAATGTGTGCCGGCTGCCGCCGTCGTCATTCATATCGCACCGCGAAAATCCAGCCGGCGATTCAGTGCGAAATATCGGTGTTTTCACGGATTCCGCGGCGTCGGTAGCTTGGCCCCGGATTTTGCCGGAATGATCGGGAAGCCTGCGTAAGCCGGTCGCTTCGCGCATTTCCCCCAAGTAAAAAATACGCATTCGATTGACCTCGATCAGATAACCAAACATCGACTGGAAAACCGTGTTTTTTTGATATAGCCTAGTCTGACAAAAGCAGGCGGAAATCAAATCAACCAGAAAGTCGCTGCATAAAAAAACGAGGGGTCACGATCATGGCATCCGGTTAGTTTTGCGTTCGCAAACGAGAATCGATTAACCAGCAGTTCATCCACGAATAAACCGACGTCGTTCCGCGACCGCCGGAGGGCACGCTTGCGTCCCGGATTTTCCGCTGTCGCCGGTCCGATCAGCATCCATGCCGATGATGAGGGGAAGCATGAACATTGCGCATTCGAAGAAGAGCGGGGAGCCGTTTCCGAGATTCCTGTTGCCGACGGGGGTTTTCCTGGCATTGTCCGGCGCGGGCATCGTTCCCGCGTACGCGACCTGCAGCACGGCGGGCACCACGGTAACCTGCTCGGGCGTCGCGAATCCGCTGGCGCCGAGCTATGCGAACAGCGCGAACAACCTGAACGTCACCGTCAATCCCGGCGCGAGCGTCGGCGTGCTGCTGGGCGTCGGCGGCACCGCGATGTCGCTGACCGGGAACAACAACACGCTGACCAACAACGGCTTGATCGACCCGTCCGCGCTCGGCTCGGGGCTCGGCGTGCTGTCGAGCGGGGCGGTGGTCGGCAATGCGTCGGCGAGCAGCACCACCGTCACCAACAACGGCACGATGAACGGCTCGACCGGGGTGGCGATCAGCGGCGTGACCGGCATGGCGCTGTCGGTCCAGAACGGCACCGGCGGCACGTCGACCATCAACAACACCGGCACGATCGGCTCGAACCCGCTGGTCGGCGCGACGCTGTCCGGCGCGGATGCACCCGTGGTCGCCGCGTACGGCGGCGGCACGGTCAACATGACGAACAGCGGGACGATCAACGGCCGCGTGTCGCTCGGCACCAACGGTACGCCCGGGCAGGGCAACACGTTCACGAACTCGGGCACGATCAACGGCGGCGTGTCGATGGGCGCGAACAGCAACAACACGTTCAACGCGGTGACGGGCTCGTCGGTCAACGCGGCGGGCGGCACCGGCGGCGCGTTCAACATCACGATCGGGCCGAACACGATCAACGTGGCGGCGACGGGCATCGTCGACGGCGGCGCGGGCGGCAACAACACGCTGAACCTGCAGCAGGGCACCTCCGCGAACGGCACGATCGCGGTCAACAATTACATCAACTTCAATCATCTCGACGTCACGAGCGGCAACTGGACGATCAACGGCCCGTCGACCGCGCAGGACGCGACGCTCGCGGGCGGCGTCGCGATCATCAACGACAACGCGTCGCTCGGCACGGGCACGATCACGGCCAACGGCGGTGCGTTGCAGGCGGGCACGGCGGGGCTCAACGTGTCGAACAACGTGGCGCTCGGCACCGCGCTGACGGTGCAGGGCGCGACGGGGCTCACGCTGTCGGGCACGGTGTCGGGCAGCGGCGCGCTGACGAAGAACGACGGCGGCACGCTGACGCTGTCGGGCGCCAACACCTATGCGGGCGGCACGAACCTGAACGGCGGCGGCCTCGTGGCCGGCAACAACCTGGCGCTCGGCACGGGCGCGCTGAACGTCAATGCGGCGGCGTCGCTCGACACGAGCGCGAGCGTCACGCTCAACAATGCGGTCAATCTCAACAACAGCGCGACGCTGACGCTCGGCGGCAGCAACGACCTCGGGCTGTCCGGCACGATCAGCGGAAACGGCGGCCTGGTGAAGAACGGCGCGGCGACGCTGTCACTGAGCGGCGTGAACACCTACACGGGCGACACGACGATCGTCAGCGGCACGCTTGCGCTGAGCGGTGCGGGCAGTCTCGCGGCGACCGGCACGGTGAACCTGACCGGCGCGGGCGCGACATTCGACCTGGGCGGCGCGTCGGGCGCGCGGACGATCGGCGCGCTGTCCGGCGCGGCCGGCACGAACGTGAACCTCGGCGCCAACACGCTGACGCTCGACGGCACCGTCAACGCAACCTACGCGGGCACGATCGGCGGTGCGGGCAGCGTGACGCTGTCCGGCCCCGGCACGCAATCGCTGACCGGCACGAACACGTATACGGGCGGCACGAACCTGAACGGCGGCAACCTCGTCGTCGGCAGCAACGCGGCGCTGGGTTTGGGCGCGGTGAACGTCAACGGCTCGTCGACGCTCGATGCGACCACCAACGTGTCGCTCGCGAACGGCATCAACGTCGCCACCGGCACGACGCTGACCGTGGTCGGCAGCACCGATCTCGGGCTCGGCGGCACGATCTCCGGTGGCGGCGGGCTCGTGAAGAACGGCGCGGCGACGCTGACGCTGAACGGCGCGAACAACTACACGGGCGGCACGACGCTGAACGCGGGCGTCCTCGCGCTCGGCAATGCCGCGGCCCTCGGTACCGGCACGCTGACCGTCGGCGGCGCGGCGACGCTCGATGCGACCACGAACCTGGCGATCGGCAACGCGATCGATCTCGGCGCGAGCACGGCGCTCACGCTGGGCGGCAGCAATGCACTCGGGCTGGGCGGCGGGATTTCCGGCACGGGCGCGCTGGTGAAGAACGGCGCGGCGACCGTGACGCTGACGGGCGCGAACACGTATACGGGCGGCACGACGATCAACGCGGGCACGCTGGCGATCGGCGCGGGCGGCAGCCTGGCGGGGACCGGCGCGATGAATCTGGCGAACGCGGGCGCGACGCTCGACCTGAGCGGTGCGACGACGGGCACGCAGTCGATCGGCGCGCTGGACGGCGTGGCCGGCAGCAACGTGAATCTCGGCGCCAACACGCTGACGCTGGGCGGGACGACCGGCGGCACGTTCAACGGGGCGATCGGCGGGACCGGCAGCCTGACGCTGGCCGGCACCGGCACGCAGACGCTGAACGGCGCGAGCACCTATTCGGGCGGCACGAACCTCAATAGCGGCGGCCTGGTGCTCGGCAACGCCGCGGCCCTCGGCACCGGCGCGCTGAACGTCGGCGGCGCGGCGACGCTCGATACGAACGCGAGCCTGTCGATCACCAACGCAGTCGATCTCGGCACGGGGGCGACGCTGACGCTCGGCGGCAGCAACGCGCTCGGATTGAGCGGCGCGATCTCCGGCGCGGGCGCGCTCGTGAAGGACGGCGCGGCGACCACGACGCTGACGGGCGCGAACACCTATACGGGCGGCACGACGATCAACGCGGGCACGCTGGCGATCGGCGCGGGCGGCAGCCTGGCCGCGACCGGCGCGATGAATCTCGCGAACGCGGGCGCGACGCTCGACCTGAGCGGTGCGACGGGCGCGCAAACGCTCGGCGCGCTGTCGGGCGTGGCCGGCAGCAACGTGAATATCGGCGCCAACGCGCTGACGCTGGGCGGGACGGGCAGCGGCACGTTCAACGGGGCGATCGGCGGGGCCGGCAGCCTGACGCTGGCCGGCACCGGCACGCAGACGCTGAACGGCGCGAGCACCTATTCGGGCGGCACGAACCTCAATAGCGGCGGCCTGGTGCTCGGCAACGCCGCGGCCCTCGGCACCGGTGCGCTGAACGTCGGCGGCGCGGCGACGCTCGATACGAACACGAACCTGTCGATGACGAATGCGGTTGCTCTCGGCACGGGCGCGACGCTGACGCTCGGCGGCAGCAATACGCTCGGATTGAGCGGCGCGATCTCCGGCACGGGCGCGCTCGTGAAGGACGGCGCGGCGACCACGACGCTGACGGGCGCGAACACGTACACCGGCGGCACGACGATCAACGCGGGCACGCTGGCGGTCGGCGCGGGCGGCAGCCTGGCGGCGACGGGCCCGGTGAACCTCGCCGGCACCGGCGCGACGCTCGACCTGAGCAGCGCGTCGGGCGCGCAAACGCTCGGCGCGCTGTCGGGCGTGGCCGGCAGCAACGTGAGCCTCGGCGGCAACGCGCTGACGCTGGGCGGAACCGCCAGCGGCGTGTTCGGCGGGGTGATCGGCGGCACCGGCGGCCTGACGGTCGCGGGCACCGGCATCCAGACGCTGACGGGCGCGAACACGTACACGGGCGGCACGACGATCGCGGCGGGCGGCACGCTGCAGCTCGGCAACGGCGGCACGTCGGGCAGCGTGGTCGGCAATGTCGTCGACAACGGCGCGCTGATCTTCAACCAGTCCGCCCACGTGACGCTCGCGAGCGTGCTGTCCGGCACCGGCTCGCTGACCCAGGCCGGCAGCGGACAACTGACGCTGACGGGCCTCAGTACGCTGAGCGGTCCCACCACCGTCGCCACGGGCACGCTCGCCGTCGACGGTTCACTCGGCCAGTCGACCGTGACCGTGCAGAGCGGCGCGACGCTGACGGGCACCGGCACGGTCGGCGGCGTCGTCGTGCAGAGCGGCGCGTTCGCGGCCGTGTCGCAGCCGGGCGCGGCGCTGAACGTCGCCGGCAACGTCACGTTCCAGCCGGGCTCGACGCTCCAGGTCGCGGTCACGCCGCAGCAGGGCGGCAGCATCGCGGCGAGCGGCGCGGCCACGCTGAACGGCGGCACCGTGCAGGTGCTCGCGAACCAGGCCAGCTACCAGCCGACCACGAAGTACACGATCCTCACCGCATCGTCGGGCGTGCAGGGCACGTTCAGCCAGGTGAATTCGAACTACGCGTTCCTGATGCCGACGCTCAGCTACGATCCGGACCACGTGTACCTGCAGCTCGTCACGAACGGCACGTCGCTGCCCGATGTCGCGACGACGCCGAACCAGCGCGCGGTCGCGACCGCGATCGGCGCGCTCGGCACGGGCAATCCGCTGTACGACACGATACTGACGACCGACGCGGCCACCGCGCGCCGGGCCTACGGGATGCTCGACGGCGAACTGCAGGCGAGCCTGAAGAGCATGCTGCTGCTCGACAGCCGCTACGTGCGCGATGCCGTCACCGATCGCGTGCGCCAGGGCCTCGCGCCCGGATCGGGGCCGCTCGCCGCGCTGTCGTCGGGCGGCGCCGCGCTGTGCGGCGACAACACGGCCGGTGTCGCCGACCCGACGTTGCCGCCGGAACGCCGGATCGGTTCGCGCGAAGGATGCTATGGCGGCACGCCGTATCAGCCGGTGGTCTGGGGGCAGGCGTTCGGCGGCCGCAGCAGGCTCGCGGGCGACGGCAACACGTCGGCGATCAACCGCAGCATGACGGGCTTCATCGCCGGTGCCGACATGGCGCTCAACGACAAGTGGCGTGCCGGCCTGGCCGCCGGCGTCACGCACAGCTCGCTCGACAACGACCAGAGTTCGTCGGCGTCGGTGAACAGCTATTACCTGTCGCTGTACGGCGGCGCGCAGTACGGTGCGCTCGGCGTGCGCGGCGGCGCGTCGTACACGTGGTACCGGATCAACAGCGACCGCAATCCGGGCTTCGCGGGCTTCTCCGATCACGATTCGGCCGGCTACAACGCGCATTCCGCGCAGGTGTTCGGCGAAGTCGGCTATGCGCTGCCGGTCGGGCCGGTCGCGCTCGAACCGTTCGCGGGTCTTGCCTACGTGAACCTGCATACCGACGGCTATACGGAAAGCGGCGGCGCGGCCGCGCTGCGCGCCGGCGGCGAGACGACCCACGTCGGTTTCTCGACGCTCGGCGTGCGTGCCGCGTCGCAGCTCGGCACGATCGCGAGCGGCACGTTCACCGCGCGCGCGACGGTCGGCTGGCGGCACGCGTTCGGCAACGTGCAGCCGTCGTCGGCGTTCACGTTCGCGAACGGCGGTACGTCGTTCCAGGTGTCAGGCGTGCCGATTGCTCGCGACAGCGCGGTGCTCGAAGCGGGTATCGACGCGACCATCACGAAGCGCCTGACGCTCGGCCTCACGTTCAGCGGCCAGTACGGCAGCGGCGTGCGTGACAACGCGGTGCTCGGCAACATCCTGTGGAAGTTCTGAGCACCGCCTGATGTGCCTGTGCGCGACCTCGTGCGGCGACGGCAACGCCGCGGGGGTCGCGTCTTTTTCGTCGCTGCGCGCACTCCCCGTTCTGGCCTATCCTGTGCGAAACACGCGACGCGCACCGCGCGTTGCGCCTCGACACAGGAGCATCGATGCCGAATCACGCCGAAGCCACCACGACGCAGGCGCCGCAAGTCGCGCCGGTTCCCCCGACCCAGGCGACGGGCGCCGCGTTCATCGCCCCCGAAGCCGATCCGCAGGCACTCGCACGCAACAACCAGTACGTATTGAAATCCGGTGACGCGTTCGTCGTCAGCGACGCGCTCGGCGACATCGGCGGCCATGACGACGGCCTGTTCGTCGACGACATGCGCGTGCTGTCGACATGGCGCCTGACCTTCGGCGGCCGCGCGCCGTCGCTGCTGTCGGGCGCGACGAGCGCGGACAACGCGTCGTTCACCGCGCACCTGACGAACCGCCCGCTGCCGCCGCTCGGCGGCCGCGAGACGCCCGAGGGCGTGATCCACATCGAACGGATGCGCGTGCTCGCGGGCGACGTGCTGTACGAGGCGCTGACGCTGACGAACTACGGCGCGAGCGAGGCCGAGGTGCCGCTGTCGCTGTCGTTCGCGGCCGATTTCAAGGACATGTTCGAAGTGCGCGGCACGCCGCGCCCGAAGCGCGGCACGGTGGTCGCGCCGCGCGTCGACGCCGGAGCGGTGCGGCTGCGCTACGATGGCCTCGACAAGGTCGAGCGCAACGTGACCGTGCATTTCTCGCCGGCGCCCGACGCGCTGTCGGTCGATCGCGCCGATTACACGCTGACGATCGCCGCGCAGGCGTGCGTGTCGATCTACCTGACCGTCGACGCGACGCTCGGCCCCGCGCACGACGGGGAGGGCCCGGGATGCGGCCGCGTCGCGCTGCGCACCGCGCTCGTCGGCGTGCATCGCGAGATGCGTTCGCGGCGCGAGTCGATGGCGCGCGTGAACACCGGCAATCCGCTGTTCGACGCATGGCTCGACCGGTCGCTCGCGGATCTCGGGCTGCTCACGACGCAGCTCGACACCGGGCCGTATCCGTATGCGGGCATTCCGTGGTTCTCGACGCCCTTCGGCCGCGACGCGGTGATCACGTCGCTGCAGATGCTGTGGCTGCAGCCGTCGCTCGCGCGCGGCGTGCTGCGCTTTCTCGCGGAGCACCAGGCGCGCGAGACGTCCGCGTTTCGCGACGCGGAGCCCGGCAAGATCATGCACGAGTTCCGCCGCAGCGAGATGGCCGCGACGGGCGAGGTGCCGTTCGCGCTGTATTACGGCGGCGTCGACACGACCCCGCTGTTCATCGTGCTCGCGGGCGCGTACGTCGAACACACCGGCGACGACGCGCTGATCGACGAGCTGTGGCCCGCGCTCGAGCGCGCCGCGCAGTGGGTGATCGACAAGTGCGACCGCAATCCGTACGGGCTGCTCGATTACCAGCGCACGTCGGAGCGCGGCCTCGCGAACCAGGGCTGGAAGGACAGCCACGATTCGGTGTTCCATGCGGACGGGCGCTTCCCCGAAGGCCCGATCGCGCTGGTCGAAGTGCAGGCGTATGCGTGCGCGGCGCTCGATGCGATGTCGATGTGCTCGCACCGGCGCGGCCACGCGGCCGACGCGACGCGCTATGCGTTGCGCGCGAAGGCGCTGCGCGACCAGGTCGACGCGCTGTTCTGGATGCCGGAGGGCGAGTTCTACGGGATCGCACTCGACGGTCACGGCGACCTGTGCCGCGTGCTGGCGTCGAATGCGGGCCATCTGCTCGCGTTCGGGCTGCCCGACGCCGAGCGCGGCGCGGCGGTCGCCGGCGTGCTCGGCTCGACGCTGTTCCAGACGGGTTGGGGCATTCGCACGCTCGCGGCCGGCCAGCCGCGCTTCAACCCGATGGCCTATCACAACGGTTCGGTGTGGCCGCACGACAATGCGCTGATCGCGCGCGGGCTCGCGCGCTACGGCGACAAGACGGCCGCGGTGAACCTGCTGCGCGCGCTGTTCGAAGCCGCGGTCAGCTTCGAGATGCGGCTGCCGGAGCTGTTCTGCGGGTTCCCGCGCCGGCGCGGCGAGCCGCCGACGGCTTATCCGGTCGCGTGCCTGCCGCAGGCGTGGGCGGCCGGTGCGCCGTTCATGATGCTGCAGGCCTGTCTCGGCGTGAGCGTGGACGCGGCGCGCCACGAAGTGCGCGTCGAGCGCCCGGCGCTGCCCGAAGGCGTCGACTGGCTGCGCATCGACGAACTGCGGGTCGGCGACGAAACCGTATCGCTGACGTTCCGGCGCGTCGATGGCCAGGTGGTCGCGGCGGCGGCGCAGCCGGGGCGGGTGAAGGTGGTCGCGGTGCTGTAGTCGTGCAGCGGCCTGCACGGACGTTGCGCGATGTCGCGCCACGTCCGCGCGCAGCGGCATAGAATCGTGACATGACCCTTGAACGATGGCGGAGGCACCTACGATGACGACCGACAATCGGCCCGACGACGGCGAGCACAAGCTCGAGAATCTGGAAGCGGCGGTCGACCACCTGCACAAGTCGATCGAGTCGCAGAGCATCGCGGCTGGCGCGGCGAAGGGCATCCTGTTCAGCCTGATCGAAACGCTCGGCGCGCTGATCGGCGATCCCGACCTGCCCGAACATGCGCGTTCCGGATACGAGGCGCTGCGCGACAAGGCGCGTGATTTGCGCGGCGGGCTCGACCGGCATTGATGAACCGGCAGCGCGGGCGTCGGCCACACGGCCCGCGCCGGTGCTGCCCAATCCTGCGTGGCGCGCACAAAACCCCGTGCGCTCAACGAGTTAGCCCGCTGGTGCGCAGGATATCCACAAGCTTGCCAACACAATCTGTGGAGAACCGTCCGGCCCCCAAAACCGGCTGCGTGGTGCAGGCCTTGGGGCCGCAAACGATGCCGCGTCATTGACCTGTCTGACCCGATCTACTGAATCCCCTTTTGTATCAGGATGTTACGCGTCACATTGGTGGAATATCCACAGGCTTGCCAACAAAATCTGTGGATAAGTCTGACGCGATTGCTTCCTGATGGTTGAGGATCCGGCGCGCGGCGGCCGGCAGGCTCGCGCCTTTGGGCACGCGCTGCCCGATGCGTGCATCGGCGCGGTAATTCGTGCGCGATCAACGGGTTAGGCCCCGGGTACCCAGGATATCCACATCCTTGCCAACACAATCTGTGGACAAGCACGGCGCCATCATTCGACCGGCGCCGCGTCGGCCGCTTCCGCAACGATCCAGTCGCGAAACAGCGTCATCGCCGGCGTGAGCGGCTTCGACTTCAGCGACGTGAGCCAGTAGCCGCCCGCGCGCACGTCGATGTCGAGCGGTCGCGCGAGCTGGCCGAGCTGCAGTTCGCGCGCGAACATGCAGGCCGGCGCGAGCGCGATGCCCGCGCCCTGCATTGCGGCCTCGACCATCAGCCGCGACGAATCGAACACGGGCCCGTTCACCGCCCACGGTTCGAGCTGCGCGGCGTCGAACCAGCCGAGCCATTCGTCGGTGCGGTACGAGCGCAGCAGCGTTTCGTTCGCGAGATCGGCCGGCCGTGCGAGACGCCGCGCGATCTCCGGCGCGCACAGCGCGGTGAGCGGTGCGTCGAGCAGCCGCTCGTTGCGCGTCGCCGGCCAGTTGCCTTCACCGAACCGGATCGCGAAATCGAGGCCCTCGGCCGCGAGGTCGACGACGTTGTTGTTGGTCCGCAGCCGCAGCTCGACGAACGGGTGCGTGTCGCCGAAGCGCTTCAGGCGTGGCATTAGCCAGCCTAGGGCAAAGGTGCCGACCGCGCCGAGCGTCAGCACCTCGTGGAAGCGCCCGCCCTCGAACTGCTTGAGCACGGTCTCGATCCGGCTGAATGCGTCGCTGAGCACCGGCAGCAGCGCGCGCCCTTCGTCGGTGAGCCCGAGGCCGCGCGGCAGCCGGGTGAACAGCGCGCAGCCGAGCCGCTCCTCGAGCGAGCGCACCTGCTGGCTGACTGCGGCCTGGGTCACGCTCAGCTCGAGGCCGGCGCGCGTGAAGTTCAGGTGACGCGCCGACGATTCGAACGCGCGCAAGGCATTCAGCGGAAGATGAGGGCGGAGCTTGGTCATAAGAATTTCTTGTGGCAGCGCTCAATTATCGTTGCTTGTCAGGCAACCGTAAAGTCACGATAGTGCTGTCTCGGCGGCCGGCCGTTCCGCATTCATTCCACCACGAGAGACACGACATGACCTACTCATCGCAACGTCGAACCCTGTTGCTGGCCGCCGCGACGGCGCCGCTCGTCCTGACCGTCGCCGCGTGCGCGTCGCCGCTGGCCGCGGGGCGGGACGTTTCGTCCGCGACGTCGTTTGCCGCGCTCGAGCGCGCGGCGGGCGGCCGTCTCGGCGTGTGCGCGATCGACACCGCGAGCGGCCTGCACGCGCTGCATCGCGCGGACGAGCGCTTCCCGTTCTGCAGCACGTTCAAGGCGATGCTGAGCGCGGCGGTGCTCGCGCAGAGCGTCGAGCACCCGGGGCTGCTGCAGCAGCGCGTGACGATCGCGCAGTCCGATCTCGTGAACTACTCGCCGGTGTCGGGCAAGCACGTCGGCACCGGGATGACCGTCGCCGAGTTGTGCGAGGCGGCGATCCAGTACAGCGACAACTCGGCCGCGAACCTGGCGATGAAGCTGATCGGCGGGCCGGAGGCGGTGACCGCGTATGCACGCTCGATCGGCGACGACATGTTCCGGCTCGATCGCTGGGAGACCGAACTGAACACCGCGTTGCCGGGCGACCCGCGCGACACGACGACGCCCGCCGCGATGGCCGCGAGCATGCGCGTGCTCACGCTCGGCGACGCGCTGCCGCCCGTGCAGCGTGCGCGGCTCATCGCGTGGCTGCGCGGCAACAAAGTCGGCGACAAGCGGATTCGCGCGGGCGTGCCGGCCGGGTGGCAGGTGGCCGACAAGACCGGCACCGGCGACTACGGGACGACGAACGATGCAGGAGTGATCTGGCCGCCGTCGCGCGCGCCGATCGTGCTCGTCGTGTACTACACGCAGGCGCGTGCCGATGCGAAGGCGAAGGACGACGTGATCGCCGCCGCCGCGCGCATCGCGGTCGCGACGTTCGCCTGAGCGCGTGGCGCGGCGTGCGTTCATCGACGGATGGGCGAAGCGATGGAGGCACGCCGTGCCGCGGTCGTGACCGGCAGGTCGAAACGTTGTGCGATCAACGACTTAGGTCACGCATGCTCAGGATATCCACATCCTTGCCAACAAAAATTGTGGACAAGCCCGCGAGCGGTCGCGTTCGGCGCGCGGCGGGCGCGGCGTCGGTATGCCGCGGGCCTGCCTGCACGATTCGAAGCGGCATGGACAAAACCTTTCGGATCAAGCGCTTGATCGCGGTATGCGCAGGCTATCCACAAGCTTGCCAACACAATCTGTGGACAAGCCCGCTCGATGTTCAGCCATGCCGATCGTCGACCGACGGCCAGCGCGCGAACGCGAACACCCACAACATGATGAAGTTCAGGACCGGGATGAACATCGTCAGGATCCACCAGCCTGAATGTCCGGTACGCCGAACGATCCGGACATACGGATAGACGACGATCGCGACGAGCACGAGCGAGACGATCAACTGCCCTGCGGTGAAGTGTTCCATGGTCTTCCTCGGATGATGTGTCGTTGTCCGATGCGGGCCGAAGAGCCCGCACGTGGCGCCGCGCGTGCAGTCGCGCGATGCGCGGCCGCGTGCGGCTCGTGTGATCCTGACGCGTCGCGTGCATGAACGTCAAGCTGCGTTCGGGGCGCCGCCGTTGCGCCGGATCGTCCGATCGCGCGCGTGAGCGGACCGCGCGCTGCCGCAACGGTGGCGCGGCGCATGAATCGTTGGCCGATCAACGGGTTAGGCGATGCGTGCGCAGGATATCCACAAGCTTGCCAACAAAATCTGTGGGTAAGTGGCGCGACGATCGCGTCGCATATCGAACGCATATTGGAACGCACATCGGATCGCACATCGACGTGGCATCGTGATGCGAAGTGCGGCGAACCGGCGCGTATGACGGTGCGGCGCGCGCCGCGTCTGCATCACGCGTGCCAAAGTCCGTCGGATCAAGGGCTTAGCGTCGCGGTGCGCAGGATATCCACAAGCTTGCCAACATTTTCTGTGGAGAAGTCCGTGTGGCGATCGCGCGATGAAGCCGGGTCGAAACGAATCCCGGCCGCCGTCTCATGAACTCGGCGTCGTCGTTCCACACGGCCAGGAAATCCGCTTTGGGCAGGAGAGGGGGATCGGTACGCGATGTCGCGTCGAGACGTGCGCGTGTCCGGCGTGGTTTGGCGCATTCGCTGCGCACGACCGCCAAACCCTTTCGGATCAATCGCTTGCCGTCGTTAGCGGCCGGTTGTCCACAAGCTTGCCAACACAATCTGTGGAAAAGCCGGCCATCGGGCGAACGTCAGGCCGGCGCGGGAAAACGCACCGTCACGGTCAGCCCGCGCCCGCCTTGCGTCGTGCCGAGCGCGACCGTCGCGCGATGCTGTTCGGCGATCCGCTTGACGATCGACAGGCCGAGCCCGCTGCCCGACGACGTGGCCGCCTGCGCGCCTTCGCCGCGATAGAAGCGCTCCCATACGTCCGTGCGTTCGGCTTCCGGAATACCGGGGCCGTCGTCGGCGACTTCGAGCACGGGCGTCGCGCCGTCGAGGCGCGCGGACACGTCGACGCGCGCACCGTTGCCCGCGTAGCGGATCGCGTTGTCGACGAGGTTGTTCAGCAGCACGCGCAACGTGTCCATGTTGCCCGCGGCCATCACCGGCGACGACACGATCGCGCCGAGGTCGATATGGTGCGCATCCGCGACGCGCGTGCGGTCGGCGACCACCGAGCGGCACAGCGCGGCGAGATCGACGGGCGCGGAGGCCGCGGCGGACGCCTGCGCGTCGGGTTCGAGGCGCGCGAGCGTCAGCAGCTGTTCGGCGAGGTGGCCGAGGCGCGTCGTGCCGGCCTGGATCTGCGCGAGGATCTGCTCGCGTTCGTCGGCCGTCGACGCGCGCCGCAGCAACTGCGACTGGATCGACAGCCCCATGATCGGCGTGCGCAATTCGTGCGCGGCATCGGCGATGAAGTGCCGCTGCAGCGTGAACGAGCGGTCGAGCCGCGCGAGCAGATCATTGATCGCTTCGGCGAGCGGGCGGACTTCGTTCGGCATCGACGCGATGTCGACCGGTTCGAGATTGTTCGCATTCCTGCGCTTCAGGCCGGATGCGATCGTGCGCAGCGGCCGAAGCCCCGCGCCGATGCCGAACCACAGCCCGATCGCGAGCACCGGCAGCATCGAGAACACCGGCCACAGCAGGTGCACCGCGATGCCCGCGATCGCTTCCCAGCGCGCGTGGCGAGCCTGCGCGAGGCGGATCGTCGTGCCGCCGCGTTCGGTCACGTAGGTGCGCCACGGCTGGCCGCCGACGTCGACGCTGCCGATGCCCGTCTGCGCGGGCGGCGGCAGCGCGGACTTGCGATCGGTCGAGTAAACCAGCGTGCCGTTGCGCCAGACCTGCAGCAGCACGGCGTCGGGATCGCTGGCCTCGAAGTCGTGCTTGCCTTCGCCGTGATCGCGGAACGACAGTTCGCCGTTCGGGCCGACGACGATTTGCTTCGACATGCTGCGCATTTGATCGTCGAGGAGATCGTCGAGCTCGCGCAGCGCGCCCCAGTAGGTGCCCGCGCTCGCGACCAGCCCGATCACGCACGCAGCCGGCAGCAGCCACATCAACAGGCGCCGCCGCAGCGATGCGCTGCGCCAGCGCGCGATCGCGTGTTGCAGATGCGTCATGCGCCGTCACCGATCCGGTAGCCGACGCCGCGCACCGTGCGGATCATGTCGTGGCCGAGTTTCTTGCGCAGGTTGTGGATGTGCACCTGCACCGCGTTGCTTTCGATTTCCTCGCCCCAGCTGTACAGCCGTTCCTCGAACTGTTCGCGCGAAATCACCGCGCCGGGGTCGCGCATCAGTTCGTGCAGCAGCACGAATTCCTTCGGCGACAGCGTGACTTCGTCGTCGTTGAGCCAGACCAGGTGCTTGACGGGATCGAGACGCAGCGGGCCGATCGCGAGCGTCGTCTGCGCGCGCCCCGCGTGGCGGCGGTTGACCGCGCGAATGCGCGCGAGCAGTTCCTCGAGCACGAACGGCTTGACGAGGTAGTCGTCGGCGCCGCTGTCGAGGCCGGCGATGCGGTCCGGCACGCCGTCGCGCGCGGTGATGATGATCGCGGGCAGGGTTTCGTCGCGGCGGCGCAGCGATGCGAGCACCGACAGGCCGTCGCGGTTCGGCAGCCCGAGGTCGAGCAGCAGCAGGCCGTAGCTGGTGGCGCGCAGCGCGAGCGTCGCGGCGTCGCCGTCCTTGACCCAGTCGACCGCGAAGCCTTCCTGTTTGAGGCCCTGTTCGAGCCCGCTGCCGATCAGCGGATCGTCCTCGACGAGCAATACGCGCATGGATTCGTGTCCGTTGGCGGGGGCGTGGCGCCCGGGGTTCCCATGATAAGCGCAGGTGTCTTAGGCCGAGCTTAAACACGGGCGCCTCCGTGCGTTCGCGCACCGAAAGGCCGCGACGGCATGCCGCGGCGGACGGCCTTCAGGTTTGCTTAATCTTACGCTCCGTAATCTCGGGGCCGTCGCGTTCAACGGGAGCGCGGCGCACTCGAAAAAATGGAGGAACGAGATCATGAAACACCTGACGAGAATCCTGGCGATCGCGCTCGCCGTGCTGCCCGCCGCCGTCTACGCGGAATACACGGGGCCGTCCACGCTGACCACGACGACCGTGAAGGAACTGCTCGCGAACGGCAAGGACGACCAGCACGTGCAACTGCAGGGGCGCATCGTCAAGCACACCGGCGGCGAGGACTACGAGTTCGCCGATGCAACCGGCACGATCCGCGTCGAGATCGACAAGAAGCTGTGGGCGGCCGGCCAGCCCGTCAGCGACAAGAGCGAAGTGAAGCTGACCGGCGAGTTCGAGCGCAAGTGGTCGGGCAAGGTGAAGGTCGACGCCGATCACGTCGAAGTGCTGCGCTGACCGGTGCGGACGGGGCCGGTGATACCATGGACGACCGGTTCCCGTTCTCACCAAGATGGCTGCCAATTTCGATGAACTCGCGTCCCGGATCCGGGCGCAATTTTCCGAACTGAGCCCGCAATTCCAGGCGGGCGCTGCATTTCTGCTCGATCATCCCGACGAGGTTGCCACCTCGTCGATGCGCAAGGTCGCGCAGCGCGCGCAGGTTCAGCCCGCGTCGCTCGTGCGGCTCGCGCAGCAATTCGGTTTCCCCGGCTGGAACGAGCTGCGCGACCTGTGCGTCGCGCGCGTGCGCGCGCGTCCCGAGCCGCTCACGCAGCGTGCGCGTTCGCTCGTGCGGCCCGACGCGAAGGCGTCGCTCGCGCACGATCTCCTTGCCGCGCAGCAGCACAACCTCGTCGCCACCGCCGCGCAGAACGAGCACGCGCTCGCCGACGCCGCGAAACTGATCCGCAAGGCATCGCACGTGCACGTCGCGGGGTTTCGGTCCTGCTATCCGGTCGCGTTCGGATTCGTATACGGCTATCGGCTGTTCCGGCCGACCGTGTCGTTGCTCAACGGCGTCGCCGGCTCGCTCGAGATGGAGCTGCGCACGATCGCGAAGCAGAGCGTGACGGTGATCATCAGTTTCGCGCCGTATTCCGCGGAAGCGACGCGTGTCGCGCAGGCGGCGAAGGCGCAGGGCAGCAAGATCGTCGCGATCACGGACAGCGCGGTGTCGCCGATCGCGCTGCATGCGGACGCGCAGCTGATCTTCACGCACGACAGCCCGTCGTTCTTTCCGTCGCTGGTCGCCGCGCATGCGATGGCCGAGGCGCTGGTCGCGCAGTTGCTGGCGATGGAAGGCAGCGATGCGATCGCGGCGCTCGAGCGCACGGAAGCGGAACTGCATGCGAAGGGCGCGTACGTCGTGTAGCCGCACGGCGGCGTGACTGGCGGCACACCGCGCCGCGCGCGAGGCCCCGGCATCCACGTCGATATTTCACCGCGCGCTGAACCGTCGCGGTATCGCGCGCGCGTATGCTGACGTCTCCATTCCGAGGAGACCGCAATGTCCGATTCCAACGTGCAGTTCCGCCAGGCCGAAACCTTCCGCGCGCTGCACACGCGCCCCGGGGCCTTCATCATCCCGAACCCGTGGGATGCCGGTTCCGCCCGGCTGCTCGCGATGGCCGGCTTCGAATCGCTTGCCACCACGAGCGCCGGCTTCGCCTTTTCGAGGGGGCGGCCCGACAACGCGATCGACCGCGACGAAATGCTTGGCCACATCGCCGAAATCGTCGCCGCGGGCGGCCTGCCGGTCAGCGCCGATCTCGAGAACGGCTTCGGCGACGCGCCCGACGCGGTCGCCGAGACGATTCGCCTGGCGGCCGACGCCGGCGCGGTGGGCGGCTCGATCGAGGATGCGACCGGCCGTGCCGACGCGCCGATCTACCCGCACGACCTGGCGGTCGAGCGCATCGCGGCGGCGGTCGACGCGGCGCGCTCGCTGCGATTTCCGTTCACGCTGACCGCGCGCTGCGAAAACTACCTGCATGGCCGTCCCGACCTTGCCGACACGATCGCGCGGCTCGTCGCGTACCGCGACGCCGGCGCCGACGTGCTCTACGCACCGGGCGTGACCGATCCCGACGAGATCGCGGCGATCACGCGCGCGGTCGGCGCGCCGGTCAACGTCGTGATGGGGCTGCAGGGCGGGTTGCTGAGCCTCGAGGCGCTCGCGGCGCTCGGCGTGAAGCGCGTCAGCGTCGGCGGCGCGTTGGCGCGGGCCGCATTCGGCGCGTTCCTGCGCGCCGCGACGGAAATGGCGCGCGACGGCACGTTCACGTTCACGCAGGCGGCGGTGCCCGGGCGCGACCTCAATCGCTGGTTTTCGGCGCCGGACAATTCGCACGTCCGGTTCGAACAATGAGCGCCGATAAAACGTGGGAACGTTTCCAGCCGAAAACCGATTGACAGTAATCAATCGAAACCGCCGCCGATTTGAAGTTCGATGACGGCGCGAAATTCATCGTTTATTCTCCGCATTCCGGCTGTTTGACCATATTCGGCGCGCAAGCCGCGCCGAATATGGTGTCAGAAGCCCGCCGCGCGAACCGCTGCCGCGTATCGTTGCGATTTTCAGGTCGATGTTTTGGCGTATTCGGGAGTTGCCGGTTATTTATTGGATTGGTAATCTGCCGCATATCCGAAAGACCTGTCAGCGGGCCGCCGGAAAATGAATATATAAAAAATCGAGAGAGCGATGAAAATCCGAGAAAATCACAGCAACGGCTTTCGCGTCGGCGATGTCGTGACGCTGAAAACCGGCGGCCCGCGCATGACGGTCACGTATGCCGGGCCGGTCGTGTTCGACGATGCCGACTGGCTCATCTGCCAGTGGTTCGACGACGGCGGCCACTTCCGGCAAGAAATGTTTCATCACGAAACGGTGGTGCCCGAACCGCGTGCGATTTCCGCCGGGCGCGTCCGACTGCGCATGCAGGCGCACCGCTACCGTTCGGCAGCCTGAGGCCACGTCCGTCACGACGCCGCTTGCCGGCGGCCGACTGCTGCGTCGCAGCAGCCCGCGGTGCAGGCGCGGGCGCGACCGCGACATCCGCGACATCCGCGACATCCGCGACATTTCACGTCAACCCGAAACATGCGGCGGCCCGACGCGCCGATACTGCACGCATGAACCCGACCAATCCGATTGCCGCGGTCACGTACCGCGATCCCTATCCGTACTACTCGACGCTCGTCGACGGGCCACCGCTCGCGTTCGACGCCTCGCTCGGCCTGTGGGTCGCGAGCCGGGCGGCGAGCGTGACGGCCGTGCTCGGTCACCCGGCGTGCCGCGTCAGGCCGCTCGATGCGCCGGTGCCGCCCGCGTTGCGCGGGACGACGGCGGGCGCGCTGTTCGGCGACCTGGTGCGCATGAACGACGGCGCATTGCGGCACGACGTGCCGAAGCAGGCGCTGCGCGCGGCGTTCGCGCCGATCGACGTCGACGCGTTGCGCGAGCGGGCCGCGCAACTTGCCGGCCGCCGGCTGCGCGCACCGCATGACGCCGATGCACTGAATGCGTGGTGCCTGACGGTGCCCGTTTGCGCGGTCGCCGATCTGCTCGGCTTCGACGATGCGCAACTCGACGATATCGCTGCGCTGGTCGTCGACTTCGTCGCCGCGCTGTCGCCGCTGTCGGACGATGCGGCGCTGGCCCGCGCGAGCGAGGCCGCGCGGCAGCTGCTCGACCGGATGACGGAGCGCGTCGCGCGCACACGCGCGCAGGACGGCTCATGGGTCGCGGCGATTCAGCAGGCGGCCGGTGCCGCGGGCTGGCACGCAAGCGGCGCGCTCGTCGCGAATCTCGTCGGGTTGCTGTCGCAGACGTGCGAGGCGACGGCCGCGTGGCTCGGCAATGTGCTGGTCGCGTGGGACGCAACCGGCGCCGAACGCACGCTGCCGGATGCCGCGACGCTCGACGCATTCGTCGCCGAGGTCGGTCGCTTCGATGCGCCAGTGCAGAACACGCGCCGCTTCGTCGCGTCGCGCACGACGATCGAAGGCGTGACCGTCGATGCCGGTGCGGCCATCCTGGTCGTGCTCGCGGCGGCGAACCGCGATCCGGCCGTGCATCGCGAGCCGAACCGATTGTTGCCGGGCCGCGCGCCGGGGCCGAACTTCGGGTTCGGCACGGGGCCGCACGGCTGCCCGGGCGAGCGGATCGCGCGGGCGGTGACGGCGGGGGCGTTCGGGGCGTGGTTGCGCGCGGGCGGTGAGGCGCCGCGCGACAGGCTGGTGTGGGACTACCGGGCCTCGACCAACGTCAGGATGCCGAAGTTCGAAGCGGCGAGGTAAAGAGGACAGCGGGACGGCCTAGCGGCAACCTTGCTTCTCGGCCCATTGCTCCTGGGCGGCGACGCGGCGCTGCACGCGTTCGACGAGGCCGGCCGAGAAGGTCCGCATGCTGATGCCGCGGCGCTTCGCGAGGATGGTTTGCGCGACGTCGGTTTGCGGGTTCGGCTGGCATGCCCAGTAGAGCGTCATCAGCCAGCCGATGCCCGTCCACGCGAACAGGGCGTTGAACATTGCGATCGTCAGCTTGTCGTGCCGGGCGCGCCGGTCGGCGACGATGGCCGGAAGAAAATAGAGCGCGATCGCCGCGACCGAGCCGGCCATCTGAATCGGGACTGCGTGTTCCATGTTGCTGCTCCATCCGAACTGCAATGTCGCCGATTGTCGCGCTTTTTCCGTTCGCGTGCCGGCAATTGATTGTTGCGTTTTTAATGACGATCAGCGCGTCGCGACATCCTCCGGCTGCGCTTCGTTGCACAACGCGAAACCTTCGTCGAGCCAGCCCGTGACGCCGCCGATCATCAGCTTCACCGGGCGGCCGAGGCGCGCGAGCCGGATCGCCGCGCGCGCGGCGCCGTTGCAGTGCGGGCCGGCGCAGTAGACGACGAACAGCGTGTCGGCCGGATGGTCGGCGAGCTTGCCGGCGACGACCTTGCGGTGCGGCAGGTTGCGCGCGCCGGGCACGTGGCCGGCGGCAAACTGCTCGGGACCCCGGACGTCGAGCAGCACGAAATCGGGCGCGCCGGACGCGAGCGCGTCGTGCACGTCCCAGCAATCGGTCTCGAAGCGCAGCGACGCTTCGAAGTGCGCGAGGGCGGCGGCGCTGTCGGCGGCGGGGACGTCGGTGACGTAAGACATGAAAGGCGCTCCTGAAGGGCGGCGCGGAATGCGCCGGGATGAAGGGCAGTATCGCGGTTCGGCGGCCATCGCGGCAGTGGCGCGATCGACAAGTTCCGGTAACATCGCGCCATGCACAATCATCTCGTCGTCGCGCTCGCCTACGATCGCCTCTGCACCTTCGAATTCGGCTGCGTGGTCGAACTGTTCGCGCTCGAACGCCCGGAACTCGGCGTCGACTGGTATCGCTTCGCGGTCTGCGCGAGCGAGCCGGGCCCCGTGCGCGCGGCGGGCGGCATCACGGTCGCCGCGCCGTACCGGCTCGCGATGCTCGATCGCGCGGACACCATCGTGATTCCCGGCTGGCGCGATCCGGACGAGCTACCGCCGGAACCGCTGCTGAAGAAGCTGCGCGCCGCGCATCGCCGTGGCGCGCGGCTCTGTTCGATCTGCTCGGGCGTGTTCGTGCTCGCGGCGGCCGGCGTGCTCGACGGGCTCACCGTCACGACGCACTGGCGCTACGCCGAGCGCCTGCAGGCGCGCTATCCGGCGCTGCGCGTGAATCCCGACGCGCTGTACGTCGACGAAGGGCAGATCGTCACGTCAGCCGGCTCGGCGGCGGGGCTCGACATGCTGCTGCATCTCGTGCGCCGCGACCACGGCGGCGCGATCGCGAACCGCGTCGCGCAGCGCCTCGTGCTGCCGCCGCATCGCGACGGCGGCCAGGCGCAGTTCGTGCCGCGACCGGTCGCACCGGGCGGCAGCGACCGCCTCGCGAAGCTGATCGACTGGATGCGCGCGCATGCGGCCGAGCCGCACACGCTCGCGTCGCTGGCCGCGCAGGCGGCGATGAGCACGCGCACGCTGCAGCGGCAGTTCGCGGACGCGACGGGGATGTCGCCGCTCGCGTGGCTGATCCGCGAGCGCGTGAACGTCGCGAAGGACATGCTCGAAGCGCATCCCGGGTTGTCGCTCGCGCAGATTGCCGCGCGCGCGGGGTTCGGTTCCGAGGAGTCGTTGCGACGACATTTCCGGCGCGTCGCGGCGACGAGTCCTGCCGCATACCGGCGCGGGATGGATCGCGGCGTGAGGCCCACGGACGCGTGAGCGTCGCGTCTTCCTTCGCCACGGCGGCGCCCGGTCGTCGTTCATTTCCCGCCGACTTCGAGCGCGCGTAAGATGGCGGTCGCCGTGCGGCGATCCGGTTCACGCGCGCCGCGCTTCCTGCGCCGCTGCGACCCGCCGCCATTCATCCATCACAACGACAAGGACAATCGCCATGGGCCTGCTGGGAAAGCTGTTCGGAAAGAAACCGCGTGATGAAGCGGCGACGCCCGCGCCGTCCGCGAACGACGCACCGGACGCATCCGAAGGCGCGAACGATCAGAACGGCCCCGACATCGCGCCGGAGCTCGCGTCCGCGTTGAAGGCATTCCAGGCCGGCCGGCACGAAGCCGCGATCGCGGCCGCCGCGCCGCATGCGGAGCGGCTGGCCGATGCGGCGCGCCTGTGCGCGCTGTCGTATTCGGCGATGAAGCGTTACCGTGAAGCGTTTCCGTACTGGCTCGCGCTGTTCGACCGCGAGCCGAGCGCGCACAACGCGGTTCAGCTCGCGACGACCTCGGCGATGTGCGACGAAGTGGAGCGCGGCGAAGCGTGGATGCAGAAGGCCGCCGAGGTCAATCACGACACGCGCGAGCAGTCCGACGTCGCCGCGCGCGTGAACTTCATTTCCGCGCTGATGCAAAGCGGCCACTTGCGCGAGGCGCTGCCGCATCTCGCGTGGGTGCGCGACGTATACGGCCACGTGCGCATCACCGATTCGACCTTCCTCTACATGCGCGGCATTCCGTTCTTTGCGTCGTTCCTCGAGAACAGTTTCGAGATCCTGAAGGCCACGCAGCCGGCCGACGCGATCGCACCTTGGTACGGAGAACTGAAGGGCAAGCTCGACGAAGAAGGCGAAGCGCAGCTTGCCGCGTGGGTCGGCCGGTTGCCGGCATGACCGGCGGGTCGTCACGCATCGCGACGCCGGCCGCATTCTGCCGGCGCGGCGTCGCGGCGCGCATGCTCAGCGCGTGTTGGCGTCGCGCGCGGTTTCCTTGATGCACGCGATCCGGTACACGCCGTCCTCGACTTCGACGCCATGCGTGTCGTGCGTGAAGCCGGGGAAGCGCAGGTCGTACTGCTCGAGCGCCTTCAGGTAGCCGAGCAGCGGGCCGTCGGCCGGCCCCGCGTTCTCGCCGGGCATCAGCAGCGGAATGCCGGGCGGATAGGGCACGACGCCGGTCGCGACGGTGCGGCCTTCCATCTCCGACAGCTCCAGCATCTCGATGTCGTTGTGCACGAGATGTTCGAACGCCTCGGCCGGGCTGAAGTCGGGCTGCGGCAGCGTCGAGAAGCCGCGCGACATCATCTCGGTCGTCTTCAGGTCGCTCATCGCGCTGAACATCAGGTCGCACAGTTCGCGCAGGCCGAGCTTGCCGTAGCGGTCCGGATAGCGCGCGACGAGTTCCGGCAGCGCCTGTTCGAGCGGCGCGTTCGCGTCGTAGTCGCGCTTGAAGTCGAGCAGCGTGTTGACGAGCGTGCCCCACTTGCCCTTCGTCACGCCGAGCGAGAACAGGAACAGGATCGTGAAGTCGGTCGTCTTCTCGACGACGATCCCGTGCCGGTCCAGATACGCGGTGACGACCGACGCCGGAATGCCGACCGGCATCAGCCCGCCGTGCGGTGCGACGCCAGGCGTGACGATCGACACCTTGATCGGATCGAGCATGCAGTAGTCGTCCTCGATCTCGCCGAAGCCGTGCCACGTCTCGCCCGGATGCAGCACCCAGCACGACGGATCGGTGGCGAGCAGCGTTTCGTCCGCTTCATGGAACGGCACGCGCCGGCCCGTCTTGCGGTCGACCACGGTGTCCGGCTGCCAGCCGTTGAAGAACCAGTCGTCGTTCTCCTCGCATTCCGCATGCAGGCGCGCGAGCATCCGGCGGAACGACACGGCCTCGCGGATCGCGTCGGTCGTCAGCGCCTCGCCGCCGGGGCCGTCCATCATCGCGGCGCTCACGTCGTTCGACGCGATGATCGCGTAGTTCGGCGACGTCGACGCATGCATCATGTATGCCTCGTTGAAGCGTGCATGCTCGATCGGATTGCGGCCGTCGCGGACGTGGATGAACGACGCCTGCGACAGCGCGGCGAGCAGCTTGTGCGTCGACTGCGTCGCGAACACGGTCGGCTTGCTGGCGTCGTGCTGCGCCGGATCGCCGTGCATCGCGTGACGATCGCGGTAGATCGGGTTGAAGCGCGCATAGCCGTACCATGCTTCGTCGAAATGCAATCGGTCGACGCTCTGGCCGAGCAGTTCCTCGACGCGCGCGACGTTGTAGCAGAGGCCGTCGTACGTCGAGTTCGTGATCAGCGCATGCACGGGCGTCGGATCGATGCCGTCGCGCCCGCGCACCAGCGGGTTCGCGTCGATCGCGAGGCGCACGGCGGCGGCCGTGAGCCGTTCCGGCATGATCGGCCCGATGATCCCGTAATGGTTGCGTGACGGGATCAGGTAAGTCGGAATCGCGCCGGACATCGTCATCGCGTGCTCGGCCGACTTGTGGCAGTTGCGGTCGCACAGCGCGACCTGGTTGCGCGTGACGCTCGCCATCAGGATCACGCGGTTCGACATCGACGAGCCGTTGGTCACGTGATACGTGCGGTGCGCGCCGAACACGCGCGCCGCGTAGCGTTCGCTTTCGCCGATCGGACCGGAGTGGTCGAGCAGCGAGCCGAGTTCGCCGACCGAGATCGACAGGTCCGAGCGGAACAGCGCCTCGCCGAAGAATTCGAAGTACGCGCGGCCGACCGGCGATTTCAGGAACGCGGTGCCGCCCGTGTGGCCCGGCGTGTGCCACGAGTATTCGTACACGCGCGAGAACTGCGCGAGCGCGCGGAACATCGGCGGCAGCACGGTTTCGCGGTAGCGTTCGATCGCGGCGACGATCCGCCCGCCGATGAACGCGGTGGTGTCTTCCAGCATCCAGATGAAGTCGTCGGCCTTGCGCATCGCGTCGACGGGAATCGCGGCCGCGCTCGCGCGGCTCGCGAGCAGGAACACCGGCACCGTCGCATTGCGCGCGCGCATCGCGTCGAGCACGGCCTGCGCGGGCGCGTGGGCGGGATCGTTGCCGAGTTCCCAGTTGAGCAGCAGGCACTGGATCGCGGGATCGGCGTCGACCACCGCGCGCGCGTCTTCGGCGGAGGTCGCGATGACGACGTCGACGAGCCGCGTGCGCAATTCTTCGACGAGCGCGGTGGCCGCGCGTCCGGTCGCCGTGCGTTCGTCGATGTCGTGCTGCACGAGCAGCGCCTTCATGCCGAGGCGGCGGAACGCCGGTTGGGTCAAGGAAGCGGTCATGGGTTATTCCCCCGTTTGCTGGGTTGCCTGGACGCCCGCGGCCGGCGAGCGTGCGTGAAGGATGTCGGCCGTGTGTCGGCCCACGGAGATCCAGAAGGTCGCGACGAGCGCGACGATGGTGACGCCGAGCGCGAGGTAGCGCACCCAGCGCGGCGAGCGGCCGCCCGGATGGATATGGGTTTCCTCGATTTCGCGCTGACGGTTGATCGACAGCTCGTAGAACACGATCGTCGCGATCACGAAGATCAGCGACCAGCGCGTCTGCTGGCCGTCGGAGCCGACCATCGCCCACAGCGCGTAGACGGCACCGATCAGGCCGACGATCGTGTAGAAGGTGAACTGGTGCGACGGCATCTTGCCGTAGCCGAGCACCTTGATCGCGATGCACGAGTAGATGTACGGCAGGAGCGTCATGATCACGGCGATCGACGCGATCTTGCCGAACTGCTCGCTCGCGCTCGGCGACATCGTCGCGAGCACCTGCACCGACATGATGACCGCGACGATCGCGAGGCCGGCCGACGGCACGTTCTTCGAGTTGACGCGGGCGAACACGCCGGCGAACAGGCCGTCGTCGGCCGCGGCCTTCGCGGTCTGGCCGACCAGCAGCGTCCAGCCCGCGAGCGAGCCGAGGCAGCCGAGCGCCGCGCAGATCGCGACCGCGTTCGCGGCGGTGTCGCCGAGCGCGAGGCGCGCGGCATCCGCGAACGGCGCGCTCGATGCGAGCAGCGCCTTGTTCGGGATCATCCCCATGATCACAGTCGAGCTGAGCATGTAGCAGACGGCCGCGAGCACGACGCCGCCGACGGTCGCGATCGGCACGTTGCGCGACGGGTTTTCGACGACACCGGCCGACACCGACGCGCTCTCGACGCCGATGAACGCCCACAGCGTGAAGTTCAGCGTCGCGCCGATCGCGCCGACGCTGCTCGCGCCCGACACGTTCCAGCCGGCGAAGTACACGTCCTTGCTGAACCAGAACCAGCCGAACACGGCCATCCCGAGGATCGGCACGAGCGCGAAGATCGTCGTGACCGACTGCACGCGGCCGACCACGTTCGGCCCGAGAATGTTCGCGTAGGTGAACAGCCAGATCACGAAGATCTGCGCGAGCGCGAATACCAGCGGGTCGCGCAGCATCGGGAAGAAGTGCGTGAGATAGCCGAGGCCGGCGACCGCGAGGCCGACGTTGCCGAGCACGTTCGCGAGCCAGTAGATCAGGTTGGTCTGGTAGCCGATGTACGGGCCGAACGACTTGCGCGCGTATGCATACGGGCCGCCGGCGGCCGGGTCGATCGCCGCGAGCTTCGCGAACACCAGCGCGAGCGACACGGCGCCGACGACGGTGATCAGCCAGCCGAAGATCGCGATGCCGCCGGTGGCGGCGAGGTTCGCGGGCAGCATGAAGACGCCGGAGCCCATCATGTTGCCCGCGACCATCAGCGTGGCGGGGATGACGCCGATTTTCGGCGCGGTGGTCGCGGCTGGCGCGGCGGTGGAACGGGAGGAAGACGAGCTGGCATCGGACATGCGAGGCTCCTTGAATGATCGTGATGCAGTTGAGGTGGCGCGGCCCGGCGCCGTGTCGACGAATCCGGAATGGTCCGTCGCTTTATTGAACGACAGCATCTTATCTCTTAATCGAGTTTCAATAAGAGTAAACGATGCAATTTAATATCTTGAATATTGATCGTCATCATTGAAGAAGATGAAATGTCATGGTGCGAACGGATGGGGGCGTATGCGGCAGGGCGGCGGACCTGGGCCAGTCCGGGTCGTGTTCGCGGGTGACGGTGCAGTATCTCGAAAATGGAACGGATAATCGATTTTTTGCCGAACTGGTTAATTCAATTCATGGGCTGAATGACTCGGGAAACCCTGATTGAATTAGTCGGTTATTATCGAGCGCTTGAAATGCGCGTTTGCCGGCGCCAGTGATTGTTTCTACCGAACGGTGATGCCGATGACGATGCATCGGTGCAATTGCCGACGGCCGCGGCATCACGGTCGAAGTCGCGTTCGGCGCGCGTGAAGCGCTGCGGGAACGGGCCCTGAATACGGCCACGGAAAGCGCTCCCGGGAGCGGGGGCATCGGCGTATCATCCGGTGTTTCGTCAGCCCTATCCAGGCACCCCACCATGACCTCCGTCGACACTACCCCCGTCCTCGACCATGACAAGCTCGTCACCTTCGTCGAGCGCAAGTGGAACGATGAAATTCTTCACGCACTGACCGACTACATCGCGATCCCCGCCAAGAGCCCCGCATTCGACCCCGACTGGGCGAAGCGCGGCTATCTCGAGCGGGTCGTCACCGATGCCGCGCAGTGGGCCGAACGCCAGCCGGTCAAAGGCCTGAAGCTCGAGATCGTGCGTTTGCCCGGCCGCACGCCGGTGATCTTCTTCGAAACGCCCGCGACACGCTCGGGCAGCACCGACACGATCCTGCTGTACGGCCACCTCGACAAGCAGCCCGAATTCGACGGCTGGCGCGCGGACCTCGGCCCGTGGACGCCGAAGTTCGAGAACGGCAAGCTGTACGGCCGCGGCGGCGCGGACGACGGCTACGCGATCTACGCGAGCCTCGCGGCGCTCGGCGCGCTCGACGAGCAGGGCGTCGAACGGCCGCGCTGCGTCGGCCTGATCGAGACCTGCGAGGAGTCGGGCAGCTACGACCTGCTGCCGTACGTCGACGCGCTGCGCGACCGGCTCGGCCAGGTGTCGCTCGTCGTGTGCCTCGATTCGGGCGCCGGCAACTACGACCAGATGTGGCTCACGACGTCGCTGCGCGGGCTGGTGTCCGGCGACCTGCAGGTCGAGGTGCTCGAGGAAGGCGTTCACTCCGGCGTCTTCGGCGGCATCGCGCCGTCGAGCTTCCGCGTGATGCGCCAGCTGTTCGAGCGCCTGGAAGATGCGAAGAACGGCAACCTGCTGCCCGGCGTGTTTCATTGCGAGATTCCCGACAGCCGCGTGCGCGAAGCCGACGCGGCCGCCGCGATCCTCGGCGACGCCGTGTGGAAGGGGCTGCCGTGGGCATGCGGCGCGGACGGCAAGCCGGTGCTGCCGACCACGACCGATCCGCGCGAGGCGCTGCTGAATTCGACATGGCGTCCGTCGCTGTCGGTGACGGGCGCGGCCGGCCTGCCGGCGCTCGCCGACGCGGGCAACGTGCTGCGTCCGCGCACCGCGTTCAAGCTGTCGCTGCGCCTGCCGCCGCTGGTCGATGCCGCACAGGCCGTGCAGCAGCTGAAGGACCTGCTCGAACTCGATCCGCCGTACAACGCGAAGGTCACGTTCAAGCCGGACGCAGGCGCCGCGACCGGCTGGAGCGCGCCGGATCTCGCGCCGTGGCTCGCGTCGTCGCTCGACGCCGCGTCGCGCCGCCACTTCGGCGCGGACTGCGCGTACATGGGCCTCGGCGGTACGATCCCGCTGATGAACGTGCTGCAGGCCGGCTTCCCGTCCGCGCAGTTCATGGTGTGCGGCGTGCTCGGGCCGAAGTCGAATGCGCACGGCCCGAACGAGTTCCTGCACGTGCCGTACGCGAAGAAGCTGACCGCCGCGGTGGCGGACGTGATCGCGTCCGCGCGCTGAGCGTTCGCGCTGCCCGACCCGAACGGATTCAACCGGATTCCACCGGATTCACCCCGACCTCACGGAGCCTTGCCGATGACCGCGCTGCCGACCTCCGATACCGACCCGCTGCGCATGCGCGCCGAACCGCTGCATGCATTCGTCGCGGCACTTTGGGAGCGGGCCGGCAGCAGCGAGCGCGAGGCACGGCTCGTTGCCGATCATCTGGTCGCCGCGAATCTGGCGGGTCACGATTCGCACGGGATCGGGACGATCCCGAACTACGTGGCGTCGTGGCGGGAGGGGCAGTTGCAGTTGAACGGGCACGCGTCGATCGTCCGCGACGGCGGCGCGGTGCTCACGATCGACGGCGGGCGCGGCTTCGGCCAGGTGATCGCGTTCGAGGCGATGGTCGAAGGGATCGAGCGCGCGCGACGCATGGGCATCTGCGCGCTCGGGCTGCGCGACGTCCATCACCTCGGCCGCATCGGGCACTGGGCCGAGCAGTGCGCGCGCTCGGGGCTCGTGTCGTTCCATTTCGTCAACGTGCCGGGCGACCTGCTCGTCGCGCCGCTGCACGGCACCGATCCGCGTTTCGGCACGAATCCGTTCTGCGCCGCGTATCCGCGCGCGGGCCGGCCGCCGCTGCTGCTCGATTTCGCGACGAGCGCGATCGCGTACGGCAAGACGCGGGTGGCATACAACCAGCGCAAGCGCGTGCCGGCCGGGTCGCTGATCGATCATCGCGGCCAGCCGACCGACGATCCGGCCGTCATGCACGAGCAGCCGTTCGGCTCGCTGCTGCCGTTCGGACTGCACAAGGGTTATGCGCTGGCGGCGATGTGCGAGATCTTTGGCGGCGCGCTGGTCGGCGGGCATACGACCTACGGCGGCACGCTGCAGAAGACGAGCGCGATCGTCAACGGGATGCTGTCGGTGCTGATCGATCCGAACGCGTTCGACGCGGCCGACGCGGAGCGCGAAGCCGATGCGTTCGTCGAATGGGCGAAGGCGTCGCCGCAGGCGGGCGATGCGCCGGTGCGGATGCCCGGCGAGCCGGAGGAAGCGAGCCGCGCCGCGCGTGGCGCGGACGGCATTCCGGTCGATCGTGCGACGTGGCGGCAGATCCGCGAGAGCGCGGTGGCCGTCGGTTTCGACGACGCGGAACTCGACATGTGGACGCAGCGCTGCACGGAGCCCGCATGAGTTGGCAATCGGAGAAGGCGCACGGCGAGGAGATCGCGTATCGGCTCGCGCCGCTCGGCAACGTACAGGTCGTGCGGTTCTTCAGCGGCGCCGCGATGCGGCTCGACGGCGTGATGTTCGGCTTCATGTCGCGCGGGTCGCTGTTTTTGCGCGTCGACGACGTGAACCGCCCCGCGTTCGTTGCGGCGGGGATGGGGCCGTTCTCGTACGAGCGTCCCACGCGCACCGTTGCGCTCGAGGGCTATTACGAAACGCCGGCCGACGTGCTCGAGGACGCGGGCGCGCTGTTCGACTGGTGTCGCGGCGCGTATCGCGCGGCGCTGCTGGCGGGGGCGCCGAAGCGCAAGGCGCGGCCGAAGTCGAAGCCGGCGCCGAAACCGGAAACGACGCGCAAGCGCACGTAGCGCCGGGCACCGGGCGTACGGCGGCGCATTTCCTTTTCCTTCCTTTCTTTCGATCCACCGCGGGTGCGCGCAAGCGCCGGGTTTGACGCACCGTATGTTCCGGCTGCTTCACAACGGCGGCCCCGGCGTTTATGATCGGCGCGATCGCGTTCGTGCCCGGCGCGACCCCGAGCCGGTCTCGCCGCCGGCCTCGCGAACGGCGCATCGAAAGCCGCGCGAATGATTCCCCACTCATCGTTCCAGACGGAGATAGCCGATGCTCGTCCTGATTCTCGGTTTAGCGATCTTCCTCGGTGTGCATTCGATTCGGATCGTCGCGGACGGCTGGCGATCCGCGACCATTGAGCGGATCGGCGAGAAACGCTGGAAGGGCCCTTATGCGCTCGCGTCGATCGTCGGTTTCGTGCTGATCATCTGGGGTTACGGCGTCGCGCGCCAGGGCGGGACGCTGCTGTGGGTGTCCCCCGTCGGCGTTCGCCATCTCACCGGCATGCTGACCGCGATCGCATTCGTGCTGATCGCCGCGGCCTACGTGCCGCGCAACCGCATCAAGACGCTCGTCGGCCATCCGATGGTGGCCGGCGTGATGGTGTGGGCGGTCGCGCACCTGCTCGCGAACGGCACGCTGCATGCGGTCGTGCTGTTCGGCGCATTCTTCGTGTGGTCGCTGGTCGATTTCGTCGTGTGGCGCGCGCGCGATCGCCGCGACGGCGTCCGCTATCCGGCCGGCAGGCTGTCGGGCGATGCCGTGACGCTCGTCGCCGGGCTCGTCGTATGGGCCGTCTTCGCGCTGTTCCTGCATGGCCCGCTGATCGGCGTGCGGCCGTTCGGTTGAAGTTGAACGCACACGCCTGCGGGCATTGAAGCGCGGGGCGCGCAAGCCGCCCCGAAGCGCCCGCGACATCGAAGTGGGCGCGTTACTCCGCCGTCGCTCGCCGCACGGACGCTTGCCCGTCGATTGCGCATGCGTCGCGGCCGACGGCGCGCGTGCGTCAGATCGGCTTGGCGAACAGCCCGACGGTCAGCGCGGCGCCGATGCAGACGATCGCGATCCGCAGCACGCGTTCGTTCACGCGGTGCAGCGCCCACGCACCGAGCAGGCCGCCGACGATCGCGCCGCCGCCGAGCGCGAGGGCCTCGCGCCAGTGCAGGTGCGGCGAGGTCAGGAACAGCACGACCGCCGACGCGTTCATCACGCCCGCGAGCGCATTCTTCGTCGACATCGCGTGACGCGGCGACAGGCCCGCCATCGTCAGCGCGGCCATCATCAGGAATCCGATGCCTCCGCCGAAGTAGCCGCCGTAGATCGCGATCAGGAATTGCGAGATCGCGGCGGTGACGGGGCCGATATGCTGCGTGCCGGCGCCGGGCTTGCGGAAGAAACTGCCCCATGCGAACACGACCGTCGCGAACAGCACGAGCCACGGCACGAGGTGCGAGAAGATCGACGACGGGGTTTTCAGCAGCAGCAGGCCGCCGAGCGCGCCGCCGACCACGCTGATCGCGAACAGCGCGCGAAAGGGCAGCTTGCCCGCGCCGCGCACCATGTTCCGGCTCGCCCAGCCCGTCGTGACCTGGCCGGGGAACAGCGCGACCGTCGACGTGATGTTCGCCGCGAGCGGCGACATCCCCGATACGATCAGCGCGGGCAGCGTGACGAATGAGCCGCCGCCCGCGAGGGCGTTCTGCAGGCCGGCCCACAGGCCGGCGATGATGATGAGGACGAGCATTGATGCGGGAGTGCGGAAGTGGCGGGGCGCGCGGGTGCGTGCGTGTGATGGACGCTCGATGGTAATGCAGGATCGCCGCGGCGCAAAGCGGGGCGCGCGGGCCGCGTATCGGGTGCGCAGCGGGCACGGCCGATCGACGTGGATGTTGCATCGGGCATGACGCGCCATCGCGCTTTCATGCCGTCACGGCATCGCGTTCGCGCGTCGCTGTCGCGTCACGCGTTCGGCTGCGCGTCGGCTTCGTCTGCTGGCGCATCGCCTTCGACGTCCGGGTAGACGATCGTTCCGTCGTCCCGGATCACCGCGCCGGTCGTGAGGTGCGCGGGCTCCACGCGATTCGGGCCCATGATGTGCAGCACCGTCTCGCCGCGCGCGATCAGGTAGTCGGACACGATGCGCCGATGACAGCGCCACCACACGGCTTCCGAACACATGATCGCGCAGCGCTGCCGGTGCCCTTGCGCGATCAGCCGGTCGTTGCCTACGCATCTTTGGTGCCGGCCGCGCATGGAAAAGTGTGGACGACAGGCGCAAGCACCATGCCGGCACCCGGCGAGGCTTTCATTTATCCGACGACGCGCGCCCTCATTCTCCCGCTTGCTCTCGTGAAATTGCCGTGCTAATTTTTCATGAAATTATCTGGCGAGAATTTCACGGGAGTCCGCATGTTCGTGCAGTCCGACCGTCACGTCGCAAGCTACTACGCCGGCACTTACCCGGCGCCGATTCCGCGGCGGCCCGAACTGGACGAACGCGTCGACGCCGACGTGCTGGTCGTCGGCGCGGGCTTCAGCGGGCTGCACACGGCGTTGCGCCTCGCGCTTGCGGGCAAGCGCGTGGTCGTGCTCGAGGCGAGCCGCGTCGCGTGGGCCGCATCGGGCCGCAACGGCGGGCAGGCGCTGCTCGGCTGGTCGTGCGACATGCAGCCGCTCGAGGATTCGCTCGGCCGCGACGGCGCGCGCGTGCTGTGGGACAGCATGCGCTGGGCCGCGGCCGAAGTGCGGGAACTGCCCGCGCGGCACGGCTTCGACATCGACTACCGGCCCGGCAGCCTGTGGGCCGCGGTGCGGCCGCGTCGCGTCGCGATGCTCGCGCAGGCCCGCGACGAGGCCGCGCAGCGCTGGGGCTACGACCGGCTGCGCGTGATCGGGCCGGACGAGATGCCCGAGTGGATCGGCAGCGCGCGCTATCTTGCCGCGCTCCACGATCCCGAGGCCGGCCATCTGAATCCGCTGAAGCTCGCACTCGGTCTCGCGCAGACGATCGAACGGGCCGGCGGCCGCATCTTCGAGCAAAGCCGCGTGCTCGACTGTCGCGAGACCGCGGGCGGTCACGTTGCCCGCACCGCGCACGGCGAAGTGCGCGCGGACGTACTGGTGCTCGCGTGCAATGCGTATGTCGACCGGCTCGATCGCGAACTGTCGCGCCGGTTGCTGCCCGTCGGCACCTACCAGGTCGCGACCGCGCCGCTCGCGCCGGACGTCGCACGCTCGCTGCTGCCGCGGAACAGTTGCGTGATCGACAACCAGTTCGTGCCCGACTACTTCCGCCTGAGCCCCGACAACCGCCTGCTGTTCGGCGGCGGCTGCACGTATCTCGGCGGGATTCCGGCCGACATCGCGGCCGCGACGCGCCCGCACCTCGAACGCGTGTTCCCGCAACTGGCCGGCGTACCGCTCGACTACGCGTGGGGCGGCCACATCGACATCAGCATGCGACGCACGCCGGACATCGGCCGTCGCGGCCAGCGCTTCTGGCTGCAGGGCTTCTCGGGGCACGGCGTGTTGCCGACGCTTGCCGGCGCGCGCGCGGTCGCCGATGCCGTGCTCGGTGACGATCGCCTGCTCGCGCAGTATCAGCGCATCCGCAACCCGCGCTTCCCCGGCGGCGATCGTCTCGCCGCGCCGCTGGAAGCGATCGGCAAGGCCTGGTACCGTTTGCGCGATACCGTCTGACGCACCGGAATCCATCATGAACGAACAGGAAGAGATAGAAAGTCTGGCGATCCTGATCCGCGATCTGCGCAAGCATCGCAAGGTCACGCTCAACGATCTCGCGGAACGGATCGGCCGCTCCGTCGGCTTTCTGTCGCAGGTCGAGCGCGGGCTGTCGCGTCCGACGGTCGCAGATCTCACCGCGATCGGCGAGGCGCTCGGCGTGCCGACCACGTATTTCTACAGCCTCAGCAAACCGCGCAGCGTGCCGTGGGTCACGCGGCCCGACGAGCGGCGCACCGTGTATTACGCGGCCGGCATCACGGACATCCTCGTGTCGCCGAACATGCGTTCGCGCTTCTCGATCCTGGAGAGCCATCTCGCGCCCGGCGCGAGCAGCGGCGAGCGCTCCGTCGACGACAGCGACGAGCAGGGCGGCTTCGTGCTCGAAGGCGAGCTGACGATCTGGATCGACGGCGACGACACGCCCGTCACGCTCGGCCCGAACGACGCATTTCAGCTTCCCGCGCACAAGCGGTTTCGTTACGCGAACCTGAGCGATGTGCCGGCACGCGTGATCTGGGTGTTCACCTGAGGTGGTCGGACGGCGGCGCGACGGGGCGTCGCGCCGTGCTGCCGGTTTGCAGTACTGAGCGATAGCGGGCATGTGACGTGCCGCATGCCGATGAGTCCGGTTCGCCGCGCCGCGGCACCGTCATACAAGACATGGAAAGGGTGAGACATGGCTGACGTCGTTCCCGTGCTGGTCGATGAAATCCGCGCATTCCGGCAGGCGCATCCCGAGATCCGTTATGTCGACCTGATCTGTCTCGACCTGCCGGGCCATTTCTACGGCAAGCGCTATCCGATCGATGCGCTCGAGAAGGTCGCATCGGGTTCGCTGCTGAAGCTGCCGCAGAACTGCGTGCTGCTCGGCACGCAGGGCGGTCTCTACAAGATCGGCGACTACTGCTTCAACGACGGCGACCCGGATGCGCCGCGTCGCCTGATTCCCGGCACGCTGAAGCCGGTGCGCTGGGAGCGGCAGCCGCTCGCGCAGATGCTGATCAGCTCCGACGGCACGGATGCGCCGATCGAGTTCGAGCCGCGCGAGGTGCTGGCGCGCGTGCTGCGGCGGTTCGCGGCACGCGGCATCCGGCCGGTCGTCGCGTTCGAGCTCGAGTTCTATCTGTTCGCCGCGCAGCTCGCGGACGGGATGCCGCAGTATCCGCGCGATCGCTTGAGCGACGACCGCGACGACCAGCCGAACATGCACATCGAACGCCTGTCGCGGTTTTCCGACGTGCTGCACGAGATGGTCGAGGCCGCGTGCGAGCAGGGCGTCGACGCGACCGTGATCACGGCCGAGCTCGGGCCCGGCCAGTTCGAGATCAACTTCGGACACACCGACGACGCGTTGCGCGCGGCCGACTGGTCGGCGCTGTTCTGTCGCAGCACGCGCGGCGTCGCGTTGCGGCACGGCTATCGCGCGAGCTTCATGGGCAAGCCGTATCTGCATGCGCCGGGCAGCGGGATGCACGTGCACGTGAGCCTGTACGACGACGCGGGCCGCAACCTGCTCGCCGCGGACGGGCAGAGGCCGCTGCGGCATGCGGTGGCCGGGTGCCTCGAGCTGCTGCCGCACTGCATGCCGGTGTTCGCGCCGAATCACAATGCGTTCCGGCGCTATGGGTCGATGGTGAACGCGGCGAGCCGTGCCAGCTGGGGCTTCGAGGATCGCGATGCGTGCATCCGGATTCCGGAATCGGATGCGCGCAATCTGCGGATCGAGCATCGGCTCGCGAGCGCGGACGCGAATCCGTACCTCGTGCTCGCGGCGATCCTCAGCGGGATGGAGCACGGGCTCGACGCGCGGATCGAGCCGATCGCGCCGCTCAACGACGATCGCGGCAGCGGGATCGATTTTCCGAAGGAGATGCTCTCCGCCGTCGCGGCGATGCAGGATCACGCGGCCGTGCGTGAAGGGCTCGGCAGTGAATTCGTGATGGTGTATTGCGAGAACAAGCGTCAGGAGGAGCTGGATTTTCGCAACGAGATCGGGGCGCGGGAGTATCGGTGGTTTCTGTGACGGCGCGACGCGTGACTTCGCCGTGGGGCGGCGGCAAACCCGACGGGAAATGAACCGAGGGCGTGGCTAGGGAAGCGCACGCCAATAGCGGATCTCTTCGATCGGCACACCGTCGATCTCGAACGTCTTGGCGTCGCGCTCGGCGACGAAACCTTCGCGTTCGTAGAATGCCTTCGCCCGACGATTTTCGACGAGCACCCACAGCGATACCCACCGATGCCCCGCGTCGTGCAGTGATCGGCGCGCATGGGCGACCAGCGCGGCCCCGATTCCCCGGCCGCAATGCGACGGATGCAGATAGATCGCGCCGATTTCGCCCCAGGTGGAATCCTTGTCGGTGTCGCGCGTCGGACCATAGTTGATCCAGCCCCGGAGCTCGCCTTCCGTGAACGCGAGCGCGACGCGTGACTGTTCGGCGTCGAGCACCGCGCGCCAGACGGTGGTGCGCTGTTCGACTGACAGACCGGCGAGATACGAGGCAGGCACGATGCCAGGGTAGGTGGCGCGCCACGATGCGACGTGGATGTCGGCGATGGCCGGTGCATCGACGGACGTTGCGGTGCGGATGTCGATCGTCGTCATGTTCGATGTGATCGATGTGCCAGCGGATTGCCGAATGACGAATGGTGCACAAAAGAAGGTACCGCGCCGCGAATCGACTCACGGCACGGCACCCGGTCAGCCCTTACTCCCCGAGCTTCGCCGTCACGCACCCCGTGCTCGCGCACTCGCGCTCGCGTTCGCGCAGGAACGACAGGCGGGATTGCGTCGCATCGATCGCGCATTGCAGGTTCACGAGGTAGCCGTCGTCGCGCGTTTCGCTGCAGCGGTCGTCGCGCTGCTTCATCCACGCGAGCTGGCCCGTCTTCAGCTTCGCCTGCTGGTCGCCGCTCAACTGCTTGCGCACGCGGCCGTACTCGTCGTTCAGCTCGCGGTCGAGCTGCGAGAACTCGTTGCTGCTGCAGTACACCTGGTCGAACGCGCTGCGCGGTTTGCCGCAGCCGGCCGCATGCGCGGCGAACGGAACGGCGAGCGCAAGCAACGCGCAGGATACGAGCAGATTCTTCTTTTTCATGGCACTCCTCCTCACTGGGTGAAATCCGTTGAAAACCAACGGGCGTTACCTTTACCTGGCCGCCGTACACGTGTCGATCCCGCCCGCGATCGCGGTGGCGAGGCGCTGGATCGTCTCGCGCTGCGCGAGCCGTTTTTCCTCGTCGGGATTGACGATCACGCCGGCCTCGACCAGCACGGCCGGAATCGGCGCGGTGCGCAGCACGACGAGATCGTCGAAGCGGTGGATGCCGAGTTGCGAATCGATCAGCGGACGGTTCTCGCCCTTGATCGGCTGCGCGTGATACAGCGACGGCCGTTCGCCGGCCGCGATCAGCCGCTCGGCGATCGCCTTCGCGCAACGCAGGCTTTCCGCGTAGTGCGGATTGCGCTCCGACACGAACACGGCGAAACCGCGGAATTCGCGTTGCCGACCCGCATCGATGAACTGCTGCTGCATCGAATCGTGATGGATCGACACGAACAGGTTCGCGTCGGGGGCCTGTGTCGCGCGCTGGTCGAGCGCGATCTCGCGGCCGTCGGCCGACGTGCGCAGTACGCGATCGCCGTGCGCGGCGAGTTTCTCCGCGACGGCGGTGGACAGGTCGAGGTTGTATCGGTATTCGACGCGGCCGCTGGCGCCGGTGGCGCCCGGGTGGGCCGGCGTATGGCCGGTATCGACGACGACGTAGCGGCCGGAGGCCGGCTGCCCATCCGGGCTTGCGGCATCGGCCGCATGCAGCGCCGGCGGCACGCCCAGCAGCGGCGCGCACGCGAGCAGGCGCGCGGCGGCGCGCACGAACGGGCGAAGGCGTCGAACGGTTCGGTTTGTCATTGTTGTTGTCGAGGAGGGCATGCGGCGCGTCGTATGGCGCGCACCGTCGGCCTGCTCAATGCAGTCGGAATGTCGCGCGATTATAGCGGTTGCCGGCGGCGCCGCAATGACGAAATGACCGCTGCCGCACGGCGTCGCGTGAGCGACCGGGCCGACAGCGACGGTCGCGCATTCGACGACGCGCTGCACCGATTTCGCGAACGGCTTATGATCGGGCGGTACTACGTCCCCGCGCAGAGCCCCCATGCACATCGCCATCCTGACCTTCGACGGTTTCAACGAACTCGATTCGCTGATCGCGCTCGGTATTCTCAACCGGGTCAAGCAGCCGGACTGGCGGGTTTCGATCGCGAGCCCGACCGCCCGCGTGCGCTCGATGAACGGCGTGACGATCGACGCGCAAGCGTCGCTGCAGGACGCCCGCGACGCCGACGCCGTGCTGGTGGGCAGCGGCGTGCGGACCCGCGACGTCGTCGCCGATGCCGGGTTGATGGCGCAATTGCAGTTCGACCCCGCGCGGCAGTTGCTCGGCGCGCAGTGCTCGGGCACGCTCGTGCTGGCGAAACTGGGATGGCTCGGCGATGTCCCCGCGTGTACCGACCTGACCACGAAGCCGTGGGTGCAGGAAGCCGGCGTGGCCGTGCTCGACCAGCCGTTCGTGGCCAGCGGGAACGTCGCGACCGCCGGCGGGTGCCTGTCGTCGCAGTATCTGGCCGCGTGGTTCATCGCGCGTTTGGCCGGCATCGAGGCCGCGCGCAGTGCGATTCACTATGTCGCGCCGGTGGGCGAGAAGGACGATTACGTCTCGCGCGCGATCGCGAACATTTCGCCGTTCCTCTGATGCGCGCGGCGTCGCGCGTCAGTGCGGCAACGCTTCGGCTTCGGCCCAGCGCTTGAACGAATCGAGACGCCGGCGCGTGTGCACGAGATAGAACGCGCCGATCAGCGGTTCGAGCAGCCAGCGCAGCCAGGACGGCTGCGCGCGGAACTGGTACGTGAACTTCACTTCGGTCGTGCCCGGCGTGCGTTCCGTGAAATTCCAGCTGCCGCTGAAGCGTTCGAGCACTTTCGGCCCGTCGACCATTTCGATGGCCGCGACCTGCGGCGGACGGTACGAGATGTAGCGCGACACCATCGTCGCGCCGGACTGGCTGCGGCAGAACGCGTCGACGCCGACGTCGGCCGTCATCCCGTCGAGCAGATACGCGTCGGCGAGGAAGCTGTCCCACACGAGCCGCCGCGCGTAGTCCTGCGACCACGTGAAGAGGCGTCTGCGATCGACGCCGACGATCCGGCTGACTGAGATCCTCATGATGGATGGCGGGCGCCACGGCGCGGATTGGGATGAAATCGAGTGTACCGCGCCGGCGCCGCGCGTTTCGTCAGACTTCGTCAAGTCGAGCGCGTGCTCGATTGACCTTCTCCGGGAATTCCCCTACGATCGATTCCATGCCTTCGGGAAAGACCCGAAGCGTTTCAATCTCTTGAGGGAGCCTCATGAGTACGCAACAGAACCGGCGCTTCGACGCGCTCGTTTTCATTGGTCGTTTCCAGCCCCCGCATCGTGGTCATCTGAACGTGCTGAAGTCGGCACTGAGCCGGGCCGAGCGCGTGTGCGTGCTGATCGGGTCGACCGACAAGCCCCGCACCATCAAGGATCCGTTTTCGTTCGACGAGCGCTGCCAGATGCTGGCTTCGCTGCTCGAGCCGTCCGAGCGCGATCGCGTGACGGTCGCGCCCGTGCAGGATTCGACGTACAACGACGGCGACTGGGTGCGCTGGGTGCAGGATGCCGTGGCCGCCGCGCTCGGCGACGTCGCGCAGCGCAAGGTCGGGCTGATCGGCCACGAAAAGGACGCCACGTCGTATTACCTGCGGATGTTCCCGCAATGGGAGCTGGTCGACGTCGATGCGACCGAAGACATTTCCGCCACCGAAATTCGCGACCAGTATTTCGCCGAACGAACCAACAGCTTCGTGCAATGGGCCGTGCCGGAACCCGTGTTCGGCTGGCTCGAACATTTCCGCACGCAGCCGCAATTCGCGCAGTTGAAGGCCGAAGCCGAATTCATCGCCGCGTATCGCAAGGCTTGGTCGGCCGCACCGTATCCGGTCACGTTCGTGACGGTCGATGCGGTGGTCGTGCACTCCGGCCATATCCTGCTCGTGCGCCGGCGCAGCGAACCGGGTCGCGGCCTGTGGGCGTTGCCGGGCGGCTTCGTGAACCAGGACGAACGGCTCGACGCGGCGTGCATCCGCGAATTGCGCGAGGAAACCGGCCTGAAGCTGCCGGAGCCCGTGCTGCGCGGCTCGATCAAGGATCGCCAGGTGTTCGATCATCCGGCCCGCTCGCTGCGCGGCCGCACGATCACGCACGCGTGCCTGTTCAACTTCCCGACCGGCGAGTTGCCGCGCGTGAAGGGCAGCGACGACGCCGACAAGGCGCGCTGGGTGCCGCTCAACGAATTCGCGCAGATGCGCAACGTGATGTTCGAGGATCACTTCGAGATCGCGTATCACTTCCTGGGGAAGCTGTGACGCGCTGATTCCCCGGATTCCGGTCCGCCGCGACAGACGCGGCGGCACTTCAACGGCCTAGAGGAGCTCTAGCCATGCAAAACGATCCCGGCGGCCTTGCCGCGGTTCTCGCCAATCCGATCCTCAACACGGATTCGTACAAGGCTTCCCACTTCCTGCAATATCCGCCCGACGCGCAGGCGATGTTCTCGTACGTCGAGTCGCGCGGCGGCCGCTACGACCGCACGCTGTTCTTCGGCTTGCAGATGCTGCTGAAGGAATATCTGTGCCGGCCCGTCACGCACGCGATGATCGACGACGCCCGCGATTTCTTCGCGGTGCATGGCGAGCCGTTCAACGAGGACGGCTGGCGCCATATCGTCGAACACTACGACGGTTACCTGCCCGTGAAGATTCGCGCGGTGCCCGAAGGTTCGATCGTGCCGGTGCACAACGTGCTGATGACCGTCGAATGCGACGACCCGAAGGTGTTCTGGCTCGCGTCGTATCTGGAGACGATGCTGCTGCGCGTGTGGTACCCGGTGACGGTCGCGACGCGCAGCTGGCATCTGCGGCAGACGATCCGCCGCTTTCTCGAGAAGACCGACGACGATCTCGCGCAGTTGCCGTTCAAGCTGCACGACTTCGGCGCGCGCGGCGTATCGAGCGCGGAATCGGCCGCGATCGGCGGCGCGGCGCATCTCGTGAGCTTCATGGGTTCGGACACGGTGCTCGGCGTGCTGGCCGCGAACCGCTTCTATCGCGAGCCGATGGCCGCGTATTCGGTGCCGGCGGCCGAGCACAGCACGATCACGTCGTGGGGGCGTGAGCACGAAGCCGATGCGTATCGAAACATGATCGCTCGCTTCGGTCTGCCCGGCGCGATCGTATCGGTCGTGTCGGACTCCTACGATCTGTTCGCCGCGCTCGAGATGTGGGGCGGCGCGCTTCGGCAAGCCGTGATCGATTCGGGCGCGACGCTGGTCGTGCGTCCCGATTCGGGCGACCCCGTGGCGATCGTGCTGCAGACCGTGCGCGCGCTCGACGCATCGTTCGGTTCGACCTTGAACGGCAAGGGTCGGCGCGTGCTGAACCACGTGCGCGTGATCCAGGGCGACGGCGTCGACGAGCTGTCGATCGACGCGATTCTCGCCGCGCTCGACGACGCGGGCTATGCGGCCGGCAACGTCGTGTTCGGGATGGGCGGTGCGCTGCTGCAGCAAGTCAATCGCGATACGCAGCGCTTCGCGATGAAGTGCTCGGCGATCCGGCGCGACGGCGTGTGGTGCGACGTGAGCAAGGATCCGGTCACCGATCCGGGCAAGCGCTCGAAGAGGGGGCGCCTCACGTTGCTGCGCAATCCGCGCACGGGAGAATACCGGACGGTGACGCTGCCGGTCGCGTGGGACGATCGCGCGCTGGAAGGCGAGTGGGACGATGCGCTCGAAACGGTGTTCGATACGGGGAGAATGCTGGCCGATACGACGTTCGCGGAGGTGCGGGCGAGGGCGCACGCGGCGGAAGTGTGACGGTGGTGGCGGGGCGTTCGTGCGTCCCGCCGCCTTCGATGGTCATCGGTCGCCGGCCAGTGTGCGGTCGCTGCGTTCCGCCGCACGCGTCGCGTCCATCGCCCGCGCCAGCGCATCGAACACCGCCGGCCCCTTGCAGCGCGACACGTTGAAGCGCATGAACGACGTCGCGCCGTGCGACGCGCTGAACACGTTGCCGGGCGCGAGCACCACATCGTGGTCGAGTGCATGACGCGCCACGCGCGCGGCATCGAGCCCGTCGGGCAGTTCCGCCCAGACGAACAGGCCGCCGCGCGGTTCGGTCCAGATCCCGAGCCCGGCGCGCGCGAGCCGCCGGATCGTTTCGCCCATCGCATCGGCCAGCTGCGCACGCAGGCCGTCGAGATGGCGCCGGTAGGTGCCGTCGACCAGCAGCCGGTGCACGACGTTCGCGCCGATCTGCGCGTTGCCGAACGACGTTGCGAGCTTCAGGTCGACGAGCGCGTCGATCCATTCGGGGCGCGCGGCGACATAGCCGCAACGGATCGCGGCCGAAAGCGTCTTCGAGAAGCTGCCGATCGACACGACGCGCGACAGCCCGTCGAATGCCGCAAGGCGCGGCGCGGGCGTGCTCTCGAAATCCGCGAAGATGTCGTCCTCGACGATCAGCAAGCCGTGCTCGGCCGCCAGCGTCAGCAGCCGGTGCGCGACCGGCGGCGCGAGCGTCGCGCCGGTCGGGTTGTGCAGCGCCGCGTTGGTGATGTACAGACGCGGCCGATGCTCGGCGAGCACCTGCTCGAAGCGTGCGAGATCGGGGCCGTTGGGCGTGAACGGCACGCTGACGATCCGCGCGCGATGCGCGCGCAGCAGCGCCTGGAAGTTGAAGTAGCACGGATCGTCGAGCACGACGGTGTCGCCGGGCTCCAGCAGCAGCCGGCACACGAGATCGAGCGCGTGCGTGCCGCCGTCGGTCAGCATGATCTGCGTGGGCTCCGCATGGACGCCGTGCTGCGCGAGCCGCCACGCCAGCTGCTGGCGCAACGCGGGCAGCCCGAGCGGCGTCGCGTAGTCGGTCAGCGCGTCGGGTTCGTCGCGCGACGCTGCGCGCAGCGCACGTCGCAGGCTCTCGTCCGGCAGCCACGACGACGGCAGCCAGCCGCAGCCGGGCTTCACCGAGTTCGGCGCCGCCTCGAGCGCCTGACGCGACAGCCACAGCGGATCGAGTTCTCGATCGAGGCGCGGGCCGAGTTCGGCGAGCGCGAGCGGCGGCGCGTGGCCCGACACGTAGAAGCCGGAGCCGCGCCGCGCGACGAGCACGCCTTCGCTCGCGAGCCGCTCGTACGCGTCGACGACGGTCGACTTCGACACGTGCAATGCGTCGGCCATCATCCGGATCGACGGCACGCGCGCGCCGGGCATCAGCGCGCGGCTCGCGATCCTTGCACGCAGCGTGTCCATCACGGTTTCCACGCGCGTGCGCGACGGCGCGGGCGGAGCAGGGGCTTGCACGGAACGGCTCATGGCGAGAGGGAACTGTACGGTCGGTTGTCCAGTACAGTTTGTCCGGATTGTATTGGGCTGTAGCTTACGCGCTTTTCACGGGCGGCGGATCATCGGTCATCCACCTTGTTCCGATCAGGATTTCCCGTGCAAAAGACGACCGACGGATGGCTCAGCGGCCTGCTGGGCGTGATCATCTTCAGTGGCTCGCTGCCCGCGACGCGCGTCGCGGTGCAGGGGCTCGACCCGCTGTTCCTCACGTTCGCGCGCGCGACGATCGCCGGCGTGCTCGGCCTGATCCTGCTCGCCGGGCTGAAGCAGAAGCGGCCGACGCGTGCCGAGACCGCGTCGCTCGTCGTCGTCGCGCTCGGGGTCGTGGTCGGTTTTCCGTTGCTGACGGCGCTGGCGCTCAAGCACGTGACGTCCGCGCATGCGATCGTGTTCGTCGGGCTGCTGCCGCTCGCGACCGCGCTGTTCGGCGTCTGGCGGGGCGGCGAACGGCCGCGGCTGCCGTTCTGGATCTTCTCGCTGGTCGGCAGCGGTGCGGTGGCCGCGTTCGCGCTGCGCAACGGCGGAAGCGCGTCGGTGGCGGGCGATGCGCTGATGCTGGCCGCGATCGTCGCGTGCGGGCTCGGCTATGCGGAGGGCGCGCGCCTGTCGCGTCAGCTCGGGGGCTGGCAGGTAATCTCGTGGGCGCTCGTGCTGTCGCTGCCGGTGATGCTGCCGCTCGCGTGGTTCACGTGGCCCGCGACGTTCGACGGCGTCGACGCCGCCGCGCTGTGGGGGCTCGCGTACGTGTCGCTGTTCAGCATGCTGATCGGCTTCGTGTTCTGGTATCGCGGCTTGGCGCTCGGCGGGATCGCGGGCGTCGGCCAGCTTCAGTTGCTGCAGCCGTTCTTCGGTTTCCTGCTCGCGGCCGGGCTGCTGCACGAGACGGTGCCGCCGTCGATGCTCGCGGTGACGGTCGTGGTCGTCGGCTGCGTCGCGGGTGCGAAGTACTTCTCGAAGATGGCGCCCGTGCGGCGCGCGAGCTGATTCACGCACCGCGGTCGCGCGACGACGTGACGGGTGCCGCCCGTTCGCCGTCGCGCACGCGTGGCTTGCGGCTTATCCCATCACGACGTTCGCGAGCCGGAACTGATACGCGGTCGCGGTGGTGCCGCCGCCGCCGCCCGTCATCACGATGTCGGCGCTCTTGATCCCCAGCAGCGACAGTTCGGTGTTGATGTCGGACAGCACGGCCGAGTTCATCACCGCGCCCTGTTCGATCTGCGATGCCGTGCCGATCCACAGCGTCGGCTTGAACTCGAACACCGCTTTCTGCCCCGGCACGATGCCCGTCTTGTGCGCGAGCAGCCGGTTGTCCTTGAAGACCGACGCGGTGATCGCCCCCTGGCTCAGGTCGTTGCGCAGCTGGATCTCGCGCGACGTCGGCGCCGGGCCGGCCAGCGCCAGCACGTTGCCCGACGTCGCGCGCGACACGGTGAAAACCTGTCCGTTGTCCGCGCGCTTCTGCGGCATGTAGTTGCCGTCGGCATCGCTCGCGGAGACGGTCGTCAGCATCGGGAACACGAACGGGTGGTTGTCGCCGCGCCCGCAGTTGGTGATCACCTTCCACGCGATCGCGAGCTCGTCGAAGTCCGTCGACACGTTCTTCTGGAAGATTACGATCTGGCTGTTGTTGACGTCGTTCGACAGGTTGACGAAGTTGAGATTGATGTCCATGAGTCACCTTGATTCGATTTGGAGAACTGATTGAAGGGGCGCCGGCCGTGCGTCGCCGGCGCACGGACCGTTACGCCATCACCACGTTTTCCAGCCGGAACGTGAACGGCATCGAGCGCGGGCCGGGGCCGCCGCCGGTCATCACGATGTCGGCGCTCGCGATGCCGAGCAGCGACAGTTCCGTGTTGATGTCGGAGATCACCGCGGAATTCATCAGCGCGCCCTGTTCGATCTGCGACGCGACGCCGATCCAGATCGTCGGCTTGAACTGGAACACGGCCTTCTGGCCCGGCGCGACGGACGTCTTGCGCGCGAGCGCGCTGCCGTCCTTGTAGATCGTCGCGTTGATCGCGCCGGCCGGCAGGTCGTTGCGCACCTGCACCTCGGAGCTCGCGCCCGGGTCGCCGCCGAGCTGCAGCACGTCGCCCGAGCTGGAGCGCACGACCTGGAACACCTGGCCGTTCGCGGCGACCTGCTGCGGCATGTAGTTGCCCCAGCTGTCGCTCGCGCTCACGCTCATCGTCATCGGGAACTTGAACGGATGGTTGTCGCCCTGGCCGCAATTGCGGATCACCTTCCACGCGATCGCGAGTTCGTCGAAGTCGGTCGCCACGTTCTTCTGGAAGATCACGACGCTCGAGTTGTTCGCGTCGTTCGAGCGGTTGATCAGGTTCAGTTGGATATCCACGTCGTTGCTCCTTGAGTTTGAAAAAACGGCAGTCGGTCTGCCGCACACCTTTCCCGCCGGCCCGGCCGCGAAGCCGTGCCGTCAAGCCGGTTCAAGCCGTGTCGGGCGGCGCTACGCGCGCACGATGTGTTCGAGCGCGAACGCAAACGGCTGCGCGTCGGTGCCGGTGCCGCCGCCCGTCATCACGATGTCCGCCGCCGCGACGCCCGCCAGCGGCAGAAGCGTGTTCGCGCTCGACATCACCGCCGCGTGCAGCGCGCGGCTTTCCTGTATCTGCGACGCCACGCCGATCCAGAGCGTCGGCGTGAAGCGGAACACGGCCTTCTGCCCGGGCGCGACCGCTTCCTTCACCGCGATCAGCCGGCCCGCGCTGAACGCGTTGACGTTCACGGCGCCGCGCGGCAACCGGTTGACGACCTCGATGTCGCCGCCCGGCGCGTCGGCCGGGTCGGGCACGAGCCGGCCGCGTCCGGTCGGCTGCGCGTCGACCACGAAGCGCACGCCGGCGGGCGCCGCGACGCGCGGCGAGAAGTTGCCGTGCTCGTCGCCGAGCGCGACGTCGATGTCGGTCGAGTAGTCGAACGGATGGAAGCAGTCGCGCCCGCAATAGCGGATCACCTTCCACGCGATCGCAAATGCGTCGAGATCGGGGATCACGTCGCGCTGGAACAGCACGACTTCGCTGTTGCCGCAGTCGTTCGAGCGGTTGACGAAGCGGAGCTTGATGTTCATGACGTTTGCTCCTGATCGGACGTGCCGCGATCGTCGCGCAGCGTGCGGTCGGCCCACTGCGCAAGCGCGGGCGCGACGCCGTTCGCGAGCGACGCGACGTGCAGCGCATGGGCGCGCGCCTGGGCCTGCAGGTCGCCCGCGAAGCGGCCGAGCGCCATCGCGGCATCGGCGGGGCCGCGCGTGCGGGCGAGATCGTCGAGGTATTGCGCGGCCGCGTCGGCCATCGCGCCCGCATGCTGCAGGTGGCTCTGCGTGAAGCGCGTCGCGAGATCGGCGTTCAGCGCCGCCAGCTCCTTGACCGCGGCGGCCGAGCTGCCGGGCGCGAACCGTTCGAGCTGGCTGCGCCACGACGCGTCGATCGCGGCCTGGCAGGCGTCGGAGTAACGGTGGCCGGCGAGCAGCGCGGTGTGCGCGAACGCGCGCCACGCGGGGCCGCCGGACGTGCCGCCGGCGCCGGTCGTCTGCGCTGCGACCTTGCCGAACAGCTGAAGCGCGTCGGCGTGCGCGCGTTCCCATTGGGCGATGAACGTGGAGAACATGGCGATTCCTCGTGATGAAGGGGCGGTGACGGCTGCCGGTACGCGGATTACTGACGCGCGGCGCCGAGGCGCTGCACCATCCGCATCACGGCGGCCATCTGCGGCGCGTCGCGGCGGTAGAAGCCGGGATTGAGCGGATCGGTGCTCGTATAGCCCCAGAAATCCCAGCAGCCGAGCGGATTGACGGCCGATTTCTCGACCTGCGGATAGAGCACGATCAGCCGGTTCGTGTCGGCGATCTCGTTGTAGCCGACGCCGCGAATCATCTTCTCGCCGACGGCCGCGACGTTCTGCACGCAGCCGTGGAACACCACGTGCACCGCGCAGGCCGTGCGCTCGCAGTCGGCCGGCACGTATGCATAACCCGTGTCGCCGAGCGACGCGCCGCGCCGCGGATCGAACGCGCGCTGATCGAACTTCAGCAGCTTGCCGCCTGCCTGGGCGGCCGGCGGATTGAGCGGCTTGTCGGGGGTGCCGTAGATCCAGCGCACGATGTCGTGCGCTTGCTCGAAGCCGCAGTTGTCGATATACGGGCTCGCGTTCGCACTGCATGCGTTGTCTTCGGGGCGGTTCGTGATGAACGCATGGCCGGCGTCCGGCGATTCGCGGTACTGAATGTTCGCGGCCGGGACCTGTGCGAGCGTGTAGAAGCGCGCGGTCTGGTCGACGACGCGCGTCGACACCACCGTATCCTTCGCGCCGCTGAACACGTAGATGCGCTGAGCGCGCAGCGCGGCCGGATCGTCGATCTCGCCGCGCTGCGCGAACATGCGCGCGGCGCGCCAGGCATCGGCCGCGGATGGCGCGGGGCCGATCGGCTGCATGCACAGCGTGGTCGCGGCCACCGCCGGCGGGATCAGCGCGTTCACGCCCGCGCAGTAGAACGGGCCGCCCGCGACGATGCCCGCGCCGATCAGCCGGCTCGAGAACGCGACGTCGAACTGCGCGGCCATGAAGCCGCCGGACGACAGCCCCGACACCGACGTGCGCGAGAGGTCGGCGCCATATGCGGGCAGCGGATCGGCGGGGGCGGCGGCGGCGTGCGGCGCGACCGTCGCCACGGCGGCGACGGCGACGCATGCGGCGCCGAGCACGCGTCGCAGCGTGCGCGAAACGGTGAAATGGGGCGACGTCGTGCGGCCGGGCGAGCGAGTGATCTTCATGCGGGGCTCCTGTCGTGACGAGTAACGAACGTGAATGACGAACGGCTGGAACGGATGCGGCAAGATTTCAGCGACGGTTTCAGCTTACGGGCAGCCGACGACAGGCGAAATGGCGCGAACGACATGCGCGGCGACCCGTGACGTTCGGCCGGTGCGGTGTCCCGTCGCTCACGACAGAAACAGCGCGCGCTCGGCCCGGCGGCGCTTCGTGAGCCCCGCGAGCGGCTTGCCGCCGGCCTTGTTCCAGACGAGGAACTGATCGGCCGCGCGCGCGCTCGCGCCGGCGTTCAGGTAGCGCAGCAGCGTGGACGAGCGCAGCCGTCCCGCGCCGAGATTGAAGACGAACGACATCAGCGCATCGAACTGCTGCTGCGTGACCGGCACGCGCAGCAGCTTGCGCAGGTTCAGCTCGGCGCCGCGCAGGTCGCGCCGCAACAGCGCCTCGGCTTCGGCCGGCGTGAGCGGTCGCGTGAAGCGCTCGTTCGGCAGGATCAGGTGCCCGTAGCCGATCGTCGGCTTGCCGACCGCGTCGAGGTAGCGCGCGAGCCGCAGCCCCTCGAACTGCTTGATCAGCGCGATGCCTTGCTCACCGGTGTGTTCAGGCTGGTTCGCCATCGTCGTTCTCCTTGCTGCCCGGCCGTGCGCGCGGCACCAGGCGATGCGTGTATTCGTCGATCACGCGCATGATCGCTTCGGGCGGCGGCAGCGCCGCGAACTGCATTTCGATGTCGATGTGCTCGGTGTCGCGCTGCCGCGCGTTGCCCTGTGCGTCTTTCTTCCCGGAGGGCGGCGCGAACGTCACGTAGAAACGGCTGCGCTGATCGTCGCCGCCCGCGACGCCGCCGGCCGGCAACGCCTCGGTGAAGTCGCCGCGCACGGTCAGGTGCACGATCATCCGGTCGAGCGCGAGCCCGCGCGGCGTGGCGAGCGCGACGAGCGGCACCGGCATCGAGTGCTCCGCGTCGAGCGCGACCGTGACCTCGCGTGGCGCGAGCAGGCCGTCGTCGCGCAGGTCGAAGAACTGGTCGAGCACGGCCGTGTACTGGTGCGCGAGCAGTTGGTTCGCGGCGGCCGCCGCGTGCTGCATCCCGCGCGCGATTTCGTCGAGCGCGATGCCGCGTGGCGGCGGGCGCTCGTCGTCGGCAGGCGTGCCGGGCGGCGCCGGTGGGGCCGGCGGAGCGGGGGGCACGCCGCCGGCGGACGCGCCGGGCACGGCGCCCGGTGCGTCGTGCGCGCCTGGCGCGGCCCCGGCCGGCGAGCCGGAGACGTCGGGCGGCACGTGGCGCGCCGGATCGGCGGTTACCGCGGCCGGCGCAGCGGTGCCCGCGACCGTCCCGGCAGTGCCGGCCGCCGGATCGGCCGGCGGCGGGACCGGCCCGTCCGGTTCCGCTCGGGCGGTGCGGCCGCCCGGACGCGTATCTCCGTCGTCCCGCCCGCCGCCCGCGCGGCGAGACCGTCTGAAGAGCCTGAACATGGCCGGCCCGCGCGCTTACGCGTGCGCCGGCTGCTGGGCATCCGCACCGGCGCCGGCAGGCGCGGCCGCGCTACCGCCCGCGCCCGACGCATCGCCGACCAGCTTGCCGTCGGTCGGCGTCGCCGGCAGCGGCTTCACGGCCTTCGCGTTGCCTTCCGTGACGACCGGCTTGGTCGCGGCTTCGGTCAGGAAGTCGATCACGCGCATCAGCGCTTCGGGCGGCGACTGGCGCTTCACCTGCGTATGGATCGAATATTTCGCGCGCGTGTCGGTGCTGCGCGTCTGCTCCGCCTTGTGCGACACGCGCCCGGACACGCTGACGCTGATCGGCCCCCAGCCGAACTTCGCCTGGAATTCGCCGCCGGCCTCGGTCGACGACGACGACTTCTCCGATTGCGTGATCTCCATCTCGAAGTCGATCGTGCCTTCCTCGATCGCGATGATCGGATGGACGATCGCCGCGAGCAGCGGGATGCGCATCGTCTTCTGCACGACGCCCTTCGACACGCCGCTTTCGTCCACCAGCGTCTCGTCGTAGTCGAACTGGACGGCCACGGCCTTGCCGCCCTGGATGCAGACCTGCATCAGGAAATCCGCGTAGCTCTTCGCGGCCTGCGTCTGCGCGCTGATCATCGCCTTTAACGGGCCGGCGATCATTTGGTCCATGGGTAAAGCGTTAATCACTGAGCCGATGAAATTCGCGTCCATGAATAAACTCCTCTTCGTGTTGAAGACAACGGAAATTCGTTGTCTTTATTCACGTTAGGAAATTGAAGACGTTTACAAAATATGACGTCCGTCACGTCCGGCGGCCCTGGCCGGCCCGCGGCGGGCATCGGTATGCGCGGCGGGGTGGGGCGTGGATGAATTAGGCCATTCGTCACGGAGCGACGGGCCTAGTGCGCGGCGGGTAAAACAGCGGTAAAAAAAACGCCGGGTAGGGAAGCAAAAAAACCTAAACCGAGCATCCCGATTTCGAGGAAACCGCGCAATGAACGTTCTGATGATCGATAGCCCGCCGTTATTCGTCGCGGGCGTGGCGGACGTACTGTGTAAACGCGATGTCGACTGGCACGTATGGTCGGCCCGCCGTCCCGAGGACGTCTTGCGCTTGCGCGACGCGTTGCTGCCCGGGACGGTCGAGGCGATCACGATCGAATGCGGCGAGCAGGCCGCGCGGCCGAGCTGGCCGAGCGTGCTGAACGAGACGTTCGCCGGCGCGCCGTGGCTGTGCGTGGTGGCCGTCGTGTGCCGCCGCACGATTGCCGATGCGCTGCTGGCGGGGGCGGCCGGCATCATCGACCGGCACGCGAGCGCCGACGAGTTCGCGGATGCGCTCGGCCGGGTCGCGGCCGGCGCGATCTACGTGCCGCCGAACGACGGCGGCGCGACGCAGGCGCGCCCGGGCGGCGCACCGGCCGGGGACGATCGCGCATTCGAGCGTCTGACGCCGCGCCAGCGCGAGGTGCTGCGGCTGCTGGCCGAAGGCAAGTCGAACAAGCAGATCTGCCGTGTACTGAATGTCGCGGAGGGCACGATCAAGAACCATCTGTATGCGCTGTTCCGCCAGATCGGCGTGAGCAACCGGACCGAGGCCGCATTGTGGCTCGCGCGCCACGTGCCGTCCGAGCCGGCGGCATTCGCGTTCGCGCCCGTTTGCAGTTCGCCGGGGTGATGCGGGCGACGGCCGGCTGCGCGCGGCGCCGCGAACGGCGCGCCAGCGCCGCGTCGCGCTACTGCCGGGGCGCGTCGGGCGGAAGCGGATCGTCCGCGGCCGACGGCGCGGGGTGGGCCGCGAGCATCGCGCGCGTGAATTCGGCGAGGCGCGCGCGCACGACCTCGGCGGACGCCGCGCCGTCGAGCGATTGCTGCAGATCGAGCAGGTTGGCCGCCAGTTCGCCCTGCCACTGCGCGCGTTCGCTGGCGGCGCGCGCGCGATTCGCGGCGAGCGCCGCGCCGACGTCGGTCGAGCGGTCGCCCTGCACCAGCGTCTCGAGCGTTTCGACGAGCCTTTGCAGCACGCGATGCACGGCCGTCGCCGAGAAGCCGCCGAGCATCGCGAGCGCCGGCCGTCCGAAGTTGTGCATGCTGCCCTGTGCGAACAGCTGCGCCGGCAGCATCTGGACGATGATCAGGCCGGCGATCACGCCGAGAATCAGCCGCGCGCCGTACGATGCGTCATATTTCGGATCGTAGGTCGACGCGGCGACGTAGTGGTGTGCCTGGAACAGCGTGGCGAACGACGCGCCGAGCCCCGCGCAGCACAGCAGGAACGTCGTGTTCCACAGCAGCTGCATGCCGTTGGATTGCAGGAAGCCACGCTCGATGTTCTCGCCCGACACGTGCGGCGACAGGCTCGTCAGCACGACCGCGAGCAGGAAGCCGAGCGCGGAGCCGGTCAGCAGCCGGATCAGTGGCACCGGGCCCAGCCACGCGAACGGATGCGCCTGGCGCCGGTGCATGTCGAGCAACGTGACGGCCTGCGGCGTCGCGGGCGCGACGAGCGTCGCGAGCTTGCGGTGGATCGCCGTGAGCGCCTGCTGCTGCGCGGGCGTCAGCGGCGTGGCGGGCGATGCGCCGGCCGACGGGGCGGCCGAGCCGGCGGCCGCGATCAGCGCCGCCAGCCGCGCGACGAGTTCGGGCTCGATCGGCAGCCCGTGATGGAGCGCATAGCGCGCCATCGCCTCGCATTCGTCGCACAGCTGCGCGGCAAGATCGTCCGGTGCGCGTGTCGGCTCCGGCATCGCCGGCCGCGCGCGCCAGCGTCCGAAGCGCGGGGCGCCCATGTCACGGTGCGCCGTCCGCGTCCGGCACGTCCACGTCGAACGCGTGGATCGCGACGCGTTCGCGGTCCGCGCTCGACAGGTGGCGCACGCACGGCGCTTCGGCGACGCGCTGCCAGTGTGTCCGCGCGCGGTCGACCGCGAACACGACGACCTCCTTGCGGCGGCGCCCGTCGTTGTGAGCGATGTATTGCAGCGAGTCGGGCACGTCGAACGCGCGATCGGTCGGATTCACGCCGTACGACAGCACGAAGTCGAGCACGAGCGCGCCGTCGTCGAGATGCGGCGGCTTGACGTCGTTGCCCGGATGCTGGCGCCATTTCAGGAAGTCGAGGCAGATGTCGATGCCGAACGGCGGCGCGTCGCCGAGCCGGTTGTCGAAGCTGTCCGACAGGCGCGGCCCCTGGTACGGCGACGACGGCGGCGCCTCGGCCGTTGCGCTTTGCGGCGATACGTCGCTCGTCTTCAGCACCTCCACCAGCGTGCCGTCGCCGAGCCGAAACGTATGGGTGAACGGCGTGTCGAGCGCGTCGACCGATTCGCCGTAGTCGATCCACGACGTGTGCCGCTTCGGCCAGATCGCCGCGCGGCGCGATGCGTCGTCATCGCCGTCACCGTCTTCGTCGAGCGCGAGCGGCGGCAGGAAATTGGTCGTCGCGAACGTGAAATTCAGCGACACGTACGGCCCGACGAGCGGGCCGTCATCGGGCACGTCGGCCGCCGTCTCGTGTTTGACGAGCATCGCGACGGTGCCGGGCAGGAACACGATCGGCCCGTACTGATGCACCGGAAAGCGTTCGGCGATGGCGCCGATCGCGCGCCGTACGGGGTCGAGCTGCAGGTCGACCAGCGCATGGAGTTCGTCGACGTCGTGCAGCGCGTCCCACGGCACGTTCCAGTAGAACTCGGGCGCGGTGACGAACGTGACGCAGCGCGCATCGTCATCTTTCACGTCGCGGCGGACGGCTTCGAACGCGCTCGACAGCGCACCGCTCAGGTGATTGAGCGCGACCCGCTGCACGCGTGCAGCATACGCGTCGAGTGCTTCGTCGGGCGCGCGCAAGGGCTTGGAGTCGCACGCGTGGCGCACGGAAACGATTCGGACTGCTTGTTTCATGATGGATTCCTCTTCCTCGATGACGGCGGTGCAGCGCTTCAGGCCGCGTCGCCTTGGCTTCACACGGACGTGATGTCGGTGATCCAGAACCACGGGTTCGCGTACGGCCCGTCGACGACCTTGGCGACGGTTTGTCCGGGGCCCGGGTCGAGCGTGCCGGGCACCCAGGTTTCGTAATGGATCGGCGAGAAGTACAGGCGGCCGAACACGTAGTCGAACGCGATGCGCGCGCGATTGCCGCCGCGAAACAGTGCGTTCGTGCCCGCCGTGTATTCGACGTAGCCGGTCGTTTGCGTGCCGCCGCCGCGACCGTTCGAATTCGCCTTGAACGCGCGTGCATAGCGTTCGTACAGCTTCGCGCGTTCGGTGAGGCCGTCGAACGGGTCCGTCTGCGTGCCGTACGTGAAGGTCGGCAGATAGCGGGGCACGTTCTGGTGGATCTGCCGCATCGCGCCGAGCACGTCGCCGCCGATATGGCGCCCGGGCGGACCGCGATCGACGACGCGTGCGGACGTCGCGATCTCGGATATCAGTGCCCGCAACTCGGGCGGCGCGTCGAGCCGGCCGAACGGAATCACGTACATCGGCAGGGCGCAGCCGGTCTGCTGCTTGCCCGCGCGTGGCGTATCGCCGGCATTCGCGATCAGGCCCAGTACGAACGTTTCCCAGCGCAGCGACGTGTTGAAGTCGAGTCCAGACATGAATGGCTCCTTCGTCTGCATCAGGACGGGTCGCCGAGCGGGAAACCCTTCGCCGCCCAATTGTTGAAGCAGGCCGTGCGATCGTCGTTCGGCGCATAGGTCGCGAGCGTGCCGTCGAGCAGGCCGGCGATCGCATGCTCGGTGCGCGCGAAGCGCAGCGCCTCGGACAACGCGATCACGAGCCGTGTGAGATCGGGCTTGAACGGTGCGGGTTTCGACGCGTCCGCCGGCTTGAGCTTCGACAGCGTCCACACGGCCTGATGAAGGTTGCTCGGATTGATCGTCGGCAATGGGTCGGTCGCGTAGCCGAGCCAGCCGTACGAACCGTCGCCGCCGAGCGTTGCCGCACCGGCCGGCGTGCCGCCCGGAAACGGCCGGATGTCGAACACGAAGGGGGTGCCGCCCTGGCTGACGAAGCCGAGCGTGTACAGCGACGCGTCGACGGCGGGCCCGTTCTTCGCGGCTTGCCACGCGAGGTTCAGCAGCAGCGACACGCGCGGCGCGCCGGTGTCGTCGCCGATCACGACGTCGACGGCTTGCCGCGTCACGCGCGTGCCGTTCTGGCGGATCGCGTCGCGCAGCGCCGTGAGGTCGTCCTGATAGTCACTGCCGGTGGTGAGTCGAAGTCGCACGATGTTCGCTCCTGTCGATGACCCGGCGTCGCTCGGCCGTCGAGACGGCGCGCGGGTCGAAGCGAATGCGCTGCCGTGCGGCCACTGTGCGCGGCGCGCGGCGGGCGAACAATGCGGCGGAAGTCATGGTTCGGCGCGTGACCGAACACCCGGGAAGCGGGTGTCGGATCGGGTCGACGCAGGCGACGAAGGGGCGAGGCGACTGCGTGTGGAAGATCGGCAACGTCGGCGGCGCGCTTCGTGCGTTGCCGGACAGCATGAGCGCAGCGCGCCGAAAAACAAAACGGCCAGGCATGCCGGTCGCGGCAAGCCTGGCCGTTGGCGTCCGGTTCGTCGAACGCGGCGCGAATGCGCGTGTTACTCGAACGTTTCGAGCGCAAGCAGTTCGTCGATCGTCTGCCGGCGGCGGATCAGCCGCGGCGTGCCGCGATCGACGAGCACTTCCGGCGCGAGCGGCCGGCTGTTGTAGTTCGAGGACATCGATGCGCCGTATGCGCCCGCGTCGTGCAGAAACAGCAGGTCGCCGATCTGCGGCTGCGGAAGCTTGCGGTGCGTGACCACACCGCCCGCGTCCTGCGTGAACACGTCGCCGGACTCGCACAGCGGCCCTGCGATCGCGATGTCGACGAGCGGCCGGCCGGCGGGCAGCGCGCCGTCGTGCGCGTGCACGGACACCGCGTGATAGCTGCCGTACATCGACGGACGCATCAGGTCGTTGAAACCCGCGTCGATCAGCACGAAGTCGTGCTTCGGCCGGCGGTTCACGGCCTGCACTTCGGTGACGAGCGTGCCGGCTTCCGCGACGAGAAAGCGGCCCGGTTCGATCTCGATGCGCACCGCGTGGCCGAGATGCCGTTCGATCCGCTTGCGCGCGGCGTCCCACTGGCTGAAGTAGTGGCCCACGTCGACGCGCGGCTCGCCGTCGCGATACGGAATCGACAGCCCGCCGCCGGCGGAGATCGCTTCGATGTCGTGGCCGAGCGACGTGACGAGGTCGACCATCGCGTCGCACACCTGCGACAGATGGCCGTAGTCGACGCCCGAGCCGATATGCATGTGGATGCCGACCAGCTTCAGCCCGTACTGGCGCACGATCTCGATCGCGCGCGGCACGTCGTCGATCCAGATGCCGTGCTTGCTTTGCGGGCCGCCGGTGTTGGTCTTGTTGCTGTGGCCGTGGCCGAAGCCGGGATTCACGCGCAGCCATACGCGATGGCCGGGCGCATGCTCGCCGACGCGCGCGAGCATGTCGAGCGAGCCGGCGTTCACGGTCACGCCGTGCTTCAGCACGGCCGCGAGCGTCGGGCGGTCGATCAGGTCGGCCGTGAATACGACGCCTTCCGGTTCGCCTGCCGGACTGAATCCGGCCGCGAGGCTGCGCTCGATCTCGCCGAGCGACACGGCGTCGACGCACGCGCCTTCGTCGCGCATCAACTTCAGGATATGCAGGTTCGAGTTCGCCTTCTGCGCATAGCGGATCACGTCGAACTGGCGCAGTTGGGCGATGCGATCGCGGATGACGTCGGCGTCGTACACCCACAGCGGGGTGCCGTATTGCTGCGCGAGCGCCGCGAGCTGGCGGGAATCGAGGGACATGGCGGAAGAATCGGATCGATTGAACGGATAGCGTGAATGATGCGCCTGAACGGCTATACAGTAAAATGCCTGTTTATCAAGATTCGATTCATTTCTGATATAGAAGATCATGCTCACACATCGGCACATCGAGGTCTTCCGCGCGCTGATGGTCACCGGCAGCACGACGCGCGCGGCCGAGATGCTCTATACGTCGCAGCCGACGATCAGCCGCGAGCTCGCGCGCATGGAGCAGGTGATCGGTTTCGCGCTGTTCGAGCGCTCGCACGGGCGGCTGCGGCCGACGATGGCCGCGCTCACGCTGTTCGACGACGTGCGGCTCGCGTATGTGGGGCTCGAGCGCGTCGCGGCGACGGCCGCGCGGCTGCGCGAGTTTCGCGACGGGCAGTTGTCGGTGATCGCGCTGCCGGCGTTTTCGCACGCGATCCTGCCCGGCGCCTGCCGGCGTTTCCATGACGCGCATGCGGGCGTCAGCGTGTCGGTCGCGACGCAGGAGTCGCCGGTGCTCGAGGAGTGGCTGACCGCGCAGCGCTACGATCTCGGGCTGACCGAACACGACATCGCGCCGGCCGGCACGGTCCTCACGCCGTTGCTCGAAGTCGACGAGGTATGCGTGCTGCCCGACGGCCATCCGCTGCTCGCGCAGCGCGCGATCGATCTCGTGGATCTCGCCGATCGCCCGTTCGTGAGCCTGTCGCTGAACGACCCGTACCGGATCCTGATCGACGAGGCGTTCGCGCAGCTCGGCGTCGCGCCGCGTTCCGTCGTCGAGACGCCGTCGGCCGTGTCGGTGTGCGCGTTCGTGCGGCAGGGGCTCGGCGCCGCGATCGTCAACCCGCTGACCGCGCTCGATTTCGTCGGGCGCGACCTGCACGTGCGGCCGCTCACGCGCTCGTTTCCGTATCGCGTCAGCGTGATCGTGCCCGAGCATCGGCCGAAGAGCCTGCTCGTCGACGCATTCGCCGATTCGCTGCGCGGCGAAGCGCACGCGATTCGCCAACGGCTCGCCGCGCTGCCCGTATGATGGGCGTTTCGCTGCGCGCTGGGTCAGCCTCCGCGTCATCTTCATGGAAACGCAACCCGTCATGACCGACGCTTCCTCTTCCCTCGAACTCGAACAACCGACGCTCGCCGGCGAGCGCATCGTACTGCGGCCGCTCGAGGCATCCGACCGGCAGGCGTTGCTCGATGCGGCGGCGGACGGCCGGTTGTGGAATCTGAAGGTCACGGTCGTGCCGGGCGAGGACACGGTCGACGCCTATATCGACACGGCGCTGCAAGGTCGCGCGGCCGGCACCGTGATGCCGTTCGTGATCGTCGATCGGGCGTCGGGCCGCGCGATCGGCAGCACGCGTTTCTGGAAGATCGACCGCAAGAATCGCAAGCTCGAGATCGGTCATACGTGGCTGAGCGAATCGGCGCAGCGCACGCGCGCGAATACCGAGGCGAAATGGCTGCTGCTCTCGTACGCGTTCGACACGCTGCACTGCGTGCGCGTGCAGTTCACGACCGACGAACTGAACGAGAAGTCACGCGCGGCGATTCTGCGGCTCGGCGCGAAGCAGGAAGGGATCGTGCGACACGAGCGGATCATGCCCGACGGCCGCAAGCGCAATTCGGTGCGCTTCAGCATCATCGACGACGAATGGCCGGACGTGCGCGAGCGGTTGCGGGCGAAGCTCGCGACTTGACGCGAACCGGGTGCCGCTGGCGTCGCGCCGCCGGAGGGGGCGGCGACGCGACGAGGGGGAAGCGGGGCGCCGCGCGCGATGCGCGGCGGGGCATCGCGTTACTGCGCCGATGCGAGGTGGTGACGCTGCGCAAGCTTCTGCGCGTCCGCGTAGTGCGCCTGCAGGATCGGCAGCGCCTGACGTGCGACTTCCTTCAGCTTCGTGTCGCGGCCCGAAGCGATTTCAGCCTGGAATGCCGAGATCGTCTTTTGCTGGCCGGCGAGCGCGACCTGCTCGATGTATGCCTTGTCGAATTCCGCGCCGCGCAGGTTCTTGATGCTGTCCAGCACGGCCGTGTCGGGATCGTTGGCCGGCACGTCGACGCCGCGCGGGCTGGCCGCGCGCATCGCCTGGATGATCTTCTCGTCGTCGGTCGACACGCGCTGCGCGAACGCCTTCACCTGGCTGTCCGACGTGCGCGAATTGGCGATGCGCGCGGCGTCGTGCTGTGTCGACACGGTCTTCGTGCCGTCGGTGATGAAAGCCTGGTCGGCTTCGTGGATGCGCGTTTGCGTGGCGGCGGCCGGTGCGGACGGCGCCGGTTGCGCGGTTTGCGCGGTCGCCGTCACGGCGACGAGAAGCAGGCCAGCGGCAGACAATGCAAGGCGCGAGATGTGGGGAAAGCGGTTCATGGGACCTCCTTTCTATCGGGGCTCTGATTAACGGGCGGATCGGATGATCCGCAGCTGTGCGAGAGACCGGGCGCGCCCGGGCCGGATTCGATGGCCGCTCTGCCGCGGCGGCGTTCGAAGTGTTTCCCGGCCCGACTGATTCTAGGAGAGCGCTCGGGTAGCAGGTGCAACCGCGCTGTGGTTTGTGTAACGGTTGGTAAGACGAATCGATGCGGGCGCGAGCGGGCAGGTAGGGCGTACCTGTCGCGCGCATCGTGGCGGCAATTTTTGCGTGCGCGTGTCATCGGCGTTTCATCGTCTTGCGCACGAAACGCGTCGATTATTTCGCGACGAGATACGTCGAATCGAACGCGCGATTCGCGCTGCGTCCTCACACGCGATCGAGCAATGCGGCGAGATGCGGCAGCAACGGCGTCGCGCAATGCGCCTGCAACGCATCGGCGGCCGTGTAACCCCATGCGACGCCCTGGAAGGCGATCCGCGCGCGGCGTGCCGCGTCGGCGTCGCGGATTTCGTCGCCGACATACAGCACGTCGTCGGGCTGCATGCCCGTTTCGCGCACGAGCGCGCGCAGCCGGCGTGCCTTGCCGAACAGCGGAATGCCGCACGCGAACGTATCGACGCATCGGCTCGCATGCGGGCCGAGCCGGTCGCGCACGATGTCCTCGCTGTTCGACGTCGCGATCGCGATGCGGATGCCGCGCGCGGCGAGCGCGTCGAAGGTCGTGTCGACGCCGGGAAACAGCTTCACGTGCGCGATGCGCGGCCGCATCAGCCGGCGCATGTCGAGCGTCACGCGCGGCACTTTCCACATCGGCACCTCGAGCGCGCGGATGATCTCGCGCGCCGACATGCCGCGCAGCGCCGGACGCAGTTCGGGCGTCGCGTCGCGAAAGCCGTGCATGCGCGACGCTTCCGTCAGCGCCGCGAGAAAGCAGTCGAGCGAATCGGCGAGCGTGCCGTCGAAGTCGAACGCGATGAGTCGATAGGGCATGAAGCGATGCGGCGAGTTCATTGAGCCGGTGACGATATCACCGAATCGAGCCGGATGTGCCCGGGGCGAGGCGGGATGGTCGAGCAGACGCCGGGGGTGTCGCGCGGCTGGGTCGTCACCAACGAGGGGATGCACGGTTACGGCTGCGCATGCCTTGACCTGGAAATCGACCCGCGCACCCGCGAGGTGACGCGGATCGTGGTGGCCCGGCCGCTCCCGTTGAAGCGCTGCAAGACCGATCGGGCGTTGCCGGCTTCATAAGCGGCGGCGGGGACGGAGGCGGGATTGGCACTACGCGTAATGGTAGCGGCAGGACACGATGCTGATCTGAAGATCGTCCGCTTCATAGACCAGACGGTTCGTATCGTCGATGCGGCGCGACCAGAACCCGGACAGATTGGCCTTCAGCGGCTCAGGTTTGCCGATGCCTTCGAACGGCGTCCGTTGGGCTTCGCGAATGAGCTGGTTGATGCGCTTGAGTGTCTTGCGGTCCTGCCCTTGCCAATAAACGTAGTCGTCCCATGCGTCGGAAGTAAAGAGCACGCGGCGTACGCTCATTCATCGTCCCCCGCCAGCTTGTGCTCTTTCGTCTTGCCCTTGCGCAGTTGCGCGATCGAGCGTTCGAGATGAGCGACGTTGGCCGGGGAGCGGAGCAGATGAACTGTCTCCATCAGGCTGTCGTAGTATTCCTGCGACATGATGACTGCGTTCGGCGCGTCGCGACGAGTGATGAGCGTCACGTCAGCGTCGTCGACAACCTGATCGATGACCGTCTTCAGATTGCCGCGGGCATCCGAAAAGTGAATGGTGCGCATGATTTTCTCAACTTGTACTTGAAATTGTACAAGTATAACATGGGCGCATTTTCTGTACGGATTGTTGTACATGTCGGCTCGGCGTCGCTTGTCGCCCACCCCGCACCGCGCTATCGTTGCTGCTCCGCCCCCGCCCTGACCGGAGAGCCGACGTGCCCGCAGCCACTCCCGCCACGCTGAGATTTTCCACCGACAAGCGCGAACTCGACATCGACGCGATCTTCGATTTCCTGCATCGCGATGCGTACTGGTCGCAGGGGATTCCGCGCGATGTCGTCGAGCGCGCGATCGACGGCTCGCTGTGCTTCGGCGCGTATGTGGACGACCGGCTCGTCGGGTTCGCGCGGCTCGTGACTGATCACGCGACGTTCGCGTACCTGTGCGACGTCTTCGTCTTGCCGGCCGACCGCGGCAACGGCTATGGCCGCGCGCTGATCGACCACGTATTCGCGCAGCCGATGGTGCGGAGCCTGCGCCGCATCATGCTCGTGACGACCGACGCGCATGAACTGTACCGGCCGGTCGGCTTCGGGCCGTCCGCGAATCCCGAGCGGCTGATGGAGATTCGCCGCCCCGACATCTACGCGAAACGTTGACGCGCGGCGAGCGCATACAATACGCGCTTTCGTTTTTGCCGAAGGGAAGCAGATCATGACCGAACAGGAAGCCGAACAACTCGCCACGCATCGTCACTACAAGGGCGGGCTGTATCGCTACATCGGCGTCGCCCGTCATTCCGAAACCGAGGAATCGGTGGTGGTGTACGAGCATCTGTGGCCGCATGCGCGCGGCCTGTGGGTGCGGCCGGAAGCGATGTTCAACGAGAACCTGCCGGACGGCACCCCGCGCTTTCGCAAGCTGCGCGACTGAGTCGTGACAGGTGGCAGGAGACGGGCGTGCCGCCGTGCAATCGCAGGCGGCACGCGCGTCGCCGTTGCCCGTCGCGCGTCGCGCGTCGCCGTTCCGCCGGCGTTACGCGCCGGCCAGCGCCTTCGACAATTCGGGCGGCGCGTGCGCGACCGTCACCTCCGGCGTGCCATGCCACGCCGCCAGCCGTTTCACGGCCTTCGCGACGTCGGCCGCGAGCCCCGTGCCGAACCGCACGCCCGGCTCGACATGCACCGCCTTCAATTCGAACGTGCCGAGCGCGCGATGCGCTTTCGCGTCGACGCGCCCGATCAGCCGGCCGCGATGCAGCACCGGCAGGCAGAAATAGCCGTAGCGCCGCTTGTGCGCGGGCGTATAGCACTCGATCGTGTAGTCGAACCCGAATAGCGTCGACGCGCGCCGCCGGTCCCACACCACCGGATCGAACGGCGACAGCAGCGTCGTGACGGTCGAGCGCAGCGTATCGTCCGCGGCGGCCGGCAGCAGCGCCTCGAGCGAGCGATGCACGTAGGCGGGCTCCTTCCAGTCCGCGATCTCCACCGGAATCAGCTCGCCCGCCTCCGCGAGCCGCTCGAGCTCCGCGCGGTACGAACGGCGCGGCAGCCGGTAGTAATCGGCCACCCAGTCCGCGCGCACGACGCCGAGCGCGCGGCACGTGTAGTCGAGCAGCGCGGGCAGCACCGCGTCGCGCGGCGGCAGGTCGCGCGCATCGTCCCAGTCGGGCAGCACGCGCTCGCGTACGTCGTAGATCCGCTGAAAGTTGCGGCGTTCCGACACCATCAGGTCGCCGGTCGTGAACAGCACCTCCAGGTGCTTTTTCTCGGGCTTGCGGTCCCACCATCCGTTGCCCTTCGCGCCGTCTTCGCGAATGAAATCCGCCGACCGCACCGGCCCTTCGTCGCGAATCCGCGCGAGCATGCGGTCGATGTCCGCGCGATTCTGCTCGTGCCATTCGGCCGCGTATTTCCAGCCCATTCCCGACGGATCGAGCATCTTGTAGCGCATCAGCCCGAATTGCTCGATCGGCAGGAAGCACGCCTCGTGCGACCAGTATTCGAACAGGCGCGCCTCGGCGAGATGTTCGTCGAGCCACTGCGGGGCGAAGTCGCCGAGGCGGCTGAACAGCACGAGATACGGGCTGCGCGCGACGACGTGAATGGTATCGATCTGCAACTGCGTCATCCGGCGGATCGTGTCGAGCACGTCGGCCTTGGTGGCTTTGCGGCGGGGCGGGGTCAGCAGGCCCTGCGCGGCGAGATGCAGCGCGCGGGCGGCGGCGGGCGAGAGCGTAAGCATCGGAACGGCGGCTGAGGGTGGCGGTCGGGCACCACTTTAGCGCGAAAGCGGCGCACGTGTGCGATGCATGCATGCAACGCGTCTGACAATGGTTGACAGATGCGCGGCGCGACTTTCCCTATAGTGCAGTCATGGCGCGACGAAATGTGCGCGCAACGATTCGGCTTCCGACGCACATATGTCCATGGCACGCAGGAAGCAGATCCGGGATTCTCAACCCCCAACGAGAGACCCGGAGCCCTGAGCGGACATCCATGCGGCTGTGCACCGGCCCCGTGTGGATGTCCGCTGATTTTTTTTGTTTTCCGGCTCTTCCGCCGCCTGCCTTTCCCTCTCCAGCCAGCACGTTCATTGCCGCTTGCCGCGCGCGACTTCATCGCCGGCGCCAGGCGGCAGCCGTCGCGTGATCGGAATCGACGCGAACGAACACAGCCCGACCACGACGAACGCGGGCCAGAAATCCGACCACACCATCGTCTGATGCCCCTGCAGCCAGTGCGACACGTGCAGCACCAGGCCGGCGACCGTCACGCCGAGCCCGAGCGACATCTGCTGCACGACACTGCCGAGGCTCGTCGCGCGGCCTGCATCGGCCTGCGAAATATCCGCGTAGATCATCGAATTCAGGCTCGTGAACTGCAGCGCGGGGAAGATGCCGCCGACCAGCACGATCGTCCAGATCGCCCAGGTCGCCATGCCCGGATGGAACACGCCGTAGGCGGCGATCGCGAGCCCGGCGAACGCGGCGTTGTAGATCAGCACCGTGCGAAAGCCGAAGCGGCGCAGCGTATGGGTGGCCGTCGAGCGGCTCACCGCGCCGCCGAGCGCGGATGCGCAGGTGATCAGCCCGGAGTGGAACGCGCTCATCCCGAGGCCCTCCTGGAGCGCGAGCGGCAGCAGGAACGGCACCGCGCCGAGGCCGATGCGGAACAGCGACCCGCCGACCACGCTCGCGTGGTAGGTCGGGATCTTCAGGAAACTGAGGTCGAGCACCGGACGCGTCTTGCGGCGCGCGTACGGCACGTAGAGCGCGAGCATTGCCGCGCCGGCCGCGCACATCAGGAGCGCGTTGCCGCGCGACGTGAGCGAGCCGTCGATCAGCGTGAGGCCCATCAGCAGCAGCGCGGCGCCGCTCGCCGACAGCAGGAATCCGAACCAGTCGAGCGGGCCGGGATCGGCCTCGTGCGTGTTCGCGATGTGCTTGCTCGCGAGGTAGATCCCGTAGATGCCGATCGGCACGTTGATGAAGAAGATCATCCGCCAGTGCAGGTAGGTCGTGATGAAGCCGCCGACGAGTGGCCCGAGCGTCGGCCCGAACAGCGCGGGAATCGCGAGGTAGTTCATCGCGCGCACGAGATCGGAGCGCGGCACCGCGCGGAAGATGATGATCCGGCCGACCGGCACCATCATCGCGCCGCCGACGCCCTGCACGAAGCGCGCGAACGTCAGCACGCCGAGCGAGTTGGAGGCCGCGCACATCAGCGAGCCGGCGACGAAGATGCCGATCGCGGTGCGGAAGACGGAGCGCGCGCTGAAGCGGTCGGCAAGCCATCCGCAGATCGGGATGAATACGCCGAGGCCGACCACGTAGGACGTGATCGCAATGTTCAGTGTGACGGGATTGTGCCCGAAGTCCCTCGCCATCGCGGGCAGTGCGGTGACGATGATGTTCGCGTCGACGCTTTCCATGAACAACGCACAGGCAACGATGAGCGGTGCTAGAAAGACGGGCGACATGGGCAGGGCGCGCGGTAAAGGCGCCATTATGCCCACAATGTGGTCGTTGCGTCACGCGAGACAACGGTCGTTCCGCATGTTGCAACAGTCGTTCCTGTTACAGCGTGTGAAAGAAGGGACGACTGCGATGCCGGATGCGATTCGTGACATGACACATGACGCGCGCCCGCGGTGGCCGCCGCGAAACTTGCGTGCGATGCGCGTTTCGTGCGACAGTCGGAACTCATCTGCGTAATACAACGACGCGCATCGATCGACGGCCATCGAGACGAGCGCACGCGCGAACGAGACCCCTGCCGAACCATTCGTCATCGAAAGGAGGGGACACGTCATGACGCCACGTCGTGCCGCATCGACCGCATCGCATCCTGCCTCGCATCCGTCCGTTCCCGCGCCGCGTCCGCGCTGGGCCGCCGTCCTCGCCGTCGCTTACCTCGCCGTCGCCGGTTGCGCGGCGCAGGCCGACAGCGCAAATCAGGCCGCGATGCAGGCGGGCAGCCAGTCCGCCGCGCCCGCCACGGCGACGCTCGCGAGCCCGGCTTCGGGCACGCTGCTGCCGCCACCGAGCCAGCTCTACGGCGACCTGTTCGTCGCGGTGCAGACGGCGCAAATCTATCCCGACCAGAAGACCTTCGTCGACGCGACGCCCAACACCGATCCGGCGACGATCGTACAGTTGTATCAGCAACAGAAGTCGCAGCCGGGCTTCTCGCTGAAGGCGTTCGTCGACCAGCACTTCACGCCGCCGCCGGAAGGCGGGGTCACGCCGCCCGCGAACCAGACGCTGCGCCAGCACATCGACTGGCTGTGGCCGCAGCTCACGCGCACCAGCACGACGGTGCCGCCGTACAGCTCGCTGATCGCGATGCCGAAGCCGTACGTGGTGCCGGGCGGCCGCTTCCGCGAAGGCTACTACTGGGATACCTATTTCACGATGCTCGGGCTGCAGGTGTCGGGGCGCGAGGATCTCGTCGACGACATGCTCGACAACTTCGCGTATCTGATCGACACGATCGGCCACATCCCGAACGGCAACCGCACGTATTACGCGAGCCGCTCGCAGCCGCCGTTCTTCGCCTACATGGTCACGCTCGCCGCGCAGGCCGAAGGCGACAAGGTCTACCAGAAATACCTGCCGGCGCTGCGCAAGGAGCATGCGTACTGGATGCAGGGCGAAACCACGACGCCGCGCGGGCAGGCGGCGCGCAACGTGGTCGCGATGCCGGACGGCGCGGTGCTGAACCGCTACTGGGACGCGAGCGACACGCCGCGCGACGAGTCGTATCTCGAGGACGTGACGACTGCGAAGGCGGTGCCGAATCGTCCCGCGAACGAGGTGTACCGCGACCTGCGCGCGGGCGCCGAAAGCGGCTGGGACTACAGCTCGCGCTGGTTCGGCGACGGCAAGACGCTCGCGACGATCCGCACGACGTCGATCGTGCCGGTCGACCTGAACAGCCTGATGTTCCATCTCGAGACGACGATCGTGAAGGGCTGCGCGGTCACGCGCGACATCGCGTGCGTGGCGGATTTTTCCGGACGGGCGGCGCGGCGCGCGGCGGCGATCAACCACTATCTGTGGAATCGCCGCGGCTATTACGGCGACTACGACTGGCAGTTGCGCAAGCCGCGCGACGGCGTGACGGCCGCCGCGCTGTATCCGCTGTTCGCGGGCGTCGCGTGGCCCGAACGCGCGAAGTCGACCGCGCGCGAGGTGCGCAAGACGCTGCTGCAACCGGGCGGCCTTGCGACGACGACCGAGAACACCAGCCAGCAATGGGACGCGCCGAACGGTTGGGCGCCGCTGCAGTGGATCGCGATCGACGGGCTGCGCCGCTACGGCGAACCGGCGCTCGCGAAGGACATCGGCACGCGCTTCCTGGCCGACGTGAAGCATGTGTATGCGACCGAAGGCAAGCTCGTCGAGAAGTACGTGGTCGAAGGGGCCGGCGCGGGCGGTGGCGGTGGCGGCGAATATCCGCTGCAGGACGGCTTCGGCTGGACCAACGGCGTCACGCTGAAACTGCTCGGGCTGTATGGCGAGTGACGGGCCGCATGCGTTGCATGCAGGCGCGTAAACGGACACGGGCCGGATCGCCGCGCGCGCGGCAGTCCGGCCCGTGTCGCATGCGCGGGTGTCAGAACGTGATCGTCGTGCGCACGCCGACCACCGTTTCGTCGCCGATGCGCGCGCCGGCCGCGTTCGGGTTCGGGATGCCGCCGCCCGGCCGGAAGAAGTGTTGCACGTCGGCCTGCAGTTGCCACCACGGCGCGACCTGGTACTGATAGGTCGCCTCGATCACCGTTTCCGCGCGACGCACCGGATAGCCGGGCGTCGTATACGTGCCGGTGTCGCCGTCGAGCGCACGGGCATGCGAGCCGATCTTCGCGTAGCCGATCGCGATGCCGGCCGTATCGTCGTCGCGGCCCTTGAACGGCGCCTTGAGCGTCACCCCCGCATTCGCCGCGAAATCGACGACGTTGCGATCGCCTGGCGCGCCCATCACGCGCGCGAACACGCCGACCGAACGCGGGCTGTCCGCCGACGGCCGCCACACCATCTGATCCGCGACCGCATAGAAACCGTAGTTGCCGCGATGCGTGGCGGGGATGCCGTTGCTGGCCGGATTCGCGAGCGACAACCCGTCGGTGCCGAGGCGCGGATCGTTCGTGTGCTGCGACTGATACCAGAAGCCGAGCTTGTACGTGCCCGGCAGGCCGGCCGGTTGCGGTGCCTTCGGGTCGGCCGACGGCGCGTTCAGCGCGTACTGGAGTTCGCCGATCACGAATGCGCCGCTGCGCAGATTGAAGTTGGTGCCGTGCGCGTTCAGCACCTGCGCGTCGCCGTCGCTGCGGCCGGCCGGGTTGCCGTCGAACACGCCGACCATCGCGGTCCACGCGTCGGCCGGCTTCACGCGCAGCCGCACGCCGAGCGACGACAGCGGATACGCGGGGCCGCCGGACGGCAGGTCGGTCGACGGCAGCACGGGCCAGCCGAACGTCGCGTTCATGAACGTCGCCGCGTACTGGCTCACCATGAATTCCTGGTCGACGCTCTGCTGGCCGACCCGCACGTCGGCCTTGCCGGCGAGGAACGCCTGCTGGTACCAGAGCTCCCACAGCCGCGTGGTCGAATTCGCCTCGATGCCGGTCGCGGTCTGCAGCGTCTGCAAATAGCGCTGCGTGAGGTTGGTGCCGTGGATCTGCAGCGCCGACACGTTGAACGTGCCGCCCGGCAGCCCGACCGCCTTTTCCGTATCGACGTTGAAGCCGAATTGCGTGAGGCCCTGATAGGCGCCGCCGCGCTGCGTGCCGCCCGCGGCGTTGTACAGGTATTCGCTGGTTTCCTGCAGGTTCAGCGTGACGCCGTGATCGCCGAGCACGTCGCGCAGGCCGCCCATGTTGCCGAACAGGTTCGAGCGCTCCCAGAAACCGGTGGGCGCGGGCGCGGCAGCATCGGCGGCCGGTGCGGGGGCGGCGTCGCTGACGCCGGGCGCCGGCTCGGCCGCGGCGGCCGGCGACGACGATTGCGCGAACGCGGGCGCGGCGGCGAGCGACAACAGCAACGCGGCGAGCGCATCGAGGCGCGGTGTACGTGGTGCGGATTCGAAGCGATTCTTCATGCGGGCTCCGTTGTTTGATTGATTAGCTTGACTGAAGAAATGGAAACGTGAAGCGATGGCGCGGGTACAGGCGGCGCGTTCCGCATCGCCGTTCATGGCAGCCAGCCCCCGATCCGCCATACGTGCGCGAAGCCGAGGCGCGACGCGCCCGTGCAGAGCAGCGCGACGAGCGCGATGGCGGCCGCCATCGCACCGACCAGCACGCAGTCGAGCGGGCGCGGCGCTTCCGGCAGGTGGGCGAGGGCGCTGCCGCGCCAGTTGCCGAACGCGTGGACGAGCGGCGAAACAGCCGAAACCAACGAGCGGTCGGACGCGACGTGGATGAGTCGCTTGAGTCTGGCCGCGAACGATTGAAAGAACATGACGACCCTCCGTCCGGTCCGGCGCATGCCGGACGACGTGATCGAGCGCGGGTGCATGACGCGACCTGCGATCGGCGGTTGGAACGTAATGGAGCGTGCGACGGACGGGCCGGCTATGCCGGCACCGGGGGAAGCGCGCTAACCCGACGAATGCGAGCTAGCGGCGAATGACATGCGTCTGGCTGCTATCTCGCGATGGCTTGGCCGGCCTGGACCGGCATCGAACTGCAACTGGAGCATGTGTCCACGAAGGGACTCCCTTGATGAATTGGGGCGGATTGTAGTCGCGAGCTTTGCTGCGGTGCAAGTAAAAAAGCAGCGGCGTTGCGCGTATTGCGCCGGCAGCAGCACCGCGCGCGAGCCGGCCGACGCCCTGCGCGACCGCCCGCCGGCGGCACGCGGCGACTGTTGCTCGCACGCATCGGCGGCGCGCGCCGTGCGACGCATTGAAAGGTTGCGGCGCGTCATTCCGGGCGCGAATCTTTCAGCGTGTAGGGGACGGAAAAAATATTCCCCGGAGGGCGTGCCAGAGGGTTGACTTCCGTTTCGGCCGGTCCATAGAATCCGGCATCTTCACTCTTGGGGCCGCCGCCTTGGACGCCTGCAGTAGTCGATCTTCGAACGAAATTTCCGCCTGAGCGACCGACGTCCGCGCCTCATCGAAGCCGCCGTTTGTCATCCAGGCAAACGGTGCGCGCAGCAGTATTCCGCAGCAACTCCCTACGTGCACCCTGATTCGCGCCGGTTAGCGTGATGCGTTTGCGCATGCGCCATCCGGTTTCGCCGCCGCCCGGCGCGCGGCCGCGTTCGCGCATGCGTTTCGTATGCACCCGAACGGCGGCCCGCGCCGCGCGGCGGTCAATCGTGTTCTCCGGAACACCGCACAGGAGCCGCCGTGAACGACAGTGACAGTTGTCCCATATGCCCGTTGCACCAACAGACCCTTTTGAACCCGGGTCGCAGGGACAATCCGGCCGACTAGCCTGACACGTCGTTCAGGCCCCGGACTGGCCCCGCGCCCACCACGCGGCCGGCACGCATGCCGTTGCCGCCAGGAGCCAGACCATGAACTTCGGCCTTCTGCTGTCGAACCTCCCGCACGTCACGGAATCGCGTCCGCATTACGACGCGATGCTGACGCTCGACGCCCGTCCGCGGGTGTTCTCCCGTTTGCTGAACCACCTGAAATCGTTGATCCGCTGAAGAAGCGCCGAGCGCGTCTCGGCATGCGCGCGCGGCCTCGTTCCGCGCGCGTATTCCAAGGCCACACGCTTGCCGGATAAAAAACCAGCCGTACGGAATTCATCATGTCCACGCCATCGAACGTCTCTCCACCGATCGCCGTCGAACGCAGCGCCGTGCTCGACGAAGCCCACCTGGGCGACATCCGCGGCGCGCTCGGCACCATCGCGCATCACGACACCGCCGCGCGCGGCACGTGGTGGGCGCGCCTGCGCACGCTGCTCGCGATCATCGGCCCCGGCCTGATCGTGATGGTCGGCGACAACGACGCCGGCGCATTCGGCACCTATACGCAGGCCGGCCAGAACTACGGCACGACGCTGCTGTGGACGCTGCTGCTGCTCGTCCCGGTGCTGTACGTGAACCAGGAGATGGTGCTGCGCCTCGGCGCGGTCACCGGCGTCGGCCACGCGCGCCTGATCTTCGAGCGCTTCGGCAAGTTCTGGGGCGCGTTCAGCGTGATCGACCTGTTCCTGCTCAATGCGCTGACGATCGTCACCGAATTCATCGGCATCACGTTCGTGCTGGCTTTCTTCGGGCTCCCGAAGGTTGCGGGCGTCTGCGTGGCGGCCGCGTTGACGATGGCGGCGGTGAGTACCGGCGACTTCCGGCGCTTCGAGCGGTTCGCGATCGTGCTGTGCGTGATGAGCCTGCTGCTCGTGCCGGTGCTCGTGTCGATCCACCCGCCGGTGGCGCAGATGTCGCGCGACTTCTTCGTGCCGAACTGGCCCGCGCACGCGAAGCTGTCCGACGTGATGCTGCTCGTGATCGGCATCGTCGGCACGACGGTCGCGCCATGGCAGCTGTTCTTCCAGCAGAGCTACGTGATCGACAAGCGCATCACGCCGCGCTTCATGAAGTACGAAAAGGTCGACCTGTGGATCGGCATCGCGTTCGTGCTGATCGGCGCGGTCGCGATGATCGGCTTCAGCGCCGCGCTGTTCGGCGGCCATCCGGAAGCGGGCAGCTTCACCGACGCGGGCGGCGTGATCGCGGGCCTCGAGAAATATGCGGGCCGCACGAGCGCGACGCTGTTCGCGGTCGCGCTGCTCGACGCGTGCATCATCGGCGCGGCGGCGGTGTCGCTGTCGACCGCGTACGCGATCGGCGACGTGTTCAAGATCCGCCATTCGCTGCATCGCGGCGTGTCCGATGCGAAGGGTTTCTATCTCGTCTATTTCGGCATCGTCGCGGCGGCTGCCGCGCTCGTGCTGATTCCGGGCAGCCCGCTCGGCCTGCTGACCGAAGCGGTGCAGACGCTCGCCGGCGTGCTGCTCCCGAGCGCGACCGTGTTCCTGCTCGTGCTCTGCAACGATCGCCAGGTGCTTGGGCCCTGGGTCAACTCGACGAAGCTCAACGTGTTCACGGGCGCGGTGATCTGGGTGCTCGTGCTGCTGTCGATCATCCTGACCGCATCGGTGACGTATCCGGACATCAGCGGCGAAGCGATCGTCGACGTGCTGGTCGGCGGCACCGTGCTCGCGATCGCCGGTTATCTCGCGACGGTGCTGATTCGCCGCAACAAGCGTGTCGTCGAGCCGGGCATCGACCGCGCGCTGCGCGCCACGTGGCGCATGCCGCCGCTCGAGACGCTCGAACCGCAGAACATGACGGTCGCGACGCGCGTCTGGATGGCCGTGCTGCGCGGCTATCTGGTGATCGCCGTCGGTCTCGTGATCGTCAAGGTCGTGCAGATGACGCTGCTGAAGTAACGCCGTACGGCGTGATCGTCAGGTGTACGGACATGCCGGCCCGCGAGGCCGGCATGTCCGTTTACGCGGGTTCGTCGCGCGCGCGTCAGATCAGCTCGAGCTTCGACGTCAGGTACGTGAGCTGGATCCGGTTCGCGACGCCGAAGCGTTTGCGGAGCTTGCGCAGGTGATAGTCGACGTTGTGCGCGCTGGTGTCGAGGCGCCGGCCGATCTCCTTGTCCGACGCGCCTTCCGCGATGCCCAGCAGCAGTTCCTGTTCGAACGGCGTGAGCCCGTTCACGGCGCGTTCGCGCGACGTCGCGATCAGTTGCGGCGACGCGAACTTGTGCACCGACAGCCCGATCGACAACGCCTGCTCGATCGTCGCCGGCGTGATCCACTCGCGCGTGCGGCGCGGCGCGGTGAAGCTCATGAACGCATGCAGCCGCGTGCCGGGCACGGCCATCGAATACATGATGCCGCTGCACATGCCGTCGTCCTGCATCGTCTGCAGGAAACCGTCGAGCGCCGCCGGCGTCACGCACGGACCGTCGTCGCGTTCGCGATGTTCGCGGCGCAGTTGCTGCAAGTCCCACACGATCGGCATGTTGCATACGCGCGCGCCGAGCGTGCGCGGATCGATGTCGTGATGGTTGTGCCGCACGTAGTCGCCGCGATAGGTGGTCGGCGTGAACGCCTCGTGCAGGTAGAGACTTTCGACGCGCTCCCGCGAGAATTCGAGCGCGAAATAGGCGAACGTCGAGAAGCCCGTCAGGTGCAGCAGGCTTGCGACGATCCGGTTGCGTTCGGCGGTGCTTTGCGCGTGCGCGAGCGTATCGGCGACGCCGAGCTTCGGCGCGTGCGGCTGCGCGATGTCGCCGCGCTTGACGTCGTCGCACCAGACGACCTGCACCGGGCGCGCTCTCGACGCGTCGGTGCAGGGGGCCGTCCGCCGCGACGGACGGGACAACGTTGGGGCGACCGCTTCTTCTTGCAATGCAATATCGGACATGTGCCATCCCTCGGAATCGACGCGCATCGCGTGGCGGCAGCCGTGTCGTGCACGGCGTTCGCGACGATGCGATCGAGCATCTTTATGATATGCGCAGATCATCATCCAGACGAAACGCGGGGGCATTGTACAAAAATGCCTGTGTACGCGTAATATGCCGTAATACTAATTCGGGCGAAAGGTTCATATTCGCACCGGTATAGAGACAACCAGAAAAACATAAAGAAAAGACCAGATCGTGACGGGGCAGGTTCACATATTGGGAAAGGGTGGGCTCCTCATGACATATGCTGACGACGCGCCACGCGTCGAGTGGTTCTCGCAGGCCGATATCGCGGTCGCTGCCGCTTATTCGAAAGAAATTCATGCAATCGAGCGTGACGTTTTTACCGGTATTCAAATCGCGCCAGGTAAATCCGACCTTGCGCCTGTCGATTTCGCCCAATGCCATTCCCGATTGCGGCAAATCGGTTTCAGCACGCTTGGATACGGCGCGTATGAAATGATCGGGCGGCGCATTCTGTGCGCGCATCTGCTGCGCGATCTCGCGCCCGCGACGTTCATGCAGCCGTATATCGAGGGCATGCTCTACGAGAGCGATCCGCGTTTCGCACAGGTGCGACAAAGCGGCTTTCCGGTCGCGTGGCGGCTCGACGAGATCGAGTCGGCCGCGCAGGGCAGCGGCGACCGCAAGGTGCTCGCGCTGGCCGGCCATCTGCGTGCGCATGCAATGAACAGCGGCGTGATTTTCAGCCTGTCGGCGCCGCGGCTCGACTTGCGCGTCGCGGTGAACGTGACGTCGGAAGCGCACGGCACCGAGTGGATCGACGATCGCGTGATCGGCGGCGCGCTGTCGGTGAGCCTCGCCGTGCATCGCGTCGCGCTGCCGTTTCTCGAGGCGCGCATTGCGCGCATGCGCGGCTTCGCGCTCGGCGACGAGCAGCAGGAGGTGCTCGAGCGCCTCGTGCGCGGGCTGTCCGACCAGGAGATCGCGAGCGCGCTGCGCACGTCGCTGCACAAGGTCGGTCACCATATCCGTTCGCTCGAAAAACTCTTCAACGTCCAGAATCGCGCGCAGCTCGCGTATCTCGCCGCACGCCGTCTGGAGTCCTGACCCTGTCTGCGCGCGCGGCGCACGCCGCGCGATGGAAGCGGTTCCGGCGACGCGCGCGAGCAGGCGCCGCCGGGTTTCGTAGTCGGATCGGATCGTCATCGGAAAACCGCCGCGCCGCTACGAGGCGCATCCCTTTTTGCGCGGTGTCGCGTCGCTACACTCGTCCCATTCAACGGTCCGCGCGACACGGGGCATGACGGCCCGTGCCCGGCGGCGACAACGACAGGACGACGGCACGATGGCAGAACCGAAGGCGCTCCCTCGCGACTGGCAGCGGATCTTTTCCGCCGGCCGCAGCGTGTCCGGGCGACGTCTCGGGGCATCGCCGCGCGCCGACCTGTTTCTCGCCGCGTTCATCGTGTCGGTGGTCGCGCTGTTCATCCTGCCGCTGCCGCAAGCCGCGCTCGACGGGATGATTTCGCTGAACCTCGCCGCGAGCGTCGTGTTGCTGACGGTGTCGACCTACGTTCCTTCGGCGGTCAGCTTCTCGTCGTTTCCCGCGCTGCTGCTGTTTACGACCCTGTTCCGGCTCGCGCTGAACATCGCGTCGTGCAAGCTGATCCTGCTGCACGCGAACGCGGGCCACGTGATCGACGCGTTCGGCCGGCTCGTGGTCGGCAACAACGTCGTGGTGGGCGGCGTGGTGTTCCTCGTGATCGCCGTCGTGCAGTTCATCGTGATCGCGAAGGGCTCCGAGCGGGTCGCCGAAGTCGGCGCGCGCTTCTCGCTCGACGCGATGCCGGGCAAGCAGATGAGCATCGACGCGGACCTGCGCGCGGGGATCATCAGCGCCGACGAAGCGCGCGAGCGTCGCGAGAAGCTCGAACAGGAATCGCAGATGCACGGCGCGATGGACGGCGCGATGAAATTCGTGAAGGGCGACGCGATCGCGGGCCTCGTGATCGCGTTCATCAACATCGTCGCGGGCATCGCGGTCGGCACGCTGATGCACGGCATGGACATCGGCGAGGCGCTGCAACGTTACGCGATCCTGACGGTCGGCGACGGGATGGCGTCGCAGATCCCGTCGCTGCTGGTGTCGATCGCGGCCGGCATCGTGACGACGCGCGTCGCGACGCGCGACACGCGGCAGCGCCAGCTCGGCGAACAACTGGGCGAGCAGCTCGGCGCGCATCCGCGCGCGCTGCTGATCGCGGCGCTGGTGCTGGCCGGCTTCCTCGTCGTGCCCGGTTTTCCGAAGTGGTCGTTCGCGCTGATCGCGTTCGGCCTCGGCGCGTTCGCATTCACGCAGCTGAAGCGCAAGACGACCGCGCCGAGCTTCAACCTGATTCATATCGCCGGCCGCATCGGCGCGACCGACGACGGCCAGCCCGCGAAGGTGTCGCATGCGGCGGGCGTGACGTCGCTGATCGCGGTGTCGCTGTCGGACGACCTGCGCACGACGCTGAACCTCGCGCAGCTGCAGACCGCGCTGTCGAGCGCGAAGGCGCGCGTCGACGCGGATATCGGCACGGTGTTTCCGCGCATCACGTTGAACGACGACGAGGGCGCAGCGGCAGGCACGTACCGGATCTATCTGCAGGACGTGCTCGCCGCGCATGGCGCGCTGAAGCCGGGCTGGCTGCTGTGGGACGGCGTCGCGCCGCTGCCCGAGCGCGCGGAGCGCCAGCCGGCCGAGGCGTTCGGCCCGTTCGCGACCGCGCTGTGGATCAAGCCCGACGGCGCGGCGCCGGACGGCAAGTGGCTGACGAGCGAAGGCGCGCTCGCCGCGCACGTCGAACAGATCGTGCGCCAGCATGCGGACGAACTGCTCGGCATCCAGGAAACGCAGGCGCTCGTGCACCTGGTGCGCCGCGAGCATCCCGAACTCGTCGGCGAACTGACGCGGCTCGTGCCGCTGCAGCGCGTGACCGAGGTGCTGCGCCGACTGCTTGCCGAACAGGTGCCGATCCGCAACCTGCGCGTGATTTTCGAAAGCCTGATCACGTGGGCGCCGAACGAACCCGACGACGTGATCGCGCTGGTCGAGCTGGTGCGCGTCGACCTGCGCCGGATGATCACCGATCGACATGCGGGCGCGACGCGGCAGCTGCGCGTCGTGCTGTTCGAGCAGAACCTGCAGGAGCGGATCGAGAACGCGGTAATGCGCACGAAGCAGGGCAATTTCCTCGCGCTGTCGAGCGCGATCAAGCAGGACATCGGCGAACAGGTGCGCGCGATCGTGCAGGCCGCGACGTCGGCGCAGGCGGCCGGCGCGGGCGGCCACGGCAACCCGCAAGGCGCGGCGCGGCTCGCGGTGATGGTCGCGCTCGGCGCGCGCCGCTACGTGAAGACGATCCTGCAGCCGGTGCTGCCCGAACTCGCGGTGCTGTCGTACCAGGAGGTCGAGGAGGACGTGCAGCTGCATACGGTCGGCTGGGTGAAGAACCCGCCCGACGACGGCACGCTCGGCGCGGGCGCCGGCGTGCGCGCGCCGGGAGTCGCGCAATGACGAGCTCGACGATCCTCGACCTGACCCGGCAGGCGCTGATGCTCGTGCTGCTGCTGTCGCTGCCGATCGTGCTGATCGCCACCGTCACTGGCCTCGTGGTCGCGATCCTGCAAGCGGTCACGCAGGTGCAGGACGCCAACATCGGCATCGCGGTGCGGCTGATCGCCGTGATGGTCGCACTCGTGCTGCTGTCGGGCTGGCTCGGCAGCGAGGTGCTGCGATTCGCGCAACAGGCGCTTGAACGCATGTTCGTTTCTTCCTCAGGAGTGCTTTGATGCGTCGACGCGTCACCCCGATCCGGTTTCAACCGCGCCGCCTGCAACGGGCCGCGCTCGCCATGTGCGCGACCGCGCTGCTCACGGCATCGCTGTGCATGACGGTCGCGCATCCGGCGCGCGCGGCGGACCTGCGCTGGCGCAACAAGCCGTTCACGATCGTCGCGAACGGCAAGAAGATCGGCGATTTCATTCGCGAGCTCGCATCGTCGCAGGGCGTGACGGCCGTGGTCGATCCGAAGGTCGACGGCGTGATCAGCGGCCGCTTCTCGGGCACGCCGCAGCAGACGCTCGACACGATCTGCTCGACCTACGGGCTCACGTGGTACTACGACGGCTCGTTCCTGTACGTCGATCCGGCCGACCAGTCGCAGACGCAGATGATCCCGATTCCGCCGAACGCGGCCGGCGAGATCGGCCGCTCGCTGCAGGCGATGCAGATTCCCGACAAGCGCTACACGCTCGTGATCAACGACCGCGCGAACAGCGTGTACGTGGCCGGCCCGCGCCGCTACGTGGAGCTCGTGCGGCAGGCGGTCGGCTCGGTCGGCGACCCGTCGGCGAACGGCGCGCATGCGGACATCCGCGCGTTCCGGCTCAGGTACGGCTGGGCGTCCGATTTCACGATCAACCGCTCGGGCAAGGAAGTGACGGTGCCGGGCGTCGCGACGATCCTGCGCCGGCTGTTCGGCAAGGGCGGCGGCACGAGCGAACTGCCGTCGAGCACGCCGCTCGGGCAGGCCGCGCGTCAGGTGAAGCTCGGCTCGGGGCTGACGATCGCGGTGCCGCGGCTCGACTTCCCGGACATGTCCGGCGGCCCGCGCCAGGGCGGCTACGGCGGTGCGGACGGCAGCGCGGGCGGCTTCTCGCCGTTCTCGAGCGGCGGCGGTGGCGACACGCTGCCGCAGATCGTCGCCGATCCGGCGATCAACGCGGTGATCGTGCGCGACCTGCCGGAGAACATGTACCGCTACCAGTCGCTGATCAACCAGCTCGACGAGCGGCCGCGCATCGTCGAGATCAACGTGACGATCATCGACATCAACGAGGATTCGCTCGACAGCCTCGGGATCGACTGGCGTTTGCACACGACGCACGGCGACGTGCAGATCGGCAACGGCCAGAACCCGCTGAACGGCAACACGCAGTTCAACGGCGCCGGCAATCCGCCGCTGACGTTCGGCATCGGCACGTCGGAAACCGGGCAGACCGGCGCCTTCATGCCGACCGGCATCGCGCTGACCGCGTCGATCGGCGGCTCGTTGCGCAACTATCTGCTCACCCGCGTGAACGCGCTCGCGCAGAAGGGGCAGGCGCAGCTGCGCTCGAAGCCGAAGGTGCTCGCGCTCGACAACACCGAGGCCATTCTCGAGAATCTTACGCAGTTCTACGTACAGGTGCAGGGCTACCAGGATTCGTCGCTGTACAGCGTGACGACCGGCACCAGCATCAAGGTGACGCCGATGATCGTCGACGAGGCGATCCGCAACGCGGCCGCCGTGTCGGGTAACCCGCAGAGCGTGATGATGTCGATCGACATCCAGGACGGCAACATCGTGCCGGGCCAGGCCGTGTCGAACGTGCCGGTGATCCAGCAGCGCAACATCGTCACCAAGACGATGATCGACGAAGGCAAGAGCCTGCTGATCGCGGGCTTCAACGACGACGAGGTGCGGCTGAACAAGAGCGGCGTGCCGTGGCTGTCCGACATCCCGCTGATCGGCAACCTGTTCAAGTACACCGACAAGTCGGGCAACCACATGGAGCGGTTCTATTTGCTGACGCCGCGCGTGGTGACGACCGCGTCGATGTACGCGCCGGACGGCTCGCCGGTGAATCCGGGCGCCGATGGGCCGGCCGGTTCGAACGGCACGTCGATGTATCGCCCGCCGGACAACGACATCGCGGTGCCGCTCACGCCCGCGCCGCTGCCCGGCACGAAGTTCGGCCCGCCCGCGCTGCCGCCGCCGAAGGATTCGGCCGCGCAGCCCGTGGCGACGACCGCAGGAGCGTCCACTCATGTCGACGACCATCATTGACCCGCACGGCGACGGCGCATTGCCCGGCGGCGGCGCGGCCGGATCGGCCGCGCTCGCGTCGCCGTGGAACCTGTGCTTCCTCAGCGGGCCGATGTACGGCCGCACGATGTCGCTCGCGCGCGGCGCGAACTGGGTCGGCACCGCGGCCGACTGCGAAGTGATCCTGCCCGATCGCGAGATCGGCGCGAAACAGGTGTGCCTGCAGGTCGGCGCGCTCGCGGTGACGGTGCAGAACCACGGCGGCGACGGCGGGGCGCCCGTGCTGTTCAACGACGAGCCGCTCGGCGCGGGCCGCCGCTCGATGACGCCGCAGGACGTCGTGACGGTCGGCTCGATCAAGCTCGGCATCGCGCGTCATGCGCAGGCGAGCGTCGCGGTGCCCGACGAGGCCGACACGCAGGACGCCGCGCGCGAGGCTGCGTGGCTCGGCTGGCTCACCGGCGGGCTGCGACGTCTCGGCAGCCGGCGGCTCGTGATCGCGGTCGTCGCGCTGTGGATCGGCGTGCTGCTCGGCGCGCTCGGTTACGGCTTCGTCGCGTGGTCGGGGCGCCTGCCGTGGCAGCACGAGTCGGTGCTCGCACGCACGCACCGGTTGCAGCAACTGCTGCACGCGTATCCGGAGCTCGCCGTCGCGCCGCGCGACGACGGTGTGATCGTGTCGGGCTACGTGAGCGACCCGGCCGCGCGGGAACGCGTCGCGCAGATCGTCGCGGGCGTCGACAACGCGGCGCTCGGCAACATCTACGTGGTCAGCGATCTCGTCGCGACCGCGCAGACGTATTTCAGCGACACGGCACTGACGGTCACCTATCTCGGCCGCGGCCGGATCGAATTGACGGGCGCGGCCGAGCGCGCGCAGATCGAGCCGCGCATCCGCAACTACATGAAGGATGCGCGTCCGGCGCTCGAGGTGGTCGACCACGTGCGCGACGCCGATGCCGCCGCGCCGCGCACCGCGACGACGCTCGGCGGCGTCGCGGGGATTCCGGAGATCACGACGGTATTCGCGGGCGACGGCGACCAGCGCTACATCGAGACGGCCGACGGCAGCCGCTATTTCGAAGGTGCGCGGCTGAAGGAAGGGCCGACCGTCGTGTCGATCGGTCCGGACGAAGTCGTGTTCGAGCGCAACGGCCAGCGCATCACGATGCCGCTTGGCGGCGCGTCCGCGAGCGCGCCGGAGCGGGCGCCGGCGCCGCCCGTGCCGCCGCTCGCGAGCGGCGCGGCGGCCGGCGTCGCGCAGCCGGTGCCGGGCCCGACGCTGCCGCAGGATGCGCCGGTGACGCCGGCCGTCGCGGCCGCCGGTGCCTCGAAGGAGGCGGCGCACTAGCGTCGCGACAGGATTTGCGCATCGCGCGTCGCGCGGTGCGCGCATTACGCGACACGCCGCATGCATGCGGCGCGTCACGTCGCCGGCGGGGCATGGGGCCGCCGCCGGAAAGTGGATGACGTTCTTCACGCAAAAGGAGCGAAATATGGGTGCCTCGGCAGCAGGTAGCGCGGGTGGTCCGAATGACACGACCCAGGTGCAGCAGCAGGCGGACGACCTGACCAAGACGCAGCTCGAACTGACGAAGATCAACTTCCAGGTTCAGCAGTCGACCGCGACGTTCGAAACCAGCAACGCAGTAACCGCGCAGGAAGGGACGGCGAACGCCCAGGTTGCGCAACACCTGAGTTCCGCCGGCCGCGCATGAAGCCGGTCGCCGGCCGCGCCGCGCGACGCCACATGCCCGGGCCGCCCATGACGGGCGCCCGGCGGGGCGTGTGCGCGTGCCGGCCGGCTCGTTCCCGGCTCTGCCGGTCAAGGAGGACACGATCATGTCGGTAACAGGCGTAGGCGCGGCGCCGCCGGGCGCGGCCGCGCTCGCGGGCGCCGTGCAGCAGGCGGGCACGGCGTCCGATCCGGCGCAGGTGCGCCAGTTCGATGCGTTGATGCAGCCGGGTGCGGCCGGGGCGTCGCCGTCGGCGTCGGGCGTCGCGATGTCGCGCGCGCCGGCCGATGCGGCGCCGGCGGTGCAGATGACGCCCGCGACACCCGCGCAGGCGAACCATTCGTCGCTGGTCGAGCGGTTGCGCACGTACGGCAACGATCTCGACACGCGGTACGCGAACATCGACAAGCATCGCACCGAGATGCTGACGTCGATGGCGGACAACCGCAGCGATCCGCTGATGACGATGGTGAAGGCGATGGATTTCCAGTGGACGGCGACCACCACGATTTCCGAATACCAGTTGAGCCTGTCGGTCGCGCAGGCGGCGAACGGCTTCACGCACACGGTGCTGAAGACGCAGGAGTGACGAAGGCCGGTGCGTGTGCCCGAAGCGGCCGCGCGCCCTGAAGCGGACAAACGATGACGACGATCGATTCGACGCCGCGCATGCATGCGTGGCGCAGCCGGGCAGCGCGAGCGCTGCTCGCGGGACTGCTCGCGCTGCTGGCCGGCTGCCAGAAGGAGCTGTACTCCGGCCTGTCGGAGCGCGACGCGAACCAGATGGTCGCCGTGCTCGGCGATGCGGGCATCAGCGCGTCGAAGGACAACGACGCGCGCGACACGTCGGATCGCAACGCCTGGCAGGTGAGCGTCGCGGACGGCGACATGCAGTCGGCGCTCACCGTGCTGCAGGCGAACGGGCTGCCGAAGCCGAGCTATGCGAGCCTCGGCGAGCTGTTCCAGAAGCAGGGGCTCGTGTCGACGCCGGCCGAGGAGCGCGTGCGCTATCTGTACGGCGTGTCGCAGGACCTGTCGCGCACGCTCCAGGACATCGAGGGCGTGGTGGTCGCGCGCGTGCAGGTCGTGATTCCTGAGAACGATCCGCTCGCGGACAAGATCAAGCCGTCGTCGGCGGCCGTGTACATCCGCTACCGGCCGGGCGTGGACCTGCGTGCGATGGCGCCGATGGTCAAGGATCTCGTCGCGCACAGCATCGAAGGGCTGCAGTACGACAACGTGTCGCTGTTCCTGCAGCCGGCCGCCGCGCGCGCGACGCGCGTGGACGGCATCGGCAGCGCGGTGTCGGACGTCCTGCGGCTGCGCTCGCCGCTCGGCTGGCTGGTGTTCGCGCTGATCCTGCTGACCTGCGCGGTGATCGCGCTGTCGGCCGCGCGGCGCGGGATGTTCGGCGCCCGGCTGGCCGGGCTGGTCGGCACGCCGCGCGGTGCGAACGGGGGCGGCGGTGCGTCCGCGTCGTCGGGCGGCGGCCTGCGCGCGCCGGACGGCGCGCGCGACGGCGCATGAGCGAACACGCCGCGCTGCCGCCGGGTGCCAGGCCCGATGCCGCGCCGCTGCCGTGGCTGCACCCGCTCGCGCCGCCGCCGCCCGCGCGGCTCGCGGAGTTTCACGCGCTCGTCTGCGAATTCAACCTGCGGCCCGACCGCTATCTGCACGTGACGCGCGTGCCGGCCGAGTGGCCCGCGCGCTATCGCTCGCCCGACGCGTTCGGCCCGGCCGGCCGCAAGCTGCTTGCGCGCCATCTGCTCGACGCGAACGACGTGGCCGCGCATCACGACTTCGACGTCGCCAATCCGTGTGCGCGGCTCGCGCTGCTGCCCGGCGCGGCGCTCGAGCAGCTTGCGTCGTATGCGGGGCTGCTGCTGCATCGCGGCTGGCTGCGCGACGCGCTGACCGTGCGCCGCATTCGCGCGGAAATCGCGGCGAAGCTCGGCGGCGACGCGCTGGAACTCGCGCTCGAGCGCGCGCCGGAATTCGGCGCGCTCACGGACACGCTCGAACCGTGGCGTGCCGATCCGGCCGCGCTGCCGGTGGTGATCCGCGCGCGCGGCGGACGGCTGCTCGCGGATTTCATCGGCGTGGCCGGCGACGCGGTCGCGCGGCGCGCGCGCCTGAAATTCAACCGCGCGATCGACGACGAAGCGCCGTACTGGCTGAACCGCGCGCAGCGCGACCAGTTCGGCGAATTGCTGTTCCTGTTTCTGATTCCCGAGAGGCTTGCGTCATGGGACTGGCTTTTCTGATCACGAGCGACAACCTGCAGCTGCTGTCGGAGCGCAAGGTGCTCAAGGAGCGCGAATACGCGGCGCTGCTCGACGCGTCCGCGGTGATCGCGACCGCGCGCGACGAGGCCGCGCGCATCGTCGCCGATGCGCAGCGCGAATTCGACAAGCGCCAGGCGGCGGGCTACGACGAAGGCATGCGCCGCGCGCAGCGCGAGCATGCGGCGCAGGCGTACACGCAGGCGCTGGCCGCCGCGCGCACGATGGAGTCGATGAAGGATTCGATGGCCGACATCGTCGTGAAGGCCGTGCGCGCGATCGTCGGCGAGATGGGCACGCAGAAGCTCTACGAGGCCGCGCTCGCGCGGATCGCGCCGCTCGTGCGCGACGAGGCGTTCCTGATCGTGCGGGTCGCGCCGGGCCGCGAGGACGAGATGCGCGACGCGCTCGACCGCGCATTCGCCGGCCAGTCGAATCGGCAACGGATCCGCATCGTCGAGGATGCCCAGCTCGAACGCCACGCGTGCACGGTCGAGACGCCGTCCGGGCGCATCGACGCGAGCCTCGACCTGCAGATCGACGCGCTGCGCCAGGCGATCCGCCGCGATGCGCTGAAGGGCACGTCGCGATGAACACGCCGCTCGACGATCCGCAGTCGTTCGGCGGCGACAGTGACGACGATGCGGCGCCGTTCGATCGCGGCCGCCTCGTCGGCGACCTCGACGCGGGGCTCGCATTTTTCTCGCCGGTGTCGGTGCAGGGCCGCGTCAATCACGCGGTCGGGCAGATCCTCAACGCGACCGGCATCCGCGCGCGGCTCGGCGAGATCTGCGAACTGCGCACGCCGAACCAGCCGACGCTGCTCGCCGAAGTGGTCGGCTTCTCGCGGCAGACCACGTTGCTCACGCCGCTCGGCGACGTGGCCGGGCTGTCGCCGGAGACGACCGTCGTGCCGTCCGGGCGCGAGCACGTGTTCCCGGTCGGCGAAGCGCTGTTCGGCCGCGTGCTCGACGGGCTCGGCCGGCCGCTCGACGATCGCGGGCCCGTGACGGGCGCCGCGTGGGTATCGACGCAGCAGGACCCGCCGAACCCGCTCGCGCGCAAGATGATCGACACGCCGTTTCCGACCGGCGTGCGCGTGATCGACGGCCTGATGACGCTCGGCATCGGCCAGCGTGTCGGCATCTTCGCACCGTCCGGCGTCGGCAAGAGCACGCTGCTCGGGATGATCGCGCGCGGCGCGCAGGCCGACGTGAACGTGATTGCGCTGGTCGGCGAACGCGGCCGCGAAGTGCGCGAATTCATCGAGCACAGCCTGTCGCCCGAGGTGCGCGCGCGCTCGATCGTCGTCGTGTCGACGTCCGATCGTCCCGCGATGGAGCGCGTGAAATCCGCGCTGGTCGCGACCGCGATCGCCGAGCACTTCCGCGATGCCGGCAAGCGCGTGCTGCTGCTGGTCGATTCGCTGACGCGCTTCGCGCGCGCGCAGCGCGAGGTCGGTCTCGCGAGCGGCGAGCCGCCGACGCGGCGCAGCTTCCCGCCGTCGACGTTCGCCGTGCTGCCGCGCCTGCTCGAACGCGCGGGGCAGGGCGCGACCGGATCGATCACCGCGCTGTACACGGTGCTCGTCGAAGGCGATGAGGAATCCGATCCGATCGCCGAGGAAGTGCGCTCGATCCTCGACGGCCACATCGTGCTGTCGCGCAAGATCGCGCTCGCGAACCGCTATCCGGCGATCGACGTGCTCGCGAGCCTGTCGCGCGTGATGCCGCTCGTCGCGAGCCGCGCGCATCAGCACTCGGCCGCGCGCGTACGCGAGCTGATCGCGAAGTACCAGGAGATCGAGCTGCTCGTGCAGATCGGCGAGTACCGCGAAGGCAGCGACCGGCTCGGCGATCTCGCGCTGCGCGCGCGCGATGCGATCGGCGCGTTCTGCACGCAGGCGTCGCACGAGGACGTGCGTTTCGACGCGCTGCTCGCGAAGCTGACGAAACTCGCGAACGACCATGTCTGAAGCCGACGACCGTCTCGTGCTCGCGACGCTTGCGCGCCTGAAGCGCGTGCGCGAGATGCGCAGCCAGATCGCGCGTGTGGCGGCCGCGCGCCAGCAGGGCATCGCCGCGCAGAGCCGCCGCGCGCTCGATGCCGCGCACGCGCAGCTCGCGCGGCAGGTCGCGGCGAAGGCCGCGATCCAGACGCGGCTCGCCGACGACCTGCGCGAGGCGCGCGCGCTGCAAAACGCCGCGGCCGACACGCGCACGTTCGATCGTCACATCGGCGTCGCGAATGCGTCGGTCAGCGAAGCCGCGCACGTGCACCGCGATCACGAGGCGACGCTCGCGGACCTGCAGCGCGCCGCGCGCAAGGCCAAGGCCGCCGAGGACAAGCTCGACAAGGCGGGCGAGAAGGCATTGCAGGCGCGCGCCGCGCGGGTCGAGCGCGACGCCGACGAGGTCGCGGATGCGCATGCGGTGCGGCGTTTCGCGACAGCCGGCGTGTGGGCGGGCGATGCGCCGGAGCATGCGGCGGGGCAGCCGGAGATGGCCGCCGTATTCGATGCGGAGATGGTGTCGCGGCCGGCGGATGCGGATGCGACGGCCGCGGCAGACTCCCCCGACACCGCCGACTCGACCGCTGCCGACGCTGCAACCCCTCCCGCCGCCGCGGACCGCCGATGCTAGACCACGCCGCGAATTTCAACGACATCGCCGGCACGCTGCGGCCGCTGCTCTACGTGATGCCGCGCCTGCTGCCGGTCATGTTCGTGGTGCCGGTGTTCAACGAGCAGATCGTCACGGGCCTCGTGCGCAACGGAATCGCGGTGGTGATCGCCGCGTTCGTCGCGCCGGTGATCGATCCGGCGCAGGTCGCCGCGCTGCCGTTCCTGATGTGGTGCCTGCTCGTCGCGAAGGAGGCGGTGGTCGGCATGCTGCTCGCGGGCGCGTTCAGCGCGGTGCTGTTCGCGATCCAGGGCGTCGGCTACCTGATCGATTTCCAGACCGGCAGCGGCAGCGCCGCGTTCTTCGATCCGATGGGCGGGCACGAGGGCGGGCCGACGTCGGGATTCCTCAATTTCGTCGCGATCGCGTTGTTCGTCACCGCGGGCGGCCTTCAAGTGCTGGTGCAACTGTTCGCGCAGTCGTACGCGTGGTGGCCGATCGGCTCGCTCGGCCCCGATTTCTCGTCGATGCTCGAGACCTTCGTCGTGCGGCAGACCGACACGATCTTCGAATGGATGGTGAAGCTCGCCGCGCCCGTCATCATCGTGCTGGTGCTCGTCGAGCTCGGCATTGGTCTCGTCGGGCGCGCGGTGCCGCAACTGAACATCTTCGTATTCGCGCAGCCGGTGAAGAGCGCGCTCGCGGTGCTGATGATGGTGCTGTTCCTGCCGGTGGTGTACGCGTCGCTGCATGCGCTGCTGAGCCCCGACAGCGGGCTGATGGCGCTGCTGCGCGCGCTGTTCGCCGCGCACGGCGGCGCGTGACGGCCCGCCGGAACAGGAGCGACGATGGCCGAAAAGAACCAGCAGCCGACCGCGAAGCGCCTGCGCGAAGCACGCCAGAAGGGCGACGTGCCGAAGAGCGCGGAGACGATCTCGTCGGCGTTCTTCGTCGGCGTGTGCGTCGCGCTCGCGGTCGGGCTCGGCACGCTGTTCGCGCGGCTGCAGGCGCTGTTCCGGCTCGTGTTCGATGCGGCCGGCGCGGCCGATCCGTCCGCCCGGCTCGCGGCGCTGATCGACGGCGCCGCGCGCGACTGGGCGCTGCTGTCCGCGCAGATCGTCGCGGCCGGGCTGCTGGCCGGCCTGCTCGCGGGCTTCGTGCAGGTGGGCGGCGTGATGGCGTGGAGCCGGCTCGTGCCGCAGCTGTCGCGGCTCAACCCAGCCGAGGGGCTGAAGAACATGTGGTCGATGCGCAACCTCGTGAACCTCGCGAAGATGCTGCTGAAGACCGTGCTGCTCGCTGCGACGCTCGGCTGGCTGATCGTCGAGTCGCTCGACCCGTCGGTGCAGTCCGGCTTCACGCGGCCGATGTCGATTCTCGCGCTGATCGTGAAGCTGCTGATGCTGCTGTTCGGCTGGGCCGCGCTGATCTACATCGTCATGGCGCTGATCGACATCGTTCACCAGCGCCATGAGTTCAACCAGAAGATGAAGATGTCGATCGAGGAAGTGCGGCGCGAGCACAAGGAAGACGAGGGCGATCCGCACATCGAGGCAAAGCGCCGGCAGCTCGCGCGCGAAGCGCAGTTCTCGTCGCTGCCGGACCGGATCGGTTTCGCGTCGGTGGTCGTCTATTCGTCGAGCGTCGCGGTTGCGCTCTATTACGGCGGGATCGGCACGCTGCCGTGGGTGCTCGCGCGCGGCGAGGGCGAGGCGGCCGAGCGGATCGTGCGGCTCGCGCGCGACGCGCTGCGCCCGACGCTCGCGAACGCCGGCCTCGCGCACGCGCTGTACGAGAGCACGCCCGAAAAGGGCACGATCCAGCAGCAGCATTTCCGCGAGGTCGCGCAGTTGCTGAAGTGGGCGACCGGCGCGGCATGACGGGTACGGCCCGCCGGGCCCCGATCGCCGGCATGCACGCCGTTCGCCGATGCGCCGTGATGTGGACCCTTTTCCAGTTTGCCGGGCCGATTGCACGTCGGGCTTGACGCGGCTTTTTTTCCGGATTTGTCCGACATTCATCCATGAATTATTGCTGATTTATTTCTTCGTAATATGGCTTGACCGTCAGCCGGGCGGCGGGCCGCGAGGTTGCGCCGCCGCTGACGGACCAGGTCAACAGAGGCAGACAAATCAAATGTGCGGAATCGACGGCTTTCTGAATAGCGTCGCCTTCGATGAGGAGACAGCGCGCGGCACGCTCGCGCGAATGACGGCGAGCGTCGCGCATCGCGGGCCCGACGGGCAGGGCCTCTGGGTCGACCCGGAGGCTGGCATCGCCCTCGGTCACCGGCGGCTTGCGATCGTCGATCTGTCGGTCCACGGCCGGCAGCCGATGGCATCCGCGTGCGGCCGCTACGTCATGGTCTTCAACGGCGAAATCTACAACCATCGCGAGTTGCGCGCGGAGCTCGAGCGCGCGGGTCGCGCCCCGGCGTGGCGCGGCCACTCCGACACCGAGGTGCTGATCGCGGCGATCGTCGCGTGGGGCGTCGAGGCGACGCTGCGGCGCGCGACCGGCATGTTCGCGTTCGCGCTGTGGAACCGCGCGTCGCGGGTGCTGACGCTCGCGCGCGACCGGATCGGCGAGAAGCCGCTCTATTACGGCCGGATCGGCGACGCACTGGTGTTCGCGTCGGAGCTGAAGGCGCTGCGGGGCTATCCGGGCTTTGACGGCACGATCGATCGCGACGCGATGTGCCTGTACCTGCGCCAGTCGAGCGTGCCGGCGCCGCATACGATCTATCGCGGCATCAGCAAGCTGCCGCCGGGCACCTTCATCCAGTTCGAGCATGCGCGCGACACGCCGCGCGTGCGCGCGTACTGGACGCTCGAGCAGGCGATCGAAGCGGGCCGCGAGCGGCCGTTCGAGGGCAGCGCCGACGAGGCGGTCGGGCAGCTCGACACGGTTCTGCGCCAGGCGGTTGCGCGGCAGATGGAAGCCGACGTGCCGCTCGGCGCGTTCCTGTCGGGCGGTATCGATTCGTCGGCGATCGTCGCGCTGATGCAGGCGCAGTCGGCGAACCCGGTCGACACGTTCACGATCGGCTTTCACGAGGCCGGTTACGACGAAGCCGGCTACGCGAAGGCGGTTGCGCGCCATCTCGGCACGCGCCACACCGAGCTTTACGTGACGGCCGACCATGCGCTCGGCGTCGTGCCGAAGCTGCCGGCGATCTACGACGAACCGTTCGCCGACGCCTCCCAGATTCCGACCTTCCTCGTGTCCGAGCTGACGCGCCGGCACGTGAAGGTGAGCCTGTCCGGCGACGGCGGCGACGAGCTGTTCGGCGGCTATACGCGCTATTTCCTGACGCCGCGCCTGTGGCGCAAGCTGCATCGCGTGCCGGCGGCGGTGCGCGCGCGGATCGCCGCCGCGCTGCACGCGCTGCGCCCCGATCACGCGGACCAGCTCGCGGCGGTCGCGCAGGGCGCATGGGGCGGTGTGGAAGCGCGCGACTCGGCGACCCGCATCGGCGACCGGCTGCACAAGCTCGGCCACGTGATGACGGCCGAGAGCCGCATCGGGCTGTACCGGCTGCTGATGTCGTCGGTGCATCATCCGGAGCGCATCGCGCTCAGCGGCCAGGAGCCGCCGACGCCGCTCGATACGGTGTCCGCATGGCCCGCGAACCTGAGCTTTGCCGAGCAGGCGATGGCGATCGATACGCTCACGTACCTGCCGACCGACATTCTCGCGAAGGTCGACCGCGCGGCGATGGCGGTCAGCCTCGAGACACGCATGCCGTTCCTCGACCATCACGTCGTCGAATTCGCGTGGCGGCTGCCCGCGTCGGTGCGCTTGCCGGAAGGGCCGTCGAAGGCGCTGCTGCGCCGGCTGCTTTACCGGTACGTGCCGCCGGCGCTGATCGACCGGCCGAAGCAGGGCTTCTGCGCGCCCGTCGATCACTGGCTGCGCGGCGCGTTGCGCGACTGGGCCGACGCGCTGCTGCAGCCGTCGCGGCTGCGCGACGAGGGCTTCTTCGATGCGGCGGCCGTCGAGCGGCTGTGGCGCCAGCATCAGGCGGGCCGGATGAACTGGCAGCACCAGCTGTGGACGGTGCTGATGTTCCAGGCGTGGCTGGAACATCAGCGGGCGGCGTAACGCGCGGCGCCGATTTCAGCCCACGATCAGCGGCGTGCCGATCGACAGGCGGTTCGGATCGTGCGCGACCGACGGATTGAGCTGCAGGATCTCGTTCAGCGCGCGCGCGTCCTGTTCGCCGCGCGTCATCGTCTGCTGATCGGCGCGCGACACGTGCGCGGCATCGAGCAGCGACTGACGATGCTGGTCGGCGATGACCCACAGCGAATCGCCTTCGACGACGATGTAGGGCTGCGCGCTGGACGTGCTCGGCGTGCTCGGCGTGCTCGATGTGCCCGACGGGGCAGTTGGCGTTGCCGGCGTCGCCGGCGCCACGTGCACGTGCGTGCCTGACGGCGGCCCCGCCGGCGGGCCGGGCGGTTTCGTCGAACCCGTCGGCGGCGTCGATTTGCCGCTGCCGCTGCCGCCGAACGCCGTATAGAGCCAGTTGCCGACGTAGATGCCGATCGGCGCGAGCAGCAGGATCGTCGGCATCTTGCCGGTGACGCGCTTCGTCAGGTTCGGAAAATGCGTGTCGGTGCGTGCGAGCGCGAGCAGCGTCGCGGAGCTCAAGGACGAGATCGCCATCGGCAGGTTCGCGTGAATCGTCGGCGCCGAGCCGACGAACGGCCCGATGTAGCCGCCCGCGATGCTCGCGAGGTCGGAGGCGGTGTCGATGAAGCGCACGACGCGGCTGCGCCGCTCGATGCTCAGGTGCGTGAACGCGCTCGCCTGAACGAGCCCCGTGTAGGTGAGGCCGAGCAGCGCGCCGGCGGTACCGAGGAACGGCACCAGCGAAGGATCCTGGAGCAGCGTATGCAGCGACAGCTCGCCGAGGCTCGCGTAGCCGGCGATCGCCGCCGTGCGGCCGACCTTGCCGAGGAAGCGGCGCGGATTGCCGTGATGGAGCTGCTGGATCGACGTGCCGGCCAGCACCCCCTGCATCTGCTGGACCATGTCGTTCGCGATCAGCTTCGTATATTCGACCGTCTTGTCGGCGGGCAGCGACTGCCTGCGATGCAGTTCGAGCTGCAGGTTGATCTTCGCGCGGCCTTCGTCCGCCAGCCGGATCAGCGACGCGCGACGCTGGTCCTCGTGCATCCGGTGCGCCGACAACTGGTTGTTGAGGCCGCTCATGAAGCGGTCGATCACATGGTTGAAGAGCCGCGGATCGCCGCTTTGCAGCGCGCGCAGCGTGTCCTGATGCAACGCCTGGACGAGGCGGCCGGTCCGCACGCCGACGAACGTCGTGTTGGCCGCCTGCCTGTAGTTCGTCGGCGTGAGGCCGATGTGATGGACGGCGACGCCGGCACCGATGCCGACCATCCCGGACAGCACGTTCTTCCAGTTGAGCAGCGACCACGAGCGCTCCACCTGCTGCAGGCGCAGCGCATTCAGTTCGGCGTAGGCGGCGAGCGGATCGTCCGCCGCGACGTGCGCGACCGCCTGCGCGCTGACGAGCCGGCTGTCGCTGACGGGCAGCGAGTCGTCGACGATCAGTGCCGGTTGCCGGACGATCTCGCGCCACGGCGCGAGCGGCGCCGGGCCGCTCTGGCCGGGCCGCAGCGTCGTGTCCTGGCCGGGTGCGCGCAGCCGGGCGCCGACGCTCGCCAGCCAGGTCTCGGTGAACTTGCGGCCGGGCGCGTCCGCCTTCGGTGCGGATTGCCGGTTTGCTGCCCAGGCCCGGGTCGCGAACGTCGACGTCGCGTAACGCGCGCGATTCAGCAGCCGCGTCGTGTTGCCTTCGTAGATTCCCTGCCGCAAGGCCGCGATCGCGTCGGGCGGCAGGCCCCTGGCGCGGCCGATCCGCTCGATTTCGGCCAGCAGCATCTGGTGCTGGTCCGCCAGCGTGGCGCGGTCGACGCGCTCGAACACGCGCGTCAGCGCATCCGAGCCGTGCAACCGCTCGAGCGTGCTTTCGACCGGTTTCGCGCCGGCCCGCGCGGCGGCTTCCGCCTGCGCGCGGTCGACGAGCATCGTGGCCAGCGCGGTCGTCAGTTCCTGATTCGCGATGAAGTCGGCGCCGTGCGTGGCGTACGACAGGCCGACATGCACCCATTTCAGCGTCGGCCGGTCGAGCAGCGAGTTGACGAGCGCCAGATGGCCCGCGCCCGGCACCGGCTCCGGCACGGCATCCCATCCGTGAAACGTCACCATCACGTGCGGCGCGGGGGCGCCCGGATGCGCGTCGGCCCACGATTCGAGCAGCTCGCCGAGGCGTGCGTGATGGTGATAGCCGTCGTTGGTGCCGGCCAGATGCCGGTTGTCCTCCGACGACACGAGCGCGCGCGCGGGCGCCATTTCGAGGCGCAGCAGGAAACCTGCCTGCGATGCCGCGTCGAGCCACCGATGCAGATTCGCCTCGGTCAGGTCGTCGAGATGCATGACGGCGCCGTTTTCGCCGGTGATCGTGCCTTCCCAGTAGTCGATCTTCGCGGTCTTCTGGTTGCCGATCGATTTCACGTCGCCGACGAATTCCGGGTCGTGCTTCGCGCCGCGCGTGGCGTTGAGCGTGTGCGGATCGATCGGGATCGTCACGACCGGCATCACGCCGCCGTTGCGCACGATCTGCCGGACGAACGGCGCCGGATCGTCGGACAGCCGGTGCGCGCGGCTCATCGGCACCATGCGGTGCTGCAATGCCTCGCTGGTCCCGAGGAACGCGCGCCGCAGCGCGCGGTCGGTGGCCGCGGCCGTGCTCAGGCCACGCTGCGCGCGCTTCCAGAACGGCACCGGCGCATAGCGTGCGCCGCCGCCGGACCAGTCGCGCGCCACGTACAGCGGCATGCCGGTGCCGCGCCACGCGGCTGCGTCGGCCATCATCGCCGGCGGCGGCGCATCGGGCGGCGTGTCGATCAGCTCGAGCGACGCAAGGCGCGGGTCGCGTTCCCGCTTCGCGAGCGCGTCGATCCGTTCGAGGTGCGCAAACAGGCCGGACACGTTGCCGTCGCCGTACAGGCGCTTCCATTCGACGAGCGTCGCGCTGACGAGCGACGGCTGGTATGGCCTGATCCTGAGCTTCGGGTTGGCGGGCACGGGCTGGCCGAGGCGCTTGGCAGCGTCCTTCTCGGTCTTGATCTGCTTCTTCAGCGCGTTGCGCGCGCGGCGCGCGTCACGCGCCTGCTGGCTCGCCCACGTGCGCAGCGACGCGAACGTGCCGGGCGACTTGTCCCGTTCGATCGCTTCGAGGTGCGCGAGGCGCCGCGTCAGCGCCGCGAGCCGTGTGCCGCGCGCATGCGCGGCCAGTTCGGCGGGCGTCAGTTCTGTGAGCAGCAGATGCACGTTGGCGCCGTATGGGCCGTCACCGATCGGCGACGACTCGAGCGGCACGCCCGGCGCGGACGGGGTGTGCGGGTCGTGCCACGTCAGCTTGCCGTTCGCGTCGGGCACCAGCATGCCCTCGGGCGCGTCGAGCCGGTCGGTCAGCGGTTCCGCGGTGTCGTAGACGTAGATGTGATGCTTGCCCGCCTCGAGGCCGCCGAATTCGGCGACGCTGAGCAGGTGCACGGCGTTGTGGCCGCTGAAATCGAGTGCCGCGTCCTTGCCGGCGGGCAACACGTTCTTCTCGAACAGCCGCGTAGCCGGATCGGCCGCGCGCGTGCCGCCGGCGGGGAGGGCGGCGCCGGTGCGCCCGCGTCCGAGCACCGCGGCGGCGCGGTTGCGTGTCAGCAAGGCGACGCGGCGCGGCGCGTTCAGCGTTCTCGTGAGCCCCAGATGGCCGAGATAGCGCAGGCCCGGCCGCGGCAGCTTGTCGGGCTTGCCGGCTTTCGGCGGCTTGACCGGATCGAAGCGGTTGCCGATCCGTTCGAGCGTCGCCGGGGCGATGCTGCTGACCGCGAACGTCATGCCGCGCGCGCGTGCTCGCGTGAGCGGCACGCCGTGCGATTTGCCGTGCGGCCGTACGCGCACTTGCGCACGTCGCGGGTACGCGCCGGCCAGGGGCCGTTGCGCGACACGGGTGTGCGCAAGTGGCGCGTTCTCCTGGTATTGCCAGACGCCGTGGCTGCTGTCGTAGCGTGCGTGGCCGCGAATTTCGCCGCTTGCCTGGTCGACCGCGTAGATCGTGTCGGACTCGGCGGCCGCCGCGATCGCCTTGTGCGCGCTGCGGTAGTGCTTCGTATTGTCCAGCGCGACGATCGCGGCGACGTAGCGGTGGGTCACGCGGCCGGGCTGCGTGAACGTCACCGGCTTGCCGTCGCGCACGGGCTCGATCTTCGCGACCCCGCCGAGCGACCGCAGTTCGTTGAGCGACACCGGCGACGCATGGAACGCGAAGGCCTGGCGGGCGGCCGCGGCCTGCGCGGGATCGGCCGCGTCCAGCGCGGTGTCCAGCGCGGCCCCGAGCCATTCCCGTTCGTCCTGCGTCAGCGTGTTGCCGACGAATTTCGGCGGCTTGATCGCGCCGTTCGCATCGATGCGCGCGGACGCGACGAATTCGGGCGGCGCGTCGGGCGTCACCGGGCCGGCGCGCGCAATCAGCAGTTCGGTATCGACGCCGGTTTGCCGCACGAGTGCGCGCAGCGACGGCGCATGCGTGCCGTCGACGCGTCTGAGCGTGCGCATGCCGCGTTCGTCGAGCCACGCGCGCGCGCGCGTCATTTCCGCGCTGTCGATCGCGTAGCGGCCGCGCCGTGCGCCGCCGCGCGCCGGTGCCGCGAGCTTCGCCGGCGCCGGCCGGCCGGCGAATTCGGCGCGCGCCTGCTCGGCGTACAGCGCGCGATAGGTCGGCTTGCCGGGCAGCGACGTGCGCATGTCGCCGAACGTATCGGCGAGCGCATCGAGCGCTGCCTCGTCGCCGCTCGCGAACGCGTGCTCCGCCGCGCGGGCGAGCGCCTCCGGAAGTTGCGCGTGCGCGGCGATGTCGGGGCCGCCGGCCGCGAGGATTTCGTCGCGCACGCGACACGCGTTGAGTTGCGCACGCGCTTCCGCGAGCAGCAGGCTCCTCACATACGCTTCGGGGCTGCTGCGGTCGATGCCGAGGGTGTCCGTCGAGATGTCGACGCTGTGCTGCGCCTCGTGCGCGAGCGCGAACACCAGCGTGCCGGCGCGACGCGTGTTGCCGTCGAGGACGATCACGCGCCGCGCCGCGTCCACGTATTGGCCGCCGCCGGGGGCGCCGAGCTTCACCTTCCAGCCGTCGCACCGCGCGAGCCGCATCTGCGCCCGCAGCGTCGGCGAACGCGCGGCCAGCGCGTGCGCGTGCAGCTTCAGCACGATGCCGCGGAAGGTCGTGACGACGCGCCCGATCGCGCCGGGCCGCGGCGCATACGCGCCGGCTTCGACGAACGCCGGATGCGCGAGCCGGATACGGCCGGTCGCGATTCCGTCGTGGATCTTCGCGGCGACTTCGTCGATTCGCCCGAGTACGCTGCCGTCCGGGTCGGCGCCGGGCCTGAGGTGACCGGGATCGTGCAGCATCACGTCGCCGTTGCGGCCGAACAGCACCTGGAAGTCGTACAGCAGATGGTGCGTCTGCGTGACGCGGCGGATCCGCTCGAGGTCGGCCAGACCCTTGCCCGACACCACGCTCGGCAGCCCGATGTCGAGCTCGACGTCGACGCTGCTGAGCTGCGCGGACGGCTTCAGCACGACCGCGACGTGGTTTCCGACGGTGAACGGCCCGTCGGTGGTGCTGGTCGGCAACTTGTAGACGTCGTGCAGCATCGCGAGCCCGCTCTGTTCGAGATCGACGGCCGCATGGGCGTCGGCGACGCCGTCGGCCGAGTCGTCGCGGTACACGCCGATCGCCTGTCCGGCGCCGCCGTCGAACACGGTCTTGTCCGCTCCCGAGCCCAGCACCGGCCCGAGGAAATCCGCCGGATCGGCGCGCCTGGCGGGATCGTCGCCGAGATGGAGATGGCCGTGCACGGGGTCGACCGACAGCTCGCCGAGCGACGGCTGGCGATACGCGGCCGGCACGTAGCGGTTCGTTCCGGACAGGTCGGCCAACGCGCCCGCCGCGCCGACCGCGTCCGGATGCGCGGTGTAGATCGCGCGCTGCCACAGGTTCGTGAGCTGCGCGGCCGCGCCTTCGTTCGCATGCCGCGCCGACAGGATCGTCGTATAGCCCGGGTCGGACGGCGGCGGATTGAGCAGCGTGAACGTATGCGGATCGACGGGCTGCCCGTCGGGGCCGAGCAGCGTGCCGTCGGGCAGCGTCTCGGCGGGCACGATCGCGAGACGCGTGACCGGATCGATCAGGATGCGGCCGTCGCGCAGGAACGACAGCGTATCGAGCGGCGGCGGGCCGCCGGCGCCGAACGGCGACGCGTCGCGTGCGGCGTTGGCCTGCGACCACGCCGCACGCTGCGCCTGGATCTCGCGCATCGTGTGCGGCCCGTCGTTCGCGTCGCCGCGCGCGGCGCGTGTTTCCGGCGCCGGCATCGCGCGCATGCCGCGTGCCTTTGCACGCGCGTGCGCGTCGCCGTAGAACGCCGTGTACGTCTTGCCGCCGGTGCCCGACACAGCCGCATCGGCGAACGCATCGGCGAGCCGCGCGACGGCGACGGCGGGATCGGTCGACGGTTGCCACGCGTCGGCTTCGCGCTGCAGCGCATCGGGCAACCGCACCGTCGCGGCGATGTCGATGCCGCTCGTCAGCTTGATTTCGTAACGTGCCTCGAATGCGTTGATCTGCGCGCGTGCCTCGGCTTCGAAGGCCGTCCGCGAGAAACGGCCGCGGTCGCTGTAGTCGAGCCCGAGCGTGCCTTCGATCGCCTCGACCGCATGCTTGGTCTCGTGCGCGAGCACGTACGTCATCGATTCGGGGTCGGCCAGCGAGCCGTCGATCGTCACGCGCCTGTGCTTCGTATCGATCCGGCTGCCGCCGCCGCGCTTGCCGACGCGCACGCGCCAGCCGTTGGCGTCGAGCATGCGCAATTGCGCCGCGAGCGTGTCCGACTGCAGCGCGAGCGTGGTGACGGCGTCGGGCAGCGGCACGCCGCCGACGCGCATCCGCACGCGCATGATCGGCGACGGCTTCTGCACGAACGCGTCGGACGGCAGCGCTCCGTCACGTTGCGCGAGCGTGGTGCCGGTTTCATTCGACTGGAGCCAGCGTACGACGCCGCGCTCGATTTCCGCGAGCCGCGACAGCGAGATCTGGTGCGATCCGTAGTCGTCGCGGCGAATCCGTCCGGGATCGCTGACCAGGAAGTCGCCGGAGCGCGTGAAGATGCCCTGCAGGTCGAAGCCGATGCCGGACTGGTGGAGCACATCGTGCAGCCGCAGGATGTTCTGGATCCCCGCGCGCGAGATGTAGGACGGCAGGGCGCCTGTCGCGAACGCGTCGCTGTGGAACACGCCGAGCGGGTGGACCAGCGCGGAGACGATGCCGCCCAGCGAGCGAAACGGACCGTGCAGCTGCACGGTGCGTATGCCCAGCGCTTCGAGTTCCTGAAGCGCCTGACGTTCGGCGTTCACGAGCTGCTCGTCGGCCGCGCGCCGTGCGTCGAGCGATTCGGGCGCCTCCCGCGGCGCCAACGGCGTGGGGCCGTGATCGACCGTGACGAGCGCCGCGTCGTCGCCGAGCGTGAACGCGGTCTTGCGCGCGCCCGCGCCAAGCAGTGCGCCGACGTTGTGCTCGACGTCGATCCGCGTGCCCGGGTCGCCGGCGAGATGGACGCCCTCGGCGTCGGCCGCGAGTTCGCCGAGGGCGTGCGGCGCCGCGGGCGCCGGGTCGAAGCGGTGGAACACGCGCGTGTCGAGCACGGCTGCGTCGTCGCCGACGGCACGCTCGGGCGGCGCGTAGACGGCGCGCTGCAATACGTTCGCGAGCCGCGCGGCGGTTTCATTGCCGCCGCGCTTCGCGGACAGCACGATCGTGTCGGCGTCCTTGACCAGCCTCCACGGCGCCTGGGCGAGCGTGTATTCGTGCACATTGGCCGGCTCGCCGTCGACGAGCAGCGTGCCGTCCGGCAGCGTGTCCGCGTGCAGCACGAGGAGGTTGCGATCTGGCAATCGCGCCATGTGCCCGTCGCGGCGCGCGTGCAGGTCGGCCGCGTCGGGTACCGGGCGGCCGTCGCCGAACGGCGACGCGAGCACCGCATGCGCGTGGCTCCACGCGGTGCGCGCGTCGAGGTGTTGCCTGTCGTCCGGCGCGTCGCCGGCGGCGTGCATGCGCGGCGCGGGCATGCGGCGCGGAATGCCGCCGCGGCGTTTCTGGCGCGCCCATACGTCGTCGTAGAACGCGCTGAAGGTCTGCCCGTCGCGTCCGGACACCGGCGCATCGGCGAACAGGTCGGCGAGCCGCCCGACCGTTCCCGTGTAATCGCCCGACGTGCGCTGCCAGTCGACCCCCTCGCGCGCGATCCCTTCGGGCAGATGCGCGTGTTCGGCGATGTCGACGCCGCTCGAGAGGGCGATCTCGTAGCGCGCCTCGAACGCGTTGATCTGCGCGCGCGCCTCCGCTTCGAGGGCCTTGCGCGTGAAGCGGCCGCGATCGCCGTAGTCGGGCTTCAGCACGCCGTGCATCGCTTCCACCGCTTGTCGCGCCTCGCCGGCGAGCGTGTACGTGATGCTGCCGGGATCCTTGAGCGCGCCGTCGATCGTCATGCGGCGCCTGCGCGGATCGATGTAGCTGCCGCCGCCTCGCTTGCCGACCTTCACGCGCCAGCCGGCGTCGTGGAGCATGCGCAGTTGCGTCACGAGGGTCGCCGACTGCATCGCGAGCGCCTGCACGGCCTCGGGGAGCGGCGCGCCGCCGAAACGGAACTGCACCTGCGTGAAGCGGCCGGGGTTATCCGGTGCGGCTGCTTCGGGCGGCGCGGCTTCCGTCAATTCCGGGTGCGCCGCCGCGAGATCGGTATCGGGCTGCGTCGCGGCGTCGCTCGTCGTTGCGGATCGCGGCTTTGCGCCGTCCGCGCGCGCGGCGGGCGCCGTGCGGGATTCGTCCGGCGCCGTCCCGTCGCGGGCAGGCGCACGCTGCGCCGCATCGGTGCGTTCCGGGCGGATCAGCACGAGCACCCGGTTCGGCGGGCTGAACCTACCGTCGAGCGCGTTCACCGGTTGACGCGTCGCGGCGGGTTGGGGCACCGCAGGCTCGTTCGGGCCGCGCCTGCCGGCGAGCACGATCACCGTATCGTCGCGCGGGTCGCGTGGCGAATTTGCGTGCGGCGTTTCGTCGGCGGCCACATGGCCGGCGGCCGCCTCGGTGTCCGGCGCGGGGTCGAAGCGGAGCACGCGCGCATCGGGGCGCAACTGGCCATCGGTGCCGAACGCATCGGGCGCGGCCGCATAAATGGCCTTCTGCCAGCGGTTCGCGAGTTCGGGCGCGAGTAGCCCGTCGTGTTCGCCCGCGACGACGATGACGGGTTCCTCGAGGTCCTGCGGACGGACGCCGCCGACAGCGGGGGCGTCCGCTTCGGCGCCGTCGCGGACGATGTACACCGTGCGATCACCGATCTTCATCGGTTCCGCGCGCGGCCCGCGCGGTACCGCGATGCCGGCCGGGTCGGACGTCGCCGGACGGGTGGCGGGCGCCTCGTCGGCGAGATCGACGACCCGGACGTCGACGCGCGGTCGCGCGGCCCCGGGCGTCTCGCGATTGCCGGCGCCGGCCGGCGTATCGGTGTCGAGCGGACGATACCGCATCGCGTGCGCGTCGGCGCTGCGGCGGTTGCTGCCTGCATTCGTCGCGTGATCGGCATCGCTTTCGTCGCGCTGCTCGTCGATGCGTGCGCGTTCCTCGCTCGTGCGCCGCGTGCTGCGCGCGTCGGTCGCGGCGCTCGCCGTGTCGTCCTGCGTCGTCGTCTGCGCGAGGCTGCGTGCCGTCTGTTCGCCGCCGTTCTCGGCGGTGTACGCGTCGCGCGCCTGCTGCAACGCGCTGTCGAGCAGATCGAGCCGCGTTCTCGCCGCGATCTTCGGCGTCGTGCTCATCCGGCCGCCCGGGCCGAACGACAGGCTTTCGCCCGTGTCGGTCAGCGAGTCGATGCGCGTGCCGTTGGTCCAGTTCTTGTCGGAAACCGAAGCGAGCGACAGTTTTCCGTCCGCGCCGAGCACGACGGATTCGCCCGTCGGCAACGCCTTGCGCGAAGCGTTGTCGAGCATGCGGATCGGCTTGCCGTCATAGGTCAGCACGTTGTCGCCGACCATCAGCGTGCCGTCGTGCGACACCGTCACGCGCTCGCCGTCGAAGGTCGCGCGATTGCGGCCGGCCGCGAGCGACGCGTCGCCGCCGTTGTTCAGCAGTTGCCGGATCGTCTGGCCGTCGATCGTCACTGCCTTGCCGTCCGTCGTGCGCGCGACGATGCCGGTGCGATTGACGACGCCCGTGACCGCGCGCGCCTTGAGCCCGCCCGCGGCGATCAGCGCGACGTTCGTGAGGCCGCCGACGAGCGCCTTGTTGCCCGCGTCGGCATTGCCGCTGAGGTAGTCGGCCCCGGCCTCGAAGAACGACTCGGTCGCACCGGCCACGCCGGTCCCGACCGCGAAGACCTTCGTGGCGCCGCGGAGGAACGACGCCACTTTCGGCATGCGCGTCAGCCCCGTGACGCCGCGCATGAACAGCTTGCTGCCGACGAGCTTCGAGGCCCCCGCCGCGCCCATCGGTATCAGGTTGATGAAATCCGAGCGCGCCCCCGCGTCGCTCAACGGGTTGAAGCTGCGGCCATGGTCCGCACGGTTCGCGAGGTCGAGCGCCGAACTCGTCATCGTCGCGGCGATCGACGTATACGCCATGCCGGTGCCGATGACGTTCAGCGTCGCGCCGAGCGGCAGGCCGAGCACCGTCGCGTCGAGCACGCCGCCGATGCCTTCGAGCACCATCCCGCCGATCAGCATCCCGAGATTGAGCTTGGTGCCCGTCAACGTGTTGAGGAAACTGTCGAAGCCGCTGTCGTGGTGCGCCGCGCGCGACACGATCTGCAGCGTGCCGTCCGCGTTGTGGCCGGTCGCGATGTCCACCGTGCCGTCCGACGACAGTTCGTTGTTGTCGATGTAGTCGTTGATGTCGTGGTACGTGCTGGCCGTCTCGTCCACGAACTGCGTGACGCCTTTGGTGTCCTTGACTTCGAAGAGCGCGGTCGTCTGCATGCCGACGTCTTTCGCGGCATACACGATCGGCCGCACGCTGATCTGCGTGCCGGCGCCGCCGCCGATCTTCAGCAGCGTGTTGCGCACGCCGTCGATCGCCGACAGCTTGTCCTTGTTGGTGAAGTGCGTCTGCGTGTCGTTGGCGACCGAGGTGGTCGACGAAGGATCGCCGCCGACGTCCGGCGACATGCCGAGCGCGACACCGATCAGGTTGCGCTGCTGCGTATCGCTCAGCTTGCCGAAATCGATCGTCGCGCCATTGCCGGTGTTCGCGCTCGCAACGTCGAGCAGCGTGTTCGACATGTCGCTGTGATGCGCCGAATAGAAGTCGCGCGCTGCCTTCTGGTAGTCCTTGTACGCGTCCGAGTGATCGTCCGTCACGTAGCGCAGGCGCTCGTCGAGGCCCGCATCGAACTGGTCCATCAGCACCTGACGATGCGCCAGTTCGCCCATCAACTGCAGCCGCTGCACCGTGTTGTCCGCGTTCTGCGCGTCCTGTTTCGCCTGGTCGAGCTCGCGCTGGTGCGGGTTCGGCAGCGGCGGCGAAAAGGCCGGCAGGATGTCGCCGTCGGCCACTTGCCGGAAGCGCGGCGGTGCCGGATGCGACGCCTGCCAGTCGTCGTATTTCTGCTGGACGTTCGTCAGCGAGTCGTGCTTCTGCGATTGCAGGTCGCGCGCCTGGGCGAGCGCCGCGTTCGTGGCGCGCTCGTTGACCGAATCGGACAGGCGATCGTCGGCCGCGCGGATCGCGCCCGCGACGACGCGCAGGCGTTGCGCATCGGCCAGCGTCGGGCCGGCGTCCGCCGTGCCGCTCGCCGTCGCATCGCTTTGCGCGGGCTGGAGCGGGCTCGTCACGAACGGCGACGTGCCGAGCGACGGCGTGTCGCCGTTCGGTGTGCCGCCCGCCAGCGGATTCGCCGCCGAAAACGGCGATGCGAACAGCGGCGCCGCGCCGGGCAGGTTCGCCGTGCCGTTCGCGGCCGTGCTCCACGGCGGCGCAAACAGCGGCGACGCATTCAGCCAGTTCGGCTGCACGCGGCACATGGTCGGCGGCTTCGCCGTCGCCTTCACCGTCGCCTCGATCTGCGCGGCCTGGTCGTCGTACTGCTGCGCGAGCGATCCGCCATACGCGACGACGAACGCATCGTGCGCGATGCTTGCCTGCTGCTTCGCCATTTGCAGCTGCGTGTACGGGTCGCCCGGATCGTCGTCGATCCTCGCATGCTTGCCGCGGAAGTTTGCCTGCAGCGTGTCGGCCTGCTGTTGCGTGGACAACATCTGCAGATAGCTGCTGCTCGTGCCTGCGGCGGTCTGCGCGCGATCGAGCGCGGTCTTGTCCTTCTCGATCGCGCCGGGCGCGACGACCGTCGGGCCTTCCTTGCCGTGGTCCGCGTCCGATTGCTGCTGCGCCTGCACGAGCGTCACGTTGTCGTTTGCCGCCGAGAGCGCGGCATTGGCGTAGTTCGCATCCTTCGCGGCGGTCGTGACGGCCTGCTGCGCGGCGTCCATGGACGCCGGTGCATCCGGCAGCGACACCTCCAGGTTCAGCGGCGCGAGCGCGTCGTTCAACTTCCCGACGCCGGCGTCGACGGCCGCCTTGTAGTCGGGATCGGCGAGGTATGACTGAAACTGCGTATAGGCGAGATTCGAGTTCGCGATATCCGCGTAGTATTTCGCCTCGCCCGCGGCGGCATGTGCGTCGGCGGTCTGCCAGTCGTCGTACGCGCGGATCTGGACAGGGGTCTTGCAGTCGCTCGCCTGCGGCGCCCAGTTCTTGTCGTTCGGATCGTGCGGGGAGTCGGGGAACAGCGCCTGCAGCGCGGCGAGCTTCTGGTCGGCGAGATTGCGCGCGTCGCCCGGATTCGTGATTTCACCCGTATCCGACTGAACCATGCCGGCGGGCATGTCGTTCGTCGCCTGTTCGCCGTACAGGATCATGTAGCCCGCGTCGGTCGTGACGTTCAGGTTGCGCTGCGCATCGTCGGCGGCGGCACGCGCCTTCGCGTAGCTGGCCTGGGCGGCATTGCGTTCGTCGGGGGTCGACTCGGGGTCGCGGTTGGCGAGGTGCAGCACGTTCTGCGCGCCCTGCAGCGATTGCGACGCGGTGTCGTATTGCGTCTGCGCGTCCTGGATCGCCTTCTGCACCGCCCGCGTCTTGTCGTTCTCGACCGTGATGTCGGGCGGCGGCGGCCTGTATTGCGCGGCCATGCTCTGGATCAGCGACGTCGCGGATGCGATTTCCGGGTTGGTCGGCTTCGACGGGTCGGTGAACGGCGTGGCCGTCACGGGAATCGGCGGCGCCACGGTCGGGTTGGCCGGGCCGGTCGACGAATCGTCCTTTTGCGGCGGGGGAGGCGGCGCGACGACCGGGTCCAGCGTGTCGGACAGGAAGCGTTGCCAGTTGACGCCCAGTCCCATTCCGTCGATCGACAGCATGCTCGTCTCCCTTACGCGCGCGATGCGCGTCCCGCACGGCGCCACGTGCGCCACGATGCGATCCGACGAGTGTAGGGATACGAATTGCGGCCGGCTCCTCGCCGTTTCGTAGCGCGGCGTGCCGGCCGCCGCGCGCGGCCACGGTGCGCTACGAGACGCGCGCGGCCCCGCGTCGGCGGCGTGCCCGGGGCTGCGCGGCCGATGTTCCCGCCCCGGAAAACGGGCCGCGCGCCGTTACTGGTCGAGGCATCGCACGCACAGCCGCTTCGCCTGGCTCGCCGACAATCCGCGACACATCATCACGACCGGTCGCGCATGGCACGACGGCGCGTCGGCGGAGGCTGCGGGCGACGCGAGCCTGCGCGCGCGCTCCGGCGGTGTGGTCGCGGCCGCGTCCATGCGCCGTTGTCGCGCGGGCGGCGGCATGTCGCGCACCACCGGAATCGGTTCGACGCCGCCTTCGCGTGCGTTGCGCTGCGCGCTCGCGACGACGCGGCTCACATAGCCGCTCGAGAACCCGGTCGTGAAGTTGCCGCTGTAGTAGCACGACAGCGCCGCGCGCAGCGCGGCCTGCGCGGGGCGGCCGGTGTTCGACGAGCGCGCGAAGCATTCGGTCAGGATCGCGCCGCCCGCCCGCAGGTTGCGGCACGGTTCGAACATCGTCGTGTCGTCGAGGCCGTATTTCGCGAAGTTTCGTTCGTTGACCTGAGCGAGGCCGACGCTGTAGCTGAAACCGCGCGCGGCCAGCTCGCTTGCGGTCGCGCGTGCTTCGTCGAGCGACGCGGGCTGGCGCGTCAGGTGGCCGCCGACCACGCCGATCGCATACGGATTGAAGCCGGATTCGGTGCGCACGAGCGCGGCGAGCGTGTCGGGATCGACGTTCGGCGCGCAGGCGCGCGCGAGCTGCGCGAAGCCCGCGGCGCTGCCCGCCGCGTGCGCGCCGCGCGGCTGCATGCCCGCGCATGCGAGCGTCAGCGCGAGCATCGCGCACAGGCTCGCGGCGACGCTGCGCGCGCTCATCCCGCCCCCGCCACGCGATACGACAGCACGAGCCCGTGCACGAGCAGCGACCAGCCGTCGAGCGCGACGAACAGCAGCAGCTTGAACGGCACCGAGATCGTCGTGGGCGAGATCATCTGCATGCCTAATGCGAGCAGGATGTTCGCGACCAGCAGGTCGACGACGATGAACACGATGTAGATCACGAAACCGATCTGGAATGCCTTCGTCAGCTCGGCGAGCGTGAAGCTCGGCACCAGCACGAGCAGGTCGTCATCCTTGATGCCGTCCGCGCGGTTCTTCGGCCAGACCGACGTCGCGGTGCGCACGAAGAATTCGCGGTCGCGCTGCCGCGTGTGCGACACCAGGAAATCCTTGACCGGCGGCAGCGCGGCATCGGCGAGCGCGCCGATGTCGGCGGTCGACAATTGTCCCGAGGCGTCGAAGTGGCGGGCCTGCAGCGCGTCGCGGATCGACATCCCGACCGGCGCCATGATGAACAGCGACAGGATCAGCGCGATGCCGTTGAGCACGAGGTTCGGCGGCACCTGCTGGATCCCGAGCGCGGAGCGCAGCAGGCCGAGCACGACCACGAGCTTCGTGTAGCTCGTCACCATCAGCGCCGCGAACGGCGCGATGCCGAGCGCGGCGATCACCGCGATCAGCGCGACCGGATTCGGCAGGCTGCCCATCGTTCAGCGCTCGCGCGGCGCGGGCTGCGTCAGCGTGACGACGCGCACGCCGAGCTTCTGGCCGACCGCGATCAGATGGCCGGTGCCGATCAGCATCCCGTTCGCGACGAGATGGATCACGCTCTGGTTGATGCCTTGCTGCAGTTCGATCACCGCGCCGGGCTGCAGCGTGCCGAGTTCGCCGAGCGGGATCGACGTGGGCGGCAATTCGAAGCGCAGGTCGACCGCGAGGCCGTCGAGCGAGCGCGGCGCATCGTCGGGCGACGCATCGTGCGCGGTCGCGGTGGCGGGCGGGGTGTCGGTGCGGGTCGGTTCCAAAGGCATCTCCCTGATTCGTTCGACGGTCAGCCGGGTCCCCGACGGCCGTCCGGTGATCTCCCACGCCGGCGCGGCCGGCACCCGCGCCACGCACAGCAGGTTCTGCTCGTGCGCGCGCCAGCGCTCGATCGCGATGATGTCGCCGCTGACGACGTCGGCCAGCTCGGCCGTCGTCAGCTCGGTCCGGCCGATCTCGAATACCAGCGGCACCGGCAGGCTTGCATACGCGGCGCGTGTGTCGGGCCGCGTGGCCGCCGGCGCCGCGAAGAACACCGCGAGCGCGTCCGGCGCATCGAACAGCAGCGCGCCGTGGCAGCGCCATGCGCCGTCGGCGCGACGCAGTTCGAAGCGCAGCGCGGCCGGCGCGGTGCGCCACGCGGGCACGCTCGCCGGCGGCGGCAGCAGTTCCACGCGCTGCCGTGTCGCGGCCTGCAGCACCGCTACGAGCGGCGCGGCGAGGTCGGCGAGCAGCGCCGCGCGGATCACGGCCGGCACGGCCGGGTCGGCCGCGTCGCCGAGCCATGCGCTTTCCGCGACCGGATCGATCCACAGCGTGCCGGCGGCCGGGCCGATGACGAAGCGGTACGCGTGCGCGTCGGCGGCCGGTTCGGCGTCGACGCGCCAGCGCACCTCGTACGCGTGTTCGCCGAGCGTGACCGGGACCGCGCCCGTGGCGCCGTACGCATGCGACATCCCGCGCGCGGCGGCGGCGGACAGGCGCGGCAGCCACGGCGACGCGTCGAGCGCGACCGCGGCCGGCGGGGGCGGGATGGCGGGCGCCGCGGCGGGCGGGGTGGCAGCGGCGGGCGAGGCCCGGTTCGCGGCGTCGCCGGCGTCGGCATTCGTCAGGGACAGCGCAGGCACGGCGGGATCGGGGCGGATTCGGCGTTGGTTCGACGGGTTGTTGTGGCCGGCGGCGCAGGGGGCGCGCGGCTGCTGCGTCGATTGTAGGGACGGCGCCGGCCGCGTGCCGCGCCGGAATCCGTAGTCGCGCGCATCCGCCGGCCGCGCGGGCGGCGGCGAGCTACGAAGCCTGTTGCGCGGCGGCGTGGCCGCGTGCGGCGCGTCGCGCGCACAAAGGCAACCGCCGCCCGGAGGCGGCGGTCGTGGCGCGGCGGGGCACGTGTGCCGGGCCGCGCGGCGCCGCACGGCGGACGTGCGGCGCGGTGGGGAGTCTTGCCGGCGCGCCGCGCGGTGGTGGCGCGCGGGTGAGCCGTGACGCGTTACGCGTAGTCGGCAGCCATCGCCTGCTGCGGCGCGGCGCGCAGGATCGGCGCCGCGTCGTGGCGCTCGACGTGCGTCATGGCCGCGCCGAACAGCACCAGCCGATAGCCGACCGCATAAATCGGGATGATCCGCAGGTTCTTGTCGTGATCGAGCTGCAGCTTCGAACGGATGCGCGAGATGTGGGTGTCGAGCGTGCGCGACGACACGCCGAGCTCGCGGCCCCAGACCGCTTCCTGGATCGCTTGCCGCGGCACGATCTTGTTCATGTTGTCGAGCAGGAATTCGACGACGTCGAATTCACGCGGCGTGACGTCGACGACTTTGTTGTCGATTTCGATCGTGCGGCGCACGAAGTTGATTTTTATATTGTCGATGTACAGGTATTTGCAATCCATGTTGGCCCTCGCATGTCCGTAAAGGAGTGTTTGCGGGTCATGTACCGCAACTTCCGGGCCAGGGATGGTCCGTCAGGCGTCGACGGGGGGCGGGGGCGGGGCTGGCGGCGCGCCGGCCTTGAATCTAAAAGAATTTTTAACGCGGGATGCGCGGCGGGCTTCGGAAGGGTCGGAGCAACATTGAAGGATTGTTACGTAGCATCCGGGGGAACGTTACGGGCGTTACGGGCGGTGTTACGGGGGCGGGCGATTTCCGCCGATCAAGCCGGGCAACGGCCGGACGGTGAAACCGGCATCGAACCGTCCCGCGCCGGACGGATTGCCGCGTCGAATCAATGGGTTGGGGCAGATTTTCGCCGACTTCGAATGCGCCGCCGAGGCCTGCCCCGGCAGAAAGAAAAACCGGCCGCGCGACACTCTCGCCGCGCGGCCGGCGTTTCATTTGCCCGTCAAGCCTTCGCCGTATCGCCCGAATCGAACGGCAGCACGTAATGCCGCTTGCCGGTCGCCGCGAAGATCGCGTTGGCGACCGCCGGGCCTACCGGCGCGACACCCGGCTCGCCGACGCCGGTCGGCGCCTCGGCCGACGGCACGATATGCACCTCGACCTTCGGCATCTCCGCCATCCGCAGCACGTGATAGCCGTCGAAGTTGCGCTGCTCGACCTGGCCGTCCTTCAGCGTGATCGCGCTGTGCAGCGCCGCGCCGAGCCCGAAGCCGATGCCGCCTTCCATCTGCGCGGCGACGATGTCGGGGTTGATCGCGATCCCGCAGTCGACCGCGCACACCACGCGTTCGACCTTCACCTTGCCGTCGGCGTCGACCGATACTTCCGCGACCTGCGCGACATAGCTCTTGAACGCCTCGGCCACCGCGATCCCGCGCCCGCGGCCCTTCGGCAGCGGCTTCGCCGGATCCCAGCCGGCCTTCTGCGCGGCCAGCTCGAGCACCGCGCGCATTCGCGGCTCCTTCGCGAGCAGGTCGCGGCGGAACAGGTACGGATCCTTGCCGGCCGCGTGCGCGGCTTCGTCGATGAACGCCTCGACCGCGTAGGCCGTGTGCGAGCTGCCGACCACGCGCCACCACAGCACGGGCAGGCCGACCTGGGTGGTCGTGAGTTCGACCGATACGTTCGGCACCGCGTACGGCAGGTTCGCCGCGCCCTCGACCGACGTCGCGTCGATCCCGTTCTTGACCATGAACGCCTCGAACGGCGTGCCGGCGAGGATCGACTGGCCGACGATCCGGTGGCGCCAGCCGACCAGCTTGCCGTCCGAGGTCAACCCCGCGTCGAGCTTGTGGAAGTACATCGGGCGATAGAAGCCGCCCTGGATGTCGTCCTCGCGCGTCCACTGCAGCTTGACCGGCTTGCCGTCCGCGCCGAGCGCCTTCGCGATCGACACGGCCTCGACCACGTAGTCCGACCACGCGTTCGCGCGCCGGCCGAAGCTGCCGCCCGCGTACAGCGTGTGGATCTGCACCTGCTCGGGCTTCAAGCCCGCGACCCGGGCGGCGTTGCCCTGGTCGACCGTCTGGAACTGGTCGCCGGCCCAGATCTCGCAACTGTTCGCGGTCAGCTTGACGACCGCGTCGAGCGGCTCCATCGGCGCGTGCGCGAGATACGGGAATTCGTACGTCGCGCTGACCTTGCGCGCGGCACCCGCGATCGCCGCGTCGGCATCGCCGTCCTTGCGCGCCGATGCGCCGGGTTTCGCCGCGAGCTGCCGGTACTCGCGCATGATCTCCGCCGACCCGCGCTTCTCGGCGTTCGTTTCGTCCCAGTCGATCTTCAGCGCGTCGCGGCCCTGTTTCGCGGCCCAGAAGCCGGTCCCGACGACCGCGACGCCGCCCGGCACCTGCACGACCGACACCACGCCCGGCACGGCCTTCGCGGCCGTCGCGTCGAACGACTTGACCGTCGCGCCGAAGCGCGGCGGGCGCTGCAGCAGCGCGACGCGCATGCCGGGGAAGGTCGTGTCGAGCGTGAAATGCGCGGTGCCGTTGGACTTGGCCGACCCGTCCACGCGCGGAATGCGATGGCCGATCAGCTTGAAGTCGGCCGGCTGTTTCAGCGTGACCTTGTCGGGCACCGGCAGTCTCGACGCGTCGGCGACCAGCGTGCCGTAGGCGGCCGTCTTGCCGCTCTTCGCGTGCGTGACGACGCCGTTGGCGGTGGTCAGCTCGCCGGCCGGCACCTTCCAGCGCGCCGCCGCGGCCGACACGAGCATCGCGCGGGCCTTGCCGCCCGCTTCGCGCAGTTGCTGCCACGAGTTCGACATGGCCGAGCTGCCGCCCGTGCCCTGCATCGTGCCGAACGCGAGGTTCGCATAGCGTTTCGCGTCGGCCGGCGCGCTTTCGACGCGTACGCTCGACCAGTCGGCGTCGAGCTCCTCGGCGACGATCGTCGCGATGCCCGTGTACGCGCCCTGACCCATTTCCACGTGTTTCGCGATGACGGTGACCGCGCCGTCGGGCGTGATGCGCAGGAATGCGTTCGGCGCGAAGTCGGCGGCGGGGGCCGTCGCGGCGAGCGCGCGGCGGCCGAGGCCGGCCCACTCGAAACCGATCGTCAGGCTGACGGCGGCCGCGGCGCCCGCGGCCTTCAGAAACGTGCGGCGCGACGGCCGCACCGAATCGCGATTGTCGAGTTCGATCGTCATGGTCAGGCTCCCAGCGTCGCGGCCGCGTCGTGGATCGCGGCCCGGATGCGGGCGTAGGTCGCACAGCGGCAGATGTTGCCGTTCATCGCGGCGTCGATGTCCGCGTCGGTCGGCTTCGGGTTCTGTTCGAGCAAGGCGGTGGCCGACATGATCTGGCCGGACTGGCAATAGCCGCACTGCGGCACCTGCAGCTTCACCCAGGCGGCCTGCACGGCCTGCGCGGGCTTGCTCTGCAGGCCTTCGATCGTGGTGACGTGCTTGCCTGCGATGCCGGCGAGCGGCAGCACGCACGAGCGCACCGCCTGGCCTTCGAGATGGACGGTGCACGCGCCGCACTGCGCCATGCCGCAGCCGAACTTCGTGCCGGTCAGCCCCGCGTGCTCGCGGATCGCCCAGAGGACGGGCATCGACGGATCGGCGTCGAGCGTAACGTTCTTGCCGTTGAGGACAAACGAGGTAGGCATGTTGGTATGTCTCCATGGGGAAAACCCGGCATGCGCCCGGTTAGCGGGCAGTGTGCGCGAGCGCGCGTTTTTTGCGTCTACCCAATCCTGCAAATTTATTGAACAATCCTGCAAATCCCCGGCGCGGCGGCGAGCGATTCGCTATGCTCGCGCGATTCGGGGAAACGAAGCGAGGAACCCGTCATGGACATGACCGATATCGCGGCGTCGCGCGAATCCGGTCGGCGCGAACTGGCATCGCTGATCGCCCGCTTCGCGCCGACCGACGGCTCCCACTCGACGGCCGTGCCGGCGCTGATGCTGCACCGGCACGGGCATCCGGTCGATCTCGGCTGCGGCGTGTCGCGCGCCGCGCTCGTGATCGCCGCGCAGGGCGCGAAGCGTGTGATCGTGGGCGGCCAGGCTTACGAATACGACACGCGGAACTGCCTGATTGCGTCGATCGACTTGCCGATTCTCTCGCGCGTCACGCAGGCGTCGCCGGATGCGCCTTACCTGTGCCTGTCGCTCACGCTCGATCCGCAGCGCATCGTCGAACTCGCGGCCGAGATGCGGCTACCGGAGCCGGATGCCGGCCCCGAAGGCGAGGGCATCGCGCTTGCCGAGCTGACGCCGCCGCTGTTCGATGCCGCGCTGCGGCTGTTGCGGCTGCTCGATACGCCGGCCGACATTCCGGTGGTCGCGCCGCTGATCGAAAAGGAACTGCTTTATCGGCTGATGAAGAGCGGGCAGGGCACGCGGCTGCGGCACATGGCCGTCGCGGGCAGCCAGACGCACCGGATCGCGCGTGCGATCGAGTGGATCCGCGATCACTACGCGGAGCCGATGCGCGTCGACACGCTCGCGCAGGCGGTCAACATGAGCGTGTCGTCGCTACATCATCACTTCAAGCACGTGACCACGCTGAGCCCGCTGCAGTATCAGAAGCAACTGCGGCTGCATGAAGCGCGGCGGCTATTGCTGCGGCAGGGCGGCGACGTCGGGTCCGTGGCCGCGACCGTTGGCTATGAAAGCGCGTCGCAGTTCAGCCGCGAATACAGCCGGCTGTTCGGCGCGCCGCCGATGCGCGACGTCGTGCATCTGCGCAAGAAGGAATTGCTCGGCACATAGCGGCGACGCGGTTCATTGCGATTGCATCGCGCGTGGCTTCGTCGTGCGCTGCGCGGTCTGCCGAATCAGGACGACATTCAAGCGGCGTGCCAGGGTTGCCGCATGCGGATGCGAGGGAGCAGCGGGCGGCGCTGCCGCGCCGCGCACGAACTTCTGTTTCACGCATGTATCCGTGGATTGCGCGAACCGGTGTGACAACTGCCGGCAGCATACGAACCGGCCGGTCGAAACGCGCAAAAAAGTCGCGGCGCCACGAATTTTCTGCATGAATCACGCTTTGCACGAACATGTTTCAGCGATGAGATTCGCGGCCGATATCGCATCGGAGATGTTTCTCGCGCGCATCGTGCGTCGTTATCCGGCGATTGGCGCGCGGCGGTTATCGACATCGAATGTCGCCGAATTGAATGACGCCAGTAACAATGAATAAAGGGTGTTGAAGGCTTCGTGCGGCACAGGTTGTCATTTTTTCCGTTATGCAGGCGGCGCGAACGCCATGTCGGCCTGCACCGCAATTGCCGTCTTTTGCCGCGCGTTCGCATTGTCGGCCGACGCTTGATCCCGTCGGTATTTTCACGGATGAATCAACTGCGTTTCGCGGCGGCCGGCGTGCGCGGCCGGAAGCCTGGCGATATCTGCCGTGCAGCCTTCGCTGCACCGGGGTGCCGCGCGTTTCGATTCGTCGTTTCCCAGGTATGCGAACGCTGTCGAACGGGCCGCAGCAGGCGGTTTGGCAGGGGCCGATGTGCGGATCGGCCGTAATCTGCGACCGCGCACTTCTCAAGTATGAAACACCCGTTCGTCACCCCCTTGCGCGGAGCCCCGCGGGCCGCATTCGTCCGCCTTTTCCGGCATTGCTTCGCGGCATTCAATGATCGGCGCAAGCTGCCCACGGTTGTCGCGATACATTCCTGAAACAAAAAATGCGATTCGCGGCGAAATGGCCGGGCGTTGCGGATGGTACGCGTCAGGCAACCATCGGTGGAATCACGCATGGCATGCCGCTTGCGACATGGGACGCACCGGCGAGCGGTCGACCTGATGCGACAAAGATGGGGGGGCGACGCGTTCGTCAATAAGCAGTCGGGGAAATAGAGATGAAGACCAGAAGCAGTCATTCGTTCCGCGCATTCCTTGCGCATCCGTGGGGTAGTCGGACAGCTCGGAGTACGGCTCGCGATGCAGTGCCAGCCTCGCGGGTTCGTCGCCGGTTTCCCGGCATCCGCGTGTTGCACGTGCTGGAACGCCTGTCGTTCCGCATGACGACCGGCCGACAGCGGTGCTCCCTTTCATTCAGCGCGTCCGGGTGGACCGGGCTGTTCGTGCCGGACAGCTTGACCCCGACTCGACTCCGACCGTGCAGGGCCGTATCGAGTGCGCCGGGCAAATACCGGCGCTCGCCGGACTCGCGCGAATACCCGATGGCCGGATGACCCGGAAGATCCTTGATCGGTAGCTCAGGGAGAGGCGATGCCGACTGACCGTCATGCAGGCCCGTTATCGCCACGATGATGTGCATGTTTTGGATGGCGCTGCATTTTCGGTATTTAACCATTTTCACGCATTTTCGATCGCTGAAGCGAATGCCGTGTGCCGGTGTGTCGCGGGTGCGAATTTCGAAAAAACCAGTTCGGGATGTCGAATGCCTGTATTCGGGTGCGTGAGGCGATTTGTTTTCTGATTTTTAAATATCGATATGCGATATCGAGAATTTCTATAAAAAATTCGGAAAATTAAAAAAATACCAACCTGAACTTCGACTGGCCAAAGGTGACGTGGTCTCGGATTCGAGACGAATCGTTGCTTTGTGATTGGATAGTGATCCTTATTTTTAAGGATTGCTCGAGGCAGGGAAGTTGAAGGCGTGCAGCTTTCCTCGCTTGTTCCGTCCACGCCGTTATGGAGTCGACCATGAAGAAGCTTCTGATTGCAGCAGCAGTGATGGCGGTTTCGGGTGCAGCGTTCGCAGCGAGCGGCACGGTCTCGACCAGCAACTCGTCGAGTGGTGGCCAGACGATGGCCGGTGTCGTCGGGTTCGGGCACTTCACCGCAACCGATTCGGGCGCGGCGCTCGGCGCCGCCGGTGCAACGGCCGGTGGCGGCGCGAGCAGCTCGATCTCGTACACGAACCACATCAACACGTCGACGGTGAGCGGCTTCGGCTTCGGCGGCGCACAAGCTGGCGGTTCCAGCGGCGCGAACGCCGGATCGACCGGCTGGACGATGTATCACTACTAAGCCGCGGCGCATAGCGTTCGTCATGGACAGGTGGCACGGATGCCGGGTTTCGTCCCGCGAGGGCGGACCCGGCGACCTGGCCACCGAACTTCCTCACAGCAAGGAATTGCTATGAAAGCCAACGTCATTTTAGCGACAGCGCTCACCGTCCTATCGTCAGCCGTGCTGGCGGCAGGTCCGACGACATTCAACCAGACGCAATCCGTCGCGGCAGGCGTCTCCGGTTCGGTGCTGGTCGGTACCGGCAGCTACACGAGCAACTCGACTTCGGTGGCGGGCGCGAACGCCGGAAGTACCGTGACACCCGCCGGCTCCATCGGCACGGCATCCGCCTATCACGACTCGACTTCGACGGCCAGCGGCTGGGGCACGAACGGAGGCGCGTTCGCGGCAGGCGGCGGTATCGGTGCCGCAGGCTCGTTCGGTGGAACCGGCAACACGAGCGAGAACGCCAATGCGCTGTCGGGAGGGGTGACCGCCACGATCGTACTCGGCGCGAACCACTACACGGCAACCGGCGCGAACGACAACGGCATTGCCAACGCAGGTGCCGCCGGCATGGCGGGCAGTGGGTGGTCGGGAACGGTCGCGGGCTCGAATCACTTCAACTCGTCGACGGTATGGGGCACCGGTCCGGCCGGATCGCCGTTCGCATCGGGCGGCAGCCAGGGCAGTTCCGGCGCGACCGCCGGCAGTCCCTGAATCGGGTGTCGGGGGGCCAGCTTCCCAACGACGCTGGTCTCTTTCCTCGCCTTGTTGTCACCGTAGGAGTTGGCATGAAGCAGAAACTGATTGCCGCCGCTCTGATGCTCGCGTCTCTGACGGCGTATGGCGCTGACCGTGCTGCCGACGACGTGCAATTGAATGTGCAAACGTCAAACAACCCTGACCAGACAACCAAACCGTCACAACAACACACGCTTTCGTCGGGCAGTGCCATCGGCGCATCGGCGGCCCCGCAATGGCCGGGCATGTCGGGCGGTTCATGGTCCCAGCTGGGCAGTGGCTGGAAGCAGTTCGGGGAAGCAGGCAAAACTGAAGGCATTCAGGGGAATTAATACGGTTGCCTGGGTGGGAGGTCAAACCACGTCCGGAGATTGAAATGAACAGCAACAAGATCAGGGTGGCATGTGCGGCGATGTTCGCGATGGCCACGATCGGTGCCCAAGCGCAGACCGCCGACTCGACTTCAAGCGCGCAGTCCTCGACGTCGTCGACGGCGATCAGCCAGGGCGGTGGCTCGAGCATGAACACGAACACCACGAGTTCGCGCGGCGGTAACGCCACCAGCAGCAGCGGGGTGCGTGGCAGCGGCAATTCGAGCGTGCAGGTGAACTTGAACTTGCCTTCTTCCACGAGCGGCGGCTCGAACGTGACGCCGCAGAGCGTGAGCTCGCTCCAGTCGGCGGGCTCGCCGGGGACTAATCCGTTCAACACCCAGACGTCGGAAAACGTCAACTACTCGGGTACCCAGACGATCAAGACGAACCCCGCGATCCAGGCGCCGGGCCTCACGACCACGCTGTCCGATACCTGCATGGGCTCGGTGAGCGTCGGCGTGTCGTTTCCGGGCTTCGGCGCGACGGGCGGCACGACCCTGGTCGACCAGGCCTGCGTGCGTCGTCTCGACGCGCGTGAATTCCGCGCGATGGGGCTGACCGACGTCGCGCTCGCGCTGCTTTGCCAGAGCGATGCGAACCGGCGTGCGGTGGAAGCGACCGGTCACCTGTGCCCGGGCACGACCGCGCCGCTCGCGCGCTCGAACGTGGCGCCCGCCGTCGAAGCGACCGTGGCCGACGACGTGAAGTATCGCGATCCGATCGTGCGCAACCGCATGGGCCTGCCGCCGCTGGACGCCGCCGCGCCCGCGCAGACGCGCCCGGTGGCGACGACCGCGGTCCAGGCGGCGCCGATCCCGGTGCCGGCACCGTCGATCGCCGCGCCGGCCGTCGGCGCGGTGCCTGCCGCAGTACAAGCGGCCGCCGTGAAGGCGACGCAAGCGGCTGCGCTCGTGCCTGCCGCCGTTGCCGCACCGGCCGTGACGAGTGCTGCACCTGCCGTTGCACCCGTCGCGGTGAGTGCGGTGCCGGCTGCCGCCATCGTTGCGGCGCCGGCGGTTGCCGACAAGGCTCCGGAACCCACGCCGGCCGCAACCGCCACCACGGCGCAAGCCGCGGCGACGCCTGCGATCGACACGAAGGCGAAGGAACCCGTGCCGGCGGTTGCCGACAAGGCTCCGGAACCCACGCCGGCCGCAACCGACACCACGGCGCAAGCCGCCGCGACGCCCGCGGTCGACACGAAGGCGAAGGAACCCGCGCCGGCGGTTGCCGACAAGGCGCCGGAACCTGCACCGGCCGCAACCGACACCACGGCGCAAGCCGCAGCAGCGCCCGCCGCCGACACGAAGACGCCGGACATCGCGCAATCCGGACCGACGGCGACCGACGCCGCACCGCAGACCGCGGACGCCGCAACGTCGGCGCCCGCGGTCGATGCGAAGGCTGCCGAACCGGCATCGCAGGCAGCAGCCGAGGCGCCCGCGCCAGAAGCCGCGCAGCCCGCCGCAGCAGCAGCAGCTGCCGCTGCCGACGCGCCGGCAGCCGATGCGAAGGCGACGGACGCGGTCGAATCCGCTGCCACGCCCGCACCGTCCGCCGACATGCCGGCCGCGGTTGACCAGCAGGCCGCCCCGGCCGCGCCGGCGATGCCGGCGCCGACCGTCATCTCGACGAGCACATCGTCGTAAGCATGCGGACAAGGCTCCCGTGCGATCAACATGCCGGTCGCACGGGCGCCGCCGGGATCCGCGGCGCGACGCACGTCGCAAGTTTGACGGGTGTTGGTCCCTTCCCCGAGGTCAACACCTCTTTTTGCCTGACGAGGGTACAAGGAGGCCTCAATCATGAGGATCTTTTTGGTCGCGCTGCTGCTGGCCGGCACACAAGCCGCCGCGCAGTCGGTTTTCCAGAACCCCGCGGTCTTTGTCATCCTGAGCGAGCAGACCCTCGCGAATGCCGCGAGCGTCCAGCAGGCGCTGACGACGCTCGGCCGCCCGGACAACACGGCATGCGTGCCGATGATGATGGTCGGCGATCCGCAGATGATCTACATGATGCCGGCGGAGGGGCACGCACCGTCGTGGCAATCGCCGGTGTACGGTCGTGGCGCGCCGTTCGCCGCGCAGAACGGGCCGACGCCGACCGGCAAGACGGTCGGCGCGATGCAGCACGCGGAGGACATGCAGACGCAGCCGTGGAGCGACGGCAGCGCGATCACGCAGAAGATCGCCGGCGAGTCGAGCTTGTCGGCGTCGGCGCGGGTCAGCGACTGGCAGCGCAAAGGGCTGAACACGATCGAGACGGCGCCTGCGACGGAAGTGACGGTGAACGGCAAGACCTACCGTGCTTATCGCGAGGACCTCAACCAGGCCGCGCGGCCCGTCGTCGAACCGCAGATCTACATGCAACGCGTCGTGTTCTGCCGATGACGAAACTTTCCCGAGCGGACATGCCGGCAGCGTCGCGCGTGGGCAGGGAGGCCTGCCGCGCATCGTTTCGCGCCGCCCGTTCGGCCAGACAACCCCATGCGGCGAGGCCATCGTGAACCATTGCTGCCCGATCAGACTGTCAGGCCCGCAGGAGGGTGAGCGGGCGCCGTGCACGCCACCGTTCGTCGCGGTCCGGCGTCACCATGGCGTGCCGTCACGCCCGCTCGTGTATCTGTCGCCGCGTCCCGATGCGGGGCTCGTCGACTGTCTCGCGTCGCGCGGCTGGGACGTGTGGCGCGCGAAATCCGTTGCGGACGCACTCAATCTCGTGAAGGCGAACCGCCTGCATGCGGGCATCGTCGATTTCGACGGTTTCGCGTCGCCCGACGTCGCGTCGTTCGAGGCGCTGCTGCGCGATCCGCGGATCGGCTGGGTCGCGCTCGCCGACGACGAGCGACTGCGCGACGCCACCATCGCGCGTCTGATCCGCCAGTGCTGCTTCGGCTACGCCCGCGATGCGACGGCCGATACGACGATCGGTTATCTCGTCGGCCATGCGTACGGGATGCTGAAACTGGCGGAAGGCGATCCGGCCGTCGATGCCGCGCCGCCCGGCGGCACGATGATCGGCGCGTGCGACGCGATGCGCCGTCTGTTCGCGACGATCCGCAAGGTTGCGAACACCGAGGCCACCGTGTTCATCGCCGGCGAATCCGGCACCGGCAAGGAGTTGACCGCGTCGGCGATCCATCAGCATTCGTCGCGCGCCGACGCGCCGTTCGTCGCCGTGAATTGCGCGGCGATTCCGACGACGCTGCTGCAGGCCGAGCTGTTCGGTCATGAGCGCGGCGCGTTCACCGGCGCGCATCAGCGCAAGATCGGCCGCATCGAGTCCGCGCACGGCGGCACGCTGTTCCTCGATGAAATCGGCGACATGCCGTTCGAGAGCCAGGCGAGCCTGCTGCGGTTCCTGCAGGAGGGCAAGATCGAGCGGCTCGGCGGACACACGTCGATTCCGGTGGATGTGCGGATCGTGTCCGCGACCCACGTCGATCTCGAGGCCGCGATGCAGGCGGGACGGTTCCGTGCGGACCTGTATTACCGGCTGTGCGTGCTGCGTATCGACGAGCCGCCGCTGCGCGCGCGCGGCCGCGACATCATGCTGCTCGCCGATCACATCTTGCGGCGCTATCGCGGCGACAGCGCGCACCGGATTCGCGGCTTCATGCCGTGCGCGATCGAGGCGATTCACAACTATGCATGGCCCGGCAACGTGCGCGAACTGATCAACCGGATCCGCTTCGCGGTCGTGATGACGAACGGCCCGCTGATCTCGGCCGTCGATCTCGAACTGAACCAGTACACGTCGCAGCGGCCGCCGACGCTCGCGGAATTGCGCCGCCAGGCCGAGCGGCGCACGATCGAGGAAACGCTGTTGCGGCATCGGCGTCAGCATGCCGACGTCGCGGCGGAACTCGGCGTCTCGCGCGCGACGCTGTACCGCCTGATGACCGCGCACGGCCTGCACGGCTGACGCGGATTGCGCAGGTTGCGCGCGTTGCGCCCGCGCGGCAGGTGGCCGGCGTCGCGCGGGCGCCGGCCCGTGGCGTCAGGCCGGCCGTTCGAAGCCCGATTCGACCCAGCGTGCGGCACTGGCCTTGTTGAGCTTGAACCCGGCGGAGACCTTCGCGTCGGCCAGCAGCTCGCCGTATGGGTCGAACGCCTTCAGTTGCGCATACGGCTCGAACTCGTCCGGCACGATGTCGAGCGTGACCGACACATCCTGTCCGTCGTCGTTCTGCACCGTCACTTCCTTGTGCAGCATCGCACGGCGTTGCTGCTCGTGTCGCATCAGCACCTCGGTCGCGGTCTTCACCAGCGTGCGGAACGCATTCGCGTCCATCGGCTTCGGATTCTTCTTGTCGCGACCCATCGTCCACGGGCCGACGAGCGCGGGCTCGGCTTCGCCGTCCTTGATCATCTCGACGGCCCAGCCGTCGTCGTCCTCGTTCTTGATGATGCGGGCCGTCCAGCCGTTGTCGCGCCAGAGGCCGTCTTCGTGGATGGTGGTGTCGTCGGATTGCAGATCGGATTCGGTCATGGGGGAAGCGGGAGTACGGGCAGCCGGCGAACGGGCGGGCGCGCGGCCGGGAAGGGCGCGCTGCCGCCGGCCGGTCGCCCGGAGTGGCATGCAAAGGCCGCAATTTTACCCCGCGGGCCGTCCGTGCGGCCCGCGCGACCCGCAACGTCGGCCGTCCGGCCGACCCCGGCCGCCGCTGGACGGTCGGACCGGCGCCGATATCAAACTCGTATCACGCCTGCACCGACCAATTCAGACGACGCCCCATATCCCGGCCGTGCGTTGCTGCCTAGAATGATGTCCGGGATAAAAATATCCTGAACGTCGATTCAATGCCGATCCGCCGCGCACGCATTCCGCGACGTGCGGCCCGGCGAAACTTCTGGGACTGCGCATGGGGAAATTCAGAATTCGCACTGTTTTCGCGTACGACTCGCCGCTGACGCTCGCGGGCATGGAGCACATTGCCGGCGACGCGTGCGCGATCGATCTGGTCGGCGTCTCCCGGACCCCGGGCGATCTGATCGAGGCGCTCGGCAGCGTCGACTGCGACATCGTGCTGGTCGACTATCCGATTCGCGGCGACGTGCAGATGGACGGTCTCGCACTGTTCGACTGGCTGCACAGCACGCGCCCGAACGTCGGGGTCGTCGCGCTGGTGGGCAACGAGAATCCGGTGATCTTCCGCTCGATTCTCGCGAAAGGCGGCGCGAGCCTCGTCAGCAAGTTCGACGAAGTCGGTCACATCGTCACCGCGATCCATTCGAGCTACAGCGGCGGGCGCTATCAGTCGCCGCTCGTCCGGCGTGCGCTCGATGCGGTCGCCGAGCACGACCAGGCGCCGGTGAAACTGTCGACGCGCGAGATCGAGGTGATGCGCCTTTATCTGGCCGGCCTGCCGATCAAGACGATCGCGCAGCGGTTGAACAAGGGCAAGCAGACGGTCAGCGCGCAGAAGATCAGCGCGATGAAGAAGCTCGGCGTGACCAACGACATCGAGCTGGCCCAGCGGGCGGCCGGGATGGGGTTCGGCGGTTTCAAGCCCATGAGCCGGCCGGGCGGAGCGGGGTAAGCGTGGAAGACGCGCGGAAGAAGTGAGGGCGGGGCCCGGGTCGTGCGGGGCCGGCCGCGCATTGCCGGCCGGTCAGGCGAAATCCGTCGGCATCCGGCGGGATGCCGACGGACGAGGCGACGTCAGGCCGGCAACGTGAATCGCGTGACGGCGTCGCGCAGCGCCTCGGCCTGGTCGCGCAGCGAATGCGCGGCGGCCGCGGCCTCCTCGACGAGGGCCGCGTTCTGCTGCGTGACCTGATCCATCTCGCCCACCGCGCGGTTGACCTGCTCGATCCCCGCGCTCTGCTCGCGCGACGCATGGCTGATCTCGTCGAGGATCTCGTTCACGCGCCGCACCGACTGCACGATCTCGGCCATCGTCTCGCCCGCGTGCGTGACGAGCGTCGCGCCGTGCTCGACGGTTTCGTTCGACGACACGATCAGCGACTTGATCTCCTTCGCGGCCGTCGCCGAGCGTTGCGCGAGCGAGCGCACCTCGGCCGCGACCACCGCGAAGCCGCGGCCCTGTTCGCCCGCGCGCGCCGCTTCGACGGCCGCGTTCAGCGCGAGGATGTTGGTCTGGAACGCGATCCCGTCGATCACGCCGATGATGTCGCCGATCTTGTGCGAGCGGTCGGTGATCTCGTTCATCGTCCGCACCACATCGTCGACCACCTCGCTGCCGCGCGTCGCGACCTGCGCGGCCTGGCCCGCGAGCGTCGCGGCCTGGGCGGCGCTGTCGGCGTTCTGCTTCACGTTCGCGGTCATCTGGTCCATGCTCGACGCGGTCTGCACGAGCGCGGCCGCCTGTTCCTCGGTGCGCTGCGACAGATCGGTGTTGCCCGACGCGATCTCGCTCGCGCCGACGTTGATGTTCTCCGTGCCCGTCCGCACGCGCGACACCATGTCGATCAGCCCGTTCTGCATCGTATGCAGTGCATGCAGCAGGCTGCCGCGGTCGTCTTGCTTCACGCTCACGCGCGCGGTCAGGTCGCCCTGCGCGATACGCTGCGCGGCGTCGAGCGCCACTTCGAGCTCGCCGCCGAGGTTCGCGCGCACGCTTTTCAGCACGAGCACCATCACGGCGGTCGCGATCGCGCCGAGCACGGCCGTGATCGCGAGCCAGCGGCCGACGCTCGCGAGCACGGCCGAACGCACGTCGTCCATGTACATGCCCGTCACGAGATACCAGTCCCACGGCGCGAAGCGCTGCACCGCGCTGGTCTTGTCCTGCGGCTTGTCGGCGCCCGGCTTCGGCCACAGATACTCGACGAAACCCTTGCCGCCGTCCACGTTGCCGGCCTTCACGATCTCGACGAACAGATGCTTGCCGTTCGGATCCGTGAAATTCGACACGTCCTTGCCGTTGAGCTCGGTCTTGATCGGATGCATCACGACCGCCGGCTTCGAATCGTTGATCGAGACGTAGCCGTCGGTGCCGTAGCGCATCGCCGCGATCGCCTCGAGCGCCTTCTGCTTCGCGTCGGCTTCCGGCAATGCGTTCTGTTGCGACAGCTTGTAGTAATGGTCGGCGACATTCGTCGCCTGCGCGACCAGCGACGCAAGCTGGTCGCGGCGATCCGTGATCATCGATGCGCGCGTCTGCCATGCGCCGATGCCGGCGATCACGAGCAGGCCGAGCCACAGGATGACGATCATCGAGGCGAGTTTCTGGTTCAGGGAAAGGGTGCGCATGGGTAGTGAGGTCGGTCGGTCGAACAAGCGCGCCGGAACGGCGTGACGGGATAATTCTTTGACGGCGCGAAACGGACGTTGCCGTAGGCGGGAAATCCCTTAGAAACGGCGACGGCTCGATACCGCCGAGCGCGGTGCGGTTATCTATGCATATACATATTCGGCGTCGCTATACTGTCGGGCGATGGCGGTTGCGCGTCGTGCCCCGACGGTCGGGGCGAACGGCGGCGGCGTCGAACCAACCCGAAAGGAGGCAACGATGCGAATTCTGGTGGTGGGGGCCGGCGCGGTCGGCGGATACTTCGGCGGCCGGCTCGCGGCGGCGGGGCGCGACGTGACGTTTCTGGTGCGCGACGGCCGGGCGGCCGCGCTCGCGCGCGACGGGCTCCTGATCCGCAGCCCGCGCGGCGACCTGACGCTCGCGAACGTGCAGACGCTGCGCGCGAGCGACGCGGCCGCGCCGTTCGACCTGGTGCTGCTCAGCTGCAAGGCGTATAGCCTCGACGATGCGATCGCATCGTTCGCGCCGTTCGTCGGGCCGTCGACGCTGATCCTGCCGATGCTCAACGGGATGCGCCATCTCGACGTGCTGCGCGACCGGTTCGATGCCGCGCAGGTGCTCGGCGGCCTGTGCGTGATCGCGGCGACGCTCGATCGCGAGCAGCGGATCGTGCATCTGAACGACACGGCAGGGCTGTCGTTCGGCGAACTCGCCGGCGGCGAATCGGCGCGCGTGCGCGCGGTGGCCGACGTGCTGGGCGGCGCGGGTTTCGATGCGACGCTCAGCGACGACATCGCCGCGCGGATGTGGGACAAGTGGGTGTTCCTCGCGACGCTCGCAGCGAGCACGTCGCTGTTTCGCGGGTCGATCGGCGACATTCTCGCCGCGCCGGACGGCCGCCGCCTGCTCGAGACGATGCTCGACGAATGCAGCGCGATCGCCGCGCACAACGGTTACCGGCCCGATTCCGCCGCGGTCGAGCGGATGCAGCGGATGGTGCTGACGCCGTCGCCGCTGACCGCGTCGATGCTGCGCGACGTCGAAAACCGCGCACGGGTCGAAGCCGATCACGTGATCGGCGACCTGCTTGCGCGCCGCGACCCGCAGGCGGCGGATGCGTTGTCGTTGCTGCGGATTGCGTACAACCACCTGAAGGCGTACGAGGTGCGTGTCGCGCGGGAAAGCGCGGCGGCGTAGCCGCGCCAGCGGCCGTCGTCGACCCGCCTGGCGGCCGTGTTCCGGCGCGCGCGTATGTCCCGCCGGCGCTCGGTCGGCGGGGTGCCGCACTGCACAATTTTGCGTTTCGCGCCCCTTTCCACCCGCAACCCGCAAAAAAGTATCGAAAATCAGGCGTAAAGTTGGTGGAGCCGCGCACGCGATCGACCTACATTGCTTCCCATGCGACCGGTCGCGTTGCCGCACGACTCACGCGGCGAACGAGGCGAACCGCCGAGCGGCCCGGCCAGCGAGACATGGGAATGGAGACGCCAGGATGATGCATCCCGATCTGGAAGTGGTCGACGTGCGACGCGACGAGTCGTTCAAGGTCTGGTCGCACGGCTATCCGTACCGCACGATCCGCTGGCATTTCCATCCCGAATTCGAACTGCACCTGATCGTCGCGACGAGCGGCAAGTATTTCGTCGGCGACCATATCGGCTCGTTCGGCCCCGGCCATCTCGTGCTGCTCGGCCCGAACCTGCCGCACAACTGGGTCAGCGACATGGCCGAAGGCGAAACCGTCGAGCGCCGCAATCTCGTGATCCAGTTCGATCCGTCGTTCGTGCGCCGCTGCATGGACGCGTTTCCCGAATGCCGCGACGCGCAGGCGCTGCTCGACGACGCGCGGCGCGGCGTCGGCTTCGACGACGACACGAGCGCCGCGATCGCACCGCTGTTCGACGAATTGCTGACCGCGCGCGGGATGCGTCGCATCGCGCTGTTCATGACGATCCTCGAGCGGTTGTGCGGCGCGGCCGAACGCACGCTGCTCGCGAGCCCCGCGTACGACCAGGCGCACGTGACGCCGACGCGGCTCAGCCACGCGCTGTCGTACATCGGCAAGAATCTCGCGTCCGAGCTGCGCGAATCCGATCTCGCGCAATTGACCGGGCAGAGCGTCAGCGCATTCTCGCGCGCGTTCCATCGCCATACCGGGTTGCCGTTCGTCCAGTACGTGAACCGGCTGCGGATCGAATCCGCATGCCAGATGCTGCTCGCCGACGACGCGAACATCACCGACATCTGCTTCCAGGCCGGCTTCAACAACGTGTCCAACTTCAATCGCCAGTTTCGCGCGGTGAAGGGGATGGCGCCGACCGAATTCCGCGCGCTGCAGCGGTTGAACGCACGCAGCCGCGAGCTCGCGCTGCATGCGGCGCCCACCGGCAATCCGATGCCGCCGCGCGTGGTCACGCCCGATGCACGCGGGCGCGTACCGCAGCCCGGATGATCGCCCGGCGTTCGCCCGCCTGACTTTTCCTTGCCGTTTCACCCAGCCCATCGCGCCGTTCGCGTCGCGAGGGGCTCGCTCACCCACGAAAAAACCGCACATAACCGGAGACACCGTCATGACGCACGCATCGCCCGCTTCATCCCGCCGCCGCGCCGCACGCATCGCGGCCGTTGCCGCGGCAGCTGTCGCAGCCTGGTTCCCGATGGTCACGCATGCGGCGCCGCTGCGGATCGGCATGACCTTCCAGGAGCTGAACAATCCGTATTTCGTGACGATGCAGAAGGCGTTGAACGACGCGGCCGCGTCGATCGGCGCGCAGGTCGTCGTGACCGACGCGCATCACGACGTCAGCAAGCAGGTGAGCGACGTCGAGGACATGCTGCAGAAGAAGATCGACATCCTGCTCGTGAATCCGACCGATTCGACCGGCATCCAGTTGGCGATCACGCAGGCGAAGAAGGCCGGCGCGGTGGTCGTGGCAGTCGACGCGAACGCGAACGGCCCGGTCGATTCGTTCGTCGGCTCGAAGAATTACGACGCGGGCGTGATGTCGTGCGAATACCTCGCGAAGGCGATCGGCGGCAGCGGCGAGGTGGCGATCCTCGACGGCATTCCGGTCGTGCCGATTCTCGAACGCGTGCGCGGCTGCAAGGCCGGCCTCGCGAAATTCCCGAACGTGAAGCTGGTCGACACGCAGAACGGCAAGCAGGAGCGCGCGACCGCGTTGTCGGTGACGGAGAACATGATCTCCGCGCATCCGAACCTGAAGGGCATCTTCAGCGTGAACGACGGCGGGTCGATGGGCGCGCTCGCCGCGATCGAGGGATCGGGCAAGGACATCAGGCTGACCAGCGTCGACGGCGCGCCCGAGGCGATCGCGGCGATCCAGAAACCGAACTCGAAGTTCATCGAGACGACCGCGCAGTTCCCGGCCGACCAGGTGCGCATCGCGCTCGGCATCGCGATCGCGCGCAAGTGGGGCGCGACGGTGCCGAAGGCGATTCCGGTCGACGTGAAGGTCGTCGATCGCGGCAACGCGAAGGGATTCAGCTGGTGAGCGACGCGCAACGCGACGCGAAGGGCGGCGGCGCGGCCGACGCCCTTCGCACGGAGAAGCCGATGGACACGATACTGACGCTCAGTCACATCACGAAAAGCTTTCCGGGCGTGAAGGCGCTGTCGGACATTCACCTCGAGATCGCGCGCGGCGAGATTCATGCGCTGCTCGGCGAGAACGGGGCCGGCAAATCGACGCTGATGAAGATCCTCTGCGGGATCCACCAGCCGGATACCGGCACGATCGAGATCGACGGCAGCGCGCGGCATTTCGCGAGTTATCACGACGCGGTCGCGGTCGGTGTCGGCATCGTGTTCCAGGAATTCAGCCTGATTCCGCACCTCGATGCCGTCGACAACCTGTTCCTCGGCCGCGAGCTGCGCACCCGCTGGGGTGTGCGCGATCGCACGCGGATGCGGCGCGTCGCGGCCGGCATCTTCGCGCGGCTCGGCGTGACGATCGATCTCGACGCGCCGCTACGCACGCTGTCGGTCGCGCAGCAGCAGTTCGTCGAAATCGGCAAGGCGTTGTCGCTCGACGCGCGCATCCTGATCCTCGACGAACCGACCGCCACGCTCACGCCGGCCGAGGCCGAGCATCTGTTCTCGATCATGCGCGAGCTGAAGCGGCAGGGTGTCGCGATGATCTTCATCTCGCATCACCTCGACGAGATTTTCGCGGTGTGCGATCGCATCACGGTGCTGCGCGACGGTCAGTATGTCGCGACCACCGACGTCGCGCGCACGGACGTCGAGCAGCTGGTGCGGATGATGGTCGGCCGCCGGCTCGAAAGCAGCTTCCCGCCGAAGCCGGCGCGCGCCACGGATGCGCCCGCCGTGCTCGAAGTCGACGCGCTGCAGATCGAGCGCGACGGCCCGGTCAACCGCTTCGCGCTGCATGCGGGCGAGATTCTGGGCTTCGCGGGGCTCGTCGGTTCGGGGCGAACGGAGACCGCGCTCGCGGTGATCGGCGCGACGCGCGCGCACCGCAAGGACGTGCGCGTGCGCGGCGCGGCGGCGAAGCTCGCCGATCCGGCCGACGCGCTGCGCGCGGGCATCGGCCTTCTGCCGGAGAGCCGCAAGACGGAAGGGCTCGTCACGTCGTTCTCGATTCGCGACAACATCTCGCTGAACAACCTCGGCAAGTACCGGTCGATGCGCTGGCTGATCGATCGCCGCGGCGAAGCGCGCACGACGCACGACGTGATGCGGCGCGTCGGCGTGAAGGCGCCGTCGATCCACACCGAGGTCGCGACGCTGTCCGGCGGCAACCAGCAGAAGGTCGTGATCGCGCGCTGGCTGAATCACCACGCGACGGTGCTGATCTTCGACGAGCCGACCCGCGGCATCGACGTCGGCGCGAAAGCGGAAATCTACGGGCTGATGCGCGAACTCACCGCGCGCGGCTACGCCATCATCATGATCTCGTCCGAGCTGCCGGAGATCGTCGGCATGTGCGATCGCGTCGCCGTGTTCCGGCAGGGCCGCATCGAGGCGACGCTCGAGGGCGACGAGATCGATCCCGACACGGTCATGACCCATGCCACGGCCGGCACGCGAGGAGCGACCCATGAACCTGCCTGATTCTTCTTCCCCGTCTTCCCCGACACTCGCGGCCGCGGCCGGCGAGATGCCGCCGCCGCGCGCGATGTGGACGCAACTGCGGCGCTCGACGCTGTTCTATCCGCTCGTCGGGCTGATCGTCGTGTGCATCGCGATGATGATCGCGAGCCCGAGCTTCCTGTCCGCCGCGAATCTCGAGAACGTGCTGCGCCAGGTGTCGATCAACGCGATCATCGCGGTCGGCATGACCTGCGTGATCCTGACCGGCGGGATCGACCTGTCGGTCGGCTCGGTCATGGCGTTGTCCGGTACGCTCGCGGCCGGGTTGATGGTCGCCGGCGTGAATGCGGTCGCCGCGCTCGCGATCGGTATCGCGGTGGGCTTCGGGTTCGGTTTCCTGAACGGCGTGTTCGTCGCGTTCGCGGGGATGCCGCCGATCATCGTCACGCTCGCGACGATGGGCATCGCGCGCGGCCTCGCGCTGATCTATACGGGCGGCTATCCGATCGACGGGCTGCCCGACTGGGTCGCGTTCTTCGGCAGCGGCAAGGTGCTCGGCATCCAGGCGCCGGTGCTGATCATGCTGGTCGTCTATGCGATCGCGTGGCTGCTGCTCGATCGCATGCCGTTCGGCCGCTACGTGTATGCGATCGGCGGCAACGAACAGGCGACGCGGCTCACCGGCGTGCGCGTGGCGCGCGTGAAGCTGATCGTCTACACGCTGGCCGGGCTCACGTCGGCGCTTGCCGCGATCGTGCTGACCGGGCGCCTGATGAGCGGGCAGCCGAACGCCGGCGTCGGCTTCGAGCTCGATGCGATCGCGGCCGTCGTGATGGGCGGCACGTCGATTTCCGGCGGGCGCGGCGCGATCCTCGGCACGCTCGTCGGTGCGTTGCTGCTCGGCGTGCTCAACAACGGGCTGAACATGATCGGCGTGAACCCGTATGTGCAGAACGTGATCAAGGGCGGAATCATCCTGCTCGCGATCTACATCAGCCGCGAACGGTCGCGGTAACGATTCATTCATCAGACATCCGAATCATCAACGGAAGAGACAACTCATGACGACACCCGAAGCCCAGCCGCGCATGACCGCGGTGGTTTGCCACGGCCCCGAGGATTACCGCGTCGAACAGGTCGCGCAGCCGCGCGCGGGCGCGAACGAGCTCGTGATCCGCATCGCCGCGTGCGGGATCTGCGCGAGCGATTGCAAATGCTATACGGGCGCGAAGATGTTCTGGGGCGGCCCGAGCCCGTGGGTGAAGGCGCCCGTGATTCCCGGCCATGAATTCTTCGGCTACGTGGAAGCGCTGGGCGACGGCGCGGCCGAGCATTTCGGCGTCGCACTGGGCGACCGCGTGATCGCCGAGCAGATCGTGCCGTGCGGCAAGTGCCGCTACTGCAAGTCGGGCCAGTACTGGATGTGCGAGGTGCACAACATCTTCGGCTTCCAGCGCGAGGTCGCCGACGGCGGGATGGCCGAGTACATGCGCATTCCGCCGACGGCGATCGTGCACCGGATTCCGCTCGGCGTGTCGCTCGAGGATGCGGCGATCATCGAGCCGCTGTCGTGCGCGATCCATACCGTGAACCGTGGCGACCTTCAGCTCGACGACGTCGTGGTGATCGCGGGCGCGGGCCCGCTCGGCCTGATGATGACGCAGGTCGCGCACCTGAAGACGCCGAAGAAGCTCGTCGTGATCGACCTGATCGACGAGCGCCTCGAACTTGCGCGGCAATACGGCGCGGACGTGACGATCAATCCGACGCGCGACGATGCGCGCGAGATCGTCCGTGCGCTGACCGACGGCTACGGATGCGACGTGTACATCGAGACGACGGGCGCGCCGGTCGGCGTGAACCAGGGGCTGGAACTGATCCGCAAGCTCGGCCGCTTCGTCGAGTTCAGCGTGTTCGGCGAGGACACGACCGCCGACTGGTCGATCATCGGCGATCGCAAGGAGCTCGACGTGCGCGGCGCGCATCTGGGGCCGTATTGCTACCCGATCGCAATCGACCTGCTCGCGCGCGGGCTCGTCACGTCGAAAGGCATCGTCACGCACGGCTTCGCGCTGGAGGACTGGGACGAAGCGATTCGCATTGCGAAGTCGTCCGAATCAATCAAGGTGCTGCTGAAGCCGGCGCGTTGAATGCCGGCTCGTGCGATCTCTCACCGGAGACATCATGGAATACGTGATAGGCGTCGACATCGGCACGCAGAGCACCAAGGCGCTGCTCGTCGACCGGCATGGCACGATCGTCGCGCGCCGTTCGGCCGGCTACCAGCCCGACACGCCGCGCCCGCTGTGGGCGGAGCAGTGGCCGCAGGTGTGGTTCGATGCGGTGCTCGACTGCATCGCGGGCTGCGTGAGCGACGCGCGCGCGCACGGCGTGCCGGCCGACGCGATCCGCGCCGTGTGCGTGAGCAGCCTGTATGGCGGCTCCGGCATTCCGGTCGACAGCGACATGCGGCCGCTGCACCCGTGCCTGATCTGGATGGATCGGCGCGCGACCGCGGAGGTCGACTGGGTGAACGAGAACGTGAACGTCGAGCGGCTGCGCGTGATCACGGGCAACGGCGTCGACAGCTACTACGGGTTCGCCAAGATACTGTGGCTGCGCGAGCAGCGCCCGGACGTGTGGGCGAACGTACGTTATTTTCTGCCGCCGAACGCGTACGTGATCTATCTGCTGACCGGCGAAATCGCGGTCGACCACAGTTCGGCCGGTAACATCGGCGGCGTGTACGACGTCGCGCGCCGCGAGTGGTCCGACGATGCGCTCGACATGCTCGGCATCCCCGCGACGATGATGCCCGAGCGGCTCGTCGAATCGACCGACGTCGTCGGCGGGCTGCTGTCGCAATGGACGGAACGGCTCGGCCTGCCGGCCGGCATGCCGGTCGTCGCGGGCGGCGTGGATGCGGCCGTCGCGACCTTCGCGGCCGGCGCGACGCGCACCGGCCAGCATGTCGCGATGATCGGCACCAGCATGTGCTGGGGCTACGTGAACCAGCACGTCGATGCGCGGCACGGGCTCGTCAGCATGCCGCACGTGTTCAACGGTCAGCGCGACCTGTACGTGTTCGGCGGCGCGATCACGGCCGGTGCATCGGTCGCGTGGTTCCGCGATCAGTTCTGTCATGCGGAGATCGATGCGGCGCGATTGCTGCCGCACGGCGACCCGCACGTGCTGCTCGAGGAAGCGGCCGAAAGCGTGCCGCCCGGCGCGGAAGGCGTGCTGTTCCTGCCGTACCTGATGGGCGAACGCAGCCCGGTGTGGGACGCGAAGGCGAGCGGCGCATTCGTCGGGCTGAGCCTCGCGCACACACGCGCGCACCTGTATCGCGCGGTGCTCGAAGGCGTCGCGTTCGCGCTGCGGCACAACATCGAGGCCGGCCGGCGCGGCGCGGCGGCGCTGGACGACCGGTTGACCGTCGTCGGCGGCGCCGCGCATTCGGCGCTGTGGATGCAGATCGTCGCGGACGTGACGGGTTTCCCGGTGTGGACGATCGAGCAGGACGTCGAAGCCGCGATGGGCGCCGCGTTGCTCGCGGGCGTCGGCGCGGGGCTGGTGTCGCACGACGACGCACAAGGCGGCTGGGTCACGCTCGTCGAACGCGCGCGTCCCGATGCCGCGCGCGCGAATGCGTATGCGGCGCGCTTCGCGCTTTACACGGCGTTGTATCCGGCACTCAAGCCAATCATGCACGAACTGCGCGCGTCATCATGAAGACACGATTCGATTTCAGCCGTGCGCGGGTGCTCGTCACCGGTGCGTCGAGCGGCATCGGGCGCGCTTGTGCGGTTGCGCTGGCCCATGCCGGCGCGCGGGTCGTCGCGGCGGGGCGCGATGCGGCCGCGCTCGATTCGCTGGCTGGCGAGATCGCATGCGAAACCTTGCGCATCGATATCGGCGGTGACGAACACGCGATCGATGCGGCGCTCGCTGTGCATGATGCGTTCGACGGGCTCGTCAACTGCGCGGGGATCGCGTCGCTCGAACCGGCGCTCGAGGTGAGTGCGGCGCACTTCGATCGCGTGATGGCCGTCAATGCGCGCGGCGCGGCGCTGGTCGCGCGGGCCGTCGCGCGGAAGATGATCGAACGTGCGGGGCGAGGCGCGGCACGCGCGCGGGGCAGCATCGTCAACGTATCGAGCCAGGCCGCGCTCGTCGGCCTGCCCGCGCATCTGAGCTATTGCGCGTCGAAGGCGGCGCTCGACGCGATGACGCGCGTGCTCTGCATCGAACTCGGCGCGCACGGGATCCGCGTGAACAGCGTGAACCCGACCGTCACGCTCACGCCCATGGCGCAGTTCGCGTGGAGCGAGCCGGAGAAACGCGCGCCGATGCTCGCGGCGATTCCGCTCGGGCGCTTCGCGGAGCCGGACGAGGTGGTCGAGCCGATCCTGTTCCTGCTCAGCGACGCGGCGTCGATGATCAGCGGCGTGTCGCTGGCGATCGACGGCGGGTATACGGCGCGGTAGCGGACGGACGCTCGCGGACGGATGCCGGCTAGACCGGGTCCTTGCTCGGCGGTCCGTCGGGTTGCTGCGGGTTGTCGTGAGGATGCCCCGGTGGCGGCGGCGACAACGGATCGTCTTCCGGATCGCGGTTCGGGTCGGCCGGGGGCTCGGGCATCGGGGTCGTGTGGTCCATGGGGAACTCGCGCAATGCGTGGCGGCGGTGGCGCGGCGGGCGCGCCTCGTCTCCGTTATAGGCAATCGGGCGGGTGTTTGCAGCGTGATTCTCGCGGCGGCAGGCGGATTGCCGGCGACATGCGAGCCTCTGCAGGTATCGCGCCGGATCGCGCGAAGGCCGGCATCCACGATGTGCGGTGCGGCCGGCGCGCGCCGATGTCAGCGCAGATCCGCGGGCGTGTCGACGTCGCGCAGGATGCCGGGATCGTCGACGCCGAGCAGGTTGACCGGTGCGCTCGCGAACAACGCGCGGGCGCCCGTATCGCCGTCGAGCGCGGCCAGTGCATCGTAATGGTGCGCGGCGAAGCCGACCGGATGACCGCGCACGCCGCGATGGACGGGGGCGACGATCGATGCGTCGTCGGCGTCGAGCGCGCGCGTCACCGCTTCGTAGGTGGATGCCGCGATCCAGGGCATGTCGCCGAGCGCGACCAGCCAGCCGGTTGCTTCCGGCGTCGCGCGGACGCCCGCTGCGAGGCTTGCGCCCATGCCGCGCATCGCGTCGGGCGCATAGACGACCTGGCAACCGGCTTCGTTCAGCAGAATCGCGAGTTTTTCCGCGCCGGGACGCACGACGGCGATCACGTCGGCCGTGGCCGCGGCGAGGCGACGCGCGGCCGCGACCGCAACCGGCGTGCCGTCGGGAAGCAGCGCGAGCAGCTTGCTGTGCAGACCGCTTGGGTCGAAGCGTTGACCGAGACCGCCGGCGAGCAGGACGCCGGTGGCGAGTGACGCATAGGACATCGGCGCGGGGGGAGGGAGGCAGGTGGCCCGATTGTGCGGGAGCGGGCGGGGATCGGCAAGTGCGGATGTTACCGATGGGGGGCGTTGTCGTCGGAAAGAATGTCGGCGGGTGCGTTCGTTGGGGAAGGTTCGCTCGACGAGGCGTCATATCGCGGGCGATTCAACTTGCATCACGGCCCAATGGCGGTCGCCGGACGACTCATGCCAACCATTCCGACGGTAATCGATGAAACCGTTGCCGGTGAATGCGGTGCAAGGCGCGTCGTCCGTCATCGGCGATTTCGTTAGATGAATGCCGGCACGGGAAGGGAGCGATGGCCCGTGCACTTGCGCATGGCGCGTGCATAGCGGGCGTGATTGCCGCGACTACGCATCCGCCCACTTCCTCAACAGGTTGTGATAAATCCCTGTCAGCGAAATGACCATCGGATCCTTCGCGCCTTTTTCCGCCGACAACGCCTGAATCTGCGTATCGAGCTGAAACAGCAGCGTGCGATCGCCGTCGTCGCGCACCATGCTCTGGATCCAGAAGAACGACGCGACCCGCTCGCCGCGCGTCACGGGCGTCACCCGATGCAGACTCGACGCCGGATACAGCACGAGATCGCCCGCCGGCAGCTTCGCGCGATGCACGCCGTACGTATCTTCCACGCACAGCTCGCCGCCGTCGTACGCGTGCGGTTCCTCGAGAAACAACGTCGCCGACAGGTCGCTGCGCACGCGAAAATCCGTGCCGCGCAGCAGCCGGATCGCGTTGTCGACATGCGTGCCGAACGCCTCGCCGCCTTCGTAGCGATTGAACAGCGGCGGAAACACCTTCAGCGGCAGCGCCGCCGAAAAGAACAGCGGATGTCGGGCCAGCGCATCCTGGATGGCATCGCCGACCGCGCGCGCGACAGGCGAACCTTCCGGCAATTGCCGGTTGCGTTTCGCGAGCGCCGACTGCGTGCCGGACGTCGCGTTGCCGTCGACCCAGTCGGCGGCATCGAGCATCTCGCGGCATTGCGAGACCTGTGCCTGGGTCAGCACGCCGGGGATATGAAGCATCATGATTCGGATTCCATACCGTGAGACGGCAACTGCAGCGCCGCCGCGCGCAACGCGTCGAGCGGCGACGACGCGAGATACGCGCGCATCTTCGCGACGAACGCGGGCGTGGCGGTGGCCGGCACGCCCGCGAGCCAGACGAGGGCTTCGTCGACGCACCCGCGATCGGCGAGCAGCCGTGCGTAGTTGAACTGGCCGCGAAAATCGCCGGCCTCGGCGGCGCGGCGATAGTGGTCGAACGCGGCGTCGACATCGACGGCCACGACCCAGCCGTCCTCGTAAAAGCCGCCGATCAGGTTGATCGATTTCGCATGGCCGAGCGCGGCGGCGCGGCGAAACCAGTCGAGCGCGGCGGCGCGATCCTGGGCGACGCCGTTGCCGAGCGCGAGCGCCGTCGCAAGGTTGTACATGCCCCAGTCGAGGCCGGCCTGCGCGGCGAGCCGGTACCAGTACACGGCCACCGGCGCGCACGCGGCCGTCCCCCAGCCGAACTCGTAGCAGCGGCCGAGCATGTTCATCGCCATCGGGTGACCGGCCCGCGCCGCATGCCGGAACCAGCCGAACGCGGCGGCCGGATCGCGCGCGACGCCGTGCCCGTCGAGCAGGTACTGGCCGTAGACGGCCTGCGCGTCGACGATCCCGTTGTCGGCGGCTGCCGCGACCCACGCGGCGGCGCGCTCGGGCGGCCCGGCCAGGATGTCGGCGAACGCGCGCGGCGACACCGACGCGAGCGCCTTCAGCGAGACGGTTTCCATCGATCAGTAGCGCGCGTTCAGCGTGACGAACGCCGAGCGGCCCGGCGCGATCGACGCGTAGTGCGCCGGATACGCCTGATCGAAGTACGTGCGGTTGAACAGGTTGTTCACGTTCAGCTGCAGGTCGAGCTTCTTGTTGATCCGGTATTGCGCCATCGCGTCGAAGCGCCAGTACGACGGCACCGCACGCAGGTTCGCGGGATCGCCGAACACTTCCGACATGTAGAACGCGCCGCCGCCGACGGTGAATTTCGGCGTCACGTCGTAGTTCGACCACATCGTCAGGCTGTGCTTCGGCGTATTGGGGAACCGGTGGCCGTTGTTCGCGGCATCCTTGCCGTTGTCGCGCAGCTCGCTCTTCATGTACGTATAGCCGCCGAACACCTGCCATTGCTTCGTGATCTGGCCGGCGACACCGAGTTCGAGGCCCTGCACGCGCTTGTTGCCGACCATCGCGTACTGGTTGTTCGGCAGCGTCACGCGTGCATTCGTCGTGTCGATCTGGAACAGCGCGGCGGTCAGCGACAGCTTGTCGTTCAGCACGTTCCACTTCGTGCCGAGTTCGATGCTGCGGTTCTTCTCCGGCGACAGCTGATCGGCGTTCGAGCCGACGCCGCCGCGGCCCGGCGTGAGCGACTGCGTCTCGCTGCCTTCGCCGAGCAGCATGCCGGCCGGCGTCGACGACGTCGCATACGACGCGTAGATGCTGCCGTTCCGCGCGGGCTTGAACACGAGGCCGGCCTGCCAGTTGAAGAGCGTGTCGTCGCGCGTGTAGGTCTTGCTGCCGTTGGCCTTGGTGTCGGTGAAGCGGGTCGAATAGTCGTCAATGCGCACGCCGGCGTTCACCTGCCAGCGCGGCGTGAGCTCGATCGTGTCGAAGCCGTAGATCGATTTGGTCGTGGTGCGCGCATGCGCATAGTCGTTGTTGCGCGTGACGGAACCGGCCCACGGATCGTTCGGGTTCGGCGACCACAGGCTCGTGCAGTTGTAGCCGGACGGCGCGCCGATGCCTTTCTGACAGACCGTGCCCTTGTCGGTCGCGACCGTGTACGAATCGCGCTTGCCCCATTCGCGCGACAGCTCGATGCCGGTCGAGAAGCTGTGCTTGAACGGGCCGGTGCGGAATTCGCCGAACAGTTCGGTCAGGTTCGCGAGGCTGTTGATCGAGCTGTTGCGGTTGTTGTTGCGGCGCCAGACACGGCCGTTGACCACGTTGCCCTGGCTGTCGTCGGGCTGCGTCCAGATGTAGTCCTGCGTCGATTCCGTGTAGCGCGTGGTGTTGCGCACCGTCAGATTCGGCGTGATGTCGTGCTCGATCTTGATCGTGCTGATGTCCGACGTGGTCTTGCGGAAGTCTCGGTCGATCAGGCCGTAGAAGTTGTGGCGGTCGACGGGCGCCGGATAGATCGTGTCGACGTTCGCGGGCTTGTTCGACGTCGTGTAGAAGTACGGAATGCCGCCGTCGGGCATGTCGTCGGTGGACAGGTGGTAGTAGCTCGCGGTCACGCGCGTCGGCGTGCCGAGACCGAACGCGATCGACGGCGCGACGCCCCAGCGCTCGTTGTTGACGGCGTCGCGGCCGGCGACGTCGTTGTTGTGGCTCATCAGGTTCAGGCGGAACGCCGCGTGATCGGCGAACTGCCAGTTGCCGTCGGCGGTGAAGCGGCGGTAGCGGTCGGTGCCGAGGCCGGCGCTCGCGGCCGCCGTCGTGCCGAGGTGCGGCGCTTTCGTGATCAGGTTGATGCTGCCGCCCGCGCCGCCGCGGCCGCCGTATGCGCCGTCGGAGCCTTTGGTGATCTCGACGCGCTCGGTGTTGAAGATCTCGCGCGTGGTCGCGCCCGTGTCGCGCATCCCGTCGACGAACATGCTGCCTTGCGTGTCGTAACCGCGGATGAACGGACGATCGCCGAGCGGGTTGCCGCCTTCGCCGGCGCCGAACGTGATGCCCGGCACGGTGCGCAACGCCTCGGTCAGCGTTGCCGCGCCGCTGCTCTGGATCAGCTCCTGCGGGATCACGGTCACGGACTTCGGCGTGTCGACGAGCGGCGCGGTGAATTTCGTGGAGGCGGAAAAGTCGGCCTTGTAGCTGTGCTCGGCCTTGCCCTGGACCTCGATCGGCGCGAGATGGCCTTCGGTGCCGACCGGTGCGGGCGGCGGCGTGCCATCGGCGAACGCAGGGCCCGCGGCGAGCACGCTGCACAGGGTGGTGAATTTGCCGAGCTTCAGCTCTTCAGGACGGGACTTCATGATGCGCTTCGACCTCGCAGTGTGGCTCCCGGAACGACGCGCTACGAAAATGTGCATGCCGCTGGGAATTATTACGATTTGTTTTCAGGCGGCATTCTATGTAATTTTTCTTTAAATGAGAAGCGTTCTTGTTCGCATTTGTGGTGAGAGTGTTGACGAATGTTGCAGAGGGCTTGAACGCTTGCGGGGAGGGGCAGGATGGCCGAATGGCCGAGTGTGATGGGCGTGGCGGGCGGATTACAGTGGTTGCATCTTCGTTCGTTCAGAGTGACAGCAGGGTGATAGTATGACTGCATTGAAAGCAATCTCAGTGAGGCGCATCATGCCCGTGATCACGGTTCGAAATTTGCCCGACGAGGTGCATCGCGCACTTCGGGTCCGCGCAGCGCAACATGGCCGCAGTACCGAAGCCGAGGTGCGCGACATTCTGGAGCAGGCCGTCCGGCCAGACGGGCGGCCCAAGCTGGGAACGCTGCTGGCTGAAATCGGGCGAGAGGCCGGCGGTATCGATTTCGAGGTTCGGCGTGACGGATCGCCCACCGACCCGATGAGCTTCGAATGATCCTGGTCGATACCAACGTCATTTCCGAGCCGTTGCGACGCGAGCCGAGCGTGGCCGTGATCGAATGGCTCGACGCGCAGAACGTCGAGACGCTGTTTCTTGCCGCAATCAGTCTCGCGGAAATGCGATTCGGCGTGGCGGCATTGCCGGAAGGGCGGAGGCGAGACTGGCTGCACCAAAGCATCGAGCAGCGCATCGTGCCGCTGTTTCGCGGCCGGGTCCTGCCGTTCGACGATGCAGCCAGCAAAGCGTATGCGGGCCTTCGTGCGAAGGCTCGTGCGACGGGCAACGCGCTGGCATCGGCAGATGGCTTTATCGCCGCGACAGCCGCAGCGAACGGCTTGATCGTGGCCACGCGCGACGTTGCGCCGTTCGAAGCGGCGGGCCTGCGCGTGATCGATCCGTGGGTCGGCTGACGCGGGGCCGGCCGCTTCCGCATCATCCGCATCGAAAATGAAAAACGCGCCGTGCAAGACGGCGCGTCGTGTGTATGACGTCTGCGGGTCAATCGATCCCGTGAAACACCGCATCCTCCGGCCCGAGGTACGCCGGCGGGCGCCATGTGGCGTCGCGCATCGAATGTTGAACCAGATTCTCGACGCCGAGCAGCACCGCGAAGATCGCCATCCGCACCGGAATGCCGTTGTCGGTCTGCCGGAAGATCGCGAGGCGCGGATCGCGGTTCAGGTCGACCGACAGGTCGTTCGCGCCGGGCCGGCTGTCGCGCGGCAGCGGGTGCATGATCAGCGTGTCGGGTTTGCAGACGGAGTCGACGAGCGCCTGGTTGATCTGGAAATCCGGCGTGTAGCCTTCGAACGACTCGTCGGTGAAGCGCTCCTTCTGGATCCGCGTCGCGTAGACGACGTCCGCGCCGCGCAGCCCGGCCGCGAGGTCGTTCGTCTGTTCGATCACGTGGCCGTTCGTCGCGATCTGGTCGATGATGTACGCGGGCATTTCGAGCGTCGGCGGCGACACGAGCGTGAACTTGAGCCCGCGGTACAGCGCGAGCAGCTTGACGAGCGAGTGCACGGTGCGGCCGTATTTCAGGTCGCCGACGAGCGCGATATGCGCGCCGTCGACGATCTTGCCGAGGCGCGAGAACTCGCGTTGGATCGTATAGAGATCGAGGAGCGCCTGGCTCGGGTGCTCGCCCGGGCCGTCGCCGCCGTTGATCACCGGCAGGTTGGTCGCACGCGCGAACTCCGCAACCGAGCCTTTCTCCGGGTGGCGGATCACGAGCGCGTCGACATAGCCGGCCATCACGCGGCTCGTGTCGTAGATCGATTCGCCCTTGGCCATCGACGAGAACGTGAAGCCGGTCGTGTCGCACACCGAGCCGCCGAGCCGGCAGAAAGCCGCGCCGAACGACACGCGGGTGCGCGTGCTGGCCTCGAAGAACAGGTTGCCGAGCACCGCGCCTTCGAGCACGCGCGAGATCTTGTGGCGGCGCGCGATCGGCTGCATCACGTCGGCGACGCGGAACAGCGCCTCGACCGAATCCCGTGAGAACTGGTCCACGGAAATCAGTTGCGGCTTGCCTTCGAACAGGAATTGCTTCGCGAGCCCCTGTTTTTCTACGCTTTGCGTATAGTCGCCGCTATCCGGTGCCGGGCGTTCGACGATTTCCGATACGAAGCGCTCGACGATCTCGGGCATGCCGCGCGATTCCTGCGAGTCGTCGGGCAACAGCCACGTGTCCAGCGCACGACGGCTTACGCCGATGCGGTTCGCGAACGCTTCGCGGGTCATGTTGAGGCGGCGCATCGCGTCGCGCAGGAAGGCTTGTTGGGGAACGGTCATCGGCGGCACCTGATGAGAAATATACGCGGTGCGTATATTAGTTCGAGGCCCGCCGAAGTCAAGGAAAATCTGCGCAACGGCCCGTGTGGCCTGGGTTACGCCCGGCCCGGCGAACACTGGCGCGCGGCGGCCGTCTCCGTATAATCAGGTCAGGCCCCGTGTCCTGCGCGCCGCAGGGCATCGACGCCGCATACGATTCGCCCGGTCGGGCATGTTGACTCGAAGGAGAATGAGAATGACGCGTACGATTGCTGCAGTGCTGCTGGTGGTGACCGCCGCGCTCGCCGGTTGCAATACCGTTGCAGGCATGGGGCAGGACATTTCGAAGGGTGGCCAGGCAATTAGCGATACGGCCGAGAAGGCCAAGTAAGCCACCGGATTCCGGAATGCAGAAGGCGCCGGGCCGTCCCGCGATCGCGGGGCGGCCCGGCGCCTTTTTCATGGCGCGCGGTCGACAGCGTCAGGCGTTTTCCACGAACGCGTAACGGCCCTCGACCTTGCGCGGCGTGAACCAGCCGAAGTCCGGGAACAGCCGGTTGCGGACGAACCAGACGTAGCCGACCAGGATGACCGTCACCCCGAGGGTCGGCAGCGCGGCCGACGGATCGCGGCCGAGATCGGCGATGGTCCTCGGCACTTGCAGCAGCGACAGAACGATGAACGCGTGATACGCGCCGACGCGATGAGTCGCGAAGCCCCAGATGAACAGCAGCGACAGCGGCACCGTCAACGCGAGGAACAGCACCGCGGCGCCGATGCTGAGCCCGTCCACCAGGAGCAGATAGGCGAGTGCGAGGCTGATCAGCAACTGCGCGACGCCGAGCGCGATCAGGATCCGGGTATGCACCTTGTTCTTTCGGCACAGTTCGGGGTCGGGGCGCGACGCGATCAGGCGCGCGAGCACGCGATCCTTGAGGCCCTGTCCGGCGAGCTCGGCGAGCACGTCGGCTTTCCTCGCGCCCGCGGACAGCAGCGCCGCGATTCTTGTTTTGGCTTCCTTCTTGTTCATGGCAATGCGAATTATTGTTCGATGGTGGTCAAATGGCCCGGCCACGCGAATATTGCATCTTGCGCGACGGTACGCAACGATTTTGCCGCGTGCGGACACATTCCTACAGTCGTCGTCTATGGCGCGCGGTGACGGCCATCGATCGACGAACGGGTTAGCCATCGAGACAACCGGCTGACGCGATGCGTGCCGGCGGCTCGCGCCGCCGCGTCGCACCCACCAGCATCCCCGCGACGACGAGCGCGATGCCGAGCAATCGCGTGCCGCCGAGCGTCTCGCCGAACAGCGCGACCGCGAACAGCACGGCCGAGACCGGCGCGACCGCCGTGAACAGCGCGGCTTCGGTGCCGCTCGTGCGAGCCGAACCCGCGTACCAGCACAGATAGCCGAGCACGGTCGGCACCAGCGCGTAGTACGCGATCGCCGACACCGCGCCGACGTTCCAGCCACTCGCCAGCGCGTGCCATTCGAACGCGGCCGGCACCAGCGCGAGCACGAAGCCGAGGCCCGACATCGCCGTCGACAGCGCGAGCGGCGGCAACGGCGCCGACAGCCGCCGGTTGAGCAGGATGAACACGGCCTCGCAAGCGACGGCGGCCAGCACCAGCGCGTCGCCGGCGAGCGTCCTGAGCGACGGCATGGCCTGGCCGGGCGCGAACGTGACGAACAGCACGCCGGCGGTGGCCAGCGCGGCCGCGACCCAGTCGCGCGGCGTCTGCCGCTCGCGCAGCACGACCGCCGCGATCAGCGTCGACATCGCCGGCAGCGTGCCGAGCATCACGCCTGCATCGACGGGCGACGACAGCTTCGTGCCGCTGATCAGCAGCACCGTATAGCCGACGCCGCCCGCCGCAGCCTGCACGACGAGCAGCACGGCGTCGCGTGCGGAGACCCGCGGCCATCGCATTCGCTGCGCTCGCATCAGCGCGAACAGCAGCGGGGTTGCGATCAGGAAGCGCAGCGCGGTGGCCGCGAACGGCGGCAGGCCGCCGGCCGCGAGGCGGCTCGCGATGACGGTGCTGCCGACGCCGGCCATTGCGGCGGCGAGATAGAGATAGCCGATCAGTCGTGTCTTCATGTGCCGCATCGTCGCGTGCGGCGGCGCGGGCGTCTTGAACGAAATTGCAGCGGCGTCGGCGAGCGGGGCGGGTGAGCGGGAACGGCGATGTGTCCTGTCCGGTATCTCGGTTGAACGGTAGCGCTGCCATCCAGAGCCGTTGCTGCCGGGCGGCGACGATCGACATCGCCGCGCACCGGGTGGCCATGCCGCGAGGCGAGGCCCGTCAGCCTGCCTGCGTGAATCGTCCCGGCGTGATCCCGAACTGGCGTGCGAATGCGCGCGTCAGGTGGCTCTGGTCGGCAAAACCGGCTTCGGCCGCGGCATCCGCGATCGGCCGGCCGCTGGCGATCAGGGCGCGCGCGAGCCGCGTGCGCGACTGCATCAGATACGCGTGCGGCGTGATGCCGAGTTCGCGCGCGAATCCGCGCAGCAGCTGGAAGCGGCTCACGCCGCTCAGGCCGGCGAGTTCCGCCAGCGAAACGGGTGCGGCGGGCGCCGCGTCGAGTCGCTCGCGGGCGACGCGGATCGCCGGCGCGACGCCGGCGGGCGGCAGCGCGCGGTTCGAGTGCCGCGCAAGCAGCCCGGCGACCAGCGTGACGAGCGCCTCGTCGCGGGCGAGCGGCACCGTGTCTCCTGCGACGAGCCGTGCATGCAGCCGGCCGAACGCGGCCGCGAGCCGCGCGTCACGCACGGCCGGGTGCGCGAGCTCGACACCGCCGAGGCCTTCTTCCGCCGCGACGCCCGCGACCAGTGCAGGCGCGAGGTACAGCATCCGCCAACGCCGGCCCGTGCCCGTTTCGATCGGCATGCCGTCGTGCATCTCGCCGGGATTGACCATGATCGCGTCGCCGGCCAGCGCATCGACCTGCCCGCGGCCGCTCCAGGACCGGTGCGCGCCGCTGACGATCACGCCGACCCCGAATTCGTCGTGCGCATGCCGCGGAAACGTGCGGTCGGACTCGAGGCTGATCGCCTCGATGCCTTCATCGGTGCGTCGGTAATGGGTGACACGGTGCATGGGCGCTCCTCGCGCCGGCAGCGGCGCGGATCACGTGCACTTTAGCGCGTTCCGGCGCCGCGCGCCCTTCATCCTTTTGGCCGATACCGCGCGGCGCGCGCAGCCCGCACCATGTGCACATCAGCAGCGTACACGGCCCGCCGGGCCTGAGGCTGCGCGGGAGACGGCAGGTGGAACGACAGGACCCGGTATTCATTCAGGTTGGCGCGCTCGCGGACGGCTTCGCGCCGGACGCGAACGTCCTCGCGCCCGTGGACGCGCTCGTCGGGCGATCGCTGGCCCTCGGCGATGCATCGGGCGCATGGCGCGTCTATACGTTCGAGGCGGGCGCGCTGCAATGGCGCGACGCGGCGACCGACACGGGCGGCCGTGCGCCGTGCCGTGTCACGCGGCTGCGCGACGACCTGTACTTCGTCGATTACATCGACCCGGCAGCACGCGCGACGTCGGTCAGTCTCGTGATCGACGTCGGCGACGGCGTGTGGACGTCGGTGATCGGCACGCTGCCGACCGAAGCCGATACGCAGGTCGACGCGTTCACGCGCGTCGCGCGCGGGCTGCCGCTGACGGGCGTCGATGCGACATTCAGGCACGGCACGCTCGGCGGCCACGCGCGGCCGGGCCCGCTGCACGGGCCCACGCGCGAACTGATCGGCAAGCGCACGATGTATCGCTACAGCCCGACCGAATGCTACGAGCACATCTACCTGAACGAGAACTTCTACGCCTGGCAGTGTCTGCAGGGCGTCGAAGGCGGCCTGGCCGACGTGGACCGCTGCCATTACTTCAGGCTCGCCGAGCAGCTGTATCTGTTCGTATGGCGCGAGAAGGTGGTGCCGACGCTCGGCGTCGTGCTGATCGACCTCGCGCAACGCAAGACGGACGGCAAGATCTTCGGCTACCAGGGCGGCGATTTCGGCACGCTGTCGAACTTCCCGATCGGCGCGCATGCGCAGGTGCTGAACGAAACCGTGTATCCGCTCGCCGGCGAGGCGCAGCGATGAGTGCCGTGCCGGGCAGCGGCCGCCTGCGTGCGGATTTCAGTGGCCGTGTCGTGCTCGTCACGGGCGCGGCGCAGGGGATCGGCGCGGCGACCGCGCGCCGTTTCGCGCAATCCGGTGCGTTCGTCGCGCTCGCCGATCTCAACGGCGATGCCGCTGCCGCGCAGGCGGATGCGCTTGCCGGCGCGGGCGGCGCTGCGTGTGCGTATCGCGTCGACGCCGCGAGCCGCGACGAACTCGTCGCGCTGGTCGAGGCGGTCGAGCGCGACGGCGGCCGGCTCGACGTCGTCGTTCACAACGCCGCGTACTTCCCGCTGACACCGTTCGCGCAGATCGATGCGCCGACGCTCGAGCGCACGCTGTCGGTCAACCTGTCGGCGCTGTTCTGGCTCGCACAGGCCGCGCTGCCGGCATTCGAACGTGCGGGGGCGGGGCGGCTGCTCGTCACGTCGTCGGTGACCGGGCCGCGCGTTGTCTATCCGGGGCTCGCGCACTACGCGGCGTCGAAGGCAGGCGTGAACGGCTTCATTCGCGCGGCGGCGCTCGAACTCGCGCGCCGCAACGTGACGGTCAACGGCGTCGAGCCGGGGATGATCCGCACGCCGGCGGCCGGCAATCTCGGCGATGCGTCGGTCGCCGCGCAGATCGCGCGCGACATTCCGCTCGCGCGGATGGGCGAGCCGGATGACATCGCGAACGCGATGCTGTTTCTCGCGTCGGCCGATGCGGCGTACATCACCGGGCAGACGATCGTCGTCGACGGCGGGGCGACGTTGCCGGAAAGCGGGGCCGTGCTGGGTGACGGTTAAGAGGGCGCGTGCGCGATCGTGCGATCAGGGCCGTCGAGCGGGCCGGCGGGGGCGTCGCCGGCGCGTCGCGCGCATCGTCGTGCTTACAGCCAACCGTTGTGAATGAACTCGACGATCGAGTACCGGCGAGGTTCGAGCTCGTGCTGCCGGACGGCCTCGACGATCCGCGACACGCCATCCGCGTAAGGCGACGCGCCGTATACGCGGGATTCGAATTGCAGGCTGCATGCGCCGTCCTCGATGCGGATCCGGTGGAACGCATGGCGGCCGAGTTGGTCGTCGGGGATCTGCAATGCGTCGCGCTGCTCGGCGGGGTCCCGCACGGAGTGGATGTCCTGCGCGGGAACGCCGAGCGACTGGCCGATGCCGACCGCGGTGCCGGGCACGGACGTCTTGCTGGCCTGATGCGATTCCGTCACGCTGATGTGGCAGTCGCGAAACAGGTGGCCGCTGGTTTCCAGCATGCTCATGAACTTGAGCATCAGGATGTTCGTATTCGGACAGAGCACGACGGGGAAGTCGTGCGATCCGGTTTCGAGGTCTGAGCCGGTGGACAGCTCGACGAGCGGCGACCCCGTGGTGCGGCAGAATTCGATCGCGGCAGGCAGCTCGCGGCCGGATCCGGCGTGAACGACGATCGATCGGGCGTCGCTGCGTGCGGGGTCCGACCAGGCCATCGCGCGACAGGTTGCCGGGTCGAGCCGGTGTGAGCTGAGCAGTTCGGTTGCCAGCTGGCCGGTGCCAACGACGAGTACTTGCATGGGATAGACGGGTTGAGGTTCGGGGTTCGGTACGCAAACGGCGCGATCACGGCACATCGTGCGGCGCGCCGTGATCGCGCATTATGCCCGGCGATGCCGTCACGCGTGGTGTGCACCAGCACGGCCGCGGCGGATCGACAGATCGACTTCGTCGGCGGCGACGCCTGTGTCGCCGTGCGCATGGAGGCGTGAACGGCGCTACGCTGTCGAAACGCCGGCCGTGCACGCCCGTGTCGCGGCCGGCATCGCACCGAACCGCGTATCATCCAACCCCCTTCGACTCAGGAGAGCACATCGATGGAACACGACCTGAAAGGCAAGGCAGTCGCGATCACCGGCGGATTCGGCCACCTCGGCGTCGCAACCGCCGCCTGGCTCGGCCGGCACGGCGCGCGCGTCGCGCTGATCGGCCGTGGCACGGCGCCGGACGCGCAGGCGTTGCCCGGCGTGCCGGCCGATGCGCTGCGCCTCGGCGGTATCGATCTCGTCGATCCGCAGGCGGCTGCGCGCGCGCTCGACACCGTGAATCGCGAATTCGGCCGGGTCGACGCGCTGCTGAACATTGCAGGCGCGTTCGTGTGGCAGACGATCGCCGATGGCGACGCGGCCACGTGGGACCGCATGTACGAATTGAACGTGAAGACGGCGCTGAATGCGTCGAAGGCCGCGCTGCCGTATCTGGTGGCGAGCCCGGCGGGCCGCATCGTCAACATCGGCGCGGGTGCGGCGTTCAAGGCAGGCGCGGGAATGGGCGCGTATGCGGCCGCGAAGGCGGGCGTCGCGCGACTCACCGAGGCGCTGGCGGCGGAACTGCTCGATCGCGGCGTGACCGTGAATGCGCTGTTGCCGAGCATCATCGACACTCCGCCGAACCGCGCGGACATGCCCGACGCGGATTTCACGCGCTGGGTCCGGCCCGAACAGATCGCCGCGACGATCGGGTTCCTGCTGTCGACTGATGCGCAGGCGATCACCGGCGCATCGATTCCCGTGAGCGGTCGCGTGGCGTAGCGGATGGCGGACGGTCGCACTCGAGTATGACGTCAGGGCATGCGGAATCGCGCACGCGGCGGTTGCGTGACCGTCGCGATTTCGATCGGCAGGTTGCGCGGCTGCATACGGCCTGCATGCCTGCATGCAGCGGACCATCACCGTATACTGGACGTTCGACATCATGTGACTGAAGCCGTGACCAAGCCTGCCTCCGCGGATACGCTCGCCGACGATCCGCGTCCCACCCCGCCCGAACAACCCGAACTGGAAGACTGCTGCAACAGCGGCTGCTCGCCGTGCGTTTTCGACCTGTACGACGAAGCGCTGGCGCGCTATCGCGTCGAGCTGGCCGAATGGGAAGCGCGGCACGCGCAACGCAAACATCACAAGTGAGCTCGATGCCGGCAAGCGATCGCGCATGCCCCGATTCGCTGCCGGCGATGTGTCGTCCGACCCGCGTCGTCACGCGCCGGCCCGCACCCGGCGATGCATCGGCCCCAGCGCGGCCGACAACGCGACGCACACGAGCAGCACGACCGTCAGCGCCCACATCGCCGTCCTGAACCCCTGCACGTAGTCGAGCGCGCCCGGCTGCGCGCCGAGCCGCGCGAAGAACAGCCCGCCGAGTGTCGCCGCGCCGACGGCCGCGCCGATCTGCAGCATCGTGCTGACCATGCCCGATGCGACCCCGGCGCGTGCCGCGTCGACTTCCGCGAGCACGATCCGCACGACCGACGGCAGCACGAGGCCTTGCCCGATGCCGATCGCCGCGATGCCCGCGTAAAAGCCCGGGCCGGGCGCGTGGTCGCCGGCCAGTGCGGCGGCGGTCGCGACGCCGGCCGCGAGTATCGCGAAGCCGAGCGTGAGCACGCGATGGCCGCCGAACCGGTCGACGAGGCGCGGCATCAGCAGCGGGCTCGCGAGGAAGCCGATGCCGAGCGGCAGGATCGCCAGCCCCGACGCGAGCGGCGACCAGTCGAAGCAACCCTGCAGATAGATCCCGTAGCTCAGGAAGAACGCGCTCAGCATGTAGAACAGGAACGCGAGCGTGAGCCCGAGCGCGACGACCGGATTGCGCAGCAGGCGCACGTCGAGCAGCGCATCGCGGCCGCCGGCGAGCCGGCGCGCTTCGACCGCCAGCAGCGCGCCGAGCATCGGCAGCGCCCCGGCGATGCACGCGACCATCCACAGCGGCCAGCCTGCCTCGCGTCCGTGCGTGAGCGGATAGACGAGCATCAGCAGGGACAGCGACAGCAGCACCGTGCCGGGCACGTCGATACGCTGGCCGCGCGGCGGCCGGCTTTCCGGGATGAAGCGCCAGCTGCCGAGCAGCGCGAGGATGCCGATCGGCACGTTGACCAGGAAGATCGCGCGCCAGCCGAGCCCGAACTGATGCAGGCTGATCAATGCGCCGCCGCCCAGCTGGCCGATCACGGCCGCGAGGCCGAACACGAAACCGTAGAAACCCATCACGCGCACCTGCTCCTGCGGGCTGAACACGCTGCGGATCGTCGCGAGCACCTGCGGCGCGAGGATCGCGGCGAACAGGCCCTGCAGCACGCGGCCGCCGACCAGCACCGCGCCGCTGCCGGCGAGCCCGCACAGCGTCGATGCGACGACGAAGCCGGCCATCCCGATCATGAACATCCGCTTGCGGCCGTACAGGTCGCCCAGACGCCCGCCGGTGATCTGCACGACCGCGTTCGCGCACGCGTAGGCCGACACGACGAGCTGCAGCTCGGACGGTCGTGCGCCGATGCCGTCGCGGATGGCCGGCAGCGCGAGATTCACGATGAAGTAGTCGAGCGGCGGCAGAATGGCGCCGACCAGCAGGACCACGAGCGCCCAGCCGTGATGGCTGCGCGGCGGCGCCGCGGCGGCCGTGCCGGCCGGCGCGCAAGGGGCGAGGGTGTTGTCGGTCATGAACGGAAGTCCGGAAGAATGAGGGCCGCAACGTAGGTCGAAACCCGTTGAACCGACATTCTGCGAATTGCCGATGAATCGGAAAAGCGGGAATTGGTGGTAGCATCCATCGGGTTATTCGATGGATGGAGAGGGCGATGCGCGGTTTCGATCTGGATCAGTTGCGCACTTTCGCGGCGGTGGCGGATGCGGGCAGCCTTACGGCGGCCGCGCCGTTGCTGCATCTGTCACAGTCGACGGTGAGCGAGCAGGTGCGCAAGCTCGAATCGCGCGCCGGCGTGCCGCTGTTCGTGCGCAGCAAGCGCGGCGTGGAGCCGACGCCGGCCGGCGCACGTTTGCTGCAGCATGCGCGCCGCATCGTCGCGCTGAACGAGGCCGCGTTCGACGAAGTACGCGGGCAGGCGATCAAGGGCGAGTTGCGCGTCGCGATCACCGATTACTACCGGACGCATGAAGTCGCGGGCCTGCTCGCGCGGTTGCGGGAGTGCTACCCGCAACTGAGCCTGCACGTGAGCGCGATGAAGAGCGCGGAGATCGAAGCCGCGCATGCGCGCGGACAGATCGATCTGGGCGTCGTGATGAACCTGTCGAGCGGCCCGTTCCGGCCCGCGTCGGCCGATACGCGCTGGGTGCTGCGGCGCGAGCCGCTGTCGTGGGTCGCGTCGCCCGCGCTTGCCGAGCAGTTGCCCGAGCCGTTGCCGCTCGTGCTGCTGCCGGACGACTGCATGATGCATCAGATCGCCGTGCGCTCGCTCGACGAGCAGCACGCGCCGTATGTGCTCGTGCACAGCGCGTCGGGTGTCGCGGGGCTGCAGTCGATGCTGGCGGCGGGGCTCGGCGTCGGCTGCCTGTGCGCATCGGCGATCGGCGAGGGTCTCGTGCGGCTCGGCGCGAAATACCGGCTGCCGGCGCTGCCCGACGCCGTGTTCTCGCTGACGCCGCCGATGCCCGGCGAACGCGAGGCCGTCACGCAGGCGCGCGAGGTGCTGTCGCGGCAGTTGCTGATGTGACGCAGGCATGCGCGTCGGGGCAGAGGCGCGTATTCAACGGGGTCGTTACCGATGAAAATATCGGGAGATTTCGGGATCGTCGCTCGAGCGGCTCGGGCGGGTCCATTTCGACGATTTCTTCATCGTCGAGGAAACGTATTCCGATTGGTGCGAGGTGGAAGCTTTCCGAACGTTGCGTAGCAGGGGGCGAGACGCATGAACGACGAACTGAAAAGCGAGATGGCCGCGCGGCTGCAGCACGCGCTGGAGCGGGTGGTCGACGAGCGCTCGCTGATCCACTTCCTGCGCGTGCTCGGCCACGACTGGCAAAAGGAGCGCCAGCTCGACGCCGACGTGCCGCCGTCGCCGTTCGCGGCCGCCGCGCTCGGCTGGGAAAACCGCTCGATCGGCGAGTACCTGGAGGCGATGGTCGACTGGGCCGAGGCGTCCGAGGACGGGCTGCGCTGCTACGACCTGCCCGACAACCCGTGGCGGCGCATGGCCGACATCCTGTTCGCCGGCAAGATCTACGAATAGCGCGTCGCGGCGATGCGCGGGCGCATCGGGCTGGAGCGGCCTAGTCGGCCGTCCCTTCGGCATATGCGCGCAGCCCGTTCGCCAATGCATCGAACACGGCCCGGCAACGCGGGCTCGCGCGCAGATCCTCGTGCATGACCACCCAGGTTTCCAGTTTCATCGCGGGCCCGTCCGGCAGCACGCGCACGAGCCGCGCATCGCGCTGCGCGAGCCGGTTCTGGCAGAAGCCGATCCCGTAGCCGGCGCGAATCATCGCGAGTTGCGCGAGATTGCTGTCGGTGCGCAGCGCGAACGCATCGCGCTTCCACAGCGGCATCCCGCGCCCCGCCGAACGGATGAACGGCGTCACCGTATCGAAACCGATCAGCGCGTGATGCGCGAGTTCGTCCGTCGACGACGGCGTCCCGTTGCGGGCCAGATAATCGTCGCGGGCATGCAGCGCGACGTCGATCTCGCCGATGCGCCGTGCGACGAGCGCTTCCTGCGCGGGCGGCGCCATCCGCACCGCGATGTCGGCCTCGCGGTTCAGTACGTCCTGGATGCGGTCGGTCGGCACCAGTTCGATGACGAGCCCCGGATGGTCGCGCCGCAACTGCGCAAGCATCGGCGGCAGCACCTCGACCGCGATCACGTCGCTGGCCGAGATCCGCACGGTGCCGCGCACGCCCGCGCCGTGACTCGCGGCCGCGCGCTCGAACGCGGCCGCCGCGCTGCGCAACGCCTCGGCATGACCGCGCAGCGCGAGCGCCGCCTCGGTCGGCAGCAGCCCCGACGGCGAGCGCGTGAACAGCGTCTGGCCGAACGCGGCCTCCAGCGCCGCGACGTGACGGCCGGCCGTTGGCTGCGTGATGCCGAGCGCGCGCGCCGCGCCCGACAGCGAGCCTTCCGTCAGCACGGCGAGGAAGGTGCGGTAGCGTTCCCAGTTCAGATCGATAGTCATACATAAATGTATAGCTGATCGATTGGGTTCGGCAATTCCTTGTTAGGCGGCTCCGCGCCAGAATGCGTGCAGACAACGGTTCATTCACGGAGAACGGCGATGACGGCGAACGCAGGCGGAACGCAACGACAGGCACTCGTGCTCGGCGCGAGCGGAGGCATCGGCGGCGAGGTCGCGCGTCAGTTGCGCGATGCCGGCTGGCAGGTGCGCGCGCTCAAGCGCGGGCTCGACGCCGGGACGGTGGAGCGCGACGGGATCGCATGGATGCGTGGCGACGCGCTCGACCGCGACGCGGTGGTCCGCGCGGCGCGCGGCTGCAGCGTGATCGTGCACGCGGTGAACCCGCCCGGCTACCGGAACTGGGCGACGCAGGTGTTGCCGATGCTCGACAACACGATCGCGGCGGCGACGGTGGCGCGGGCGACCGTCGTGCTGCCGGGGACGATTTACAACTACGGCCCCGACGCGTTTCCCGAGTTGCGCGAAGACGCGCCGCAGCATCCGGTGACGCGCAAGGGCGCGATCCGCGTCGAGATGGAGCGGCGGCTGCAGGCGGCGACCGCGCAGGGCGTCCGGACGATCATCGTGCGGGCCGGCGATTTCTTCGGGGCGCATGCGGGCAACAACTGGTTCGGGCAGGGGCTTGTCAAGGCCGGGCGGCCCGTCGCGGCCATCAGCGTGCCGGGCCGCCCGGGCGTCGGCCATCAATGGGCGTACCTGCCGGACGTCGCGCGCACGATGGTCGAGTTGCTCGAGCGACGCGACACGCTGGAGCCGTTCGCGCGCTTCCATTTCGGCGGGTACTGGGACGCAGACGGCACGCAGATGGCGCAGGCCGTGCGCCGCGTCGCGCAGCGGCACGGGATGCGGCCGACGGTGCGGCGATTCCCGTGGTGGCTCGTGTGGGCCGCGGCGCCGTTCGTCACGACGATGCGCGAGATGCTCGAAATGCGCTATCTGTGGCGCGAGCCGCTCCGGATGGACAACGCGCGGGTGACGGCGGTGCTGGGCCGCGAGCCGGTGACGCCGCTCGATACCGCGGTGGAGACGGCGCTCGCGGGGCTGGGCTGCTTGCGATGACGGCGAGCCCCCGCATGCGGTTCATGCGCTCGATCGCATGCGCACCGGCCAGCTTACTTCCTGCTACGACGGGCACTACCTCGACCGCATACCGATGCCGAAGACTGCGCCCGCGCACCGGATCGAGACACCACGCATCGCGGCCGAGCGGTTTCGCGCATATCTGCTGGATACAGTGACGTGCGGGGCAAAGGCGGCCGTCCGAATGCCGGAAGGAACGCGCGCTCGACGTTGCGCGGTGCCCGCAACGCGGTGTCACGTGGGCTGCGTGTCTCCCGGCGTCACGGCGTGTCGAACGCGAGCGTCGGCACATCGACGACCATCGCGCCGCCATCCGCGACGAGCGTCGCGCCGGTCACGAACGACGCGTCGGGCGACGCCAGGAACGCGCACACGGCCGCGATCTCGTCCGGATCGGCCGCGCGCCGCAGCGGCACGTCGGCGCTCACGCGCGCATACGCGCCGTCGAGCGTGTCGCCGTATGCGGACATCAGCGGTTCCATTTCCGCATCGGCCATCGGCGTGCGGACCCAGCCCGGGCACACCGCGTTCGCGCGCACGCCGTGCGGCCCGTAGTCGCGTGCGAGCGAACGCGCGAGCCCGAGCAGCGCATGCTTGCCGACCGTATAGCCGCATACGCCAGGCCCGGCCGCCAGCGCCGCGATCGACGCGACCAGCACGATGCTGCCGCGCCGCGCGATCAGGTCGGGCAGGCATGCGCGTGCGCTGACGAACGCGGTGTCGAGATTCGCATGCAGCGCGTCGCGCCATTGCGCGTCGTCGGTTTCGTCCGCGCGGCCGAGACCGTGGCCGCCCGCGCACGCGACGAGCGCATCGACGGGGCCGAACCGCCCGGCGATCTCCGGCAGGAAGCGAGCCCAGTCGGCCGTGCTCGCGGCGTCGCCGGCGAGCGCGAGGCCGCCCGTCTCGGCGGCGAGCGCGTCGAGCGGGGGCCGACGCCGTCCGATCAGCACGACGCGATCGCCGCGGGCGGCGAAGCGGCGCGCGCACGCGGCGCCGATGCCGGTGCCGGCGCCGGTGATGGCGATCGTGCGGGGTTGCGGGTGCGTCATGGCGTTCTCCGGAAGGTGTCGTTTCCGGTCACTCTAGGCGGCGCCGACGCACGCCGGTATCCGCCGAAAGGATGAACGCGCACCGGGCCGACCGGCCGGATCGCGGTCATTTTGCAAAGGCTGACGATGTTCGGCGCCGAATCGCTCTATCCTCCGTATTTTTGCGATGCGTCGCAAAAGCCCGGCAAAATGGCGCGGGCGCGCCCGCGCATCGGTGCGGGGCGCGACGGCCGCCGATTCCGTCGTGCAAGCGGAGCGGCAGGCGGCGAGATCGGCGCGCGCGTACGACCGATATGGATACACCGCGTCCGCCGATGGCGCAGGGCGCGATGGCTGATCGCCCGGTCGCGCATCGCGGCCGGACCATCGACAAGAACAGGGAGGGGCCGGCAATGAGGCTGGACGACGAAAGAGAAAGCATGAACGTCGAGGATCGACGCGGCGGCGGCGGGTTCGGCGGCGGGCGCGCGACGATCGGCATCGGCACGATCGTGGTCGCGCTGGCCGCATCGTATTTTTTCGGGATCGACCCGCGCGTCGTGCTCGAAGGCGCGTCGGCGCTGCAGGGCCGGCAGCAGCAGGCGCAACCCGCGCCGACGCAGCATCAGGGCGCGCCGGCGAACGATCCCGGCGCGGTGTTCACGCGCAAGGTGCTCGGCAATATCGAGCGCACGTGGACGGGCGTGTTCAACACCCAGTTGCACGCGCAATACCAAGCGCCGAAGCTCGTGATGTTCACGAACTCGACGCCGACCGCATGCGGCACCGGCCAGACCGCGATGGGGCCGTTCTACTGTCCGGGCGACCGCAACGTGTACATCGATCTTGGCTTCTACGACGAACTGCGCAAGCGGTTCGGCGCGGGCGGCGATTTCGCGCAGGCCTACGTGATCGCGCACGAAGTCGGCCATCATGTGCAGAACCTGCTCGGCATTTCCGACAAGGTCGACGCCGCGCGCCGCCGTTCGAGCGAAGCGCGCTCGAACGCGCTGTCGGTGCGGATGGAACTGCAGGCCGACTGCTTCGCCGGCGTGTGGGCAAACAACGCGCAGCGCGCGAACCAGCGGCTGATGGAGCCCGGCGATTTCGAGCAGGGGCTGAAGGCGGCCGCCGCGATCGGCGACGATCGGCTGCAGCAGCAAGGCCAGGGCTACGTCGTGCCGGAGAGCTTCACGCACGGCACCAGCGAGCAGCGCGTGTACTGGCTGCGGCGCGGGATGGAGTCGGGCGAAGTGAGCGCCTGCGACACGTTCGCCGCGAACGCGCACTGATATTGACCGACGGGGCGGGGCGCGCATGTCGCCGCGCCTTCGCTTCGAGGCCGCACGCGCGGCCGCTCCGGAAACTTCGTCGATCGTTCCGATCCCGCTCGATCGGCGCGCGCGATGTTCCGCACCGTCTTCGACGTCCATTCCCGGTCCAGCGGCTCGCGGCGCATGCCTTCCCGACGCAGATTCCGTCGTCGAGACATGGCCGGCGCGTCCGCCATCCACCACCCGCAGACGAATTGCCGATTTGTGCTCACCGGCCCATTTCGGCGCCGGTAGGCTGGCCCGAACTTCGACGCGTTCGGCCGCCGGCCGCTCCCATCATGCCGACCTCACCCGTTCCCGCCGATCACGAAGCCGCCGACTGGCAGCGCGCGCTGCGCGCGTGCGTCGACGCGTTCGACGCGTTCGCGAGCCCGTCCGCGATCGTGTTCTACCGGCTCGACCTGAGCGGCGAGCCGGCCGATTTCGAGCTGTTCGGCATGCCCGAGTCGATGCATCGCACCTACATCGCGCGCTACCGGATGCTCGATCCGCTGCATCCGTCGCGCTGCGCGGCAGGCGCCCATGCGGTCGTGACGCTCGCTTCCCAATTGCCTGACGAAAGGCGCGATGCGTCCGCATACTGGACCCGTTTCCTGCGGCGCCACGATGTTGCCGACGTCGTCGAGATCTGGCTGCGCGACGACGCGGGCCGGACGATCGGCGCGTTTTCGCTGCTGCGCTTCGGGAAGGGTGACGCGGGCGGCGGCGCGGGCAACGGCACGGCGGGCCGGTTCGCGCCGGGCGAGATCGACGCGCTGGCACGGTTGCAGCCGGTTGTCGAAGCCGCGCTGTGCCCGCTGCTGCGCGCGCGGCGCGGGATTCACCGGATCGGTTGCGAGGAGCGGCTGACCCACCGCGAGGAGCAGATCGCCCGCCTCGTGCGCGACGGCCGCTCGAACAAGGAGATCGCGCGCGATCTCGCGCTCGGCCAGCCGACCGTCAAGACGCATCTGATGCGGATGTACCGCAAGCTCGGCGTGTCGAACCGCACCGAGCTGGTCGGCACGTTGTTCCTGTAGTTTTTTCGCACTCGCCTCGCGCGCGTGTCGATCCCCCGCACGCTTGCCAATTTGCGCTCACCGGGCGCGATCCCTCGTCGATACAGTGGTTCGACACCCGCATGCCGGCGCGCACGCGGCCCAGCCATGACAATCATCGAGACGCCCATGAGCACCACGAACTTCGTCGCGGTCAGCGACACCGTGCGCACCTTCGTCGCACGCGATTTCGGCCTTTTCATCGACGGCGCCATGCAGCCCGCGCACGCGGCCGCGCGGCTCGACGTGTACGACCCGGCGACCGGCGAGCGGCTCGCGACGGTCGCGGATGCGGACGCGCACGACGTCGACCGCGCCGTCGCCAGCGCGAAACACGCATTCGACACGCGCGTGTGGAGCGGGCTGCGCCCGGCCGACCGCGAGCGCATCCTGCTGAAGCTCGCCGACCTGATCGAAGCCGACGCCGAAACGCTCGCGCAGCTCGAAACGCTGAACCAGGGCAAGTCGATCCACGTGTCGCGCGCGATCGAGGTCGGCGCGAGCGTCGAATACGTGCGCTACATGGCCGGCTGGGCGACCAAGATCACCGGCCAGACGCTCGACGTGTCGATCCCGTTCCCGCCCGGCGCGCGCTATACGGCCTATACGCGCAAGGAGCCGGTCGGCGTGGTCGCCGCGATCGTGCCGTGGAACTTTCCGCTGATGATCGCCGTGTGGAAGCTGATTCCGGCGCTCGCGGCCGGCTGCACGATCGTGTTGAAGCCGTCGCCGGAAACGCCGCTCACCGCGCTGCGCCTCGCCGAACTCGCCCTCGACGCCGGCGTGCCGCCCGGCGTGTTCAACGTCGTCACCGGCGGGCGCACGTGCGGCGCCGCGCTGGCGAGCCACCCGTCGATCGCGAAGATCTCGTTCACGGGTTCGACCGCGACCGGCAAGCGGGTCGGCGCGGCGGCCGTGCAGAACATGACGCGCTTCTCGCTCGAACTCGGCGGCAAGAACCCGATCGTGATGCTCGACGACGTCGACGTCGCGCAGGTGCTCGACGGCGTCGCCGCCGGCGCGTTCTTCAACCAGGGACAGGTGTGCGCGGCCGCGTCGCGCATCTACGTGCATCGCAGCAAGTTCGCGCAGCTCGCGGACGGCCTCGCGGGCGTCGCGCAGTCGATGACGCTCGGCGCGGGCCTCGACACCACCGCGCAGATCAACCCGCTCGTCTCCGCGCACCACCGCGACACGGTCGTCCAGCACATCGAGGGCGCGCGCCGCGCGGGCCTCACGTTCCTCGCGGGCGGCACGCCGGCCGACGACCTGCCCGGCTACTACGTGAAGCCGGCCGTGATCGCCGATCCGCATCCCGACAGCGCGATCGTGCGCGACGAGGTGTTCGGTCCGGTGATCGTCGTCGTGCCGTTCGACGATGCGGCCGAGGCCGTGCGTCTCGCGAACGCGTCGCCGTACGGCCTCGCCGCGAGCATCTGGAGCAACGACCTGAAGAGCGTGATGAATCTCGTGCCGCAGATCGAGGCCGGCACCGTATGGGTGAACTGTCACATTCCGCTCGACCCGTCGATGCCGTTCGGCGGCTACAAGCAGTCGGGCATCGGCCGCGAGTTCGGCCAGTACGCGATCGAAGGCTTCACCGAAACCAAATCCGTGTGCATCGCGCACTGACGCGCGGCGCCCGTTCCGAACACCCCGACAACCTCGAACCCCGGCCGTCCACGGCCGAGGTTCACACGATCCGAAAGTGGAGACTGCAATGAGCTACAACGAAGCGAAGTTCTGGCACCCGATGCTGCACCCGAACGAAATGAAACAGCGCAAGCCGATCCGCATCGTGCGCGGCGACGGCTGCTACGTGTTCGACGAAACCGGCAAGCAGCTGGTCGACGGCGTCGCGGGCCTGTGGAACGTGAACGTCGGGCACAATCGCCAGGAAGTGAAGGACGCGATCGTGCGCCAGCTCGACGAACTCGAATACTTCCAGCTGTTCGACGGCATCTCGCATCCGCGCGCGGAAGAACTGTCGAAGAAGCTGATCGACATGCTGGAGCCGGAAGGGATGCGCCGCGTGCTGTACAGCTCGGGCGGCTCCGACTCGATCGAGACCGCGCTGAAGATCGCGCGCCAGTACTGGAAGGTGCGCGGCCAGGCCGACCGCACGAAGTTCATCTCGCTGAAACAGGGCTATCACGGCACGCACTTCGGCGGCGCGTCGGTGAACGGCAACACGGTGTTCCGCCGCAACTACGAACCGAACCTGCCCGGCTGCTTCCACGTCGAGACGCCGTGGCTGTACCGCAATCCGTTCACGCAGGATCCGGAGGAACTCGGCCGGATCTGCGCGGAAATGCTGGAGCGCGAGATCCAGTTCCAGAGCCCCGACACGGTCGCCGCGTTCATCGCGGAGCCGGTACAGGGCGCGGGCGGCGTGATCGTGCCGCCGGCCAACTACTGGCCGCTCGTGCGCGAGGTGTGCGACCGCTACGGCGTGCTGCTGATCGCCGACGAAGTCGTGACGGGCTTCGGCCGCAGTGGCAGCATGTTCGGCAGCCGCGGCTGGGGCGTGCGCCCGGACATCATGTGTCTCGCGAAGGGAATCTCGTCCGGCTACGTGCCGCTCGGCGCGACGGCCGTGAACGCGCGGATCGAGGATGCGTTCGCCGCGAACGCGGACTTCGGCGGCGCGATCATGCACGGCTACACGTATGCCGGGCACCCGGTCGCGTGCGCGGCCGCGCTCGCGAGCCTCGACATCGTCGTGAAGGAAGACCTGCCGGCGAACGCGGCGAAGCAGGGCGCGTATCTGCTCGAAGCGCTGCAGTCGTTCCCCGAACGCTTCGCGGCGGTCGGCGAGGTGCGCGGCAAGGGGCTGATGCTCGCGCTCGACCTCGTCGCGAACAAGCAGACCCGCGAGCCGATCGACCCGCTGTCCGGCTATGCGAACGCGGTCGCGGAAGTGGCGCGCGAGCACGGCGTGCTGGTGCGCCCGGTCGGCACGAAGATCATCCTGTCGCCGCCGCTCGTGATCCAGCGCGAGCAGCTCGACCGGATCGTCGACGCGCTCGCGGCGGGCTTCGAGGCCGTGCCGTTCGCGTGAGGCCGTGACGGCATGAGCGCATGACGCCGAACCGGCGGTGGAGGGCGGGATAACCCGTTCGTCACCGCCGGTTTGCCGATTTGCGCTATGACCGGATTATTTTGCCTGCGTATTTTTTCGCCATCGGATCTGGATTGGATCGACAGGGGCCCGATGGCGACGCGCCGAAGCGCCGCCTCGGGCCGACCGCGAAGCACGGAACGGAGCGGGCGCCGCAGCGCCGGCGCCGGCCCGAAAAGGGAAGGAGACGAAGATGTCGGAATGGTCTGGAGTGACCGGCGCCGCGGGCGATACGCCCGCCGGTGCGTCGGCTGAAGCGGGCGGCGGCACGGTGCTGAAGGCGGGCGCGGTCGGTTTCCCGACCGCGCTGGCGAGCGCCGTCGGCCTCATCATGGCGAGCCCGGTGATTCTCACTGCGACGTCGGGCTTCGGAATGGGCGGCTGGGCGTTCGCGGTCGCGATGATCATCGCGTTCGTGATGATGCAGGCGCAGGCGACGACGTTCTCCGAAGCCGCCGCGATGTTGCCGACGGCGGGCTCGGTTTACGATTACCTGTCGTGCGGGCTCGGTCGCTTCTGGGCGATCACCGGCACGATTTCCGCGTATTTCCTGGTGCACGTGTTCGCCGGCACGGCGGAGACGATCCTGAGCGGCATCATGGCGCTCGTGAACTTCGAGTCGCTGAACGCCGCGTTCGAGAAGCACAACAGTTCGTGGCTCGTCGGCGTCGGGCTCGTCGTCACGTTCGCGATCACCAACATCATCGGCATCAAGGTGTTCAGCAAGCTCGAGATCGTGCTGACGGCCGGCATGTGGCTGTCGCTGATGATCTTCGGCATCCTCGGCCTCGCGGCCGCGCCGGCCGTGCATCTCGACGGCTGGTTCGGCGGCTCGGAAGTCGGCACGTCGGTGCCGGCAGTGCTGTCGCTGGTCGGGATGGCGATGTTCATGTTCGTCGGGTGCGAGTTCGTCACGCCGCTCGCGCCGGAAATGAAGGCGCCGGGCCGCACGATTCCGCGCGCGATGGCGCTCGGCCTCGTCGGCGTCGCGATCTGCATGTTCCTGTACGGCGCGGCGATCCGTCGCCAGGTCGCGAACGTGCCGGTGAGCCCGGACGGCCTCACGCATCTGCTCGACACGCCGGGCGCGATTCCCGCGTTCGCGCTGCAGGTGCTTGGGCCCTTCGGCCGCGTGTGGTTCGGCATCGCGTTCCTGTGCGCGGGCGCCGCGACGATCAACACGCTGATGGCCGGGCTGCCGCGCATCCTGTACGGGATGGCGATCGACGGCGCGCTGCCGCGCTGCTTCGCGTATCTGCATCCGCGCTTCAAGACGCCGGTGGTCGGCATCGTCGCGTCGGCGATCGTGCCGATCTTCCATGCGTGGCTGATCAACGGCAACCTCGACAGCATCCTGCATCTCGTGCTCGCCGCGACCTGCGCGTGGGGCACCGCGTATCTGCTCGTCACCGCGTCGGTCGTGATGCTGCGCATCCGCCGCCCGGACCTGCCGCGTCCGTATCGTTCGCCGTTGTTCCCGCTGCCGCAGATCGTGTCGAGCGTCGGCATCGTGCTCGCGATCTGGTACATCACGCCGCCCGGCATGAATGCGCGCGACATCTACGTGCCGTTCGGCGCGATGCTCGGGCTCACCGCGCTGTACGCGCTGTTCTGGACGCTCGTGGTGCAGCGCCGGCATCCGTTCAAGCCGGTGCCGGTCGAGGAAGTGCTGCGCAACGAGCACGTCGCGTCGTGAGGCTCGCATTCGCCCGGTGGCGCGCGGCGCCCGACACGCCGCCGCCCGGCCACCGGCCCGGCGCGATCGCCGCGCGCGTGCTGGCCGACCTCGGGGCGGCGCGCGATGCGAGCAGCGGCGCGGCCGAACCTCTGGCCAGGCTGCCGAATGGCGTGCGCGTGGCCATCGAAGAACGCGTCGACCGTCAGTTCCTGATGCATACGGTCAGCGTGCAGGTGTCGATCGGCGCGGCCGGCCCGGCCGGGCAGGGCCATGCCCGCGTGCTGCAGACCGGCTGGCTGCGGCGCACCGGGGTCGCAGCCGAGCCCGCAGCGGGAAGCGGCCCCGGATTCGTGCGGGCGGTGGCCGCGCTCGTCGCCGATTCGTCACTCGCCGACGCGCTGCGCCCGCTGCACCTGACCGACTGTACGATCGCCGCGCGCGACGGGCGCTGGACGCTCGCCGTCGTGCCGTTCGGCGGCAGCGAGGTCGTGAACCGGATGCCGTCGTTTCGCCGCTATGTCCGCCTGACCGGCGAGCAGGCCGCCGCGCTGTCGGCGGCCTGCCTTGCATTCGAAACTGCACTGCGCGGAATTTTGCGGGGGTAAGCTGTGCCGTTGCGCGCGGTGCGGCGCAACGTGGATTCAGGGTTTCACCGGAGATGCCGATGCTGTTCCAGTCACGCTCACACGAAGACGTGCATGACCACGGGCTCGCGATCGCGGGTTGGCATCAGGTCTACCGCCAGATGACGCCGGGCCGGTTCAGGGGCACCGTCACGCAGGTGCTGTACGACGAGTTCCATTTCTTCCGCGAGACGACCAACCGGCGTGTCGCGCAAACCGGCCTCGCGCCGGCCGGGCGCACGTCGCTCGCGGTGCCGCTGTCGATGCCGCTCGCCGGCACCTTCCAGGGCCAGCCGGTCGACGGCTATGCGCTGCTCGCGCTGCGCGCCGGCGAGGATTTCGAATTCCACACGCCGGAAGGGATGGGGCTCGTCGGGATCAGCGCGGCGTCGGACATGATCGACGAACTGTGCGAAGCCGAGTTCGGCGCGGCCGGCGCGCGCAAGCTGCGGCACGTCACGCGGCTGTCGGATGCGCAAGGCGTCGCGCTCGGCGCGCGGCTGTCGTCGCTGATCGACGACGCGCAGCGCAACCCCGGATGCCTCGACTACGCGGCCACCCGCAAGATGTTCCGCGACGCGATGCTCGGCATGTTCCTCGATGCGCTCGACCAGGGCATCGGCGTCGAGCGCCGCGACATCACGCACGCGACCTACAGCGATATCGTCAGCCGTTGCGAGAAACATCTGCGCGACCGGCCCGAGGAACCCGTCACCGTGCTCGAGCTGTGCCGCGCGCTGCGCTGCAGCCGCCGCACGCTGCAGACGAGCTTCCAGCGCGTCGCCGACGTCACGCCCGTCGGCTATCTGCGCACGATCCGGCTGAATGCGGTGCGGCGCCTGCTGCGCACGACCTCGGCGCAGCAACTCGGTGTCGGCGAGGCCGCCGCGAGCTGGGGCTTCACGCATCTCGGCTATTTCGCACGCGAGTATCGCGACCTGTTCGGCGAGCTGCCGTCGCAAACCTTGCGTCCCGAGTGACGTCCGCGCATCGCGACCGTGCCGCCGGGCATGGTCGCGTGTCGTCCGTTCGCTTCATCGTTTGCTGATTTGGGATAGGAGTCCCGAATTTTCGCTGGATAGAGTCCTGTCACCCATATCGACAACACCATCGATCTGCACTGCGAATCGATGACATCAGAGGGGCGGGACATGAAGATCGGACGAAGACTGGCCGCGAGCGCGGCCGCGCTGGGTTGCATGCACGCATACGCGCAAACCTCGGGCAGCGTGACGCTGTACGGTACCGTGGACACCGGCGTCATCTATTCGACGAACCAGCAGTTCACGCGCGCCGACGGCAGCACGGGCGGCGGCCACGCATGGCAGATGGGCGGCGGCAACCTCGTGCCGTCCCGCTTCGGATTCCAGGGCGCCGAGCCGCTCGGCGGCGGGCTGAACGCGGTGTTTTCGCTCGAGCAGCAGTTCCTGTCCGCGAACGGGCAGGCGCTGCAGGGCGGCACGGCGTTCAGCCGGCAGGCGTGGGTCGGGCTGCGCCAGGATTCGATCGGCACGCTCGGCCTCGGCCGCCAATACGATTCGTACACGGACATGCTCGGCGCGTACGTGTCGAGCAACAACTGGGCGACGCCGTACGGCTCGCATCTCGGCGACGTCGACAACCTGAACGCCGCGTTCAACTTCAACAACGCGGTGAAGTTCACCAGCGCGGACTTCAACGGCCTGACGTTCGGCGGTACGTTCAGCTTCGGCGGGCAGGCCGGCGATTTTTCCGCGAGGCGCGGCTATGCGGTCGCCGCGACCTACACGCGTGCGCCGGTCGCGTTTTCGGTCGGCTATCTCGACCTGCACCAGCCGCTCGACGCGGCGCTCGGCGGCGCGAACGGCTATATCGGCGACTTCGCGTGCAGCAATCCGGGCGCGATGTACTGCCTGCTCCAGGACGCCGGCTCGATGCGCGCGTTCGGCGCCGGCGGCTCGGTGACGCTCGGCGCGGCGACGGTCGCGCTGACCTACACGCACACGCGCCTCGGCGACAGCCGCTATTTCTCGACCGGCGCGCAGCCGCGCACGCAGGCGTTCACGTTCGACGTCGGCGAGCTGAACGTCACGTATATGTTCACGCCCGCGCTGCAGGGCGGCGTCGCGTACATCTTCAACGCCGCGCACACGGACGGCCGCGGCACGACGCGCTTTCACCAGGTCAACGTCGGCACGAACTACAGCCTGTCGAAGCGCACCGCGCTGTATGCGGTCGCGATCGGCCAGATCGCGAGCGGCACGGGGCTCGGCACCGACGCGAACGGCAATGCGGTGAACTACGCGCAGATTCCGGTGCTCGCGAACAGCAATTCGAGCCGGCAACTCGCGGTGATGGCCGGGATTCGCGTGAACTTCTGACGGCGCGCACGTGGCGAAGCGGGCGGGGCGGCCGGCTGCGATGTCCGGCCGGTTCCGCCGCGTGCCACAAATTCTTAACGATCGACGTGAACAATGGCGTTCGCTTCAGGACGCCCGAAGCGTCGCCGGCGTTGCACACGTGTGCAACGCGCGGCCGACCCGCCACCACGCCGATCGAGAGAGACCACATGACCTTGCTGAGCCGCCTGCGCGCGCTGTCCGCCGCCGTTGCGCTGTCCCTTGCCGCCTCGCACGCCTTCGCGGCGGATCTCGTCATCGCGGGCCGCGACGACATCTACGGCAAGGGGCTGGCCGACGCCGTCGCCGGCTTCACCAAGCTGCATCCGGGAACCGACATCGAGCTGCTCAAGCTGCCGAACGCGAACCTGTACCAGAAGCTGAAGCTGTCGATGCGCGAAGGCACCGGCACGTACGACCTCGTGATGATGGACGACACGTGGGCGCCCGAATTCATCGGCAACGGCTGGCTGAAGCCGCTGCCGGCGTCGCTCGCGGACGCCGATCTCGTGCCGTCGACGGTCGCGCTCGGGCGCAACGCGGCGGGCGCGCTGTACGCGCTGCCGATCGTCGGCAACGTCGAGATGTTCGCGTACCGGAAGGATCTGCTCGCGAAATACAAGCTGCAGCCGCCGCGCAACTGGGACGACGTGCTGAAGATCGCGCAGACCGTCGGCGGCGCGGACAAGAGCGTGTCGGGCGTCGTGTTCCGCGGCACCAAGGGCAACCCGGTCGTGACGGGCTTCCTGCCGATCCTGTGGGCCTATGGCGGCGACGTGTTCGACCGCGCCGGCAACGTGACGATCGATTCGCGCGAGTCGCAGGCCGCGCTGAAGACGTTCCTCGCGCTGAAGGCCTCCGCGCCGAAGGACGTCGACGTGTACGGCGCCGCCGAAGTGCGCGATGCGCTTCAGCGCGGCACGGCCGCTCAGTCGATCGAGGTGTGGCCGGCGTGGATTCCGGCACTCGACGATCCGAAGCAGTCGCGCGTGGTCGGGCAGATCGCGCTGCAGCCGCCGCCCGGACAGACGGCCGGCCCGGCGCCGATGCTCGGCATCTGGCAGATGGGCATTGCGAAGGACGCGCCGCACGCGAAGCTCGCTCAGGAATTCCTGGCCTACCTGAGTTCGCGCGACACGCAAACGCGCCTCGCCGGGATCGGCATTCCGCCGACGCGCCGCAGCGTGTTCGCCGATCCGGCGCTGGTGCGCCAGTATCGCTGGTATCCCGATCAATTGAAGGCGCTCGAGGCCGGCCGTGCGCGGCCGCGCGTGAAGGACTGGCAGCAGGTCGAGAGCATTCTCGGCGACCAGCTGCAGCTCGCGCTGACCGGGCAGGCCGCACCCGACGCCGCGCTGCGTCAGGCGCAGCAGAAGATCGCGCAGGCGATGGCCGCGGCCGGCAAGTGACGGCTTGTCGCCACGCTTCGTCCGGAATCCGCGCATGAAAGCCTTCGGCCGCAGCCTGCCGCTCGTCGCGCTGCTCGGACCCGCGCTCCTGGTGCTGGCCGCGCTCGCGCTGTACCCGGTCGCGCAGGTGCTGATCGACTCGTTCTGCCAGGTCGACTACACGGCGGGCCGCCGCGCGTTCGCGGGGCTCGCGAACTATCGCGCGGTGCTCGGCGACGACGCGTTCGCGGCCGGCTTCGGCAACACGCTGCGTTTCACGATCGCGGCATCGCTCGTCGAAGTCGCGCTCGGCTTCGGTCTCGCGCTGCTGTTCGTGCGCGCGTTTCCGGGGCGGCGCATCGCGCTGCCGCTCGCGATCCTGCCGATGATGCTGTCCACGCTCGTGTGCTCGGCGATCTGGCGCAACTGGCTCAATTTCGACGGCTTCCTCAACGCGCTGCTCGCCGTGTTCGGCATCGAAGGCGTGCGCTGGCTGTCCGATCCGCATCTCGCGCTGTGGTCGCTCGCGCTCGTCGACGTGTGGCAGTGGACGCCGATGGCGTTCCTGATCGTGCTGGCCGGGCTGCAATCGATCCCGCAGGAGCTGTACGAAGCCGCGCGCACCGACGGCGCGAGCGAGTGGCAGTGCCTGCGCGACGTCACACTGCCGCTCGCGGCGCCGCAGATCGGCCTCGCGCTGCTGCTGCGCTCGATCGACACGTTCAAGCTGTTCGACAAGGTCTATGCGTTGACGGGCGGCGGCCCCGGCAACGCGACGCAGACGCTGTCGACCTACATCTACGACACGGGCTTCCGCTTCTTCAACGTCGGACCGGCGAGCGCCGCGTCGGTGCTGATGCTCGCGGCGTCCGCGCTGCTTGTTTCGGGGTACGTATGGCAGACGGTTCGCAAGCGGCGCGCATGACGGCGCGATCCGCGGGCATCGCGCACGCGCGAACGGGGGCCACGTTCGGTCGCGCGGCACCGTGGATTCTGCGCGCCGCCGCGCTCGCGCTGTTGCTGCTGCCGTGCCTGTGGATGGCCGGCGCGGCGTTCATGCCGACGCTCGAGCGCCTCGATCATCCGCTGCGGATCGTGCCGGCCGCGCCGACGCTCGAGCATTTCGCGTCGGTCTGGTCGAACGGCATCGGCGCGCCGCTCGCCAATTCGCTGCTGGTCGGGTTCGGTACGACGCTGCTCGCGCTGACGCTCGCGTTTCCGGCCGCGTATGCGCTCGTGCGGCTGCGGTTTCCGGCCCGGCTGGACTTGCTGTTCCTGATGCTCGTGCTGGCACTGAAGCTGATGCCGCCGATCACGATCGCGGTGCCGCTGTTCGCGCTCGCGAAGCGGCTGCATCTGCTCGATTCGACGCTCGGGCTGATGCTCGCTTACCAGATCTACGCGTTGCCGATGGCGATCTGGATGCTGCTCGCGTTCGTGCGCGACGTGCCGGTCGAATACGAGGAGGCCGCGTGCATCGACGGTGCGGGGCTCGCGCGGCGGCTCGTGCAGATCGTGCTGCCGCTGTGTGCGCCGGGGTTGATCGCGACCGCGATCTTCGTGTTCATCGCCGCCTGGAACGAGTTCCTGATTGCGCTGCTGTTCGTGTCGACGCCGAGCCGCTTCACGCTGCCGCTCGCCATCGCCGGCTACGTGACGGAGAACGGCATCGACTGGGGCGACCTGATGAGCGCGGGGCTGCTGGCGTCGCTGCCGACGCTTGCCGTGGCCGGCTACGTGCAACGCTACCTGCTGCGCGGCTTCGCGGGCGGGCTGAAGTGACGCGACACGTTACGCGCAGCTGTGCCGGACCACGTGCGTAACCGGCACGACGCGCGTGCGCGATGCGCCGTCGAACGTCTGGATCCGGTCGGCGAGCAGATCGACGGCCGCGTGCGCGAGGCCTTGCGTGTCCTGGCGCAGCGTCGTGAGCCGATACGCGCCGTATTCGGCGGCGGGAATGTCGTCGAAGCCGATCACGCGCACCTCGTCGGGCACGCGCAGGCCGAATGCGTCGCGGGCGGCGTCGATCACGCCGAGCGCGAGCAGGTCGGACGAGCAGAACACGCCGTCCGGGCGCTCGCCGGATGCGAACAGTTGCCGCGCGGCGTCGATGCCGCATGCATGCGTATCGGAGTGCGTATCGATCACGTGGACGAGCGCCACATCGAACGCGTCGCCGCGTTGCAGCGCCTGCCCGAACGCATCCGCACGTGCGCGTGCGCTGTAGCTCGCGGTGCGCGGTCCGACGAACGCGAGCCGGCGCGCGCCGGCCCGCACGAGCCGTTGCGCGGCATGGGCGGCACCCGCCGCGTTGTCGCTGATGACGACGTCCGCACCCGGCAGGTTCGCTTCGCGATTGATCATCACGACGGGAATCCGGTGATCGAGATACTGGCGCGCGACCGACAGCGGCGGCGACGCGGACGTCATCACGAGGCCCGCGATCCGGTAGCTGAGCAGCCGTTCGAGCGATTGCCGGACCTGGTGCGGATCGTCCGCATTGGTGACGAGCGGCGTGAACGCGCGCTGGCCGAGCGCGGCCATCAGGTCCGACAGCAGCCGCGCGCGGAACGGATTCTCGAACCCGGCCGTCACGACGCCGATCATGCTGCTGCGCTGCGTGATCATGTCGCGTGCGATCAGGTTGACCTGGTAGCCGAGCGCACGCGCGGCCACCATCACGCGTTCGCGTGTTTCGGGTGCGATGCTCGCCGTCGGCGAGAACGCGCGCGACACCGCGGAGCGCGACACGCCGGCCCGCACGGCGACATCCGACGCGGTCACCCACGTTTTTCTTTCCTTGTCAGTCATCGATTCATGATCCCTTCGCGATACGAAGCTTCCACGCCGCTGGCCGACTGGATGTCGGCGCTCGACGACGCGCGGCCGCTGCATACGCTGACCCTACCGGGCAGCCATGACACCTGTGCGTATACGGTCGACGATCCGCTCGTGCGCACGCAGCGCGCGCCGCTCGCCGCGCAGCTCGCGCACGGCGTGCGGCTGCTCGACATCCGCTGCCGGCACCGCTGCGATGCGTTCGACATCCATCACGGCGGGATCGCGCTCGGCATGTCGTTCGACGACGTGCTCGCGGACTGTGTGCGTTTTCTCGATGCGCATCCGCGCGAATGCATCGTGATGTCGGTGAAGGACGAATGGCCGGCGCAGGCGTGCACGCGCGGTTTCGATGCGACGTTCGATGCGCATCGTGCGCGGCACCCGCGGTTGCGCTGGCACGCGGGCGGCGCGTTGCCGGCGCTCGGCGACGTGCGCGGCGCGGTGGTGTTGCTGCGGCGGTTCCGCAGCAGCCGGCCGCTGGGCATCGACCTGACCGCGTGGCCCGACAACGCGACCTTCACGATCGATCATCCCGATGCGGCGTTCGTGATCCAGGACGAATACCGCGTGCCCGTTGCTGGATCGATCAACTACAAGTGGCGTGTGATCGATGCGCTGCTGACCGGCATGCCGTCGCCGGAAAGCGGCCGCTGGGCGATCAATTTCTGCAGCGGTACGGGGATGGGCGCGAATCCGTCGGTGGTCGCGCGTGGCGACGGCAGGGTGCAGGGGATTCAGGCGCGGCTCGCGGAGCGGTTGCGCGCGCAACGTGGTTCGTATGGCGCGATGCTGCTCGATTTCTGCGACGACGATGACTGGGCATTGGTGCGGGCGCTGGTTGCGTGCAACGATCACGTGCCCGAGCGGGGTGATGCGCGCAGGCTGGCCCGCGATTCCCGCTTCCCGTGAAGATCGGCACGGTGCCGAATGTGTGACGAGCGGTCCATGTTTCGAAACGAGGCCGATGGATAAGGTTGAACCGTCCATGGCGGGCACGGTTCGATCGAGTCCGTCGCGGATATCCGGATGTTTCTCAACTCGGCGGGAGGCAACGGGCACGTGTGCCCGGCATCGCGCCGGCCCATGAACGTCGTCGTGACAAGCAGCGCCCGATTCGCCGCGAACCGTCCACGACGCAGGACTGCAAGGAGAGAGGTCATGGCAACGCTCGTCAACATCATGCAGGGCACCCCGAACGCGGTGCAGATCTGGGGCTTTCACGGCCCGTGCAACGTCAGGGACGTCGCAGCGGCATTGAATACCATCGCGTCGGGATTGAGCGGCGACGGTCACACGATTCACATCATGTCGGGAACGCACGGCTATTGCGCGGGGCAGGTCGGTGCAGTCGCCACGCGCGAACAGCGATTCGCCGCGGAAGACCGGGCGCTGGCTTCGCCGAAGACGAAGGACAACAAGCCGGTCGCGGTTGCGGTACACGACTTCAATACGGCGAAGCTGCCCGCACCGGATTACGTGACGGCGGCGATGGCGAAGCTGAACGGCGACATGCGCGCGATCGTGCAGGGCGACGCGGGCACCGCGACGTTCCTGCTTGCGTATTGCTGCAGCGCCGGGACGCCGTAACGCGCCGTCGTGCGCTGACGGGCGGGCGTGGCGGTCCGCCCCGTTTCGCAACGACGAGACGTCGTGCGGATGCGCGTGCGACCGTGCCCGTTCAGCGCGTCGCGATCGCCACCGCCGCACCGGCCATCGCCGTCGCGCTGGTGCGGTTCGCGATCCGCTTCGCGCGTGCGGACGTGAGGAACGCACGCGCACGCGATGCGAGCAGCGACCAGAAGCAGTCGGCCAGGATCAGGACCGCGAGCATCGTGCCGACGAGCTCGGCCCACGCGAGGACACCGACGTGCGTCAGGTCGACGATCGTCGGCAACAGCGCGAGATAGAAGAGCATGATCTTCGGATTGCCGAGCGTGACCAGCGTGCCCGCGACGAACATGCGCCACGGCGACTGGCCGCGCGGCAGGTCGCCGGCCTTCGTGTCGGTCGGCGCGGTCCACATCTTCCACGCGAGAAACAGCAGGTACGCGACACCGAGCAGCTTCAGTACGAGCATGCCCGTCTCGAACGTGCGCGCGAACGCGGACAGCCCGGCAACCGCGAGCGTGAGCCACAGCGCCTCGCCGATCCACATCGCGGCGAGGAACGGCAGCACGTCTCGCACGCCGTTCGTCAGCACGCGCGCGACGAGCGCGGCGACGCTCGGGCCGGGCGTGCCGGCGGTGACGAGCAGGGCGATGGCGAACACGGCGAGCGCGGACAGCGTCATGACGGACCTCGTGGGCAGGGCGTTCGAAACGTATGAACTTTCGATTATAGTGACGGCCGTTCCCGCCTGCCCACCTCGTCGTGATGACAGTATCGATCCGGATTCGTCCCGCCACGCGGGAAGACGTGGCCGCGATGGCCGCCGTGGAAGTGGCCGCCGCCCAGCGCTTTCGCGACATCGGCATGCCCGACATCGCCGAAGGCGAGCCGACCGATGCGGCCGACGTGCGGATGCGCATCGACGACGGTCGCGCCTATGTCGCAACGGACGAAGCGGGGACGTGCGTGGGTTTTGCGTTCTACCGGCTGCTCGATGCGCGGCGGCTTTATCTGGAGGAGCTGGATGTCGCGCCGTCGCACGCGGGGCAGCGGATCGGCGCGCGCCTGATCGAATGGATCATGACGCGCGCCGCGCAAGACGGCATCGCCCAGGTCGTGCTGTCGACCTTCCGCGACGCGCCGTGGAATGCGCCGTACTACGCGCGCCTCGGCTTCGTCATCATCGACGACGCATCGCTCGACGACACGTTGCGCGCGATTCGCGCGCATCACGTCGCACGCGGGCTCGACGAAACGCAGCGCGTGTTCATGCGCGCGGACGTGCGCGCATGAACGCGCCGCCGGCCGTCAGGCCGCGTCGCTGAGCGCCGGGTAGTCGGTGTAACCCGTTTCGCCCTCGGCGTAGAACGTCTCCGGCACCGGCTTGTTCAGCGGCGCGCCGAGCTCGAGGCGGCGCGGCAGGTCCGGGTTCGCGATGAACAGCTTGCCCCACGCGATCGCGTCGGCGTGGCCGCTCGCGAGCGTTTCCTGCGCCGATTCGAGCGTGAACTGCTCGTTCGCGATCAGCGGGCCGCCGAACGCTTCCTTCAGACGCGGGCTCAACTGATCGCCCGAATACGATTCGCGCGTGAAGATGAACGCGATCTTGCGGCGGCCGAGTTCGCGCGCGACGTAACCGAACGTCGCGGCCGGGTCGGAATCGCCCATCGTATGCGCGTCGCCGCGCGGCGCGAGATGCACGCCGACACGGCCCGCACCCCACACGTCGATCGCCGCGTCGACCACTTCGAGCAGCAGGCGCGCGCGGTTCTCGATCGGGCCGCCGTACGCGTCGGTGCGGAGGTTGGTGCTGTCCTGCAGGAACTGGTCGAGCAGGTAGCCGTTCGCGCCGTGGATCTCGACGCCGTCGAAGCCGGCTTTCTTCGCGTTTTCGGCGCCCTTGCGGTATGCGGCGACGATGCCCGGAATTTCATCGAGTTCGAGCGCGCGCGGCGTCACGAACGGGCGCGGCGGCCGCACGAGGCTCACGTGACCGCCCGCGGCGATCGCGCTCGGCGCGACCGGCAGGTCGCCGTTCAAAAACATCGGATCCGAGATCCGGCCGACGTGCCAGAGCTGCAGGACGATGCGGCCGCCGGCCGCGTGCACGGCCTGCGTCACGCGCTTCCAGCCTTCCACCTGCTCGTCGGACCAGATGCCCGGCGTGTCCGCGTAGCCGACGCCCTGCGGCGTGACCGAAGTCGCTTCGCTGATGATCAGGCCGGCCGACGCGCGCTCGGCGTAATAGCGGGCCATCAGGTCGTTGGGCACGCGCGCGCTGCCTGCGCGGGCACGGGTGAGCGGCGCCATCACGACGCGGTTCGGCAGCGTCAGGTCGCCGAGGGTAACGGGATCGAACAGGGTGGGCATGGCAGATAACCTTTTCAGAAAGGCGGGCTTACCGCCGCGTCGTGTGCGGCGTGCGGCCCGCGTGGCCTGGGTCAGAGTTCGCGGCGCAGGGCGTCGAGAAATGCGTCGATGACGGCCTCGTTGCGCTGGAAGAACGCCCACTGGCCGATTCGCGTCGACGTCACGAGCCCCGCGCGCTGCAGCGTCGCAAGGTGCGCGGAGACGGTCGACTGCGACAGCCCGCAGCGCGCGTCGATCTGCCCGGCGCAGACGCCGTGGTCGTACGGCAGCGTCTGCTCCGGGAAATGCGCGCCCGGCGTTTTCAGCCAGACGAGGATTTCCCGGCGCACGGGGTTCGAAAGCGCTTTCAGGATCGCGTCGATGTCGAGTTCGGTCGGCATGGAAAGGTGTGGTGTTCGGGGCGTTCGGCCGGAAAACCGGTGCAAACGGGTATCGTCGATGGGCGAATCATATATCGGAAAATTGCGATATGCGTGAAGGCACTGATGCGAGTGGGGTTGTCGATCGGCCGGAGCATCAGCGAATCACGCGCCCCCGTATTGCGCGAACAGCCACCGCCGCATGGCCTCGAGCGCATCCGAATGGGCATTGGCCTGCGGAAAGACGACGTAAAACCCGAGCGACATCGGAAACGAAAAATCGAACACGCGGCGCAGCCGGCCTTCAGCGATATCGCGTTCGACGAGCGGCTCGCTGGTCAGCGCGATGCCTTGACCCGCGACGGCGGCGTCGATGGCGAGCAGCGACTGGCTGAACCGCGGCCCTTTCGTCGGATCGGTCTGCCCCGTTCCGCCGAGCTTCTCGACGAACTCCGGCCACAGGTCGTGCGCGTCGTGCAACAACGCATGCTTCGACAAGTCCGCGGGGGTGCGGATCGGCGGGCCGCTGTCGAGCAGTGTCGGGCTGGCGACCGCGAAGATGTCGAGCGGAAACAGCAATTGCGCGACCAGGCCGGCCGGGAACGGGGGCTTGCCGAGCCGGATCGCGATGTCGACGCCGTCGGCGCGGAACGACGCAAGGCGCTCGTCGGCGATGACGCGAACCTCGATGTCGGGGTGCAGGCGACCGAAGTCCGACAGGCGCGGGATCAGCCACTTCGACGCGAACGACGGCGTCGTGCTGACCGCCAGGACCATGGGACGCTGGCCCAGGGCGTCCGTGGCATCGGCGATGATCTGCAGCGCGCGCTGGACCGACGAAAAATACTCGAGCCCTTCGCGCGTGAGCGCCAGCCCCCTGGGCAGCCGCCGGAACAGCTGAATCTCCACGACGTCCTCCAGATGCCTGACCTGCTGCGCCACCGCGCCCTGGGTCACGCCGAGCTCGTCGGCGGCCAGCCGGAAATTGAGGTGGCGCGCGGCGGCCTCGAACGCGCGAAGCGCATTGAGCGGCGGGAATCGACGGGTACGCGACAAAGCCTTCATGCAGTAGAAAATCTACAGTGTGGGTGGAGAAATCATCGTTCGACACGGCGATTATAGAGTCCTAGAGTAACGCTTCAGGACGACGATCGCGGCATTGAGCCGACCTATCCGGGAGAACGGCATGACTGTAGAGAAAGTGGCATTGGTGACGGCGGCGGGCAAGGGCATGGGCGCCGCGATCGCGCGGGATCTTGCGAGCAACGGCTATCGTGTCGCGCTGATGTCGCCGTCCGGCAGCGCGGTCGAGCTTGCCGGGGAACTCGGCGGTTTCGGCATGGCGGGGTCCGTCACCGAAGACGCCGACATCGAGCGTTTCGTGAACGGGACGCTCGCGAAGTACGGCCGCATCGACGCGGTCGTCAACAACACCGGGCATCCGCCGAAGGGCGACCTGCTCGCCATCGAGGACGACCAGTGGCACGCAGGGCTCGACTTGATCGTGCTCAACGTCGTTCGCGTGCTGCGCCGGGTGACGCCCGTCTTCCTGAAGCAGGGCGGCGGCGCGGTGGTCAACATTTCGAGCTTCGCGGCCGACGCGCCCGAGCAGGCGATGCCGGTGTCGTCCGCGCTGCGCGCGGCGCTGAGCTCCGTCACGCGCCTGTACGCCGATCGGTATGCGAAGGACAACATCCGCATCAATTCGGTGCTGCCCGGCTTCATCGACAGCTGGCCGGAGACGCCCGAGATCGTCGCCCGCATTCCGGTCGGCCGTTTCGGCAGGACGCAGGAGATCGCGCAGACCGTGACGTTCCTGCTGTCGGAAGGCGCCGGCTACATCACCGGGCAGAACATTCGCGTCGACGGCGGGATCGTGCGCGCACTGTAAGCGGAAGACGGGGCGCGCCGCCCGCGCCATCAGTTGTGCCGCTCGCCGATCCGGTTTTCTTCCGGACTCCAGACGCTGAGCCCTTCCGTCGGGTCCATCGGCAGATCCCAGGGCCGCGCGGCGATCGCCTGCATCGTCGCGTCGAACCCGGCCTGCCGGCGGGCCGCGATGCCGGCGGGTGTGAAATCGATGTCCTTCCACTGATCGTCGCCGTCGAGCCGCGGCGCCGCGAGCTTGATCACGTGCATCGTGGTCTGGCAGCCCCACGCGGCGAGTGCTTTCACATCGGCCGTCGCGCGCTCCGCCTCGGGCAGCCGCATGACCAGTTCCCGGATCACGTGGCGCAGCCGGTGAATCTGCTGCTGCCGCGCGATGTTGCTGTCCGTGCGGCTCGCGTACTGGATGTCCTTCTGCCGCTCCGACACCTGCCAGATGCTTTGCGGCTCCGGCCCGACCGGATTCCACATCTGCACCGAGAAGATGATCGAGCTGCGGCGCGGCGCGTCGTCCAGCACGACCTCGACCGGCGTATTCGAATAGATGCCGCCGTCCCAGTAGGGCGTGCCGTCGACCCGCACGGCCGGGAACGCGGGCGGCAGCGCGCCCGAACTCATCACATGGTCGATGCCGAGCGGCCGGTCGCGCGAATCGAAATAGCGCATCGTGCCCGTGCACGCGTTGACCGCGCCGACGGTCAGGCGCGGCCGGCCCGCGTTCAGCAGGTCGAGATCGACGAGCGACGCCAGCGTGTCGCGCAGCGGCTCGACCACGTAGTACGACGCGCGCTCGACGCCGACCCGCGCGAGCGGCCCGAACCACGCTGCGGGATTCGGCCGGAAGAATCCCGGGAGGCCCGCGCCGATGACCGCGAGTTCCGAGCCGATCTTGTCCCAGCTCGTCGGGAAGCCCGGCACGTTCACGGCGGGCCGTTCGGTGACGTGTCGCCAGAATTCGGCCATCCGTTGCGCGCGGTGTCCGGGCGCGTTGCCGGCGATCAGCGCCGCGTTGATCGCGCCGATCGACGTGCCGATGACCCAGTCGGGCTGAATGCCCGCCGCATCCATCGCCTCGAATACGCCGAGCTGGTATGCACCCAGCGCGCCGCCGCCCTGGAGCACGAGCACGACCTGGCCCGGCAGTTTCGGATGTGCGGGTTGACTTGCCGTCATCGCTTGCCTCGTGGTCGGTGACGGCCGGCGGGGGCCGGCCGGATGGAACCAGTGTAGGCGATCGTCGGGCAGCGTCCGCGGTGCCGGATGTTCGCGGGGCCTTGCGGCGCGCCGCGTCATTCCACGGTGATGGTCTCCTTCATGTACGGATGAATCCCGCAGAACACCTTGTAGACCCCCGGCTTGTCGAAACGGAACGAGTAGGTTTCGTCCTGGTCGAGCGCTTTCGAATGGAAGACGCCCGCATCGTTGACGACGGTATGCGGTTCCGCGTCGAGGTTTTTCCACGTGACCGTCGTGCCGGCCTTGATCGTGGTCGACATCGGCGAAAACATGAAATTGCGGATCGTCACGAGCGGGCCGGCCGGAGTCTGCGCGCATGCGGCGAGCGGCGTGCCGACGGCGGCCGCGCTCAGGATCAGTGCGGCCGCCAGCGTCGAGGGCTTGAGGAAGGTCATGTCGGTCTCCTTGTGTGTCGGCATCAGGCCAGCGTCGTGTCGTGCAGCGACGCCGCGACGGGATGGCCGGCGAAGTCGACGGTCGTCACGCCGAGCATCGCGGGCAGCCGGTCGTGCGGCACCGTGAGCGGCACCGGGCCCGGGCCGTTGCCGGCGGTCGGCTGCGGGAACGCGGTGGAGCGCGCGGTGTGGAACGTCACGTTGCCCTCGACCTTCGACACGATCTGGTGGATGTGCCCGTTCAGCACGGTGACCGAGCCGAAGCGGCGCAGCAGCGCCATCGTCTGCGGCGCGTCGCCGGTGCCCCAGCCCCACGGCTCGTAGATGGTCCACATCGGCATGTGCGAGAACACGACGATCGGCGTGCTCGACGCTTGCCCCTTCAAATCCTGCGCGAGCCACGCGAGCTGTTCGTCGCCGAAGCTGCCGAGCCCGTTCGGCTTGAAGTGCATCACGTTGACGAGTGCGACGAAGTGCACGCCCGCGTGATCGAAGCTGTAGTAGCCGCGGTTGTCGGACGCCTTGCCGAACCGGCTGAAATATTCGGCGCCCGAGCCATCGGTCACGTCGTGTTCGCCGGGCACGGTGTGCAGCTCGGGCACGCGCAGCCCGGACAGCAGTTGCGACGCGTGATCGAATTCTTCCGCCTTGGACAGGTGCGTGATGTCGCCGGTATGGATCGCGAGCGCGGGCGCGGCAGGCATTCCGTTGACCAGATCGATCGTCTGCCGCAGCGTGGCCGCGACGTCGGGATTCGCGTCCTTGTTAAAGCCGATGTGCGTGTCGCTGATCTGCACGAACAGCGGCCGGCCCGCATTCGCGGGGAGGGCGGCGCCGCTTTGCGCGAGCGCGAGATCGAACGGCGTGAGGATGCCGCCCGACAGCGTAAACAGCGTGCCGAGGCCGCCGAACGCCATGCATTGCAGGGCCTTGCGGCGCGACGGGCGGGTGGGAGTCGATGAAGACATGTTTGCCTCGCATTCGTATGACGGAACCGGACGGCCGGATCGTCCTGGAATTAGCCGGCGCCTTCGCATGCCATACCGATGCGGCGACGGATTTATTCCCGGTTATTTGCGAGGCCCGATGCGGCCGTTCGAGGCTTGCGGCGCGATGACGGATCGCTGACGGATGACCTGTCAATGTCCTGTAAGTGACACGTCACGTTTGCGTCATGTTCGCCCGATAGCCTGCGACACCGAATCACCTCTCCGGAGCCCCTCATGCCGAATCTCGCGGCAACGGAAACCCGTGGTGCGGGCGGTCGAAGCACGCGCACCGTCGGCCTCGCATCGTTCTTTCCGAGCGTTGCCTGCGGCATCGTTCATGTCGACGCTCGCCCGAGCGCGGATCCCGGTCCGGTCAAGGAACGTTCGGTCCTGCCGATCGTGCCGCGCTTCGTCGCGCTATCGGCGGCACTGTACCGGGCGATTCACACGCTGTTCTGAGCCGCGACGGCCGATGCCATACCCGGCCGCGCGGCACGCGGCCGATCCCATCGATTTTCAATTCGAACCAGACGCTACCGATGGACATCAGTTTCTTCGATCCGAATCGCACCGCCAACGCGTCCGCGTGGCGCGTGCTCCCCAACCGCTGGGACGCGGTCGCGTTTCCGCTGATCATCGGCATACTCGCGATGGCGATCGTCGGCTTCCACGAGACGATGGCGCCGATCGCGACCCTGCAGACGCAGAAGATCTCGCTCGATCCGTCGAACCTGCCCGAATACGCGTTGCGCACCACGCTGCGGATGCTCGCCGCGATGGTCGCGTCGCTCGCGTTCACGCTGATCTACGGCACGCTCGCCGCGAAAAGCCGTCGCGCCGGCATGGTGCTGATCCCGATTCTCGACATCCTGCAGTCGGTGCCGGTGCTCGGCTATATCTCGTTTACGGTCACGTTCTTCCTTGCACTGTTCCCGGGCCGCGTGCTCGGCGCCGAGCTCGCGGCGATCTTCGCGATCTTCACGAGCCAGGCGTGGAACATGACGTTCAGCTTTTACCAGTCGCTGCGCACGGTGCCGCGCGACCTGAGCGAAGTGTCGCGCGGTTTTCACCTGACGTCGTGGCAGCGCTTCTGGAAGCTCGAGGTGCCGTTCTCGATGCCGGGGCTGATCTGGAACATGATGATGTCGATGTCGGGCGGCTGGTTCTTCGTCGTCGCATCCGAGGCCATCACCGTCGGCAACCAGACCATCACGCTGCCCGGGATCGGTGCGTATCTCGCGCAGGCGATCTCGGACAAGAACCTCGGCGCGGTGGGCTGGGTGATCGTCGCGATGTCGGTCGTGATTCTCGCGTACGACCAGTTCCTGTTCCGTCCGCTCGTCGCATGGGCCGACAAGTTCCGGATGGAGAACACCGCGTCGGGCGATGCGCCGCAGTCCTGGCTGCTCGACATGCTGCGCCGCACGCACCTGATCCATCAGCTGCTGGTGCCGGCCGGCTGGCTGCTGTCGCAGGCCGCACGGATTCCGCTGCGCGTGCCGGCGCTTGCGGGCAAGCGTTCGCGCGGCACGTCCGCGCGCGGGTCGTCGCGTGTCGGCGACATCGTGTGGGGAACGTTCGTGATCCTGATGACCGTATACGTTGCGTGGCGCGTCGTCAGCTTCGTCGCGACCGGCGTGACGATGAGCGAGGTCGGCCACGTGCTGACGCTCGGGTTGATCACGCTGCTGCGTGTGATCGTGCTGATCGCGATCGCGTCGGTGGTCTGGGTGCCGCTCGGTGTGCTGATCGGGCTGCGCCCCGCGCTGGCCGAGAAGATCCAGCCGCTCGCGCAGTTCCTCGCCGCGTTCCCGGCGAACCTGCTCTTTCCGGTGTTCGTGATCGTGATCGTCCACTTCCATCTGAACGCGGACATCTGGCTATCGCCGCTGATCGTGCTCGGCACGCAGTGGTACATCCTGTTCAACGTGATCGCGGGCGCGATGTCCTATCCGAACGACTACAAGGAGGCGACGAAGAATTTTCGCATTCGCGGCTGGCAGTGGTGGCGGCAGGCGATGCTGCCCGGCATCTTTCCGTATTACGTGACCGGCGCGATCACCGCGTCGGGCGGCGCGTGGAATGCGAGCATCGTGTCCGAGTTCGTGCAGTGGGGCGACACGAAGGTCGTCGCGCACGGCCTCGGCTCGTATATCGCACAGACGACCGCGGCCGGCGACTTCCCGAAGATCATCCTGGGCATCGCCGTGATGTCCTTGTTCGTCACCTTGTTCAACCGCCTGCTGTGGCGTCCGATGTACGCCTATGCGGAATCCCGGCTCCGTCTCGATTGAGAGTAAGCGCGATGCAAAATTCGACCGTAATCAACGCCCCCGCCCAGACGTCCCAGCCGCTTCAGCCGCCGCGCCTCGGTGAGGAAATCCTGCGCGTCGCGCACGTGAATCGCGGCTTCAACAAGACGCAGGGCGAACTGCTCGTGCTCGACGACGCGAACCTGTCGCTGCGCGAAGGCGAGATCGTCGGACTGCTCGGCCGCTCCGGCTCGGGCAAATCCACGCTGCTGCGGATCATCGCCGGGCTGATCGAGCCGACCGGCGGTGAAGTGACCTACCTCGGCAAGCCGCTGACCGGCCCAGCCGAAGGCGTCGCGATGGTGTTCCAGACCTTCGCGCTGTTCCCGTGGCTGACCGTGCTGCAGAACGTGGAAGCCGGGCTGGAAGCGCTCGGCGTCGGCGCGCGCGAGCGGCGCGAACGCGCGCTCGCCGCGATCGACCTGATCGGTCTCGACGGCTTCGAGAACGCATACCCGCGCGAGCTGTCGGGCGGCATGCGTCAGCGCGTGGGCTTCGCGCGCGCGCTCGTCGTCGACCCGACGATCCTGCTGATGGACGAGCCGTTCTCGGCGCTCGACGTGCTGACGGCCGAAACGCTGCGTACCGACCTGCTCGATCTGTGGACGCAAGGCCGCATGCCGATCAAGTCGGTGCTGATCGTCACGCACAACATCGAGGAAGCGGTGTTCATGTGCGACCGGATTCTGGTGCTGTCGTCGAACCCGGGCCGCGTGATCGCCGAAATCAAGGTGCCGTTCAAGCATCCGCGCAACCGGCTGGATCCCGATTTCCGCAAGCTCGTCGACGACATCTACGCGAAGATGACCGCACGCCAGACCGGCGAGGCGACGAAGAAGGGGCTCGAGCTCGGCAGCTGGATGCCGCGCGTGTCGACCAACCTGATGGCCGGCCTGATCGAGACGCTCGCGATGGCGCCGTACCACGGCCGCGCCGACATGCCGGAAATCGCGCGCACGCTGCATCTGGAAGTGGACGAACTGTTTCCGATCGCCGAAGTGCTGCAGTACCTCGGCTTCGCCGACGTGCGCGAAGGTGACGTGTTCCTCACGCCGCCCGCGCGTGTGTTCGCGGAGTTCGGCACGCAGGAGCGCAAGCTGATGTTCGCGGATCATCTGTTGAAGCACGTGCCGCTCGCCGCGCGAATCAGGAAGGTGCTGAACGAACGCCCCGGCCATCGCGCGCCGCGTGTGCGTTTCGAGCAGGAGCTGGAGGATTTCCTGTCGGACGAGGCGGCCGAGGAAACGCTCGACGCGGTGATCGACTGGGGGCGTTACGGCGAAGTCTTCTCGTACAACGACAAGACGGAGGTGTTCAGTCTCGAGGATGTCGAAAGCTGACGCCCGCGCCCGAATGATGGCCGACCGTCATTCGGGCAAATCCCACTGATTCGCATCCTGCTCGCTGCCGCCCGTACTCAGCCGCTCGATCTTTTCCATCCGCTGCCGCGCCAGTTCGGGAAGCCGGTTCGTCACGCCGATCACCAGCGCTTCGGCGAGCGCGAGCGCCGGCACATTGGTCTGCAGCATCGCGAACGGGCGCCCCTGGATCCGCAGCGCGATCTCGGCGAACGCGCTGATCGGCGAGCGCCATTCGTCGGTGATCAGCAGTATCCGCGCGCCGAGCCGGTGCGCGGCCTGCGCGAACCGGATGCTGTCCTTCTGATAGCGACGAAAATCGAAAATGACGAGCACGTCGCCGGGCCCCATGTCCGTCAGCGAGACCGACGCGAGATTCACGTTCGGCTCGACGTACTGCACATGCGGGCGCGCATACGCGAGCGTGAAGGAAAACAGCGACGCGAGCGGGGCGGTATAACGTCCGCCGCCGCAGAACACGCGGATATCCGGATCGGCCAGCAGCGTCACCGCTTCGTCGAACGCCGCCGCATCGAGTCCTTCGATCGTGGTGGCGAGCGATTGCGAAAGCCGCTGGAAGATCGCCGCATGGCTGTCGCGCATCCCCGACTCCGAGTGGAAGGCGTCCATTCGCGCGAGCGGCGAATTCATCGCGGTGTCGATCTCGTCGTGCAGCGCCTGCTGAAACGACGGGTAGTTCGGAAAGCCGATCCGCACGACGAAGCGAAACACGGTCGGGTCGCTGACTTCGGCTTGCTTCGCGAAGCTCGCGATCGGCCCGAGCCCGAGGCTCGGATAGCGATCCAGCAGCGCGTGCGCGACCTTCTGTTCCGACGGCGTGAAGCTATCCATCTGGGATAGCAGCAACGCCCTGATGCTTGTCCCCATCGGGCACTCCGGCTTGCTCTTATCTGAATGAACGACAAACGGCAGACATGCGTCTGCCGGCGACTCCATGCATGTTAGCCCATCGACAGGCCGCCAATCGCATGAGGCAGCAGATTAGAGGGACGCATCACTCCGGCCGTCAAACATTCATATGTGTAATAAAACGAACATCCCACGCCGTCGATCGGCGCGCAATCTCGCGCATAAGCTGAGTGATAACCCTAGGTTTTGAGATCAAAATGCCGATGTATGATCGCGGCCTCGCCGGAATGTATCGTTCATTACATGCCGGATCAGCAACGTCGACCGGCAAGGCCCCGGTCATTCGTCTGGAGGATTCCGTCATGAGGCGGCTCGTCGTACTCACCCTGTTGTCGGCCCTGAGCGCAGGCGCGCTCGCCGCTTCGGAACCCGCGGTGGAAGCGAAGAACGGCATGGTCGTGTCGTCGCAGCACTTCGCGTCGCAGATCGGCGTCGACATCCTGAAGGAAGGCGGCAACGCGGTGGACGCCGCCGTGGCGGTCGGCTACGCGCAAGCGGTGACCAACCCGTGCTGCGGCAACATCGGCGGCGGCGGGTTCATGACCCTGCACCTGGCGGACGGCCGCGACCGCTTCATCAACTTCCGCGAGACCGCGCCGGCCGCGGCGTCCGCGAACATGTATCTCGATGCGAACGGCAACGTCATTCCGGACGACAGCCTGTACGGCTATCGCGCGGTCGGTGTGCCGGGCACGGTCGCGGGTCTCGACCTCGCGCAGCGCAAGTACGGCAAGCTGACGCGCCGGCAGGTGATGGCGCCCGCGATCCGGCTCGCGCGCGACGGCTTCGTGCTGACGCGCGGCGATACGGACATCCTCGACACGACGATCGACCGTTTCAAGAAGGACCCGGAAGCCGCGCGCATCTTCCTGCGCCCGGACGGTACGCCGCTGCAGCCGGGCGACCGCCTGGTGCAGAAAGACCTGGCGCGCACGCTCGAGCGCATCGCGGAGCAGGGCCCCGACGCGTTCTATCACGGCGAGATTCCGAAGATCGTCGAAGCGGCCGCGAAGCGCGGCGGCGGGCTGATCACGGCGGCCGACTTCGCGTCGTATCGTGCGCAGGACATGGCGCCGCTGACCTGCACGTATCGCGGCTACGAGTTCGTGTCGGCGCCGCCGCCGAGCTCGGGCGGCGTGACGATGTGCGAGACGCTGAACGTCCTCGAAGGGTATGACCTGCGCAAGTTCGGCTACCAGTCGGCTTCGGTGGTCCACTACATGACCGAGGCGATGCGCCACGCGTACGAGGATCGCAACACGCTGCTGGGCGACCCGAACTTCATCGACAATCCGGTCGCGAAGCTGACGAGCAAGGCGTATGCGGCCGAGATCCGCAAGCAGATCAGCGGCGACACGGCGACGGCGTCGGTCGACGTGCAGCCGGGTGTCGGCGTGCACGAAAAGCCGGAGACGACCCACTATTCGATCATCGACCGCGACGGTAACGCGGTGTCGACCACTTACACGGTCAACGGCCGCTTCGGCGCCGTGGTGATCGCGCCGGGCACGGGCTTCTTCCTGAACGACGAGATGGACGACTTCACGGTCAAGGTCGGCGCGCAGAACCTGTTCGGCCTCGTGCAGGGCACGCGCAACTCGATCGCCCCGGGCAAGCGTCCGCTGTCGTCGATGGCGCCGACGATCGTGAAGAAGGACGGCAAGGTGTTCATGGTGGTCGGGTCGCCGGGCGGCTCGCGCATCATCACGATCACGCTGCAAACCGTGCTGAACGTGATCGACTATGGAATGACGCCGCAGGATGCGGTCGGGGCGCCGCGCATCCATCATCAATGGCTGCCGGATCAGGTTTATTACGAAACCCGCGGCCTGTCGCCCGACACGCTCGCGATCCTGCGCAACATGGGCTACAAGATGGTCGAGCAGACGCCGTGGGGCGCAGCGGAGCTGATCTTGGTCGGCCTGCCCGGCACCGAGGCGGCGAGCCGTCAGAGTTCCGGCAACGACTCGTCGGTGTCCGGCAACGTGCGCGTCGGCTACATCTATGGCGTCAACGATCCGCGCCGGCCGGCCGGTTCGGCGATCGGCTACTGACCTGAGCGGATGAGATTCGATTTGATTGCATCAAGCTGAACGGTTGCCCCGGCGTTCGCCCTCGCGCGAGCGCCGCGGCAGCGACAGCGCGTCCGTTCGCGGACGTTCGCAGTACCGAGCGTGGCGGGTGCCAGGAGTCCCGGGCCCGCCTTGCTCGCAACGTGCGCCGTGGCACGGCATCGGCGCGCGTATTTTTTCTTTCACTCCTGCACCGTGCGTCGAGTTCCGTTATGAACAAACGAATGTCTGCGGCAGTCTGGATCCTGCTCGCGATGGCGGCCGGCATCTTCATCGGCTACATGATCTACACGCAGTTTCCCGACAAGCAGGCGGCGACCGAAATCGCCGGCTACATCTCCCTCGTGTCCGACGTGTTCCTGCGGCTGATCAAGATGGTGATCGGGCCGCTCGTCTTCTCCACGCTCGTCGTCGGCATCGCGCACATGGGCGACGCATCGTCGGTGGGGCGCGTGTTCGTGAAGGCGTTCGGCTGGTTCGTCACCGCGTCGCTGATTTCGCTGCTGCTCGGGCTGTTCATGGCGAACCTGCTGCGCCCCGGCGAGAACCTCGGCCTGCCGCTGCCGGACATCGGCGCATCCGCGCATCTCGCGACGTCCAAGTTCACGCTGAAGGATTTCGTCAGCCACATGGTGCCAAAGTCGATCGCCGAGGCGATGGCGAACAACGAGATCCTGCAGATCGTCGTGTTCTCGATGTTCTTCGGCGTCGCGCTGTCGGCGCTTGGCGAGCGCGGTAAGATCCTCGTGGCCGCGATCGACCAGCTGGCGCACGTGATGCTCAAGATCACCTGCTACGTGATGAAGCTCGCGCCGCTCGCGGTGCTGGCGGCGATGGCCGCGACCGTCGCGGTCAACGGGCTGTCGGTGTTGCTGAAGTTCGCGGTGTTCATGGGCGACTTCTACGTCAGCCTGTTCCTGCTGTGGAGCACGCTCGTGATCGCCGGCCTGCTGTTCCTCGGCCGCCGCGTATTCAAACTGCTCGTGCTGATCAAGGAAGCGTTCATGCTGTCGTTCGCGACCGCGAGCTCCGAAGCCGCGTACCCGAAGATCCTCGACGCGCTCGACCGGTTCGGCGTGCGACGCAAGATCTCGAGCTTCGTGATGCCGATGGGCTATTCGTTCAACCTCGACGGCTCGATGATGTACTGCACGTTTGCGTCGCTGTTCATCGCGCAGGCGTACAACATTCATCTGTCGCTCGGCACGCAGATCACGATGCTGCTGGTCCTGATGCTGACGTCGAAGGGGATGGCCGGCGTGCCGCGCGCATCGCTCGTCGTGATCGCGGCGACGCTGCATCAGTTCGATATCCCGGAAGCCGGGCTGCTGCTGATCCTCGGTGTCGACACGTTCCTCGACATGGGCCGCTCGGCCACCAATGCGGTCGGCAATTCGATCGCCAGCGCGGTGGTCGCGAAGTGGGAAGGCGAGCTGATGTCGGAGTCCGAAGCACTGGCGCATGCCGCGCATCTCGATGCGGAACTGGAACGGCAGAACAGCGAACCGGCCTATGGTGCCGGTCAGGCGACGTCCGTTTAAGCGGCACACGCCTCGTCGATGAACGCCGCCAGCACCATCGCGGCGGCGTTGCCCGGCGCCGAGCCGAGCAGTTGCGGCGCATACACGCTGTCGCCGGGCGCGATCGGCTGCCCCGACAGCGCACAGACGCCGCGCTTGCGCGTCGTGAACAGCCGCCACTTCTGATAGCCGTAGTGGCCGGTGCACGCGTCGCGCCACGAAATCATCACGGTGTCGGCCGTGGGACGTTCGAGCACGCTGATCGTCGGCTGGCTCGTCGCGTCCCACGACGGCAGGCGATCGCGCGTGATGCTGCGCCGTCGCGGTGCGGTCCATGAGACGGACGGCATGTCGAAGCTGCCGATCGCGGCGACCGTCTTGAGCCAGGCTACTGCACTGTTGCTCATCTTTGTTTCCCTCGAAACGTTACGCGATGCCGCGACGTGCGGCATCACGACAGGCGGATGCGCGGCTGTACGCAGCCATTGATCCGTTCGGCGATCCACAGCAGCGTCGCCTTGGAAAATCCGTGCAGCGCCTGCTGGTGGCGCCGATACAGCATCAGATGGCTGAATTGCGCGAAACGCCCCTGGATGAAGCCGCCGCGAAAGAACCCGAATTGCCCGAGTGTGCCGAACGCGTCGTAGTCGCTGATCGACACGAGCGCGCCGAAGTCGTGGAACGCGAACGGCGGCAGCGGTTTGCCGTCGAGCCATGCGGGCAAGTGCTTCGCGAGATGCTCGGCCTGCTGGGCCGCGACCTGCGCGGTGGGCGGCAGCGGTCGCTCGTGGCCGTCGGGCTGCAGGCTCGCGCAATCGCCGATCGCGAACACGTGCTCGTCGGCCGTGGCCTGCAACGTGGGCCCGACCAGGATCTGGTTCGCGCGGTTCGTGTCGAGCCCGCCCAGCGCCTGCATGAAATCGGGCGCCTTCACGCCGGCCGCCCACACCATCAGATCTGCTTCGGCAAACGAACCGTCGCCATAGTGGAAGCCGTTCGCATCGGCCGCTGTCACGCGCGTCGACGTCAGCACATGAAAGCCGATCTGTTCGAGCCGCCGCTGCGCCGACGCGGAAATCCTCGGCGGAAACGCGGCGAGGATGCGCGGGCCGCTTTCGAGCAGCGTCAGCCGCAGCCGTTCGCGCACCGTCTCGTCGCCGTATGCCTGCGCCACTTCCAGCAGCCGGCTCAGTTCCGCTGCCAGCTCCACGCCCGTCGCGCCCGCACCGACGATCGCGACGCGAAACGGCTCGTCGCGCGCGATGCTGCGAAACACGCGCATCCGCAACGCTTCGTTGAAGGTTTCGGCCTGCTGCTGGCTGTCGATGAAGTAGCAGTGCTCGCGCACGCCCGGCACGCCGAAATCGTTGGCCTGGCTGCCGAGCGCGAGGATCAGCACGTCGTATTCGAGCTCGCGCGCGTCGATCATTCGTTCGCCGTCCTGCGAGCGGATCTCGGCGAGCTGCACGCGGCGACGCGCACGATCGAGCCCCGTCAGTTCGCCGGGCTGGTACGTGTAGCCGTGATCGCGCGCATGGGCGAGGAAGATCACCTGCTGTTGCTGCACGTCGCGCGTGCCGGCCGCGATCGTGTGCAGCATCGGCTTCCAGATATGGGTCGGGCTGCGGTCGACGACGGTGACCTGGGCGCGCCCGGTGCGGCCGAGACGTTCGCCGAGGCGGGTCGCGAGCTGCAATCCGGCGATGCCGCCGCCGACGATCACGATGCGAGTAGGGGTTGTCATGGATAAATCATCACGTGATGAATAATGTATGATCCTAGCGCTTCCCGGCTTTGCATGTCAACGGAGCGGGGCAGGCGACCCGGTTCTGGCGATGTGGAACCGGGGTCCGAACGCGGGCATTCGGTTCATTCAACGGGAGCAGGAAAACGTGGCTGAAGTCACTGAGCGCGTGCCGTCGAAGCGGCGTACGCGGGGGCGGCCGCTGGCGGAGGCGTCCGTCGGTCCGGACGTGATATTGCGGGCCGCGCGTCGCACGTTCGCGAAGCGCGGCTACGATGCGACGAGCGTGCGCGAGGTCGCGCGCGAGCTGGGCATCGACGCCGCGCTGATCGCCCACCATTTCGGCGCGAAGGAAACGCTGTGGCTGGCCGTCGTCGAGCAGATCGTCGATCTCGCCGAGCCGCTGTTCGATGCGTTGCGCGCGCTGCGCACGTCGTCATTGCCGCATCGCGAGCGCGTGCGGCGCGCGATCGAGCTGTGCGTCGATCACGAATTCGAGGAGCCGGACATCGGCATGTTCTTCTCGACGGCGGCGACCGAAGAGGGCGCACGGCTCGACTGCCTGCAGCAGCGGATCGTGCGGCCGTATCACGACGCGATGTTTCCGCTGCTGGCCGACGCGGTCGAGGCAGGCGAAATCCGCACGGTCGATCCCAACGTGCTGTTCTTCATGATCGCGAGCGCGGTCGGCACGACGGTGTCGTACAGCCACATGATGCTGGAGTTCACGTCGCTGCCCACGCGGCAGGATGCGTTCCGGCAGGCCGTGCTCGACGTCGCGCTCAGCATTCTGCGCGTCTGAGCGCCGCGCGCACGACGCGCGGTCACGTTGCCTCCACCAGCCCCAGTGCGTCGATCGCGTGCCGCGCGCTCTCGCGCAGCGCGTCGACGAGCGGCGACGGCGTGCGGTAGGCGATCGCCAGTTCGTATGCGAGCGGCCCGCCCGCGTCAGTCGAGATCGGGCGGCGCGTCGCCGAGCCAGCGCCGCGCGCCGGGCCCGTTGCGGCCCGCGCGGTCCTCGGGGTTGGTCAGCTTGCAGCGCTTCAGCGACAGGCAGCCGCATCCGATGCATTCGTCGAGGTTGATGTAGAGCCGCTGCAGTTCCTCGATCCGGTTCGCGACGCGCTGCTTCCAGCCGCGCGACAGCCGCTGCCAGTCCTTGTTGGTCGGCGCGGTGTCTTCCGGCAGGCTCACGAGCTGTTCGGCGATCTCGTCGAGCGAATAGCCGATCTTCTGCGCGAACACGATGAACGCGATCAGCCGCAGCACCGCACGCGAATAGTGACGATGGCTCGAGCCGTTGCGGTGCGACTTGATAAGCCCGCGCTTCTCGTAGAAGCGCAACGTCGATGCCGGCACGCCGCTGCGCGCGGCCACTTCGCGGATCGACATCAGCGGCCATTGCGGGGTTTCGTCGATACCCATGACGCCCTCCGGGAAAGCTTGACTTGAAGTTAACTTCAACTTTTATGCTACGCGGCAGTTTAACCCGTCGCGAGGCATCATGCTCCTCTTATCCCTACGCAGGACGTCGCCTTTGGGCGCGGCCTGCGCATTGCTGCTGGCGTTGTCGGGCTGTCACGACGGCAAAGGCGAATCGTCGGCCCATCCGCTGCCCGAAGTCGGCGTGACGACCGTCGCGCCGCGCACGATCCGCCTCGCGGACGAATTCAACGGACGCGTCGAAGCGGTCGACGCGGTCGAACTGCGGCCACGCGTGAGCGGCTATCTGCAGCGCATCGCGTACAAGGAGGGCGACCTCGTCGCGCAGGGCGCGGTGCTGTTCGAGATCGATCCACGCCCGTACCGGATCGCGCTCGACCGCGCGAACGCGCAGCAGCAGCGGGCGCGCGCGGCCGCGAGCCTCGCCGATGTACAGCTCAAGCGCGTGCGGACGCTGATCGATGCGCATGCAACCTCCCAGGAGGAACTCGACAACGCGCGCGCGACCGCGGAGCAGGCGCGCGCCGACCTGCAGGCGGCCGACGCGGCCGTCGCCGACGCGAAGCTCAATCTCGGCTTCACCGAAGTGCGTGCGCCGATTGCGGGGCGCGTCGGCCGTGCGATCGCGACCGCCGGCAACCTCGCGCGCGCGGACGACACGCTGCTGACGACGGTCGTGTCGCAGGACCCCGTCTACGTGTATTTCGACTGCGACGAGCAGAGCTACCTGCGCTACAACGCGCGGCGCGCCGACCCGAAGCATCGGGCGATCGGCGCGGATCCGGTGCGCGTGGGCCTCGCCAACGAGACGGGCTTCCCGCATGCGGGCACCGTCGATTTCCTCGACAACCGGCTCGATCCGCAAACCGGCACGATCCGCGCGCGTGTGCGGCTGCCGAACGCGGATCACACGTTCACGCCGGGCCTCTATGCGCGCGTGCAGCTCGTCAGCGGCCGCGACCAGGATGCGCTGCTCGTCGACGACAAGGCGGTGCTCACCGATCAGGATCGTAAGTATGTCTACGTGATCGATGCCGGCGACAAGGCGTTGCGTCGCGACGTGACGATCGGTCGTGTGCTGGACGGCGAGCGGATCGTCGAGAAAGGGCTTCAGTCGGGCGATCGCGTGGTCGTCGACGGCGTGCAGCGGATCTACTATCCGGGTGCGCAGGTGAAGCCGAAGGCGTTGCCCGCACGCGCGGATGCGGGCACCGGCGCCGGACCGGGCAGCGGCACGCAGGCCGTGGCCGACGCCGGCGCGCCGGCCGCGCAATAACGGGAGACCTGCGATGGATTTCTCCCGATTCTTCATCGACCGGCCGATCTTCGCGGTCGTGCTGTCGATCGTCATCTTCGCGATCGGCCTGATCTCGATCCCGATGCTGCCGGCCGGCGAGTATCCGGAAGTCGTGCCGCCGAGCGTCGTGGTGCGTGCGACGTACCCTGGCGCGAACCCGAAGGAAATCGCCGAATCGGTCGCCGAGCCGCTGGAAGAAGCGATCAACGGCGTCGAAGGGATCATGTACATGAAGTCGGTCGCGGGCTCGGATGGCAGCCTGCAGGTCGTCGTCACGTTCCTGCAGGGCGTCGATCCCGACACGGCCGCCGTGCGCGTGCAGAACCGCGTGAGCCAGGCGCTGTCGCGTCTGCCCGACGAGGTGCGCCAGTACGGCGTGACCACGCAGAAACAGTCGCCGACGCCGCTGATGTACGTGAGCCTTTATTCGCCGGACAACAGCCGCGATTCGCTGTATCTGCGCAACTACCTGACGCTGAACGTGAAGGACGAGCTGTCGCGCCTGACCGGCATCGGCGACGTCGGCGTGTACGGCTCCGGCGACTACGCGATGCGGCTCTGGCTCGACCCGAACCGGCTCGCATCGCGCGGGCTGACCGCGAGCGACGTGATCGCCGCGGTGCGCGAGCAGAACGTGCAGGTATCGGCCGGCCAGCTGGGTGCGGAGCCGACGCCGAAGAAGAACGATTTCCTCGTGTCGATCAACGTGCGCGGCCGGCTGCGCACGGTGCAGGAATTCGGCGACATCGTGCTGCGCAATGGCGACGACGGCCAGGTCGTGAAGCTGTCCGACGTCGCGCGCATCGAGCTCGGTGCGGGCGACTACACGCTGCGCTCGTATTTCAACGACCGGCATTCGGCCGTGGTCGGCATCTTCCTGTCGCCGGGCGCGAACGCGCTCGACGTCGCGAAGTCCGTGTATGCGAAGCTCGACGAGCTGTCGAAGCGCTTCCCGCCGGGCATCGCGTATCGCCCGGTGTGGGACCCGACCGTGTTCGTGCGCGAATCGATCCGCGCGGTGCAGCACACGCTGATCGAGGCCGTCGTGCTGGTCGTGCTCGTCGTGATCCTGTTCCTGCAGACCTGGCGCGCGTCGATCATTCCGCTCGTCGCGGTGCCGGTGTCGGTGGTCGGCACGTTCGCATGGCTCTACCTGCTCGGCTATTCGATCAATACGCTGACGCTGTTCGGGCTCGTGCTCGCGATCGGGATCGTCGTCGACGATGCGATCGTGGTGGTCGAGAACGTCGAGCGCAACATCGCGCAGGGGCTGAGCCCGCGCGACGCCGCGCATCAGGCGATGCGCGAGGTGTCGGGGCCGATCGTCGCGATCGCGCTCGTGCTGTGCGCGGTGTTCGTGCCGATGGCGTTCATGTCGGGCGTGACCGGCCAGTTCTACAAGCAGTTCGCGGTGACGATCGCGATCTCGACGGTGATTTCCGCGGTCAATTCGCTGACGCTGTCGCCCGCGCTCGCCGCGAAGCTGCTGCGCCCGCACGGCGCGCCGAAGGATGCGCTCACGCGTGCGCTCGACCGCGCATTCGGCTGGCTGTTTCATCCGTTCAACCGCTTCTTCGAGCGCAGTTCCGGTCGCTATCACGGCGTCGTCGCGCGCACGCTGAAGCGGCGCGGCGCGGTGTTCGCGGTCTATGCAGCGCTGCTCGCGGGGACCGCGCTGCTGTTCAACGCGGTGCCGGGCGGCTTCATTCCCGTGCAGGACAAGTTGTATCTGTTCGCCGGCGCGAAGTTGCCGGAAGGCGCGTCGCTCGCGCGCACCAGCGCGGTGACCGAGCAGATGACGAAGATCGCGCTCGGCACCGACGGCGTCGAGATGGTGCCGGCGTTCGCCGGACTGAACGCGCTGCAGGGCGTGAATACACCGAACATCACGAACTCGTACGTGATCCTGAAGCCGTTCGACCAGCGTCACCGCAGCGCCGCGCAGATCAACGCGGACCTGAACGCGCGCTTCGCGGCGATCGGCGGCGGCATCACCTATGCGCTGATGCCGCCGCCGATCCAGGGCCTCGGAAACGGTTCGGGCTACTCGCTGTATCTCGAGGATCGCGGCGGGCTCGGCTACGGCGAATTGCAGAAGGCGTTGACGGCATTCCAGGCCGCGGTCGCGAAGACGCCGGGGATGAGCTACCCCGTCAGCGCGTACCAGGCGAACATCCCGCAGCTCGAGGTGAAGGTCGACCGGCTGAAGGCGAAGGCGCAGGGCGTCGCGCTGACCGATCTGTTCAACACGCTGCAGGTCTATCTGGGCTCGATGTACGTGAACGACTTCAATGCATTCGGCCGCGTGTACCGCGTGATGGCGCAGGCCGATGCCGGTCACCGGCAGACGGCCGCCGACATCGCGAACCTGCGCACGCGCAACGCGAAGGGCGAGATGGTGCCGATCGGTTCGATGGTGACGGTCGCGCCCGCGTACGGGCCGGATCCGGTCGTCCGCTACAACGGCTATCCGGCCGCGGACCTGATCGGCGACGCGGACCCGAAGGCGATGTCGTCGTCGCAGGCGATCGCGAAGCTGCAGCAGATCGCGAAAGACGTGCTGCCGCCGGGCATCACGCTCGAATGGACCGACCTCAGCTACCAGCAGGTCACGCAGAGCAACGCGGCGATCGTCGTGTTTCCGCTCGCGGTGATGCTCGTTTTCCTGGTGCTCGCGTCGCTGTACGAAAGCTGGACGCTGCCGCTCGCAGTGATCCTGATCGTGCCGGTGTGCATGTGCGCGGCGCTGTTCGGCGTATGGCTGTCCGGCGGCGACAACAACGTGTTCGTGCAGGTCGGTCTCGTCGTGCTGATGGGTCTCGCGTGCAAGAACGCGATCCTGATCGTCGAGTTCGCGCGCGAGCTCGAAATCCAGGGCAAGGGCGTGATCGACGCGGCGTTGGAGGCGTGCAGGCTGAGGTTGCGGCCGATCGTGATGACGTCGGTTGCGTTCATCGCGGGCTCGGTGCCGCTGCTAATCGGCAGCGGCGCGGGCAGCGAGGTGCGCGCGGCCACCGGCGTCACCGTGTTCGCGGGGATGCTCGGCGTCACGTTGTTCGGGCTGTTCCTCACGCCCGTGTTCTATGTGGCGATCCGCAAGCTCGCGGGCGGCACGCCGGCCGTGTGGAGCGAACAGCATGGCACCCTCGAAGGAGAAAACCGATGAGCGCCGCTTTCCGTCTTTCCGCGCTCGCGATGTCGGTGACGCTCGCCGCGTGCGCGGTCGGCCCCGATTTCAAACGGCCCGACACCGCGGCTGCCGCGCGCTTCGCTCGCGACGCGCATCCGGCCACGCAGGATGCGTCGTCGCCGGACGCGTCGGCGGCTGCCGATGCCACGTTCTGGCGCGGCTTCGGCGACCCGGTGCTCACGCAGTTGATCGACGCGGCGCTCGCGGCGAACCAGGACCTGCAGGTCGCCGTATCGCGCTACGACGCATCGAACGCGCTGCTGTCGCAGGCCACGTTCGACCGCTATCCGACGATTACCGCGAGCGGCCGGATCGGCCACCAGCTGACGAGCAAGGACCAGGCGTTCGGCGCGCCGCGCAGCCAGCGCGATACGCCGATCTCCAATGTCGGGATCAACGCGGCGTGGGAACTGGACCTGTTCGGCCGCGTGCGCCGGTCGATCGAGTCGCAGCGCGCGGAAACGGCCGCGAGCGCGGCCGACGTGCGCGCGGTGCGTGTCGCGATCGCGGGCGAGGTCGCGAGCACGTACGTGGATCTGCGCGGCTCGCAGGAGCGGCTGCGGATCGCACGCGAGAACGCCGACAACCAGAAGCAGACGCTCGCGCTGATCAATGCGCGCGTCGGCGCGGGGCGCGGTTCCGAGCTCGATGCGGCGCGTGCGCGCGCGCAGTTCGAATCGACGACGTCGCGGATCGCCGTGTACGAAGCGGCGATCGGCGTCGACGAGCACCGGCTCGCGGTGTTGACCGGACAGACGCCGGATGCGCTGATCGGCCGGTTCGACATGCCGAATGCCGACGCATCGAAAGGCACGCAGGTGCCGCTGCCGGCGCTTGCCGCCGACATCGATCCCGGCACGCCGGGCGACCTGCTGCGCAGGCGCCCCGATGTCGCGGCCGCCGAGGCGCGGCTGCATGCGGCCACCGCGCGGGTCGGCGTCGCGACGGCCGACCTGTTTCCGCGCTTCACGCTGTCGGGGCTGCTCGGCAGCGCGACGAGCAGCTATGGGTTCTTCCGTGCGGGCAGCGACACGAACCTGATCGCGCTCGGCGTCGACTGGTCGTTCCTCGACGTCGGTCGCGTGCGCGCGCGGATCGCGGCGAGCGACGCGGAGGCGGCCGGCCAGCTCGCGCAGTACCGGCAGACCGTGCTCGGCGCACTGGAGGAAACCGAGAACGCGCTGCTGCGCGTTGCCCGCACGCGGGACGAGACCGCACACCTCGTGCGGGCGGCGGACGACAGCGCACGCGCGGCGCAGTTCGCGCAGACGCGATTCTCGGCGGGCGCGATCGACTATTACGAAGTGCTCGACGCGCAGCGGACGCTGCTGCAGGCGCAGGATGCGGCGGCCGACGGGCGGATGCGCAGCGCGGCGTCGACGGTCGCGCTGTACAAGGCGCTCGCGGGCGGCTGGCCGGCGGGAACGGCGCAGGCCGCACCGGGGCCGCTCGCGCGAACGGTGCCGTAGTACGCCGGGCCGCGCGGCGGGCGGGCGCGGTTCGTCTGCCCGCCGTTCAGCAGGGTGGGCGCCGGGATGCGGTTCCGCTGTCCGCTGGCGGCGGCCCCGCGCTTCGCTGTCGTACCTGCCTTGAATCGCTTGCACCGCGTGCGCGGCGCGGCACGCGGCCGAATCCCGGCCGCGAAACATTGTTCTCCTTCGTCGTAAACGTCTCGAATGCGTGATATTTGCGCTGCCCGATCCGGTTTAGAGTGGCCGCAAATTGATGACGATGTGTCGTATGGCCGAAGTCGCAGGCCGTACCGATGCACCAGAGGAGTTGGAGACAAATGGCTGAAGGCAGGATTACGCAAGTTGAATCGTTCGGTTTCGAGCGGATTCCCGACGCATCGCGCTATGCACGTCCGATCGATCTGTTCCGGTTGCTGTTCGGCGGCTGCAATACGTTTTCCACGTCGGTGCTCGGCAGCTTCCCCGTGCTGGTCGGGCTGTCGTTCAAGGCGGGCGTATGCGCGATCGTGCTCGGCGTGCTCGCCGGCACCTGCATCCTCGCGCCGATGAGCCTGTTCGGTTCGCGCAACGGTACGAGCGACCCCGTGTCGTCCGGCGCGCATTTCGGCATCCACGGCCGGATCGTCGGTTCGTTTCTCGCGCTGCTCACGTCGATCGCGTTCTTCTCGCTCGCGGTGTGGAGCTCAGGCGATGCGCTCGTCGGCGGCGCGCACAACATGGTCGGCGTGCCGGTCAACGGCTTCACGCTCGGCGCCGCGTACATGGTGTTCGCGGTGCTCGTGCTGATCGTCTGCATCTACGGCTTTCGCTTCATGCTGTGGGTCAACAAGATTGCCGTGTGGGCGGCGAGCCTGTTGTTCGTCGCCGGCCTGTTCGCATTCACGGGGATGTTCGACATGAACTACGCGGGCACCCTGAGCCAGGGCAGTGCGGGTTTCTGGGCCGCGTTCGTCGGCGCGGTGCTGGTCGCGTTGAGCAACCCGGTGTCGTTCGCGTCGACGCTCGGCGACTGGGCGCGCTACATCCCGCAACAGACGCCGAAGCGGCGCGTGATGGGCGCAGTGTTCACCGCGCAGATCGCGACCTTCGTGCCGTTCTTCTTCGGCCTCGCGACCGCGACGATCATCGCGTCGAAGGCGCCCGCGTTCATCGCGTCGAACGACTACGTCGGCGGGCTGCTTGCCGTGTCGCCGCGCTGGTTTCTGCTGCCGATGTGCCTGATCGCGATCATCGGCGGGATGTCGACCGGCACGACCGCGCTGTACGGCACGGGCCTCGACGTGTCGAGCATGTTTCCGCGCGTCCTGAACCGTGTGCGTGCGACGCTGCTGATCGGCACGATCGCGATCGCGTTTATCTTCGTTGGGCGTTTCTGGTTCAACCTCGTCGAAAGCGTCGCAACGTTCTCGACGCTGATCGACACGTTCAGCTGCCCGTGGATGGCGATCATGGTGATCGGCTACGTGACGCGTCGCGGCTTCTATCTCGCCGACGACCTGCAGGTATTCAATCGCGGGCTGCGCGGCGGCCACTACTGGTTCACGCACGGCTGGAACCTGCGCGCGATGGGCGCGTGGCTGCCGGCGGCGTTCATCGGGCTGTCGTTCGTGAATCTGCCGGGCCAGTTCGTCGGGCCGCTCGGCGCCCTGGCGGGCGGGCTCGATCTCAGCGTGCCGGTGTCGCTGATGGTCGGTGGATTGCTGTATTTCGTGCTGCTGACGATGCATCCGGAAGCGGACGGCGTGTACGGCCCGAACGGACGCTTCCTGGTGCGCGGCGGCGGGCAGGCGGCGCGTGCTGTCGGCGCGCCGGCGATCCAGCCGAAGGGGTATTGAGCGCCGCATCGTTTGCTGCTTCGTTTCGGAAACCATCGTGCCGCCGCGCGGGAAAGCCGCCGGCGGCATGGTCGTTTTCGGACGCTTGATGGTCGGTGCGGATGAGCGGCCGGACCTACCCGTCGACCCCGCCGCGGATCAGTGGAACGTGCTGCCCGCGAGCATTCCGCCGTCGACGATGAATTCCGAGCCCGTGCAATACGCGGATTCGTCGGACGCGAGAAACAGCACGAGGCTCGCCACTTCGTCGGGTTTGCCGATGCGCGCGATCGGCAGCCCGCTGTAGATCGACGACGGGTCGAAATCGGCGTATTCCGGCGGGCGCGCCATCACGGTGTCGATGCCGCCCGGATGGACCGAGTTCACGCGGATTCCATAGCGGCCGAACTCGAGTGCGGCGGCCTTCGTCATCCCGCGCACGGCGAACTTGCTCGACACATACGCGCTGCCGCCGGCCACGCCTTCCATTCCGGCCGTCGACGACACGTTGACGATCGAGCCGCCGCCCGCGTCCTTCAGCGCGGCCAATGCCGATTTCATGCCGAGCCAGCAGCCGACCTGGTTCACGTCGATCACCTTGCGATAGTCGTCGAGCGAACAGGAATCGATCGGCACGAGCTTCAGGATCGCCGCGTTGTTCACGAGGACGTCCAGGCGGCCGAAGTGCGCGAGCGTCGCGCGAACGGCGGTGTGCCAGTCGTCTTCGTTCGTCACGTCGAGATGCTGGTAGCGTGCGGCGTCGCCGAGTTCGGCCGCGACGCGTTGGCCGGCGTCGTCCAGCACGTCGGCGATCACCACGCGTGCGCCTTCGGCGACGAACCGGCGTGCCTCCGCCTCGCCCTGGCCGCGGGCGCCACCCGTGATCAGCGCCACCTTGCCTTCGAGTCGTTTCATCGTGTTGCTCCTGTGAGTGAAGGGGGACGCACGAGCCCGCTCATGCGGCGGCCGGCGCGTCGATGATGCGGACCGGATCGGCGCCATCCCATGCGCGTGCTTCGGCGATGCCGCGCGCGATCATGTCGCGCATGCCGGCGCCTTCGATCACTTCGACGCGCACGCCGGGGTCGTCGGCGTCGTCGAGGTAGGCGACGCGCGTGGCCGGGTTGCGCGCTTCGAACACGACGCGCAGGCCGCGCGCCGTGAGCCGCGCCACCGCGGCATCGAGATCGTCGACCACCCATGCGACGTGATGCAGGCCCGCGAGCGGTTGCCCGTGCGCGTCGCGGTATGGCGACGGCGCATCGTTCGTCACGTGGATCAGTTCGATCTGCACGCCGCCGAGATACGCGAGCCCAACATCCATCGTGACCGTCACCACTTCACCGAGGTAGCGGCCGTCGAGACGCACGTCGCGGAACACGGTCCACGGGCCCGCATCGTGGCGGGCGCGCCAGCGCGCGATGCTGCGGTCGAGATCGGCGACCACATAGCCGATCTGGTCGACGGGGCCGAGGACGGGGGCGTTCATGGTGTCTCCGTGGCGGGGGCGCGAGCGTACGCGGCGCCGTTCGATTCGGCATGCGGGATGCGACGAATGACGGCCATGATGGCAATAAACCTGGTGCTTCGTGCCATCCAAACGGACTAGCCGCGGGGACGCGGCGCGGTGGGGGAGAGGCGAGTGGGCGAGTCTGCGCGTTATCGCGCGTTCGGGGCCTTGACCGTCAGCCGGCAGTTTTCGGGCGAGGCGCTCACGAACCTGCTGCCCGTATTCGGAGAGACCGGGCTGTTGTGGATCGGCGGCTCGGGCTTCCTGCTTGGCTTCGTGATGATGGTGCGCTATGGGCGCGCGGCCGCGCTGTCGTAGACGGCTGCGGCAGGTTGGCCCGATCCTGTCGGACGTTGTCCTGCGGGCCGCTGTCGCGCGGGGCCGCACGGCACGACACTGGCGCCTCGCGGTCACGGCAGGCCAGCCCACGTACGGCGGCGACCTGCCGCAAGGCTGCGTGCGGTGGCGCGGGCCTTGCCGGGCCGCCGTTTCGTTCGATGTGCCAACCTTGAGTAGAGAGCGACCCATGCAACATCCGACCATCCGTACCCTGGCCGGCGCGAGCGCGCCGACGTCGATCGACGCCGCCCGCACCGCGCTGCTGGTGATCGATTTCCAGAACGAATATTTCAGCGGCCGCCTGCCGATTCCGGAAGGGCCGCGCGCGCTGGGCAATGCGCGACGCGTGATCGCGTTCGCCGATCGCGCCGGCATCCCGGTATTCCACGTCCAGCACGTCGGCGCGGCCGGCGGCCCGCTCTTCGCCGACGGCAGCGACGGCTTCCACTTTCATGCGGACCTGCAGCCGGCGCCGCATCACGCGGTCGTGATGAAGACGTCGGTGAGCGTGTTTCCGACGACGGACCTCGACGCGCGCCTGAAGGCGGCCGGCATCGACACGCTGATCGTCACCGGGCTGATGACGCATGCGTGCGTTGCCGGCGCGGCCCGCGATGCCGTGCCGCTCGGCTACGCGGTGATCGTCGTCGACGACGCGTGCGCGACGCGCGACCTCGATGTCGCGGACGGCGGCACGGTGCCGCACCGCGACCTTCACCGCGCCACGCTGGCCGCGCTGTCGGACACGTTCGGCGACGTGCTGACGACCGGGCAGGTGCTCGCGCTCGACGTCGCCTGATGCGCGCGGGCGGGCTCGAGCCGTGTGCAGACGGACGACGGCCCTGGCGCGGTCGGGCGGGCGTGGCGGCGGAGTCCGATGTAGGGGCGTTCGTGCGTGCCGGGCAGCGCCGTGTCGCGAGGTCGGCCGCGCATCGGTGCACGGCCCGCCCGATCAGAACATCGTGTTCGCGTTCGCGGCCTTTTCGGGCACCGACTGGATCACGTCCCAGTGCTCGACGATCTTGCGGTCCTTCACGCGGAAGATGTCGACCACCGCGTCGCCGCGATCGCCCGGCCGCTCGGTCGCATGCACATGCAGATAGACGAGATCGCCATCGGTCGAGCTGCGGACGATCTGCGCGCGGGATTCGGGGTTCTTCTGGAACGCGTCGACGAAGTACGACACGAACGGCTTCTTGCCGTCGGGTACGTGCGGGTTGTGCTGCTTGTAGTCGTCGGCGACGACGGCGGCAGCCTCGACCGCTTCGTGCTTGTTGAAGAAGCGGTCGTAGAACGTCAGCACGAGCTGGCGGTTGGCTTCCTCGGCGGCCAGGTCGCGCGTGACATGACCGGTGGCCGGCGCGGCGGTCGATGCGGCAAGCAGGACGAACGCGGCAACGGCGCGGACGGGGGAGCGGAGCGGTGACATGTGGCGGGTTCCTTGTCTGGGGATTCGTGGGTGGGCGCACGGTGCGCGATCGCGGATGACGCCGATCGTCATCATCGGCGGGCGAAGGAGTGACTGTGCGCATCCGCATGCTTCGCAGAACTTGAAGATCCGTGCGGCCATCGAGTCGATCGAATGGTACAGTTGCCGCCAACCCGTCACAAGAAGTCACCGCGGTGTGAGCAGGTCACGCCGCGGTGACCGTGCATCGCCCGTGAAAGAGAATCCCGTCATGCCGTTTACGTCCGCCGACGAATCCGTCGAACTCGATCAGCCGTGCCCGATCCGCGATGTGCTTGATCGCATCGGCGACCAATGGAGCCTGCTCGTGCTCGAGGCGCTGTCCGGCGGCACGATGCGTTTCAATGAACTCGCCCGCGCGATCGGCGACGTATCGAAGCAGATGCTGTCGCGCACGCTCAAGCGGCTCGAGCAGGACGGCTTCGTCAGCCGCACGTTGTATGCCGAGGTGCCGCCGCGCGTCGAATATGCGCTGACGGACCTCGGGCGTTCGTTCCTGACGCCGATGGACGCGATGATCCGCTGGGCCGACGAACATCATCGTGCGATATGCGCCGCACGCCGCCGTGCGTGCGAGCTGGAGAGCAACGGGCGTTGAGCGGAGCGCGTCGTGCGGGCGTGTGGCGATCCGCGACTGTATGCGTGTGTTGCGGCAGCATCGGATGATTTCGTTATCCGAATGTCTTGAGCGAATTGCTTGCGCACGTGGCGTCGCGAAGGGTGTGACGCGCGAGCGGCGATCGGCGTATGACGGATATGAACTGTCGTGGCGGGCGATCCGCCTCCGCTCGGTCGGTCGATTCGTATGCAGGACGGCGCGGGCGACTTATCGCCAGGTACCGTCGACGTAGACCCACACTCGCCCCTGGCGACGCCAGTATCCAGGCACCCACCTGCGCCCGGGGCGACGAGCGACCCAGCGTCCGGGCACCCATATGTAGCGGCCGCGCTGCCAGCGCCAGTAGCCGTCGGTCCAGATATAGCCATGCGGCCGCGGCGGCGGTGGCCGGCGATCATGTCGCAGTGCGGGCGGCGCGAAGCCCGGGCGATCGGAATAAGGCGGCCTGCCGGGGCCTGGAGGCGGTCCGGGAGGCCGATACCCGGGCGGTGCGGGTTGGGCCGAGGCGGTGCGCAGCCAACCGCCGGTGGCGGCGACGGCCGCGGTCAGTCCGATGGCGCGCAACAGCGAGCGTCGATTCATGGCGAGTCCTCTATCTAATATGTAATCGGGCTGCCTTACGTTAGCTGGCCGGTCGCGGGGCCGGGTTACGCGGGGCGTTAAGGCTGTTACCGCATGTCACGACGACCTGCGGGCAGCCGGGGGGCGCCCGCCACCGATCCCACTCTGCCGGCGCTGATGGTCCAACAGGGGCGGCAACGGCTGCACCGCCGTGTGTTTACAGTTCGGTCGCAGCGTTTTAGGCGGGCAGGCCCAATATTTGAGACTGATTCGGGTAAAAATTACCGGTTTTGCGTGGTTCCATCGATTCCGCTTGTTGTTTCTATGCAACCGTCAAGACGATGACACGAAAGAATGGTGCGATGAAAGCCTCCAAAAAGCATCCGTCAATAAGTCAAAAAAAGACGTTAAAACAAATACTTATAAGGTGCGCCCACTTTCATTATTTCTAGTTCTGGAAAAGCTTATTTCTTTATTTGCAGATCGCGGCCCTAGGGTACACCCCTAAACTCACGGTTCCCAAACGGGCAACTATCCGGGCGCGGCCAGAAGGACCGATGGCGTTCCCGGGCGGTTGCAGACCGTTTATGAACAAGGTCGCGAGACCTGCCTCTTTTTAGAAGGGAGCTCCACGAATGAACAAGACTCTGATCGTTGCAGCAGCTGCAGCATCGTTCGCTACCGTCGCTCACGCGCAAAGCAGCGTCACGCTGTACGGCGTGCTGGACGCAGGCATCACCTACCAAAGCAACGTCAACGGCAAGTCGCTGTGGTCGATGGGCTCGGGCATCGACCAGAGCCGTTTCGGCCTGCGTGGCTCGGAAGACCTCGGTGGCGGCCTGAAGGCAATCTTCACGTTGGAAAGCGGCTTCGGCATCGGTAACGGCAAGCTGGGCAACAACGGCGGCATGTTCAACCGCCAAGCATTCGTTGGCCTGTCGAGCCAGTACGGCACGGTCACGCTGGGCAAGCAGTACGACGCAACGCAAGACTACCTGGCGCCGCTGACGGCAACGGGCACGTGGGGCGGCACGTACTTCGCGCACCGCGGCAACAACGACCGCCTGAGCACGAACGGCGACGTCGCACTGAACAACTCGGTCAAGTTCACGAGCGCTAACTACGCTGGCCTGCAGTTCGGCGGCACGTACTCGTTCTCGAACAACCAGAACTTCGGCAACAACCGTGCTTACAGCGGCGGTCTGTCGTACCAGTTCCAAGGCCTGAAGCTGGGTGCAGCGTACTCGCAAGCCAACCTCGGTGACGGTACCAACGCCAACGGCGCGACGAACATCGCTTCGCAAGGCCGTATCCGTACGTACGGTGCTGGTGCTGGCTACGCATTCGGCCCGGCACAAGTCGGTGCTGCATGGACGCAATCGCGTATCGATAACGTCCCGGGCCTGACCGGCGCGTTCCGCACGGACAACTACGAAGTCAACGCAAAGTACAACCTGACGCCGGCTCTCGGCCTGGGCGCAGCTTACACGTACACGAACACGAAGGTCGACGGTGGCAGCTCGCACTGGAACCAGTTCGGCGTGCAAGCTGACTACTCGCTGTCGAAGCGCACGGACGTGTACGCACAAGCTGTGTACCAACGTGGTGCGAAGGGCAACGCGATCGGCACGTCGATCTACAACGGCGACAACACGACGCCGGCAAGCTCGTCGATCAACCAAACCGCAGCAACGGTTGGTCTGCGTCACCGCTTCTAAGCGTGACGGCTGGGTAACCAGCTACGCAGCATCGAAAAAGGCGCCTTCGGGCGCCTTTTTTTCGTCTGTGGAGCGAGGTGTCGGCGATTCGCATCCTCCGGATGCAAAAAAGCGAGGCGTGTGCCTCGCTTTTCTCGTTGTGCGCAGTTGCGGGGCGATACCCGCCGCAGATGGCTCAGCGCGTGTATTCGCCGTTGGCTTCCGGTTGAAACACGATCGCCGCGACCTTCATCAGCTTTTCAGCGCCGCTCGGCTGCAGCACTTTCACCAGCTGACCGCGTTGCGTGCCCAGCAGCGCCATGCCGACCGGCGAGAACACGTTCAGGCGTCCGAGTTCGAGATTGGCGGCATCCGGATAAACAATCGTCCAGGTGGCCTGTTCCTGGGACGCTTCGTCGAGCAGTGTGATCTGCGAGTTCATCGTGACGACGTTCGACTTGATGGCGTCGGGCTGCACGATGTCCGCGCGCTCGAGCAGCGTGTCGAGCATCGTCTGGAAGCGCGGGTTGTGTTCGGCGTGCTTCTCGAGACGAGCGACGTCGAGTTCGGTCAACTGATAAAGGCGTTGTTTCATGGCAGTTCTCCAAATGATCGGCATGGGGCAGGCGTGGCGTGCCTATGGGGATCGCCCGGAGCCTGTCTGACCTGGCTCCGGGAGGAGGCCGTGCTGTCAGATCAGGCGCCGGGCAGGGGCGAGCGGTGCCTGGGCCGTGCGTCGAAGGCAGGGGTGCGCCGGGTGGCCGGCGCGCGCGCGCACGCCGGACGGGCCGGACAGCGAAAGCGAAAGAGGCGTGGGCGCGTGCATGGTGAATGGGGTATCGACAGGCGAATAAAACCTTTCGATTCTACAACAACCTTCCAAGTCGGTGATCAGGCTGTCGGCTTTTCGTCAGGCATTGTTGTGGAAATGATTGAAGTAATCGCGATCTTGCGCGACGACAGCCGTCTATTTTTTCCGAAAATGCAACGCTGTATGTTCAAACCAAGGGTTTCCCCTTGGTATCGCGAGCACTACACTTGATCCATCGCTTCAGACAGTCCAGCCGGAAGCGACGCCAAAAGAGAACATATTTCGGAGGTCCATCATGAAGTCGATCATCTACGCAGCGATCGCTGCATCCGTCCTTGCCGCCCCGATCGCATCGTTCGCGCAGTCCGAGCAGGGCTTGACCCGCGATCAGGTCCGGGCCGAACTCGTGCAACTCGAACAGAACGGCTACAAGCCGCTCGCGAGCGATGCGCAATATCCGCAGAACATCCAGGCCGCAGAACAACGGAGCCAGTCGAATCAGCCGATGCTCGCCCAAGCCGACACGAGCGGCTATGGTGCGGTGGCGACGGGCGCAGGCCAGTCGGGCCGCCGCATGACGCGTGAAGCCCCGAATCCCGTGAACTCCGTCTACTTCGGCAACTGAACATCCCCGGGTCTGCCCGCGCACAGCATGTGACCGACGGGGCGCACGCCACTCGCGCGCGTCCGCGTCAGCAGAGCAGAACCTCCGTCGCCGCATTCCGGCGGCTTTTCCGCCCAGACGCTCGCGCGTTTGGGCCTTTTTTGCTGGGATGGGTCAGGCGGACGTGACCGTCGGGGTGCCGTGGATGTAGTGTTCGAGCTGGCTGATCGTGAATTGCTGGTCGGCAATCACACTCTTCACGAGGTCGCCGATCGAGATCAGGCCGATGAGCTTGCCGTCCTGCAGGACGGGCAGGTGGCGCATCCGGTGTTCGGTCATCAGCGCCATGCACTCGTCGGTGGATTGCGACGGCTCCACGTAGCGCACCTTGGCCGTCATGATTTCCTCGACGCGGGTGGCCTTCGACGAACGGTCCTGCAGCACGACCTTGCGCGCGTAATCGCGCTCGGTGACGATGCCCGCGATGTCGTCGCCGTCCATGACCAGCAATGCGCCGATTCCCTTTTCCGCCATCAGCTTGATGGCGTCATAGACGAAATCGGCTTTCGTGACGGTGTAGATCGTGCGGCCGGAATCCGGCTTGGCTTTGAGAATTTGCGCGACAGTCGTGCTCATTTGCTTTCTCCGTGTGCGGGACGATGCAGGGAAGGCAGGGCGTGATGCGCGGCACCCGACGGGCCCAGTATAGCCGGGCCTGTAGCGGCAGTCGCGTGACGTTTCCAGATTAGCGGTAAACTCCGGTCACGCACCATCCACACAATTCCTACATTCCTGATCGTTTCGATTGAATTCATGATGTCTTCGCGTCCCCAATCGCCCACGCAGGGCAATGGCCAGGCCGACGAGTGCGTGACGCTCGTCGCCACGGCGTCGCTGCCCACGCGCTACGGTACGTTCACGTCGTACGCCTTCCGCGTATCGGGCAGCGATGCCGAACATCTCGCGCTCGTGATGGGTGACGTCACCGGCGAGCAGTCCGTGCTGACGCGGCTTCATTCCGAATGCCTGACCGGCGACGTGTTCGGCTCCTACCGCTGCGATTGCGGCGAGCAACTCGACCTCGCGCTGCGTTACATCGCGGCGGAAGACCGCGGCGTGCTGCTGTATCTGCGCGGCCACGAAGGGCGCGGCATCGGCCTGAGCAACAAGATCCGTGCATACGCGTTGCAGGAGCAGGGGCGCGACACCGTCGAGGCGAATCTCGACCTCGGCTTGCCCGACGACGCCCGCGAATACGACTCGGCCGCAGCGATCCTCCGGATCCTCGGCGTGACGTCGGTGCGACTGATGAGCAACAACCCGAAGAAATTCGATACGCTCGTGAAGCACGGCATTCCTGTCTGCGAACGCGTGGCGCTCGCGGTACCCGTACGCGAGGAAAACGAGCGTTACATCCGGACCAAGCAGGCGAAGTTTGGGCACTACTTCGAGGAAAACGAGTGATCGCATTCGACGCGCTGGCGCCTGAGCGCGGGCGTCGAACGCTCATTCGGCGAACGACGGGCGGGACGACGCGTTGCGCTGCATTCAATTCCTGTCGCCGGTTCTTGCGGCCGTCGACGTTCCTTGCCGGCGCAGGTGGCGCTCGCAATTGACTCGTCTCGCCGCTGCGCCTTCGGGCTTGTTCGTTCGCTGCGAGAATTGCGTGCGCACGGGCCGGCGCATCCCGTGCCTTCTGCATGTCCCGATCACGGTTGAACCCGCCATTGCAGATTGAAACCGAACGTTTGACTTTGCGTCGCTGGCGACCGGACGATGCCGGTGCGCTGGCTGCAATGCATGCGGATCCCGATGTGACCGCATGGCTCGCGCGTGGCCCGATGTCCGTCGATGAGGCGGCGGAAACCATCGTGCGCTTCGAAGCGCATTTCGATGCGCACGGTTTCGGTGTGTGGGCGATCGAGCGTCGTGCGGATGGCGCGTTGATCGGGCTTTGCGGTTTGTCGCGCGAAGTTCGCGACGAGCACCCGATGGCGCCGTGTGTCGAGATCATATGGCGCCAGGCCCGCGCATCGTGGGGGCATGGCCATGTTGGCGAAGCGGCCGCCGCGGTATTGGTCGACGGATTCGGCCGGATCGGGCTCGGCGAAATCTTCGCGTGGACGGCCGCCGCCAACCTGCGATCGCGGCGCGTGGCGCAGCGGCTCGGAATGGCGCGACAGCCCTTGCGCGATTTCGATCATCCAGCGTTGCCGCGGGGACATGCTTTGCGGCAGCATGTGGTGTTCGTCAAGCACGCAACGTCCGTTCGTCTCGACGGCCACGTCAGCACATAACGGCCCGGGCATCCGCGCCCGTCAACGCCATCCTGCGTTCTGCAGCACGGTCCGGTGGTAGCCGTCTGCGTCCTCGGACGTCTGTCCGGATGCATCCAATACAGATTGAATGACGACACTCGCATGAAGCCGTGCGCGGCGGCGCGTGCGCATGCATGCAAGCATCTCGAACGCGTCGCGGTACTTGCGTTTGGGATAGGGCGCTTTGATGCGGCCCTCATAGATCACGCAGGCAAGAAAAAGCCCGCTACTGGAGCGGGCTGAATCCATGTTTGGAGACATGGAGGAGACGGATGTAACTTTAAGGGAAAACCCGAGGGCTGGCAAGCCCTAGTTGTAATTGTGCAACGCAGCGCTGCCGGACCTTCCCGACAAGGGGGGAGCGGCGCGCCATCCAGTCCGTGCAGGTGTCCCGCAGTGTCCTGCCGAAAAAACGGTGTCCCTCGGTGCGGCGGCCTTCGCGTAACCCCGAAGCCGCCGGCGCATTCACATTTCGCCCCGCGCGTGCGCGGCAAACGCGCCGAACCGCTCCTGCGCGACCGGCACCGCGTATTTGTCGCGCATTTCCGTCTCAATCCAGGCGCAGGCCTCGCGCGCGCAGTCGGTCAGCGCGTGCCGCGTCGCGTGTCCGTCGATGTCGTAGACGAAGCGCACGCCCACCTCATCGTCGGTGACTTGCCGCTGCAGCTGCTTGAGCTGCAATTGCGGCCCGTGCCGTTGCGACAGCGCGCGCAGCTCGTCGAAGTGATATTCGAGCCAGTCGGCGAAGAACAGCGCATCGCTGTGGCAGCGCAGACGGAACGCCGCACTGCGCGACGGATGCTGCGCGGCGCCGCCGACGGCCTGCGGCTCGCCGTTCGGCGCCATGGCCGCATCGACGGGCGCAAGCGGCTGCCCGATCTGCCGGTATGGTTCGCGGTCGCGCAGCGCGTGCCACAGCAGTTCGTCGCCGGCGGCCCCGGACGGCTGCATCGTCAGGTCGTGCCGGCCGTCGCCGACAGCGACGACGTCGCGGATCACGAGGCGCAGCGAGCAGAGCGGCTCGTCCGCAACCAGCAGCGTCGCCGCGCGCGGCAACCCGCACACGAGCGGTGCGACGCCGGCCGCCCGGAACACGAGCCCGTGGCGATCGAGCCGCACGAGCGGCAGCGGCCGCGGAAACGACGGGTAGGTGACGGCGATGCGGGCGCCGCCGGCACCCGTCAACCCGGGCATCATCGCGCGAAAGACCTGAGACTGGTCCACGGTGGTTCTCCTTCGTTACGATGCCGCCCGGCCGGACTACGCGCGTTCCGGCTCAGGCGGCGATGGCCTGCCGGGTGGCCCGTCCCGGCTCGATTCCAAGTGCGGCAAACGTTTGCGGATCGATATCGATCCAGCACGCGACAACCAGACGACCGTCCACCGGTTTCGGGGGGCCTGCCCGGTGCGCGTGCACGCCGATCCGGCGGAACAGCCTTTCCATGCTCGCGAACGTGACGCCGATCAGCTGCCGCGCGCCCAGTTGCGCCGCGCATTCGACGACCGCGGCGAGCATCGGGCGGACGGCCCACTCGGCATTGCCCGGACCGCCTTCGTCGCCGGTCGCCGCGAACCGCGACAGCTCCCAGACGGCTGCCGATTGCGGCAGCGCGACGTCGTCGGCGATCAGGTCGGCGAACAGCGACTTCAGCAGATACGGGCGCGTGGTCGGCAACAGGCGCGCACATCCGCACACTTCGCCGCCGGCGTTTCTCGCGAACACGTAGACGGTATCGTCGCGATCGAACTGGTCGCGCTCGAAACTTTCGTTCGCCGACGGGAGCGCCCAACCGAGCTGCTCGACGAACACGCGGCGCCGATAGCGCCCGAGATCCGCTGCAAGTTCGTGTGGCAACCGCCCTTCCTCGTGAACGAAGGTCCGCATGGTGTCCTCGGATCTGTACTTTGGTATGCACGCATTACATCGCGCGTCCCGAGGGGGCGGTAACTGGTAACTCTTACAGGGTGAGGGGAGGCCGATACCATTCGACCGGTGGTATCGGTTTCTTGATCGGCGGGATTGAAATACGGGCGGCTTTTGCTTATAAAGAGCGCCAGTCTTGCGGAAATGTCAGAGGAAAGCGCGGCCGGTTGTCACTGGAGCGTGGGACCGGCATGATAGGCGTCGTTGCGACCGAGCAGCGACGACGCGACCGCGGCCGGCCAGTCGACGTGTACGAGCCGCGCGGCAAGCACGGCGGCGGTGCGGAACATGCCGAGGTCGGCGCCGGTGGCATCGACGGCCATGATGTTGCTGCGAACGTCGCCGCCCGCGATCACGAACGTGCCCGTCGCGCGCTCGAGATACCAGTCCCAGCCGACCGTCAGGTATGCGACGCCGGCACTGGCCGGGCGATGCCATTCGGTATAGCCGGCCAGGCGCGCGTCGATGGCGCTGTCGCGCAGTTCCGCGAGCAGCGATGCATCGAGGCCGCTTGCGACGTGGTCGAGTACGAGCGCGGCCAGTGCGCTTTCGGACAGGCGCACGTAGCCGTCCGGAGACGGGCCGCGGACCGGATGCAACAAAGGTGAAGTCATGCGCGGAATGTATCAGCCCCGAACCGGTGCTGGCACCTGACAGGTATGACAGCGTAACGTTGTCGGAGAACGAATGGAACTGCGCTGGCAGGATGCCTACCAACAATTCAGCGCCGCGGAAGACGAGCAGCAGCTCTTCCAGCGGATCGCCGCTTATTCTAAACGCCTCGGCTTCGAATATTGCTGTTACGGAATTCGCGTGCCGCTGCCGGTGTCGAAGCCGGCCGTCGCGATCTTCAATACTTATCCGGACGGCTGGATGGCGCACTATCAGGCGCAGAACTACATCGAGATCGATTCGACGGTTCGCGAGGGCGCGCTCAGCACCAACATGATCGTCTGGCCGGACGTCGACCGGATCGATCCGTGCCCGCTGTGGCAGGATGCGCGCGATTACGGGCTGTCGGTGGGCGTCGCGCAGTCGAGCTGGGCGGCGCGCGGCGCCTTCGGGCTGTTGAGCATCGCGCGTCATGCGGACCGGCTCACGCCGGCCGAGATCAACATGCTGACGCTGCAGACCAACTGGCTCGCGAACCTGTCGCATTCGCTGATGAGCCGCTTCATGGTGCCGAAGCTGTCGCCCGAGTCGAGCGTCACGCTGACCGCGCGCGAGCGCGAGGTGCTGTGCTGGACGGCCGAAGGGAAGACCGCGTGCGAAATCGGCCAGATCCTCTGCATCTCGGAGCGCACGGTCAACTTCCACGTGAACAACATCCTCGAGAAACTCGGCGCGACCAACAAGGTCCAGGCGGTCGTCAAGGCGATCGCGGCCGGACTCATCGATACACCCTGACCCGGCGCTGGCGGCGGAGCGGTTGTACCGCGCGGCGGCCGCCGCTCACTCCATCATCGGCTCCGCTTCCTTCGCGGTCCAGCTCACGCTGGAAATGCTCTTCTCCATGCTCATCCGGCTCGCGATCTGCTCGAGCTTCTGCTGATCCTTTGGGTGCAGCTTCAGCGTCGCGGTCACCTTCAGGCGGTCCGGCTGCTCGGGCACGTCCTCGCTCGTCAGGCTCTGGAACGACAGCGGCTTCGCATACATCGCGTTCGACAGCAGCGTGCGGATGTGCACTTCGTCGTCGGCCAGGCAGATCACGGTGATCTGGTATTCGCGCACGAGGTCGGCGTTCGACACGGGGGTCGCGTTGATCGCCTGGCTGACGCCGCGCAGCACCGTGTTGGTGAGCAGCACGACGCCCGTGCCGGCCAGCGCCGGTACGAAGTGACCGGAGCCGGCCAGCACGCCGACGGCGGCCGAGCACCACAGCGTCGCGGCCGTGTTGATGCCCTGGATCGAGCCCTTGTCGCGCATGATCACGCCGCCGCCGAGAAAGCCGACGCCCGACACGACGTATGCGGCGATCTGCGTGACGCCGGCCACGCCGTTGCCGGTCAGCACGCCGAGCGTGACGAACAGGCAGGCGCCGCTCGCGACGAGCGTGATCGTGCGCAGGCCCGCCGTGCGTTGCCGCATCTGGCGTTCGAGGCCGATCGCGACGCCGCAGGCGAACGCAGTGAAAAGACGGAGTGCGAAATCGAGAGTCATGTTTGTCCTGCCGTGCCAAGTGCGCATGCCGGCCCGCGTCGCGGCGGCGCGAGGCCGAACGCGGCACGAAGGCCGTCATCGCGCGGTACTGTACCGCGCGAATGCGTCATTCAGTGTGAAACGGGGGGCGTGCGGGCTCGCGGAACGCGAGCCGCGGCAGGAGAACTGCGTCGGACAGGCGTTCAGGCGGCAAGCGGCGCACGCAACGGAGTGCTGCAACTGTCCACGATGGTTCCTGAAGGAAGAATGGGCGGCATTCTAGTGGGCCGCCCGCGCAGGCGTCAACCCGTCCGGCGGCCGGCCGCGAACGGCCGGTGCGTCACGGCGACGGTCATTGCGACGCGCCGATCGTCCCCGTCGCGAGCGCGAGCGCGGCGGCAGCCGACAGCGCGCCGGCATAGCTGTCGACTTCCGCGTTGCGGGCCGCGAGCAGCTGGCTTTGCGCGATCGTCGCATCGGTGACCGAGCCGACGCCGTTGCGGTACGCGGTCAGCGCCGCGTCGTAGCTCGTCTGCGCGGCATCGACGAGCGCCTTGGCCGCGTCGTGCGACGCGAGGCTCGTCTGCACCGCGTTCTGCGCGGCGACGACCTGGCGGACGGCTTCCTCCTTGGTCCGCGTGAGGCGTGCGGACGCGCTTTGCGCATCGTTGCGCGCCTGCATCAGCACCGCCGAGCGCAGGCCGCCGTCGTACAACGGGATCGTCACGCCGAGGAACACGCCGCCGCCGTAGCGGCTGCCGTTCAGGTTCACGGTCGGCGCCTGGTCGCCGATCGCGGGCAGCGCGGTGATCGCCGTGCCGCCGCTCGCATACGACGTCGACGCCGACAGGAAAATTTTCGGCATGAACGCGGCTTGCGCGGCCTTGATCTTCGCGCGGTTGGCCTGCTCGAGCGCATACGCGCCCTGCAGGTCGGGGCGGCGCGCGATCGCGTCCGACACGATCGCGTCGACCGACGAAGCGAGCGCGGGCGGCAGCGGACGCTTGGGCAGCGCGGCGATCGACGGCTTCGACAGCGGCGAGATGCCGAGCGCGGAAACTAGCGCGAGGTAGCCGTCGCTTTCCGCGCCGTTCGCCTGCACGAGCGCGAGATTCGCCTGCGCGCGATTCTGCGTCGCCTGCGCGAGTTCGACGACGGTGCCGACGCCTTGCCTGAGCCGCGCGCGCGACGCCGCGAGGATCGCGTCGGCGTTCACCAGGCCCTGCTGCGCGCTGGCCGCGCGCGAGCGGGCGGCTTCGTAGCGGTAATACGCGACGGTCACGTCGTGAATCACCTGCTGGTGCACGGCCGTGAACGCGACGTTCGACGCGACCGACGCCTGCTCGGCCGCCTCGACGCGCGCCGCGCGGCCGCCGAAATCGAACAGCAGCCATTGCAGCGACAGCGCCGAGATCGTGCCGTGCACGGTCGTGTTGCTCGACGCGTCGCCGAGGAGCGTCGACGTCGAGCCGTGGCTCGTCTGGTACGCGCCCATCGCGGTCGCGGACAGGTTCGGCAGGTACGCGGCCTTCGCGATGCCGACCGCGAGCGCGGCGTTGCGCGCGTCGTTCCATGCGATGCGGGTCAGCGGGTTCGTCGATTCGGCGAGATCGATCAGCTCGGGCAGCGTGTACGGATGCGCGGTGTCGAGCGCGGCGGGCGGCGACACCGACGCGAGCGCGGGCGAGGCCGGCAGCGTGTAGTCGTGCGGCGCGCGTTGAGCAGACGCAAGCGGCGGCGCCGGCACGATGTCGCCGGCCGCCGACGTTTGCGGCTGCCACGGGCGGTCGGGCGCCTCCGGCGCCAGATCGACCGACGACGTGGCGCAACCGGTCAGCGCGATGGCCGTCGCGAGCACGGTGGCGGCGATCGGCGCGGCCGGCGGTTCAGGGACGCGCATGAGGGGCAGGCTCCTTCGGGGTGGCTGGACGCGCGGCGTCGGCGATGTGCGCGAGCCGCGTGTCGATCAGGTTGAGCAGCGCGTCGCGTGCAGGATCGGTGGAGGTGGCGGCCGGCGCGATTGCTGCGTCTGCCGTCGTCGACGGTGGCGCCGAAACGGCGTCGGCAACCGGGGCGCCGTCGCGCAGTTCGACCACGCGCGCGAGCCGCGCGCCGATCGCCGCATCGCCCGGCGTGCGTTCGGCGAGCAGGAACAGCGGGCCTTCGAGCGCGCCGAGTTCCGCAAGTGCGCGTCGCCGGGTCGCGAGCCACGCGGCGGCGGGGCGCACCCACGACGGTTCGTAATGGATCAACCCGAGCTCCTGCGCGATCGCGCCGTGGCGCGCGAAGGCTTCAGCGGCGAGCGTGCGGCGTTCGGCCGGCTGCACGACCTGCGCGATACGGCGCCACTGGTCGAGCAGCGCCGCGAACGCGACGTCGATCTGCTTGCCGATGCTGACGGGCCAGATGCGTGTGAACACGAGATACACGACGACGTTGCCGAGCAGGATGCCGATCGTGCGATCGCGCGCGAGCGTGAGGTCGAAGCCGGGGCCCGCGCCCTGGATCACGCACAGGAAGAACGCGAACGCGACCTGGAAGCCCGCGTACGCGATGCGCGGCGAACCGAAGGCGACCCACGCGGACAGCCACGCGCCGACGAACACGAGGGCCATCAGCTCGCCGATCGACGACAGCGCCGGCACGACGAACACGAGCGCCGCGGTCCCGATCAGCGCGCCGACGATGCAGCCGGCGATCCGCAGCGTGAGTTTCTCGACCGTTTCGGCCGTCGAGCCGAGCGACACCATGTAGCAGGTGATGAAGCAGGTGTGGATGCCCGACCAGTCGAGCTGCGAATACAGCAGGTAGCAGAACATCGCCGCGACGGTCGTCTTCAGTGCGTAGCGGATGTGGTCGGGGTTGGTGCGGGCGTCCGGCAGGAAGAAGCCGCCGCGCGGCGCGGGCGGTGCGGCGGGCGCGTTCGTCGGCGAAGCGGATGCGTCGGTCGGTGCCGCGGCCGGTGCGGCCGGTATCGCCGGTGCGGTCGGTTCGGCGAAATGCGTGACGGCCGCGTGCAGGTCGGTTGCGACGACGCGCGCGAGCGGCGGCAGCGTATCGGCCGGCGGCAGAGCGAGCGTCACGTCGACCGGATAGCCGCCCTGTTCGAGGATGCCGGCCATTTCGTCGAGCGTCGCCGCGGCCGGTTCCGCGAATGCGGCGGGCAGCTTCGCGTCCGGTTCCCGGTCGGCGAGCGCGACCGCGACGAGCAGTGCGGTACTCGACGCGATGGCCTGTCGTAGCGCCGGTGCATCCGCAGCTCGCGTCGAGCCTTCGAGCGTCGACAGCTTGAGCCACGTGAGCAATTGCTTGTCGCCTCCACGCAGGCTCGCGTCGAAGGCCGTGCGTGCGTCCTCGTCGCCGCGCAGCCGCCGCGCGGCGAGCCGCAGCCGTTTCGCGAGCTGCGCGAGCGCGAGCTTGCGCGGCGACGGCGCGATCAGCAGGTTGACGACGATCGCGACGCCGACCGGAATCGCGACCATCAGCCATGCGTAGAGCAGCGCGCGCGTCGCGGCTTCGCCGACCGGCGCGAGGCCGAGCTCGTCGAGTCCGAAGCCGACGATCATCGCGAGGATCGCGCCGACCGGGCGCAGCTTGCTCGCCGACGTGAGATACAGCAGCCCGACCGACAGCACGGCCATGCACGCGACGCGCAGCACCGAATACTCGATGCTGAAGATCGCGACGCCGATCACAAGCGCGATCACGACCGTGACGAGCAGCAGCATCGCGACCGCGAGCACGACGCTCGTCACGCGGTCGGCGCGATTCAGGAAGAACACGACGTAGGCGGAGATCGCGGCTTCCGGCGTGCCGTAGCCGCTCGTCACGAGCACGACGAGCGCGCAGATCAGCGCGACCCGCACCGCCATTGCGGCGCGCCCCGGAAACGGCGCGAGCAGTCGCAGGACTTCGCGCGGGCCGGGCGAGCGGACTTCAGCGGCAGGCTGAGCCATGCCGGACCTCGACGATCGCGCTCGCGCCGACACGCACGAGCTTGCCGTCGGGTTCGTCGAGCTTCACGCGCACCGGGAAGCGCTGCGCGACGTGCACCCAGTTCACCGAGCGCTGCACGATCGGCAGCGTGCGCGGCAGGTTGATGCGATCGCTGTCCGCGATGCCGGCGCCGATGCCGACGACCTTGCCCGTCAGCGGGCGGCTGCGGTCGATCATCGAATAGACCGTCGCGCAGTCGCCGACCGCGATGCGGTTCAACGACGTTTCGCGGAAATTGCCGACGGCGAACCATTCGCTCGCATCGATCAGCGTGAAGATCGACTGGTTCGGCGCGAGGGTTTCGCCGGCGAGCACGGTCAGGCCCGTCACGAGCCCGTCGTGCGGCGCGCGTACGACCGTATCGTCGAGCGCGTGCTGCGCGCGGGCGAGCGCGGCTTCGCGCGCATGGAGCGTGGCGATCGCGTCGGCGTCGTCGCCGATCGTCTGCGCGGACGAGCGCTGCTGTTCCTGCGCCTGCGCGAGCGACACGGCCGCGTCGCGCTGCCGGACCTTCGCCTGGTCGAACTGCTGCGCGCTGACGTAGCCCTGCGCGGCGAGCGGCGCGAGCCGGTTCACGTCGCGCGTCGCGAGATCGTGATTCTGCGTCGCGCGCTTGACCTGCTCGGCGGCCACGGCCGCGTTCGAGCGCTCGCCGATCAGCGACCGGCGGCGCGTGTCGAGCGACGCGCGCGCGAGCTCGAGATCGGCCTGCGCCTGCGCGACCGTCAGCCGGTACGGCACCGGATCGATTGCATACAGCAGGTCGCCTTTCGCGACGCGCTGGTTTTCGTGTACCGCGAGCTGCACGATGCGGCCGCCGACGGGCGACGCGACGTGCACGACGTCCGCGTCGATCGATGCGTCGTCGGTGGACGGGTAGGCCGTCGTGCGGTGATACGCGTACGCGAGCGCCGCGATGCCGAGCGCGACGATCGCCAGCGCGATCACGCGGCCTTTCGTGGACGGGCGGGCGATGCCGGCGGCCTTCATGCGAACGGACCCGTGCCGGCGAGCCACACGATCACGGCGACCACGAGCCCGATCGCGGTGCAGACGGCGAGCTGATAGGGCACGGTAGCGGCCCAGCCGGTCGCGACGAACACGCGGTGCGCGACGATCGCGCCGACGATGCCGACGATCGCGCTGACGAGCCAGAGCGGGAAATACGCGCCGAACAGGACGTACGACGGCGCACCGCGCGACGTGCAGCCCGCGAGCGGCAGGGCTGGCACCAGGGCGGCGGCGCGCAGGGGCGCGCGCGGCGTTGTTTTTCTCATGGTGTGACGAGCTCGACGTTGGGGGTGAATGCCGGGCGCGGCGCAATGCGGTCCGTCGCCGCGACGACGATTCCGCGATACGGAGCCGATCATAAATCAGCGCGATGCGGTCCGCCAGCGATGCCCGGCGTGCCTGTCGCCCGCACGGGGCTGCCCGGTGGGCGCTTCGGTGCGATCGATGGCGGTTCGCGATTCTGCCAGCGCATGCCCCGGCAGGGCTGCTGGCGGACTGTAAACGATCGTCAGACGAAACCGGGCCGATGCCGTTTGTCTGCCGATGAAGAGGGAATCGGCTAGCCGAATGCGGAATTGACGCGCAGTCGCGGATGAATCCGCGTTCGGGCCGCGCGGTGCGTCCGCCGTGGCCGTGACCGGTCGTGCCGGCCGGTATCTGTGTACCATCGTGCGAAGAGCGCGACGCGTGACGTGTGACGAGGCCTGACGGCACGGTCCCGTCCGATGCGCGGCGCGGAAGCGGTACCGCAACGAGGAAGAGTGTTCCATGCGTAGTTTCTTTGTCCGGTTCATTGCGATCGGCGTGCTGTTCCACTTGTACGTCGGGCTGCGGATCATTCCCGATGCCTTCGCGTCGCCGCTCGCGCGCACGATCGCGGCGCTGGTGCTGGCGAGCTTCGTCGTGCTGATTCCGGTCGGCATGTTCTCGCGCCGCTTCGACGAAGGCTGGGCCGCGACGCTGGCCGGCTGGGGCGGTTCGATCGCGATGGGCTTCTTTTCGTCGCTGCTGGTGCTGACGTTTCTGCGCGAGCCGGTGCTGCTCGGCGTCGTCGCATGGCGGCATCTGGGGCATGACGGCGCCTGGAGCGGCGCGGCATCCGACACGGCGCTCGGCGTGCTGGCGGGCGCGGTGCTGATCAGCGCGATCGGATTCGTCGGCGCGCGCCGCACGGCCGCGGTCAAGCGCGTGTCGATTCCGGTCGACGGGCTGCCCGCCGCGCTCGACGGGCTGACGATCGTGCAACTGTCGGACATTCACGTCGGGCCGACGATCAAGCGGCCTTATATCGAGCGAATCGTGCGCGCGGTCAATGCGCTCGAGGCCGATCTCGTCGTCGTGACGGGCGACGTGGTCGACGGCTCGGTCAAGCGGCTGCGCGAGCACACGGCGCCGCTCGGCCGCATGCAGTCGCGGCACGGCAGCTTCCTCGTGACGGGCAACCACGAGTATTACGCCGGCGCGCACGCATGGATCGACGAGTTCAGGCGGATCGGTTTGACGGTGCTGCTCAACGAGCACGTGCTGATCGAGCACGACGGTGCGCGCGCGGTGCTCGCGGGCGTCACCGATTTCACGGCGGGCGGGTTCGATCCCGAACATCGCAGCGACCCCGAGCAGGCGCTCGCGGGCGCGCCGCACGACGTCGCCACGAAGATCCTGCTCGCGCATCAGCCGCGCAGCGCGGAAGCGGCGAGCCGCGCCGGGTTCACCGTGCAACTGTCCGGCCATACGCACGGCGGCCAGTTCCTGCCGTGGCCGCCGTTCGTGCGCCTGCAGCAGCCGGTGATCGGCGGGCTGAACCGGTTCGGCGCGATGTGGCTCTACACCAGCCGCGGCACCGGCTACTGGGGGCCGCCGAACCGTTTCGGCGTGCCGTCCGAAATCACGCTGATCCGGTTGGCGCGCGGCCGCTAGCGCGCGTCAGACGATGCGCGCGATATCGTCGAAATCGAAGCGCGGGCTGCGCGGGAACAGGCCCGCCGGGTCGCCGTAGCCGAGGTTCACGAGGAAGTTGGTGCGGATCGCGGTGCCGGCGAAGAATTCGGCATCGACCTTGGCGGCATCGAAGCCCGACATCGGGCCCGCGTCGAGGCCGAGCGCGCGCGCGGCGAGGATCAGGTACGCGCCCTGCAGCGACGCGTTGCGGAACGCCGTGGCTTCGATCAGCGCGTCGTTGCCGGCGAACCAGCTGCGCGCGTCGGCATGCGGGAACAGGCGCGGCAGGTGCTCGTGGAACGCGAAGTCCATGCCGACGATCACGGTGACGGGCGCTGCCATCGTCTTCGCGAGATTGCCTTCGGACAGCGCCGGTTTCAGGCGCGCCTTCGCTTCGGCCGACTTGACGAACACGAAGCGCGCGGGGCTCGAGTTCGCCGACGTCGGGCCGAATTTCGTCAGGTCGATCAGCCGGTGCAGCAGCGCATCGTCGACGGGTTTGTCCTGCCATGCGTTGTGGGTGCGCGCGGTGCGGAACAACTGGTCGAGGGCGGAATCGGAGAGCGTCATGGCGGGTCCTGGAAGAAATCGGCCGGGTCGCGCCGGCCGGCATTGCGGAAGAACGCAGCGTCCTGGATAAGGACGCGCTGCGACACGGCGCGATGATAGCGTGGCACGCGAAAACGCACCGGCTTCGCGATCGGCGATTCGAGCGCTTGGGCGTGTGACGCGCCGGAATGACAGCGCATGGCGACGCGCGTCGCGGTTGGCTACCATGCAGACATGGTTCGCCCGCATCGTTCACTCCTGCCTGATTCCGACATGTCGACGCCCGATCTTTTCGCCGATACGCCCGCGCCCGACGTGGACTGGTACCCGGACTGGCTCGCGCCGGCCGAGGCCGATCGCGTGTTGGCCGCGCTGATCGACGAGGTCGCGTGGCGGCAGGATACGATCCGCACGCCACGCGGACGCATTCCGCTGCCGCGGCTCACCGCGTGGCAGGGCGAGCCCGACGCCGTCTACGTGTATTCGGGAATCCGCAACGTGCCCGCGCCGTGGACGCCGGCCGTGGTCGACCTGAAGCGTGCCGTCGAGGCGACCTGCGGCGCGCGTTTCAACAGCGTGCTGCTCAATCGTTATCGCAACGGGCAGGACAGTCTCGGCTGGCATGCGGACAACGAACCGGAGCTCGGCGACGCGCCGGTGATCGCGTCGGTGAGCCTTGGCGCGATGCGCGTGTTCGACCTGCGTCATCGTGCGACCGGCGTCGTGCATGCGTACCGGCTGACGCACGGCAGCCTGCTGGTGATGCGCGGCCGCACGCAGGCCGAATGGCAGCATCGCGTGCCGAAGGCGCCGGCCGTGCTGGGCGAGCGGGTCAACCTGACGTTCCGGCGGGTGGTGACGGCCGAGGCGGGCCCGTAAGCGCGCCGATCGGATGATTCGCTGCCCGGGGTCGCGACCCGTTTTTAAACCGATCCGATTGATCTGCCGTCCATGCGGCACGTTGCCGCACACGTCGCGTACGCGCGGCGGAAATAGGCCCGTGAGGCCCGTGCCATAAGGATTTCAGGTGGATTTCATCGACCGCCGGGTTCTGATAGGCAGGTGTAAGCCCTGATGGTGCGTCGCAACATTCCTTGACTAGACTGTCGAATGGCTGAAACGCGCCGCGAACCGGCGCATATTTTCGACATGCCCGACGCGTGGCCGATGCGACGCGCAGGGCAGGAGCACAACCCTTGACCGTACTGGACTCATCCCTCGAACCCTCGCTGCACGTCTTCGAACAAGACGGCGGATGGCAATGGGCGTTGACGGTGAAGCGGGCATCCGGCGTCGGCGTGAAAGTCGTCGCATTCAGCACGGACGGCTTCCGCGGCGAAGCCGATGCCTATGCCGCCGGCCAGCTCGCGCGCGCCGAGTATGACGCAGCAGTGACGGCCTGAGCGCCGTCGCGCCGATCCCGTGCGCGGATCGGCGCGGTCATGCATTGCCGGTCGCTTTTCCTCCTTCTTTCCGATTTTCCCGTTTCCCTCGCTTCGCCGGTGCACGTCACGCATCGCGTGGCGTGCCTGCGTGGCGCCCGTCGCGCAAGCCGCCGCCACGTTCGCCGGTCGCGGATGCACCCGGCGACGTTCCGGTGGGCAGTCCTGTCTATCGCTGTTATTCTTTCGATCGCATCAGGCTATATGCCGCCCCGGCGGTCCGGTCGGGCGCATCGGGCCGTCGGCCGCGTGAGCCGGATCGTGTTGATCCGGTCCGGTCGAAAATCCATAATCAAGCATTGCGGGTCTTTCGTGAACGCTTCCATTCCGTCCATGTGCAGAGGGTCAATCCAACGATGAGCGGCGCATCGAAACCGCCGGCGAAGCCGGCAAGCGCGCCGCGCGCGACAGCGGGCGACGACGTCGACCACGACGCGCCGAAGCAGGGCGCGGGCGACGACGAATCGTCGGGCGGCGCGTCGTCGTATCTGGTCCCGGGCCTCGAACGCGGGCTGCGGATCCTCGCCGAATTCTCCGCGCGCGAGCCGGTGCTCGGCGCGCCCGAGCTGTCGAAGCGCATCGGCATCCCGCGCACGACCACCTTCCGCCTGCTGCAGACGCTCGAGGCGCTCGGCTTTCTCGAGCGCGTGAACGGCGATCGCTATTTCCGGCTCGGTGTCGGCGTGCTGCGGCTCGGCTTCGAATACCTGAATTCGCTGGAATTGACCGATCTCGGCACGCCCGTGCTCGAACGGCTGCGCGACGCGACGGGCCTGTCGACACACCTGCTGATCCGCGACCAGCGCGATGTCGTGTTCGTCGCGAAGGCGCAGAGCAACACGTCCATGTTCGGTTCGGTGAAGGTGCACGTCGGCACGCGGCTGCCCGCGCACGCGACCGTGCACGGCCATGTGCTGATGGGCGACCTCACGCGCGACGCGTTGCGCCAGCTGTATCCTGAAAAACGGCTCGAACAGTTCACCGAGCGCACGCCTGGCACCGTCGACGAGTTGTACGAGCGCGTGCGTCACTACGCGCGGCTCGGCTATGCGGTCAGCGAGGCCGCGTTCGAGAGCGGCATCTCGGCCGTGACCGCGCCCGTGCGCGACCATTCGGGCGCGATCGTCGCGGCGATCACCGCGACGGTGCCGCGCTCGGAGATCGGCGAGACCGGCGAGAAAGAGCGGCTCGTCGAAGCAGTGTGCGGTGCGGCGGTCGACCTGTCGCAGCGCCTGAACTACCGGCCGCTCGAAAGCGACCCGACGTTCGCGCATGCGCGCCACCGGGTCGCGATGTTCTGATCCGTCGCACGGGCCGCGTCGTGCGGCCTTATCGATCCATCGCCAATGAAAAAGAGCAGCCCGCGGGCTGCTCTTTTCGTTTCCGGCCTCGGGCGCGTGCGCCCGTCGTCGCTCAGAACGAATGGTGGATGCCGGTCAGCACGATCACCTGGTTCGCGGTGCTCGACGCGCCGGCCGTGAAGAACGCGGCCTTCGCGCCGCCCGAACCGTGCTCGTACAGCACGTTCGCGTACAGCTGCGTGCGCTTGGACAGCGAATAGATATCGCCGAGCTCGACCTGCGTCCAGCGGCGGCCGGCCAGCGTCGTGGTCGCCGCGCCGCCCGCGATCGTGTTGAACGCGCTGCTGCGGTAGTTCACACCCGCGTCGTAGCTCTGGAACGTGTCGGAAAACCCGTTCGACTGCATCTTCGTGCGCGTGTAGAGGCCGTGCACGAGGAAGTCGCCGAACTGGTAGGACGCGCCCGCGCCGATGTTCTCGACCTTGTTCGCGAGGTAGCCGTTCGCGGTGTTCTGCCCCTGGAACGACGTGATGCCCGTCTGGCCGATCAGGATCGAGCGGTCGTGCTCGTTCGAATACACGGCCGACGCCTTGAACGGCCCGTTCGCATAGTTCAGCGCGACGCCGACCGACTTGCCGGTCGAGAAGTTCGTCGTGTTGCCGAGCGCCATCGTCGCCGCGGCCGAGAAGCCGGCGAAGCTCGGCGAACGGTACTTGACCGCGTTGTTGTACGGCACGTTGCCGGTCGCGGCGAGCCCGTCGATGTTGCCCGGGTGGAACGCATACCAGCTCATCGCGAGATACGCGGTGCTGAGCGGATCGAGGTAGTCGAACGACAGCGGCGTCTGCCGGCCGAGCGTCAGCGTGCCGTAGCGGTCGGAGCTGAGACCGACGAACGCCGCGCGGTTCCAGATCGTGTTCGCGGTCGCGAACTGGCCGTTGTTCGTATAGAAGCCGTTTTCCAGCTGGAAGATCGCCGACAGGCCGCCGCCGAGGTCTTCCTTGCCTTTCAGGCCCCACCGGTCGGGCTGCGTGTTGCCCTGGATCATGGCCCACTTCGCATGGCCGCCGACGTTGTTCACATAGGCGACGCCGGCATCCATGCTGCCGTACAGCACCACGCTGCTCTGTGCCCAGGCGCCCGAGACCGCGCCCATTCCGATGATTGCTGCTGCTACCGCATGCTTGACCATTTGATCTCCTGACTCTCCAAACCTGATGAGAAACGTGCCGTGGCGGCGGGCACGAGGACGGCCGGCCGTCGCGCGCTTTCTTCACCACCGGCGGGCATTTTTGTGTTCCATATAAGGAACAATGTGCCTCTGATGGAATGGAGTATAGAGGTGTCACGCAAAGTATCAAAAATAAATTTATCGGGCCGGATGGGCTTGAAGACGATCCGCAACAGCAGGTCGAGAATCTTGAAAATCGGGCTTAAATCCCTGCAATAAAACAAAAAATCACAATTGACGCGCGTGGCGGGGCCGACCGTCGACCGGGCGGTCGGTGTTTTCCCTAGGACGTGCAGCTTTTTGTTTTACTCGTGGAAAGTCGCTCCTATAATCACCATCCATAAACTGCTGTTCCGGATATGGAACAAATCCGGAGCGAACCGAGAGTCGATCAGAAGGAAGGGTGTGAGATGTCTGAACAATGGGTTTGCGCCGGGCACGCCGGCGCGCTGTCGGAAGACACGCCGATCGAGTTCAAGCGGACCGATGGCGTCGAAATCGGGATCTACCGCGTCGGCGACGAGGTGTATGCGCTCGAGAACGTGTGCCCGCATGCATACGCGCTGCTGACGCAGGGGTTCGTCGACGAAGGCACGGTCGAATGTCCGCTGCACGAGGCCGTGTTCGACATCAAGACGGGCGAATGCCTGAAGGGCCCGGGCGGGCGCGCGCTGAAGCAGTACGCGGTGCGGCTGGCCGGCGAGGAAATCCAGATCAAGGTGGAATGACATGAAAGAAGCGACCGTCAACTTCAATCCCTTCCTGAAGCCGTGGGTGGCGCCGCAGCCGAACAACGTCGCCGGCAAGGGGCAGATCGAGATCCCGGGCCAGGTCGAGAACCGCGTCTGGCAGAACCGCAAGGCCGAGCCGACCCAATATGAAAACGACCTCGGCGATGCGCTCGAACGCGTGTTCGAGAGCGGCGCGACCGAGCTGGACGATGTCGTCGCGGGCCTGAACCGCATCGGCTTCCGCGCGCCGGACGGCACGGCGTGGACGCCCGAGCGCTTCCGCGCCGAAATGGCCTCGCTGGCGGAATGAGCGCGCGCGCCGCGTGACCGCCGACCCGACGACAACCGCATCCGGAGCACACTGATGACGTCCCCCGCACAACACGAAACACAACACGACCCGGTCCGCGACTATCTCGATCGCGGCATCAAGAACTACTGGTATCCCGTCGCCCCGAGCTGGCAGGTGTCGAACGCGCCCGTCGGCCTCACGCGCCTGTCCGAGCAGATCGTGCTGTGGCGCGATCACGAGGGCAAGGTTCACCCGCTGGAAGATCGCTGCCCGCACCGCGGCGCGCGCCTGTCGCTGGGCTGGAATCTCGGCGGCAACATCGCCTGCTGGTATCACGGCATCGAAGTCGACGGCGGCGGCACCGTCAATCGCGTGCCGGCGGTCGCGAACTGTCCGCTCGAAGGCATGAAGTGCGTGAAGTCGTATCCGGTCGAGGAGAAGGCCGGGGCGATCTTCCTGTGGTTCGGCGACGAAGCGCACGGCGAGCCGGCGCCGCTGAATCTGCCGGAAGAACTGGTCGCCGACGAATACGGCCACTTCCTGTGCGTGTCGAACTGGAAGTGCAATTACCAGTACGCGATCGACAACGTGATGGACCCGATGCACGGCGCGTATCTCCACGCGACATCGCACTCGATGGCCGAAGGCGACAAGCAGGCCGACATGCGCGTGCGCAAGACGGAAACGGGCCTGATGTTCGAGAAGATCGGCCAGCGCGACGTGAACTTCGACTGGGTCGAGCTCGGCGAAACGGGCTGCCTGTGGATGCGTCTCGCGATTCCGTACAAGCAGAAGTTCGGCCCGGGCGGCAACTTCGGGATCATCGGTTTCGCGACGCCGGTCGACGGCGACAACTGCCAGGTCTACTTCTGGCGCACCCGCAAGGTCAGCGGCTGGCAGCGCGACGTGTGGCGCTTCATGTACCGCAACCGCCTCGAGGGCCTGCACTGGGACGTGCTCGAGCAGGACCGCTACGTCCTCGAAAGCCTCGCGCCGAACGCGCGCGATCACGAATACCTGTACCAGCACGACGTCGGCGTCACGCGCGTGCGCCGCATGCTGCGCACGCGCGCGCAGGAGCACCTGTCCGCGCTCGACGCGCACCGTGCGGCGCAGGCCGCGGCGGAGCCCGCGAATGGCTGAGTTCGCACCGGTGGTGTCGCTGCCGGGGCGCCGCGTGCTCGTCACGGGCGGCGCGCGCGGTCTCGGCGCGGCGTTCGTGAAGGCGCTGGTCGCCGCGGGCGCGCACGTCGCGTTCGGCGACGTGCTCGTCGAAGAGGGCCGTGCGCTGGCCGCGCAACTCACGCAAGCCGGCCACACCGCGCATTTCTTCGCGCTCGACCTGGCCGATCCGGCGAGCGTCGACGCATTCGTCGCGCAGGGCGCGGCGGCGCTCGGCGGCATCGATGCGCTGATCAACAACGCGGCGATCACGAACTCGGGCGGCAAGCTGTCGACGGAACTCGACGTGTCGACCTGGGATGCCGTGATGAACGTGAACGTGCGCGGCGTGTGGCTCGTCAGCAATGCGGCGCTGCCGCACCTCGCACAGTCGGGGCGCGGCGCGATCGTGAACCTCGCATCGGACACTGCGCTCTGGGGCGCGCCGAAGCTGCTCGCGTACGTCGCCAGCAAGGGCGCCGTGATCGCGATGACGCATGCGCAGGCACGCGAGTTCGGCGCGCACGGCGTGACGGTCAACGCGATCGCGCCGGGGCTCACCGAAGTCGAGGCGACGGCCTACGTGCCGGCCGAACGGCACGCGTTCTACATGCAGGGCCGCGCGCTGACGCGCGCGCAGGTGCCCGACGACGTGACGGGCCCCGTGCTGTTCCTGCTGTCGGACGGCGCGCGCTTCGTGACGGGTCAACTGCTGCCGGTGAACGGCGGCTTCGTAATGAATTGAATTGAAGTTTTCACTCTGAATGAAGGAGAGGACGATGGCGGACGCAGATCTCGAACGCAAGTCGTGGGACCAGCCGGACGGCGCAAGCTTCGGCGACTGGATGGAAGGGCGTGTCGCGCGCTACGCGACGCGGCGCTACGACTGGGACGCGCTGAAGTTCCAGGCCGACTACGACCCGAAGTATCGCCGTGCGCAGATGCGCTACGTCGGCACGGGCGGCACGGGCGTCGCGAAGGACGTCAACACGGTGCCGGCCGGCAACTTCACGTTTTCGACGATGGTCATTCCGGCCGGCAACATCGGCCCGAGCCACATCCACATCGACGTCGAGGAAATCTTCTTCGTGCTGCGCGGCAAGATGAAGGTGATCTGCGAGCGCGACGGCGAGACCTGGGAAGCGATCCTCGGCGAGCGCGACCTGATCTCGGTGCCGCCGGGCGTGTATCGCACGGAAATCAACATCGGCGAGGAAGACGCGCTGATGTGCGTGATGCTCGGTTCGCCGAAGCCCATCACGCCGACGTATCCGCCGGATTCGCCGCTCGCGAAGATCAAGCGCTGAGACGGGGCGGAGCAAGCAATGAGTGTCATCGACAAACGTGAACGCGACCGCACCGCGGCGTTCGCCGCGCTGCTCGGGCAGTTTCCCGAACGGCGCTGCGCGGCCGGCCCGGCGGGCACGATCGGTTATCGCGAGGCCGGCGCGCAGCATGCGGGCCACGCGCTGCCCGTCGTGCTGCTGCACGGGATCGGCTCGGGCGCCGCATCGTGGGTGCGCCAGCTCGACACGCTCGGCGCGTCGCGGCGCGTGCTCGCGTGGGATGCGCCCGGCTACGGCGTGTCGACGCCCGTGCACGGCGCGTCGCCGACGGCCGCCGATTACGCGGCGTCGCTGAACGCGTGGCTCGAGGCACTCGGCATCGAACGCTGCGTGCTGGTCGGGCATTCGCTCGGCGCGATCGTCGCGGGCGGGTTGGCCCGCGTGATGCCCGCGCGGATCGCCGGCCTGCTGCTGATCTCGCCCGCGGGCGGTTACGGCAGCACGCCCGCCGAGACGCGCGACACGCGCCGCGATGCACGCCTTGCCATGCTCGAGGAGCTCGGCCCGGCCGGGCTCGCCGAGCAGCGCAGCGGCAACATGCTGTCGGGTTTCGCGAGCGAGGATGCGCGGGCGTGGGTGCGCTGGAACATGGCGCGCATCGTGCCGGCCGGCTATGCGCAGGCCACGCATCTGCTCGCGAACGCCGATCTCGCGTCCGATCTCGCCGGCTTTCGCGGCCGCACCGCGGTGGCGGTCGGCGCGAACGACGCGATCACGCCGCCTGCCGCGTGCGAGCGCATCGCAGCGGCCGCGCACGTCGGATTGCAGGTGATTCCGCAGGCCGGTCATGCGGGTTACGTGGAAGCACCGGCGGTTTATTCGTCGCTGATCGACACGTTCTGCCGTCAATGCGATCGCCAACGGGGGCTGGAATGAGCGAACCGTTGCAACAACAGGATGCGGACGCCGCGAAGTCCGAGGCCAACTACGTGGTGCCGGGCCTCGAACGCGGTTTGCGAATCCTCGCCGAATTCTCGCCGCGCGAGCCGGTGCTCGGCGCGCCGGAGTTGTCGAAGCGGCTCGGCATTCCGCGCACGACGGTGTTCCGTCTGCTGCAGACGCTCGAATCGCTCGGCTTTCTCGAGCGCGCGGACAAGGATCGCAACTACAAGCTCGGCATCGCCGTGTTGCGGCTCGGCTTCGAATACCTGAGCTCGCTCGAGCTGACCGATCTCGGCCTGCCGGTGATCGAGAGCCTGCGCGACGCGACCGGCTTCACGACGCACATCGTGATCCGCGACGGCCGCGACGTGGTGTTCGTCGCGAAAGCGCAGAGCCAGTCGCCGGTGTTCAGCTCGATTCGCGTGAACGTCGGCACGCGGCTGCCCGCGCATGCGACGACTCACGGCCACGTGCTGATGGGCGACCTGTCGCTTCAGGCGCTGCGCGCGCTGTATCCGGAAAGCACGCTGAACCGGATGACGAGCGCGACGCCGGAGACGGTCGATGCGCTGTACGAAGTGATCCGCGAGGATGCGCTGCGCGGCTACGGCGTCAGCAATTCGTCGTTCGAACGCGGCATTTCGGTGGTCACGGCGCCGGTGCGCAACGACACGCAGCGGATCGTCGCGTGCATCACGGTGACGGTGCCCCGGCCGGAGATCGACGCGACGCTGATCGCCGACGGCCTGATCGACAAGGTGCAGCGCGCGGCGGCGGAACTGTCGCGGCGGCTCAATTACCGCTCGGATGACGAGCACACGTTTATGAAGGCTTTAGGACTCCGATGATTGAGATCGATCTGACGGGGCAGGTGGCGGTGGTGACGGGCGGTTCGTCCGGCATCGGCCTCGCGACTGCCGGGCGGTTCCTGCAGGCCGGCGCGTCGGTCGCGATTTGCGGCCGTGACGGTGAACGCCTCGCGCGCGCGCAAGCGCTGCTCGGCGAGAAATATCCGGGCGCGCAGCTGCTCGCCGTGCGCTGCAACGTGCTCGACGAAGCCGATGTGGCCGCGTTCGCGCAGGCCGTGTCCGACCGCTTCGGCCGCGCCGACATGCTGGTCAACAACGCGGGCCAGGGCCGCGTGTCGACCTTCGCCGACACGACCGACGACGCATGGCGCGAAGAGCTCGAACTGAAGTACTTCAGCATCATCCGCCCGACGCGCGCGTTCCTGCCGCTGCTGCGCGACGCGCAGGCGCCGACGATCACCTGCGTGAATTCGCTGCTCGCGCTGCAGCCGGAGCCGCACATGGTCGCGACGTCGTCGGCGCGCGCGGGCGTGCTGAGCCTCGTGAAGTCGCTCGCGACCGAACTCGCGCCGCAGCGCATCCGCGTGAACTCGATCCTGATCGGTATCGTCGAGTCGGGTCAGTGGCGCCGCCGCTACGAAGCGCAGGCGCAGGCCGGCGAAAGCTGGGAGGACTGGACGGGCGCGCTCGCCCGCAAGAAGAACATTCCGCTGAACCGCTTCGGCAAGCCTGACGAGGCCGCCTGGGCACTTTTTTATCTCGCAACGCATCTGTCGTCCTATACGACGGGCAGCCATATCGACGTTTCTGGAGGCTTTGCACGCCATGTCTAAAAAAACCACGGTTGGCGAGCTGATTGCCGCCTTTCTCGAGCAGTGCGACGTCAAGACCGCATTCGGTGTCATCTCGATCCACAACATGCCGATCCTCGACGCGATCAACTCGCGCGGCAACATCCGGTATGTCGGCGCGCGCGGTGAAGCCGGCGCGGTGAACATGGCCGACGGCCTGGCGCGCGTGTCGGGCGGCCTCGGCGTGGCGTTCACGAGCACGGGCACGGCGGCGGGCAACGCGGCCGGCGCGATGGTCGAGGCGCTGACGGCCGGCACGGCGCTGCTGCACATCACGGGGCAGATCGAGACGCCGTATCTCGATCAGGACCTGGCCTACATCCACGAAGCGCCGGACCAGCTCACGATGCTCGACGCGATCTCGAAGGCCGCGTTCCGCGTGCGCACGGTCGAGACCGTGCTGCCGACGATCCGCGAAGCGGTGCGCATCGCGCAGACCGCGCCGACGGGCCCCGTATCGGTCGAGATTCCGATCGACATCCAGGCCGCCGAAATCGAATGGCCGGAAGACCTCGCACCCGCGCACGTCGCGGTGCGCGAGCACGACGCAGCACGCGTCGCGAAACTCGCCGACGCGCTGGCGGCCAAGCGCCGTCCGCTGTTGTGGATCGGCGGCGGTGCGCGCCACGCCCGTGCGGAAGTCGAACGCCTGGTGAAGCTCGGTTTCGGCGTCGTGACCAGCGTGCAGGGCCGCGGCGTGCTGCCGGAAGATCATCCGGCGACGCTCGGCGCGTTCAACGTGCATGCGTCCGTCGAGGCGTTCTACAAGACCTGCGACGCGCTCGTCGTGGTCGGCTCGCGCCTGCGCGGCAACGAGACGCTGAAGTACAAGCTCGCGCTGCCGCAGCCGCTGTTCCGCATCGACGCCGACGCGCTCGCCGACAACCGCGGCTATCGCAATGAGCTGTTCGTGCACGGCGATTCGAAGCGCGTGCTGGCCGAGCTGGCCGATCGCCTCGAAGGCCGCCTGTCCGTCGATCCGCGGTTCGCGGCCGATCTCGCGGCGGCGCGCGAGCAGGCCGTCGCCAGCGTGTCGGAAGGCCTCGGGCCCTACAAGACGCTGGTCGATACGCTGCAGGGCGCGGTGGGCCGCGACTACAACTGGGTGCGCGACGTGACGATCTCGAACAGCACGTGGGGCAACCGCCTGCTGAAGATCTTCGAACCGCGCGCGGGCGTGCATGCGCTCGGCGGCGGCATCGGCCAGGGCATCCAGATGGGCATCGGCGCGGCGCTGGCGGGCGCGGCGGCGAAGACGGTCTGCCTGGTCGGCGACGGCGGCCTGATGGTCAACGTCGGCGAACTCGTGACGGCCGTGCAGGAAAACGCGAACGTGATGATCGTGCTGATGAACGACCAGTGCTACGGCGTGATCCGCAACATCCAGGACGCGCACTACGGCGGCCGCCGCTGCTTCGTGCAGCTGCACCAGCCGGATTTCGCGCAGTTCTGCGCAAGTTTCGGCCTCACGCACTACCGGATCTCGTCGCTCGACCAGGCCGAAGCGATCGTGCGCGAAGGAATCGCGAAGGAAGGGCCGGTGATGGTCGAGGTCGACATGCTGTCGGTCGGCTCGTTCGCATCGGCATTCGCGGGCCCGCCGGTGAAGAAGGAAGAAACGCCGTCGGAGCGGCAGTATGCGTAACGGCCACGCCCGCGGGCATGCGCCCGTCGACATCGCGATGATCGGCTTCGGCGCGATCGGTGCGGCCGTGTATCGCGCGGTCGAGCATGACGCCTCGTTGCGCGTCGCGCACGTGATCGTGCCCGAGCACCAGCGCGACGCGGTGCAGCGCGAGCTCGGCGGCGCGGTGGAGGTCGTGTCGTCGGTCGACGCACTGGCCCGCCGCCCCGAGTTCGCGCTCGAGTGCGCGGGTCACAGCGCGCTCGTCGATCACGTCGTGCCGTTGCTGAAGGCCGGCACCGATTGCGCGGTGGCATCGATCGGCGCGCTGTCCGACCTCGCGCTGCTCGACGTGCTGTCGCAGGCCGCCGACGAAGGCGACGCGACGCTGACGCTGCTGTCCGGCGCGATCGGCGGAATCGACGCGCTGGCGTCGGCGAAGCAGGGCGGGCTCGACGAGGTGCTGTACGTCGGCCGCAAGCCGCCGCTCGGCTGGCTCGGCACGCCCGCCGAGGCGTTGTGCGACTTGCGCGCGATGACCGAAGAGAAGGTCATCTTCGAAGGCACCGCGCGCGACGCCGCGCGGCTGTATCCGAAGAACGCGAACGTCGCGGCGACGGTCGCGCTCGCGGGCCTCGGCCTCGACGCGACGCGCGTGCGCCTGATCGCCGATCCGGCCGTCGCGCGCAACGTGCACCGCATCACCGCACGCGGCGCGTTCGGCGAGATGACGCTCGAAATGAGCGGCAAGCCGTTGCCCGACAACCCGAAGACGTCCGCGTTGACCGCGTACAGCGCGATCCGCGCGCTGCGCAACCGCGCGGCCCGCTGCGTGATCTGAGCGGGCGACGCAGCCATTCGGGCCATTGAACGGCCGCCGGCGCCACGGCGCGGGCGGCTGCGCAGAGACAGATTTGTGGGACTTGTGACATGACTCCATTCGATACGAGCCTCGTACCCAACGGCGACATCCTGATCGGCGGCGAGTGGCGGCGCGGTCGCGGCGCGCCTTACGCGAGCATTTATCCGGCCGACCAGTCGCTGAACATGGAAGTATCGACGGCGAACGCGGAAGACGCGGCCGACGCCGTCGTGGCCGCCGACGCCGCGTGGCGCCGCGCGGACTGGTCCGGCCTCAAGCCGCACCAGCGCGCGCTGGTGCTGTACCGGATCGCCGACCTGATCATGCAGCGTCACGAGGCGCTCGCGAACCTGCAGCGCCGCGACAACGGCAAGCCGATCGGCGAGACGCGCGTGCTGGTGGCGAGCGCGGCCAACACGTTCCGCTATTTCGCGGCGTGCCTGGAAACGCTCGATGAAGAACTGACGCCGTCGCGCGGCGACTACCTGACGATGAGCGTGCACGAGCCGATCGGCGTGATCGCGGCGATTACGCCGTGGAACTCGCCGATCGCATCCGACGCGCAGAAGCTCGCACCGGCGCTCGCCGGCGGCAACGCGGTGGTGCTCAAGCCGGCCGAAGTCACGCCGCTCGTGTCGCTCGCGCTGGCCCGCATCTGCGAGGAGGCCGGCGTGCCGAAGGGCGTGCTGAGCGTGCTGCCGGGCAAGGGCTCGGTGATCGGCGACGTGCTGGTGCGCCATCCGCTCGTGAAGAAGGTGTCGTTTACCGGCGGCACCGAAGTGGGTCGCGGCATCGCGCGCATCGCGGCGGAAAAGCTGATGCCCGTGTCGCTGGAGCTCGGCGGCAAGTCGCCGACGATCGTGTGCGACGACGCGGATCTCGATCACGCGGTCAACGGCGTGCTGTACGGCATCTTCAGTTCGTCGGGCGAGGCGTGCATCGCGGGCTCGCGGCTGTTCGTGCAGCGCTCGGTGTACGACGAATTCATGAAGCGGCTGGTGGCCGGCGCGCGCAAGCTGCGCGTGGGCGACCCGACGCGGCCCGACACGCAGATGGGCCCGCTGATCACCGCGAAGCATCGCGAATCGGTGGAGCGTTACGTCGCGCTCGGGCTGGAGGAAGGCGGCCGTCTGCTGTGCGGCGGCGAGCGTCCGTCGGGCGACGGGCGCGAGGACGGCTTCTTCTACCAGCCGACGATTCTCGAAGGCCTGCCGAACAGCGCGCGCATCTGCCAGGAGGAAATCTTCGGACCGGTGCTGGTCGCGATGCCGTTCGACGACGAAGCGTCGCTGATCGCGCAGGCGAACGACAGCGTGTTCGGCCTCGCCGCCGGCATCTGGACGCGCGACTACAAGCGCGCATGGCGCATCGCGCGCGCGCTCGAGACGGGCACCGTCTGGATCAACACGTACAAGCTGTTTTCGATTTCCACGCCGTTCTCGGGCTGGAAGGAGAGCGGGATGGGCCGCGAGAAGGGCCGTCTCGGCATCCGCGAGTACATGCAGCAGAAGAGCCTCTACTGGGGCTTGAACGACGCGCCGCTGCCGTGGGCGAACTGAGCGAAGGGGAATGACGCAATGAGCATCTTGGGTATCGAGCAGATCACGTACGGTGTCGACGACCTCGCGACGTGCCGGCGCTTTTTCGCCGACTGGGGGCTGAAGGAAGTCGCGCACGACGACACGCGCGCACGCTTCGAAACGCTGAACGGCTGCACCGTGCTGGTCGTCAAGGCCGACGATCCGTCGCTGCCGCCCGCGTTCGAAGCGGGTCCGACGCTGCGCGAAGTCACGTGGGGCGTCGCGACGCAGCAGGAAGTCGACGCGTTGCGCGCGAAGCTGGCCGGCCAGCCCGGCTATTACGCGCAGGACGATGCGGTCGGGTGCATCGACCCGAACGGCATGGCGATCCGCATCGAGGTGACGCGCAAGCGCGCGCTCGACATCACCGGCTCGCCGTCGAACGTGTGGGGCCGGACGGCGCGGGTCGACCAGCCGAGCCCGATCTATGCGCGCGCCGAGCCGGTCGAGGTCGGCCACGTCGTGTTCTTCACGAACTGCCTCGACGCGCAGGAAAAGTTCTATCACGAGCTGCTCGGCTTCGAGACGTCGGATCGCTATCCGGGCCGCGGCGCGTTCATGCGCTGCGCGCCGCACGGCGGCCACCACGACCTGTTCCTGCTCGCGTTGCCGAACGGAAAGCGCGGCCTGAACCACGTCGCGTTCACCGTGCGCGATATCCACGAAGTGTTCGGCGGCGGCATGCACATCGACCGCTGCGGCTGGGAAACGCAACTCGGCCCGGGGCGTCATCCGGTGTCGTCCGCGTACTTCTGGTACTTCCAGAATCCGGCCGGCGCATTGATCGAGTACTACGCGGACGAGGACGTGCTGACGCCCGAATGGCAGCCGCGCGAATTCGAGCCGGGCCCGACCGTGTTCGCCGAATGGGCCGTCGACGGCGGCCTCGACGGCAATACGCGCCGGCAAAAGAACGCGAAGGCGCCGGAAGGCAAGTTCATGACGGAGCGCAAATCATGACCGAAGCGCACACGCAAGCGCCGGCCGTGCCGGGCACGGTCGTCGTGGTCGGCGGCGGCCAGGCCGCCGGCTGGGTGCTGAAGACGCTGCGCGCGGAAGGGTTCGCGGGCCGCCTCGTGATGATCGCCGACGAGCCGCACCTGCCGTACGAGCGCCCGCCGCTGTCGAAAGCCGTGCTGGCGGGAGACGCCGACATCGAAACGGTGCGCGTCGTGCGCCCGGACGAATTCGACGCGCTGAACGTCGAGGCGTGGCAGCCGGAACGCGCGGTGTCGATCGACCGTGCGCGCCGCGTGGTGAAGACCGAAAGCGGCCTCGTGATCGAATACGACCGCCTCGTGATCGCGACCGGCGGCACGTCGCGTCGCTTGCCCGACGCGATCGTCAGGACGCCGAATCTGCACTACCTGCGCACGCTCGACGAAGCGGCCGCGCTCGGCGAGAAGCTGCGTGCGAGCCGGCGCGTGCTCGTGATCGGCGGCGGCTGGATCGGCCTCGAAGTCGCCGCGACCGCACGCAAGCTCGGCGTCGAAGCGGTCGTCGTCGAAGGCGCGCCACGTCTGTGTGGGCGTTCGGTGCCGCAGATCGTGTCGGACTTCCTGCTCGACCTGCATCGCGCGAATGGTGTCGACGTGCGCCTCGGCGCGGCGCTCGCATCGCTCGACACGCAACCGGACGACGCGTCGAAGGTGCGCGCGACGCTCGCCGACGGCACGACGATCGACGCGGATTTCGCGGTGGCCGGCATCGGCCTCGCGCTGAACGCGACGCTGGCGAGCGACGCGGGCCTGGCGATCGACGACGGCATCGTGGTCGACGAATTCGGTGCGACCAGCGACCCGGCGATCTTCGCGTGCGGCGACGTTGCGAACCATCACAACGGCTGGCTGAAGCGGCGCGTGCGGCTCGAATCGTGGGCGAACGCGCAGAACCAGGCGATCGCGGCCGCGAAGGCCGTGCTCGGCGTGCGCGCGCCGTACGCGGAGATTCCGTGGTTCTGGTCCGATCAGTACGACGTGAACCTGCAGATCCTCGGCGATCTGCCGGCCGACGCGCAGCTCGTCGTGCGCGGCGATATCGCCGCGCGACGCGCGACGCTGTTTTTCGTAGGCGATGGGCATGTGAGAGGTGTCATCGCCATCAACAACGCACGCGAGCTCAAGCTCGCACGCAAGTGGATGAACCAGGGCCGGGCAGTGGATACGGAAGCCCTGGCGGACACGACCAAAGCGCTTGCCTGACCGGCGAACGATCCAGGAGACACCCCGCATGAGCACTTTCGACAACGTCGTGGCCGGCAGGGCCACGATGGAAGCTGCCGCCTCCACGCCCGGCGCGATCATCGCGCGGCTCGAGCGGCTTCCGGCCAACGCGATGCAGATTCGCGCGCGCGTGCTGATCGGCACCGCCACGTTCTTCGACGGCTTCGACGTGATCACGATCGCGGCGACGCTGCCGCTGCTGATTCACAAGTGGGGGCTGTCGCCGACGCAGATCGGCATGCTGATCGCGTCCGGCGCGATCGGCCAGCTGATCGGCGCGTTCCTGTTTCCCGCGCTCGCCGAGAAGCATGGCCGTGTGAAGGCGATCGCGTGGAGTTCCGCCGTGATCGGCATCACGAGCATCGCGTGCGGTTTCGCGCCGACGTTCGAGGTGTTCGTGCTGCTGCGGATTTTGCAGGGGCTCGGTCTCGGCGGCGAATTGCCGGTCGCGGCCACGTACATCAACGAAATCACGCGTGCGCACGGCCGCGGCCGCTTCGTGCTGTTGTATGAAATCGTGTTTCCGATCGGTCTGCTGGTATCGATGGCGCTGGGTGCATGGCTCGTGCCGCGGTTCGGCTGGGAGATCATGTACTTCGTCGGCGGGCTGCCGTTGATCCTCGCGCTGGTGCTCACGCATCTCGTGCCGGAATCGCCGCGCTGGCTTGCCTCGCGCGGGCGCCTCCCGGAAGCCGGGCGCGCGGTCGGCGTGTTCGAATCGTCGGTGCGCGGCGAACTGCCGCCGGTCACGCAGGTGGCCGCGTACGACGAGATGGTCCGCCAGCACCCGAAGCGCCGGATGACCGACCTGTTCAGCGCCGCGTATCGCAAGCGCACGCTCGCGGTGGCGACGCTGTGGGCGACGTGCGGGTTCATCCAGTACGGGCTGTCCACGTGGCTGCCGACGATCTACAAGAACTTCTATCACGCACCGCTGCAGCTCGCGCTGAATCTCGCGGTGATCGGCTCGGTGATGGGCGTGCTCGGTTCGCTCGCGTCCGCATTGCTGGTCGACAAGCTCGGCCGCAAGCCGGTGATCGTGTGGTCGTTCGTGCTGTGCGCGCTGTCGCTGGCGTTCGCGGGCTTCTATCACGCGGCGTCGGTGTATGTCGTCGCGACGTTCTGCTCGCTGTCGCTGGGGCTGATGGCATCGGGCTTCATCACCGCATACGTCTATACGCCGGAGCAGTATCCGACGAGCATCCGTGCGTCGGGCTGCGGGCTCGGCAGCGCGTGGCTGAAGATCGCGTCGTTCGCGGCGCCGATGATCGTGCCGCACGCGATCATCGGCGGCAACCTCGCGCCGGCGTTCTACCTGATCGGCATCGTGCCGCTGATCGCGGCCGTGACCGTTCATTTCGTCGGGATCGAGACGAAGGGGAAAGTGCTCGAAGCGCTGGAGGCGTAAGCGCGGCCGGTCGTAACGGCTGACGTGGGAGGCCCGGACATCGTCCGGGCCTTTCTGTTTTCCGGCGCTCGGGTTCGCGCCTGTTCGCGGACAGCTTGCGGCCGCGCTGGTTCGTCGCGGGCGGCACGGGGCTCGCGCCGGTCCTGTCGATGCTCAGGCGCATGGCCGAGTATCGGGAGAGGGGCGACGCGCGGGAAATTGCCGTCGCGGCCGGCGTGCCGGACGCGCAATTCGCGTGCGAGCGATTCACCGTGTGATGCGCGTGCCGCACGTTGCGGTGACGCAGGTGCGGCGCGTCATCCGGCGGGCGACTTGCCGAATGGCCGGGTCGAACGTACTCTTTGTCGACACCCCGGCCCACCCGCAGGTTATCCACCATGCAAGCCCATCCTTTGCGTCTTTCCCCCGGCGACGATCTGCGCGCATCGATCGAGCAGGCGTTGCGTCGGCTCGACGCACACGCGGCATTCGTGATCCAGGGGATCGGCAGCCTGAATGTCGCGCAGCTTCGCTTTGCCGGTGTCGACGCGCCGACCGAACTGCGCGGCGACCTCGAGATCCTGACGCTGGCCGGTTCGGTCTCGCCGGACGGCGCGCACCTTCATATGTCGGTGTCCGACGCGAACGGCCGCGTATCGGGCGGACATGTCGCGCGCGGCTGCGTGGTGCGGACGACCGCCGAGATCCTGCTCGTGCTGTTGCACTCACATCGTTTCTCCCGTGAACCCGATGCGGGGACCGGGTTCGACGAGCTGGTGATTCGTCCGGAGTCAGGCTGATCGTGCGCACGGTCGGGCGCATGTGACCGATGTGGCTTACCCCGGCACGAACACCCCCATCGCCGCGATCGCCATCGCGAGCGTCGCGGCCCAGCCGCCCCATGCCAGCGCGCCCGTCACGGCGAACTTGCCCATGATGCGCCGGCTGCCGGCCATCAGCATCATCACGACCATGATCGGAACGGCGGTCACACCGTTGATGACCGCACTCCAGTAGAGCGCGCGGATCGGGTCGAAATGCATGAACGTGATCGCGACACCGCCGACGATCGCCAAGGCGATCACCGCATAGAATTCGGGCGCGACGCCGAGCCGCAGCGCGAGGCTGTTGCGCCAGCGGAAGCTGCCTGCGGCCGCATAGGCGGCCGAGCCGGCGAGCACCGGCAAGGCCAGCAGGCCGGTGCCGACGATCCCGAGCGCAAACAGCGTGTACGCGAAGTGTCCGGCAATGGGCTCGAGGGCGCGCGCGGCGTCGGCGGACGTCTTCACTTCGATGTGGTGCATGTAGAGCGTGGCCGCTGCCGTCAGCGTGATGAAGAACGCAATGACGTTCGATACGCCCATGCCGACCCAGGTATCGAAGTTGATTCGTCGCAACTGCGCGGGCGCCTGATGCGGTGCGCGCCGTAACGCATGCTGGCTCGGCTCCGCATGCAGTTCCTCGACCTCCTGCGACGCCTGCCAGAAAAACAGATACGGGCTGATCGTGGTGCCGAGCACGGCGATGACCGTGGTCAGATAGGCGGCGGTGAACTGGACATGCGGCCGCACGATCGCGCGGCCGACCTCGCCCCAGTGGACGGGCACGATGAGCGCCACCGCGACATACGCGAGCAGGACCAGCGCGATCCATTTGAGCAGACGCGCATAGCGGTCGTACGGCACGAAAATCTGCAGCACGACCGACACGCCGCCCAGGCAGACGACATAGAGTTCCTGAGGGCCGTGCAGCAGAAGATTGACCGCCGCGCCCATCGCCGACAGGTCGGCCGCGATGTTGATCACGTTCGCGATCAACAGCAATGCCACGGCGCTGTAGAGCAGCCATGGCGGGTAGTGCGCGCGCATGTTCGACGCGAGGCCCTTGCCCGTCACGCGGCCGATGCGCGCGCTGACCAGCTGGATCGCCGTCATCAGCGGATAGGTCAGCAGCAGCGACCAGAGCAGTTCGAGTCCGAACTGCGCGCCCGCCTGCGAGTACGTTCCGATGCCTGACGGATCGTCGTCGGCGGCACCGGTGACGAGGCCCGGCCCGAGGCGTCGGAGCCATGTTGCCGCGCGCGGACGAGGCTGCGCGGTATCGAGGGACTCGTTGTCGTTCATGGCGGCGACCCGTGGGGAGGGGCAGTCGAGTCGCAATCGGCGTGCCCGGGCCGTCAGGCGGGCGGTGCCGGTCGGTCAATGCGTTCCGAATACCGAACGCGGCGCGGCAGAAAACCGGCTTGGCCGACGTTGGGGAAGCCGGGGGATGCGGGAGAAAACGGACTGCGCTCGTGAAAGCGTGCGGCCGGGCGGCAGCGAGAGCGACGCAGCCGGGGCGATACGCGTCGGCGTCAGCGAGCCGCCATCGCAACGTTCCGATCGCCGCGCCCGGTCACCAGGCAGCCGGACATGAACGCCTCGCGCTGGCTGTCGGCGGCCGCGTTGCCGAAGCCGCGGCTGAGCGCGTCGTATTTCACCTGCTCGGCGCCCTGCGAGCACGCCATCGGGCTGGCGTCGCGGCCTTGCGCGTGCAGCAGTGCCCGATCGCCGATCAGGTAGGCCAGCAGCGCGAAAAAGGCGATGTGCACCACTCGTCTCATGATTCGTCTCCTTGTTACGCAAGCGTAACGCGGACACGTTTCGGGAGGCACTTGGGGCTTCCCCCGGTAAACGTCTGCGGAAATGGCGGCAGGCCGGGGCGCTCGCATACCGCTTTCTGCCGCGCGAACGAGGAAAGGAGCGGTGGCCCGCCGCACCGACGCGCGATTGATGCGAGTTTGACGAATGTCAGGTTAGGGGCAGGGCGAGACGGTCGCGCCGGCAGTCAAAGCGATAGCATGAATGCATGTTTCAACGGAACGCGATGCGCGGCAAGCGATGCGCGCAGCGGCTCCGGACGCAGCAGGTACGTGCCGAACATCGCTATCGAAATAGTGAGGAATCCAAATGCTTGACGTCTCTTCCGTCCTGATCAGTCTCGCGCCGCTGTGGGCCATTCTGCTGATTGCATCTTCCGCCGCGACCTACCTCGTGTTCTGGCGCAAGGTCATCAAGTAAGGTAAGCGCCGCACCGTTCATCGCACTGCCGTCACCGGCACATTCGAGATTCGCACGAGCCGGTCCATCACGCTGCGACGGAACATCGACAGCATCGCGTGAAACGGATCCTGCCGCGGCGCGACGACGACGATTTCGTCGCAGCCGGTCTCGGCCGCGACGGCCGCGATCGTGTCGGCCACCGGCCCGACCTTCTTCACGATGCTGTACCGGACACCGGCTTCCCGCAGCACCCGCTCCGCCATCGCCAGATCGTCGCACGCGAACTTGTCCTCGATCGACTGTAGCCGCGACAGCGGGTGAAACGCCTCGAGCCGCGTCGACTCGAGCGGCGCCTGTACGTTGATCAGCACGATTTCGGATGCACAGCGTTCGCGATACAGGAAGGTCGCGTGGCGGACCGCCTGCAGCGAGCGGGGTGAATGTCCGACCGGAACCAGCAGTTTGAGCATGGAAAATGCTCCGTAGTCGAGATGTTCCCAGCGTAGTGCGCCGCCGGATCGCGCGACCTAAATAGATTGGGCGGGCGCGTAAAAATGTCGTCAACGTCCGTCGCCTCGTGTTGCGCCTATTAGAAATATAAGAAATTTAGGTTTATGCGCATAAACGTTTACACCAATCGGCCGGGCAGCAGCCCGACGCTGGCGGTCGAGCGGCGCACCCCCGCCGATTTAGTCGAATCCTCAATGAATCGCGGCGGAAAATATCGGAGGTCGAGCATCCGGCGTCGCGTAGAGTAGAGCATCGACCGCGCCGCGGCCCGCCGTTGCTTCTTCCCGGCGCCTTCCCGGCGCCTTCCCGGCGCCTTCCCGGCCGTTCGCGACGGACCGCCGCCACCATGCGGCCCGCCATTTCATACCGATTCCAGGAGACCTCGCATGCCGCACGACGCCCCGCAGCTTCTCGCTCCCGCTTCCATCACCGTCGATCCGATCGTGCGCCTGTCGGCCGGCGAGCTCGCGTCGGCGATCCGCGGCAAGGCGGTTTCGTGCGTCGAGACGATGCGTGCATATCTCGATCACATCGAGCGCGTGAACGGCGCGGTGAACGCGCTGGTCTCGCTGCGCGAGCGCGCCGTGCTGCTCGCCGAAGCCGCGGAAAAGGACGCCGCGCTGGCCCGCGGCGAGTATCACGGCTGGCTGCACGGGATGCCGCAGGCGCCGAAGGATCTCGCGATGACCAAAGGGCTGCGGACGACCTACGGCTCGCCGATCTTCCGCGATAACGTGCCGCAGGCCGACTCGGTCGGCGTCGGTCGAATGCGCGCGGCGGGCGCGATCTTCATCGGCAAGACCAACACGCCGGAATTCGGCCTCGGCTCGCATACGTTCAACGAAATCCACGGCGCGACACGCAATCCGTACGACCTGACGAAGAGCGCGGGCGGCAGCAGCGGCGGCACGGCGGCGGCGCTCGCCGCGCGCATGCTGCCGGTCGCGGACGGCAGCGACTTCGGCGGCTCGTTGCGCAATCCGGCCGCGTTCTGCAACATCTACGGGTTCCGGCCGTCGCAGGGCCGCGTGCCGCGCTGGCCGGGCGTCGACGTGTTCATGCAGCAGCTCGGCATCGAAGGGCCGATGGGCCGCACGGTCGGCGACGTCGCGCAGCTGCTCGCGATTCAGGCCGGCTACGACCCGAACGATCCGCTGTCGCTCGCGGAAGATCCGGCCGTGTTCGCGAAGCCCCTCGACAAGGACCTGCGCGGCGAGCGCATCGCTTGGGTCGGCGACTGGAACGGTTATCTCGCGACCGAGCCGGGCGTGCTCGCGCAGTGCGAAAAGGGCCTCGCGACGCTGCGCGAGATTGGCTGCGACGTCGATGCGGCGCTGCCGGCGTTCGCGCCCGAGCGCATCTGGCGCCTGTGGCTCGCGCATCGGCATCTGCTGTCCGGTGGCGGGCTGCTCGCGCACTATCGCGATCCGGCACGGCGCGCGCTGCTGAAGCCCGAGGCGATCTACGAGGTCGAAGGGCTGCTCGCGATGCAGGGCGCCGAGGTGTTCGACGCGAGCATCGAGCGCACCGCGTGGCACCAGGCGGTGCTGAACTTCTTCGACCGCTACGACTTCATCGCGGCACCGACCGCGCAGGTGTTCCCGTTCGACGTCGAGCAGCGCTGGCCGAAGGAAATCGCGGGCCGCGCGATGGACACTTACCACCGCTGGATGGAAACGGTCGTGCCGTGGACCCTGGCCGGCTGCCCCGTGATCAGCGTGCCGGTCGGCTTCAACGAAGCGGGGCTGCCGATGGGGATGCAACTGATCGGCCGGCCGCGCGCGGACCTCGCGGTGCTGCAGCTCGCGCGCGGCTACGAGCAGGCGGCCGACTGGGTCGGCCAGCGTCTGCCGGCGTGGATGGCTGCGTGATGCGCGCCGCGGCGTCGATCGCGGATTCCCGAAACAAGCGCGATTGATGCGGAAAAGGAACGAATCCGGACGCGTGCCCGGCATCGCGCGGCAAACGCGGACGAATGCGCGCGGCGAGTCCGGACGGCCGCGGAATTGCAAGCGGCCGCGGCGCGCGATTTCGTTTCGATGTGTTTCAGTCGTTGCGGCGGCGCGCGACGCGCTTCGACAATATCGGCCTCAATCACTCGGGCACGAGGCAAACAGATGAAGCATATTCGCGTGACGGGCAAGCAGCTGGCATCGGCGGGCATCGCACTCGGCATCCTGCTGGGCGCCAACGGCGCCGCGCATGCGCAGCTCGACCTGCAATCGATCGGCTCGGCGCTGCTCGGCGGCGGGCAGCAACAGGCCGCACCCGCGCAGGGCGGCGTCGCGCAGCTGATGCAGGCATACGTCGGCGCGAATCAGCAGGTGCTGGCCGGCCAGTCGTCGCTCGCGTCGGCGATGGGGCTTACCGGCGCGGCCGGGCAGGCGCAGCAGGCCGCCAGCCTGCTCGGTGGCGGCAACGCGTTGACGCCGGCCGCGCTGTCGCAGATGGGCGGCGCGCAGCAGTCGGTGTCGCAGGCGCTCGGCCAGGCATTCGCGAGCGGCGGCGCGACGCACGGCCCGGTCGACAAGCAGGCGTTCAGCAACGGTCTCGCATCGCTCGGCCAGGGCCTCACGCAGTATTCGCAACTGCAATCGGGGCTCGGCAATCTCGGTTCGACCAGCGCCGCATCGCTGCTCCAGTCGGGCCTGAATCCGCAGAACATGCAGGCCGCGTCGTATATCGCGCAGAGCGCACCGGGCCAGTTGCAGTCGCTCGCGTCGACGCTCAGCCAGGCCGTGCAGTTCGCGACGAGCCAGGGCATTTCGGTGCCGGCGGTCGCGTCGTCCGCGCTGAAGCTGCTGCCGTAACGTTGCCGCGAACCGCGCGCCGCGGTGCCGGCGGCGCGCGCGGATTCGGGATGGCCCTGCGCAACATGGGGATATCGCGCGATGCTATCGTTGCGTGTTCCCCGTTCCCCGTTCCCGGTGCCGGTTCATGACTGACTCGTTCGACCTCCCGCGCTACTTCGCCCGCATTGGCTACGACGGCCCGGCCGAGCCGACGCTCGACGTGCTGCGCCGGCTGCATTTGCTGCACCCGCAGGCGATTCCGTTCGAAAACCTCAATCCGCTGACCGGTGCGCGTGTCGCGCTCGACCTGCCGGCGATCGTCGACAAGGTGATCGGGCGCCGCCGCGGCGGCTACTGCTTCGAACTCAACAAGCTCTTCTACACCGCGCTCACGACGATCGGTTTTCGCGTGACGCCGCTGATCGCGCGCGTGCGCTGGATGAGGCCGCCGGAGATCGTCACCGCGCAGACGCACATGCTGCTGCGCATCGATCTCGACGGCGCGGCGTGGCTCGCGGACATCGGCTTCGGCAGCGCGACGCTGACCGCGCCGCTGCGCTTCGTGCCGGGTGAGCGGCAGATGACGCCGCACGGCGCGTTTCGCGTCGTCGGCGCGCCGGTCGACGGCGAGTTCGACATGCAGTTCGAGATCCCCGACGGCTGGCAGACGACTTACCGCTTCTCGCTGAAACCGGCCGAGTGGATCGATTACGACGCCGCGAACTGGTTCACGTCGACCTATCCCGAATCGATCTTCGTGAACGACCTGATTGCCTGTCGCGTGCTGCCGGACGGCCGCGCGGCGCTGTTCAACACCGTGCTGACGCTGCGCGACGCGGCGGGCGCGGGGCGCACCGTCACCTTCGACGACGCGGCTGCGTGGGGCGCGTGCCTGCGCGACACGATCGGCATCGATACGACCGGCTTCGATCTCGACGCGCTGTTCGCGCGGGTGGCGGCGCGGTGAACTCGATATAAACACGTTGGAGCGGCGTCGACGTCCGCCGCGCCGCCGGCTCCGGTGTCCCGATTGAAATTTGCTGGATTGCTGGCATGCTAGCGCGCATGACCGACGAAGAAGTGAAGCAATTCAACGTGTATCTGCCGCTGAGCCTGATCCGGCGGGTCAAGCATCGCGCCATCGAAACGGAGCAGTCGCTGTCCGCGCTGGTGGCCGACACATTGCGAGTATCTGGCGGCACCGCAGCCGGGGGCCGGGCTGTCCACCACGGAGGAATGACATGTCATCCGAGCGAATCGAAGCCGTGTATCTGACGACGCACAACTGGGGCAAGTCGACGAAGTCCTTCCGGGCGCCGGGCAAGCCGGGCGCGTGAGGCCGCGACGATGACCGACCTCCATCATGACGCCCCCGACAGCACCGCCGCACGCGTTGCGCTGTGGCGCGCGCTGCACGTCGAACTCGATGCGCCGCCGCACGTGCTCGCCGACGAAGTCGGCCTGCGCCTGCTCGCGCCGGCGCCCGGCTGGCAGCAGCGCGGCGACATGGATCCGCGGTTCACGCGGCCGTTTCGCGCATCGATCGTCGCGCGGGCGCGCTTCATCGAGGATCTCGTCGTCGAGCAGGCCGCGCGGGGCGTGAGCCAGTACGTGATCCTCGGCGCGGGCCTCGACAGCTTCGTGCAGCGCCGGCCCGAGATGGCGTCGCGCCTGACCGTCTTCGAGGTCGATCCGCCCGCGCCGCAGGCGTGGAAGCGCCGCCGGCTGACCGAGCTCGGCTTCGGCGTGCCGGACTGGCTGCGGTTCGTGCCGGTCGATTTCGAGGCGAAGCAGTCGTGGCGCGACGCGCTCGTGCGCGCGGGCTTCGATCCGGGCAAGCCGGCGGTCGTCGTGTCCACCGGCGTCAGCATGTACCTGACGCGCGACGCGAACGCGGCGGCATTGCGCGAAGCCGCGTCGCTCGCGCCGGGTTCGACGTTCGCGATGACGTTCCTGCTGCCGCTGGAGCTTGCCGATCCGGACGTGCGTCCGGGGCTCGAGATGGCCGCGAAAGGCGCACGCGCGAGCGGCACGCCGTTCATCAGCTTCTTCCTGCCGGCGGAGATCCGCGCGCTCGCGACGGAGGCCGGCTTCGCGCGGGCCGGGCACGTGTCGGCCGCGGAGCTTGCACGTCGCTACTTCGCCGATCGGACGGACGGCCTGCGCCCGCCGGACAACGCGGAAGAGTTGCTCGTCGCGACGGTGTGATCCCGGCGCGACTCGGAGTCACCCGTCACGCGCGTTCGAGCACGGCCATCTCGCGCACGACCACCAGCAGCACCGCGAGGCTCGCGCCGCCCGACGCGCGCAGGTCGGCGAGCAGATGCTCGTAGCGCTGCAGCGCGGCTTCGCGGCGTTCGCGCCACGCATGGACGATCGTCTCGGGCGCCGTCGAATCGGCCGATTCCGCGAGCGCACTGGTGGCGAGCGTGCGCTTGAGCCGCGCGATTTCCGCGAGCGCGGCCGCGCGCGCCAGCATGTCCCAGTGCGTCGGGGTCGGCAGCGTGGCCGCGCGTTCGCCGATCCACCCGTAGTTCAGCAGCGTGCCGAGCGAGAAGTAGACGCCCGCGACCAGTTCGAGGCTGCGGTCGCAGGTCGCGGCCACTTCGGCGATGTCGAGCAGCGCGGCGGAGATGTCGCCGCTCGCGACACGCACCGCGAGCGCGCTGTCGACGCCGGCATCGACCAGCACGCGCTGCCGCTCGGACAGCGCTTCCAGATCGTCGGCCGGCAGCAGCGACGGCAATTGCGGCGCGATGCGCTGGACCGCGTCGCGGCAGCGCGCGATCAGTCCGGCGACGCCGCCGTCGGCCACCGCGCCCGACTGAAGCTGCCGCAGGAACCACAGCGCCGCGCGCTCCAGCAGCCGCGCGACGTCGACGAACATGCGCGCCTGCACGTCGTCGGCGACGCGGTTGTCGAGTGCGTCGATGTCGCGCCATACCGCATCGAGATCGAACACGTCGCGCGCCATGATGCAGGCGCGCACGATGTCGCCCGGCTTCGCGTCGGTTTCCTCCATCAGCCGGTGCACGAACGCACAGCCGACCCGGTTGACGAGCGCGTTGGTCAGGTGCGTCGCGAGGATCTCGCGGCGCAGCGGGTGGCGATGCATCGGTTCGCTGAAGCGCTGCTGCAGCGGCTTCGGGAAATAGTCGACGAGCATCGCGGCGACGAGCGGATCCTCGGGCACGTCGGATTCGAGCAGCGCGTCGTACAGCCACATCTTGCTGTAGGCGAGGAGCACCGCGCGCTCCGGCGACGTGAGGCCCTGCTTCGCGGCCTGCCGCTCGGCGATCTCGTCGTCGGTCGGCAGGAACTCGATCACGCGGTTCAGGCGGCCCGCGCGTTCGAGCCAGCGCATCAGGCGCGCCTCGGCGTCGAGCAGCTCGACGCCGTAGCGGCCCGCGATCGACAGCGCCTGCGTCTGGTAGTAGTTGTCGCGCAGCACGAGCAGCCCGACTTCGTCGGTCATTTCCGCGAGCAGGGCGTTGCGCTGCTTCTCGGTCATCTCGCCGTCGGTGACGACGAGCCCGAGCAGGATCTTGATGTTGACTTCGTGATCCGAACAATCGACGCCGGCCGAGTTGTCGATCGCGTCGGTGTTGATGCGGCCGCCGCGCTGCGCGAACTCGATGCGGCCGAACTGCGTGCAGCCGAGGTTGCCGCCTTCGCCGACGACCTTGCAGCGCAGGTCCGCGCCATTTACGCGTACCGCGTCGTTCGCGCGATCGCCGACCTGCTGGTGGGTTTCGCGCGCGGCTTTCACGTAGGTGCCGATGCCGCCGTTGTACAGCAGGTCGACCGGCGCCTGCAGGATCGCGCGGATCAGCTCGGTCGGCGGCAGCGCGTGCGCATCGATGCCGAGCGCGGCCTGCACGGCCGGCGACAGCGGGATCGTCTTCGCGGTGCGCGGATAGACGCCGCCGCCCGCCGAGATCACGGACGTGTCGTAGTCGGCCCAGCTCGAGCGTTCGAGCGCGAACATCCGCTGGCGCTCCGCGAAGCTCGTCGCCGGATCGGGGTTCGGGTCGAGGAACACGTGCCGGTGATCGAACGCCGCGACGAGCCGGATATGCGGCGACAGCAGCATCCCGTTGCCGAACACGTCGCCCGACATGTCACCGACACCGACCACGGTGAAGTCGGTCGTCTGCGTGTCGACGCCCATCTCGCGGAAGTGCCGCTTCACCGATTCCCAGGCGCCGCGCGCGGTGATCGCCATCTTCTTGTGGTCGTAGCCGACCGAGCCGCCGGATGCGAATGCATCGTCGAGCCAGAAGCCGTATTCGTGCGAGATCGCGTTCGCGTAGTCGGAGAACGTGGCCGTGCCCTTGTCGGCCGCGACGACGAGATACGGATCGTCGGGGTCGTGCCGCACCACGTCGGGCGGCGGCACGATTGCGTTGCCGGCGAGATTGTCGGTCAGGTCGAGCAGGCCGCGCAGGAAAGTCTGGTAGCACGCGACGCCCTCGCGCATCCACGCTTCGCGATCGCTCGGCGGCGGCGGGTTCTTCACGACGAAGCCGCCTTTCGAGCCGACCGGCACGATCACGACGTTCTTCACCATCTGCGCCTTCATCAGCCCGAGCACCTCGGTGCGGAAGTCCTCGCGACGGTCGGACCAGCGCAGCCCGCCGCGCGCGACGCGCCCGCCGCGCAGGTGCACGCCCTCGACGCGCGGCGAGTACACCCAGATCTCGAACATCGGCTTCGGTTCGGGCAGGCCGGGCACCTTCGCCGGATTGAACTTGAACGACAGATACGGCTTCGATTCGCCGTTCGCGTCGTGCAGGAAATAGTTGGTGCGCACGGTCGCGTTGATCACGCCGAGGAACTGGCGCAGGATCCGGTCCTCGTCGAGGTTGGGGACCTGGTCGAGCGCCGTCTCGATCGCCTTCAGCACGCGTTCGACCTGCACGTCGCGCGTGCCGCCGGTGGCCGGGTCGAAGCGCAGCAGGAACAGCTCGACGAGCTGTCGTGCGATCGCCGGGTTGCCGGTCAGCGCGCGCTCGATATACGCGTCGCTGAAGGTCGAGCCGACCTGCCGCAGGTATTTCGCATACGCGCGCAGGATCGTGACCTCGCGTGCGCTCAGGTGCGCGCGCAACACGAGACGGTTGAAGTCGTCGTTCTCGATCCGGCCGCTCCAGATGCGATCGAACGCGTCCTCGAACAAGTCCTTCACGCGCTCGATGTCGAATTCGGTATCGTCCGCGAGTTCAAGGCCGAAGTCGTGCACCCACGCGGGCGCGGCATCCTGCGTCTGGATCCGGTACGGCCGCTCCTCGTCGACGCGCACGCCGAGATGCTCGAGCATCGGCAGGCTGCGCGACAGCGCGATCGGGTCGCCCGCGCGATACACCTTGAAGCGGAACGCGCGGGCCTCGGCCTCGATCGGGCGATACAGGTTCATCGCGAGCTGGCCCGACTCCTTCACGCGCTCGATCAGTTCGATGTCGCGCACGGCCGTGCGCGCCGGGTAGTCGTCGCGATAGCCGGCCGGGAACGAGTCCGCATAGCGCTGCAGCAGGCGGTTGCCTTGTTCTTCTCCGAAGGCGTCGAGCAGCGCGTCGGCGAGATCGTCCTGCCAGCGGCGCGTGACTTGCACGAGCCGCGTTTCGAGTTCGCGCGTGTCGACGTCGGGCATCGTGCCCGGTTCGGCATGGACAACGAAATGAATTCGCGCGATCGCCGATTCCGACAGTAGCGGCGTGAATTCGACGTTCACGCCGTTGTACGCGTCGACGAGCAGCTTCGCGATGCGGCGGCGCAGGTCGGTGTTGTACTTGTCGCGCGGCACGAACGCGAGGCACGACACGAAGCGGTCGAAGCGGTCGCGCCGCACGAACAGGCGCGTGCGCTGGTGTTCCTGCAGGCGCAGGATGCCGAGCGCGATGTCGTAGAGCTGGTCTTCGTCGGCCTGGAACAGTTCGTCGCGCGGATAGGTTTCGAGCACCGTCACCAGCGACTTGCCGAGATGTCCCTTCGGCAGGAAGCCCGCACGCTTCACGATGTTCGCGCATTTGCGGCGCACGATCGGAATATCGGTGTACGAACCGAAATAGGACGTCGACGTATACAGCCCGATGAAGCGGCGTTCGCCGCTCACCTTGCCGTCGGCGCCGACGAGTTTGACGCCGACGTAGTCGAGATAGCCGGGCCGGTGCACGGTCGCGCGCGAGTTCGCCTTGGTCAGGAAGATGGGCCAGGGGCCGGTGATGATCTCGGCGGCGGCCGGCGGCAGCGGCGTCACGTCGGGCGCGCCGGGTGCGCGCAGCGATTCGCGCAACAGGCCGAAGCCGGAGCCTTCGACGCCGCGCAGCCCGAAGCCCGTGCCGTCCGACACGAGCGCGTAGTCGCGCTGGCCGAGGAACGTGAAGTGATCGGCGGCCATCCATTCGAGGAACGCGCGCGCCTCGATGTCTTCCGCGGTGGATTCGCGGGCCTTCATGTCCTTGATCGTCGCGCGCGCGATGTCGACGATCTTCGGCCAGTCCTCGACCGACGCGCGCACGTCGCCGAGCACGCGCGCGATGTCGTCGCGCAGCGTGTCGAGCAGCGCGGCGTCGCCGCAGCGGTCGACTTCGAAGTGGATGAACGACGCGAGTTGCGACTGGCCGTCGCCGGGCGTCGCGCCACCGGCGTCGACGCGCTCGATTCCGCCGTTGCCGCCGCGCCAGATGCGGAACACCGGGTGCAGCGCGGAGTGCAGCGCGAGTCCGAGGCGATTGACGGCCATTGTGACCGAGTCGACCAGGAACGGCATGTCGTCGTTGACGATCTCGATCACCGTGTGGTCCGAGTGCCAGCCGTGCTGTTCGAGGATCGGGTTGTAGACGCGCAGCCGCTCGCTGCCGGGCACGAATTTCTGGGCGGTCTGCCAGTGCGCCATCGCGGCGCCGTAGAGGTCGGCGATGCTGCGATTCTGCAGATCGTCGGCGTCGACGAAATCGTAGTAATGACGCAGGAACGGTTCGACGATCCGGAACGTGGCTTCGGGCAGGCGCCCGCGCGCGAATTCGACGACATCGGAGAGCAGGTGTGCGACGACTTCCTCGTTCTTCGCTTCCATGGCGGTCTCCCGGGTGGCCATTGGCTGCTGCGTGTGTTCGGCATTATGCGCCGATTGATGTGCCGGTTGCGTGACGAAGCGATGTGCGGGCGCACAACGCGGAGCAGGGAAGGGCGGCCGCATGCAACGCCGGTCGCCGGCGTCGCATGGGAGGTCAGGCCGGCGCCGGCGGCTTCAGATCGGGGTGCCGCGCGGAGAGCGGATTCATGATGTCGGGCAGCATCGTGGTCCGCAGCGGCGACACGAATTCGCGAGAGGCGACGGATTCGTGTCGCGGGCGGGCCTCGTCGACCTGCCGAAGCGATCGATCCGGTTGCGCGCCCATCGAAAGGATCGTGTCGTTCAGTGCGGCGGCGATACGCAGCGCGTCGAGCATGCGGTAGCCCGAGCGCGCCGCATCGTGCGGCGCGTGCGTCCGGATGTCACCGCGATGTCACCACAATTCGAACGCACGTCGCAGGGCAGGTTCCACCGGCGCCGAACTTGCCGGTATCAGCGCTCGTCGCTCCACAGCTTGCCGGCCGTCGCCCAGTTTTCCTTCTTCACGTCGGCGAGGATGATGTCGACCGAGCCCGGGTCGCAACCGAGTGTCTCGCACGTGACGCGCGTGATCGCTTCGACGAACGCGCGCTTCTGCTCGACCGTGCGGCCTTCGAACAACTGGATATTGAAAGTCGGCATGACTGAATGCTCCGATGGTTGGGGGTGAACGATTCGTCGGGAGAGTGGCGATGGCGCCGTCAGTCGCGATACGACGGATCGATCCGGTCGAGGCGGCGCAGCAGCGCCGGCCATTCCAGTTCGCCCTCGATCGCGCCGCCGTCGCGCAACTGCCCGGCCGTGCGGTCCGCGACGGCCGGCTCGGGCAGCACGAGCGGCCCGCCGCCTGCCTGCGCGCGTATCTGGATGTCGCAGGCCTTGATCAGCGTATCCATCAACACATACGCCTCGGCAACGGTCCGGCCGACCGTCAGCGTGCCGTGGTTGCGCAGCAGCATCGCGGATTTCGCGCCGAGGCTGGCGGTCAGTCGCGCGCCTTCGGCCGGCGAGAACGCGAGCGCCTCGTAGTCGTGATACCCGAGATCGCCGTGAAACCGCAGCGCGTGCTGCGACGCGGGCAGCAGCCCGTCGCGCTGGATCGACACGGCGATGCCGGCCGTATTGTGCAGGTGCATCACGCAGACGGCGTCCGGCCGCGCGGCATGCACGGCCGCGTGCAGCGCGAAGCCGGTCACGTTGACCGCGTGTTCGCCGTCGCCGATCCGGTTGCCGGCCAGGTCGATCTTCACGAGATTCGATGCGCGGACCTCGTCGAACGTGAGGCCGAACGGGTTGATCAGGAAATGCCCGGGCTCGCCCGGCACCGTCGCGGACAGATGCGTGTAGATCAGGTCATCCCAGCCGTTCAGCGCGACGAGGCGATACGCGGCGGCGAGATCGACGCGCAGCCGGCGCTCGGTGTCCGAGATCGGGCCGCCGGGCTTCACGGTGTCAGGACGGTGTGCGAATGACGACATCGGGTTCTCCGAGGGTGAAACGGCGCGTGACGAGCACCGTGATCCACGACGCGAGTGCGAACGGGGCCGTGAACGCGGGGAGGCCCGCGCGTGTCGCGAGCCACTGGAGCAGCGCGGCGAGTGCGGCGGCCGCGAAAGCCGCGCGCAGGCCGCGCGACATCAGCGCAAGCGCGGCGAGCGCGCCGTTGAAGCCGAGCAGGCCGTCGGCGAACGACGCGCCGTTCGCGCCGGACGCGACGAGCAGCACGGTCGACACGATCGCGCCGCCGAGCGCGAACGCGGCCGCGCGGCGCGACGCGACGGCGAGGCCCGCGACGATCAGCATGCCTGCCCACGGGCCTTGCGCGAAGGTGGTCTGTGCGATGCCCGAAAGCAGCGCGTCGGCGATGGAAGGCAGCGTAAGGGGCGCACCTGCCGCCGCGTCGGTCGCATGCTGCGATGCGACAAACGGTAGCCACAGCGCGGTGATGACGAGGCATGGGCTCGAATACGGGCACTGGCGCCAGCGGGCGAGCGGCACGCGCATCGCGCGCTGCACGAGCGCCGCGCCGATCGAGACCGCCGGCACCAGCGCGATGGCGGCAAGCGAAGACGGGGCGAACAGCACGGCGATCAGCGCGGCGAGCGCGCCATTGAAGCCGTGAAGCCCCTGTTCGACGTCGCGGCGCTCGGTGCCCGTGAGCACGGCGGTCATGCTGGCGGCGGCCGAGCCGACCAGCGCCGCGGACGCAAGCCGCAAGTCGGTCAGCGCCAGCGCGGCGAGCAGCAGCGCGCCGGTGACTGCATTCGCCTGCAGGACGATCTGCCCGATGCCGCGCAGCAGGGTGCGCAGGTCGATCGACGGCGAGGCAGGGCGGGCGGTAGGCATGGCGGCGGTGGAGCAGGACGAGCCGCGAGCATAGGACACAATCCCGTGCACCGGAATAGGGAATTCTGGATAGTCAGGATTTGTGGCGGATGCCCCGAATTGGGGAATGACGATGCTCGGGGCTGCCGCATTGGCGTTTTCGGGCGAATTGCGGTTTTGGACGTGAATTCGGGCAATGGCCGGTTCTTTTGGCCCAGGTGCGCGTCGGGGTTCACGTCTTCGATCGGGATTCGTGCGACGATCCCCTGCATCGGACCAACCGGGAGGCGAAGGAATGCGCGAGGTGCGTTGGGCGTCGCTCGAGGGCGACGGAGTCGAACATCTGACGTTCGACCGGAGTGGCGGCGGCATCGTCGTCGAAAGCGCGGTGGTCGGCCAGCGGTACGGCCGCGCATACGGGCTCGCGTATCGTGTCGAGTGCGATCCGCACTGGCGCGTGACGTACGCGGTGCTCAAGGTGATGGGCGGCGGCACGCTGGAACTGCACGGCGACGGCGCCGGGCACTGGCGCGACGGGTCAGGCCGTGCGCTGCCGGAACTGGACGGCTGCGTCGACATCGACATCGCGGCGACGCCGTTCACGAACTCGCTGCCGATCGGCCGCCTCGGTCTTGCGCGCGGCGAGCGGCGGCCGATCGACGTCGCATACGTGTCGACGCCGGACCTGAAGGTGACGCCGGTCAAGCAGGCGTATGCGTGCATCGAGCCTGGCCGGCGCTACCGCTACGAAGGTATTTTCCGGAACTTCACGGCGGAAATGGACATCGACGCCGATGGGCTCGTGATCGATTACGAAACGCTGTTCAAGCGCCTGCCGGCGCTGACGGGGCGTTGAATGGTGGCGTTCGCGACCGCCGGCCTCTCATACACCGCCGCGAACCGGTCGATCCGCGCCGCGATCAACTCCGGATTGCGCATGACGATCCAGTGCGCGCCGTCGATTTCCTCGCGTACGTGCTCGCCGAGCCAGCGATCGAGATCGATCGACATTTCGGGCGTCACGTAGCGGTCGCGTACCGGCACGAGGATCTGCACCGGCGCCTGCGCGTACCGCTCGCGCGGCTTTCTCGCCCGCGCGAGGAAGTTCGCGCGGTAAAGCTGCAACCCGTTCAGCGCGTTCTTCAACTGCGCCGGGTCGCGCTCCGGCCGCACGCGCTCGGTCAATTGCAGCCAGCGCGGCCACAGCGCGGCGCCGCCGAGGCGCCACACCAGCGACGGCACGACCGGCAGATGGAAGAACGCGATGTACCACGACTTCAGGCTTTGCCGGAGCCGCATCTTCGCGCGGAACACGTGGTCGAGGCACGGGCCGGAGATCGACGTGTACGACGCGATCCGGCCGCGGAACGCGGGATCGGTCACGGCCTCCCAGCACTGGATCGACCCCCAGTCGTGACCGACCAGATGGAACGGCCGGTCGCCGCAGGTCGCGTCGGCCACCGCCTTCAGGTCTTCCGCGAGCCGCGCAAGCGTGTAGTTCGCGCGGCGGCGCGGCGCATCGGACGCGCCGGCGCCCCGCACGTCGTACGCGATCACGCGATAGCGCTTCGCGAGCCGCGCGCGGACCGATGCCCATACGGCCGCCGAATCGGGATAACCGTGCACGAGGATCAGCGGCGGCGCGCGCCGCGGTCCGCTGACGTAGACGGCGAGTTTCACGTCGCCGGAGCGGACGGTCAGCATCTCGTGTGCGCGCGCCATGACGTCATGCCTGCGGAACCGGATGCAGCGGCACGCGGCGCGGGGCGGCCTGCGCGGCATGGCGCGCGTTGGTCGCGTCGATGTTCGCGAGCAGCGTGTCGAGCCCTTGCAGGTACTGATGGTTGTCGTGGTCCCATGGATGGAAGCCCGGGCGGAAGTAGTCGAGCCATTCGCGCGCGATGCTCGGGAACACGCCGTGCCTCGGGCTGTACAGGTACTTCACGAGGCGCCACATGCCGCCGAATCTGCCGTGTTCGCGACGGTGCGCGCGCATCAGGCGAACGTGGAAGTCGAACACGATCGCCCAGAACAATACCGTCGTCGTCAGCATCGTGCCCGTGCGCAGCAGGTAGCTGCCGAGGCCAGGCTTCATCACGGCGTTCCATACGTCGTACGACACCGCCTTGTGCTCGGTTTCCTCCATCGCGTGCCACATCCACATCTGCTGATAGCCTTCGACCGATCCGTCGATCCGGTGTTCGTGGCCCGACAGCAACTGGTTCGCGAGGATCGCCGTGTAGTGCTCGAGCGCGATCGTGATCGCGAGCTGCATCGAATGCGGCAGCGTCTTCTTGAAGAAGCCGAGGATCGTCCACAGCCGCTTGTCGAGCTTGTGCGCGGGTAGGCCGGACGACTGCAGCAGATCGTTGTACTCGATGTGCTCGCGCGTGTGCATCGCTTCCTGGCCGATGAAGCCGAGCACCTGCTTCTTCAGCTCCGGATCCTCGATGCGGTCGCGGTAATTGCGCACCGAATCCATGAAGAAGCGCTCGCCGGCCGGGAACAGCAGCGACAGCGCGTTCATGAAGTGCGTGACGGGCACGCCCTGGACGTGCCAGTCCTTCGCGCGTTCGGGCGGCAGCGCGAAACGGATGTCGCGCCGCACCGGCATCATGTTCGGGATCCTCATGATTGTTCTCCTCCCTGATTGCCTGCATTGTTGTAGGTGGCGTGAAGCGGTGCGGCCGCCGGTGCGCCGTAGCGGCCAGCCGCGCGGCGGGCCTTCGCGGCCTCGCGGCGCGTCGCGAGCACGACGAGCGCCTGGTACGCGGCCGGCAGGGTGCGCGCCATCCAGTCCGCCGCCTTCGCGTCGCGGCCGATTAGCACGCGGCGCTTGTTCTTGCGCACGCCGGCGAGGATCGTGCGCGCGGCGTCGTCGGCGGTCGTGATGAAGAACTTCTCGAAGCTGTCCTTGCCTTGCTGCTCGCTCTCGACGATGAAGCCGACCATGTTCTTCGCGACGCGGCTCGATTGCGCGATGTTGGTGCGGATGCCGCCCGGATGCACGCAGGTGGCCGACACGCCGCACTTCATCATGTCGAGTTCCTGCCGCAGCGATTCGGTGAAGCCGCGCACCGCGAACTTGGTCGCGTTGTAGCCGCTCATCCCCGGCTGCGCGAAGATCCCGAAGATGCTCGACGTATTGATCACGTGACCGTCGCCCGATGCCTTCAGGTGCGGCAGGAACGCCTTCGTGCCATGCACGACGCCCCAGAAGTTGATGTTCACGATCCACTCGAGATCGCCGTATTCCATGCCTTCGATCGTGCTCGACAGCGCGACGCCCGCGTTGTTGAAGATCAGGTTGACCTTGCCGTGTTCGTTCGCGGTGTCGTCGGCCCACGCGAACATCGCGTCGCGGTCGCCGACGTCGAGCACGTGCGTCGACACGCGCACGTTCGGCGCGATCGCGCGGACGATCCGTTCGGTTTCGGCGAGGCCGACGCCGTTCTTGTCGGCGAGCGACACGTGGCAGCCGGCCTGCGCGAGCTGCACGGCGAGCGAGCGGCCCATGCCCGAGCCCGCGCCCGTGATCGCGGCGACCTTGTTGGCGAAATCTCTCATGTCGGTGGCTCCTTGTCTGACTCAGGCCGCTTCGGCGGAAGCGGAAGCGTCGGGCGCGACGGCGGGCCGCGTGCTCGTGTCGTGGTGCGGCGCGCGATACGCGTGGTAATCGGCGATCGAGAAGTGCGCGGTCGCCTGGCGGAAGCGCCAGGTGAAGCCCGGCCACAGCGTCGTGTTCTTGCCGGTGCGCGGATCGAGGTACCAGCTCTTGCAGCCGCCCGTCGACCAGATCGCCTTCTTCAGCTTGCCCTGCAGGTCGCTGTTGAACTGCGCCTCGACGAGCGGGCGCACCTCGATCGCATCCGCGCGTTCGCGGTGCATCGCGTTCAGCGCGCCGAGGATGTATTCGATCTGCGACTCGATCATGAACACCATCGAGTTGTGGCCGAGGCCGGTGTTCGGGCCGACGATCATGAAGAAGTTCGGGTAGCCCGGCAGCGTCGTGCCGAGATACGCGTGCGCGCCGTCGCGCCAGGCGTCGACGATGTCGAGGCCGCCGCGGCCGACGATCGCGCCGCGCGGAAACGGATCGGCGACCTGGAAGCCCGTGCCGTAGATCAGGCAGTCGACTTCATGGCGGCGGCCGTCGGTCGTCACGACCGCGTCGGCTTCGATATGGTCGATGCCGGTCGTGATCACGTCGACGTTCTTGCGCGACAGCGCCGGGTAGTAGTCGTTCGAGATCAGCACGCGCTTGCAGCCGAGCGTGTAGTTCGGCGTGACGGTCTTGCGCAGTTCCGGATCGGGAATTTGCTTGCGGATATGGCGCAGCGCGAGCTTCTGCACGTTCTTCATCAGCGACGGATGGATCGCGAAGCCGAGCACGCGCGATTCGAGCATCCAGTAGATGCTGCTGCGCACCGCCTTCTGCGTGAACGGCAGCGTGCGGAACAGCCATTTCTCGAAGCCGGTCAGGTTGCGGTCGGGCTTCGGCATGATCCACGGCGGCGTGCGCTGGAACAGCGCGAGTTCCTTCACGCGCGGTGCGATCTGCGGCACGAACTGGATCGCGCTCGCGCCGGTGCCGATCACCGCGACGCGCTTGCCTTCGAGCGCGTAGTCGTGATCCCACTGCTGCGAATGGAACGCGCGCCCCTTGAAGTTCTCGACACCGGGAATCGCCGGCAGCGCGGCGCGCGACAGCCCGCCCATCCCCGACACCAGCACGCGTGCCGACAGCCGCTTGCCGTTCGCGAACGTGAGGCGCCAGCGTTGCGCGGCCTCGTCGTATTCGGCGCGCTGCAGCTCGTGGTTCAGGCGCAGGTGCGGGCCGACGCCGAAGCGCTGCACGCAGTCTTCCAGGTAGGCGCGGATCTCCGGCTGCGGCGCGAACATGCGCGTCCAGCGCGGGTTCGGCGCGAACGAGAACGAATAGACGTGCGATTGCACGTCGCAGGCACACCCGGGGTAATGGTTGTCGCGCCATGTGCCGCCGACCGACGCCGCCTTCTCTAGCACGACGAAGTCGGTCACGCCTGTCTGCCGCAGGCGAATGGCCATCCCGAGACCGGCGAAGCCGGTGCCGATGATGGCGATGTCGGTGGTTTCGTCCGGGCCGTCGTGGCCGGGCGGGCCGAAAGGCAACGTGCGAGCATTCATCCGGGTGTCTCCGATTTGGCTCATTTTAGAATGTTACATTGATTGATGTAACGATAGTGGGTGAACCCGGAAACCGCAAGCGGCTAGAAGCGGCGCTCTAAGGGCCGGAAACCGCGTGGGAAAAGGCTGAGCGGGGTTTGGAACGGAGTGGTTTCCGCATTGCGGAATGCGCGGAAACGGCCGTCGGCAGGGCGGGAGAGGCGGCAGACGAGGCCGCCGACGCACGGCGGCCTGTTTGAAACACTATCGGGGACGGATCGAGCGGGCGGCCGTCTCATGGAAAACCCCGGCGACGATCGTGACCTGCGCGAGCGCATAGAGGCCCCAGATCAGGTAGTCGATGCCGGGAAAGCCGCCGAGGAAGCGCCCGACGCCGATCAGCGTGTCGGAGCCGACGAAGATCAGGCTGCCGACGGCGACCAGCGGGCCGTGCGTGCGGGCCGCGAGCGCGAAGCTGGCCATCGCGCACAGCACGAGCATATAGACGGCGACCGGCGCGAGCAGCTCGCCCAGGTGCGGAAGGAATGCTGCGTAGAACGCCGGCGCGGCGATCCACAGCCCGATCAGCGCGAGGATGCGCCAGCCGTGCGGCCGCGCGCGCCAGCGCACGAAGATCGCGCAATAACACAGATGCGTGAGCAGGAACGCGCCGAGGCCGAGGACGAACGACAGCGGCCAGTCGGGCAGCGCGAGCAGCACGTCGCCGAGCACGGCCGTGGCGAGCGCCGCGCACAGCCACGCACGTTCGCGCGGTGCCGCGCAGGTGCTGCCGGCTGCCAGCAGCAGGATGCCCATCGCGGCTTTCGCGACGGCCTGGCCGGGATAGGGCGCGGCGGCGAGCGACAGGCCGTACAGCAGCGCGGCGGCGACCGCGAGCGGCCAGAGCCGGCGATAGGTGGCGGGAAGCATGGCGATCAAGGCGGGTGTCTCCGGATTGTTGTTGTCCGCGGTGGACGGCGCGCCGTCGTGGGCGCGGCTGCCGGCCATTATCCGGAGGAACGGGCGGGTAAAAACCGGCGAATCCTTCTAGGCGCGGCATGGCGATGGTGCGACGGCGCGGCCGTGAGGCGGTGCCGGTTCGGGGCATGCGGCGTCGGTGCGCCTGCCGCCGCGCCGGTTGTTCCGATGCGTTTGCCCCGGTCGAACCGGGGCAGCGCCGAGATTTCGGCTTGCTATCATCGCCGCGTATCGACGTTGTCCTGCCCGGCCGCGCTACAGGGTTCGCAGGCCGGCGCGACGGCCGCGCCCGGCGAGGGCATGCCGCCGCGTTTTCAATGAATCCGTGCCGGGTCCCGCCAGCGCACCGATGCAATGACTGGGCCCGGTCTTCATGACCAACAGGTTCGACATGACCGAACTGCTCCACGGCGACGGCGCGATCCGTCGCACGACGCCATACGGCTCCTCGATCGAAAACACCTATGCGGGCGTACTGTCGTTCATGCGCCGCAACTATTCGCGCGTGCTCGACGGCGTCGACGTCGCGATTTCCGGCGTGCCGCTCGACCTCGCCACGACCTATCGCTCGGGCGCGCGGCTCGGGCCGGCCGCGATCCGCGCGGCGAGCGTGCAGCTCGCGGAGCTCCATCCGTATCCGTGGGGCTTCAATCCGTTCGACGATCTCGCGGCCGTCGATTACGGCGATTGCTGGTTCGATGCGCACAACCCGCTGTCGATCAAGCCGGCGATCGTCGAGCATGCGCGCACGATCCTGCGCTCGGGCGCGAAGATGCTGACGCTCGGCGGCGATCACTACATCACGTATCCGCTACTGGTCGCGCACGCGGAGCGCTACGGCAAGCCGTTGTCGTTGATCCACTTCGATGCGCACTGCGATACGTGGGCCGACGACGAGCCGGACAGCCTCAATCACGGCACGATGTTCTACAAGGCGGTGAAGGAAGGGCTGATCGATCCGGCGACGTCGGTGCAGGTCGGCATCCGCACGTGGAACGACGATTTCCTCGGGATCGAGCGGCTCGATGCCGCGTGGGTGCACGAGCATGGCCCGCGCGCGGCGGTGGAGCGGATCGTCGACATCGTCGGCGCGCGGCCCGCTTATCTGACGTTCGATATCGACTGTCTCGATCCGGCGTTCGCGCCCGGCACGGGGACGCCGGTCGCGGGCGGGTTGTCGTCCGCTCAGGCGCTCGCGATCGTGCGCGCGCTCGGCGCGGTGAATCTGGTCGGCGCGGATGTCGTCGAGGTTGCGCCTGCTTACGATCACGCGGACATCACCGCGATCGCCGCTGCGCATGTTGCGTGCGATTTGCTGTGTCTGTGGCGGCAGAAGAAGGTGGCGGGGCGTTGAAGCGGGGTAGGTCGCTGGGCACGGCGATGCAATGCAGAAGGCCGGCGGGCCGCCGGCCTTCTTTCATGTGTTGCGCGCAACTGCGGCGGATCACTGGCGGTGGGTGGAATGCTTGTGGCGCATGTCCCGTGGAGGGTGCTTCCCGACTTACATGGTGTTGCCATTAACCCCGCGTGTCGACCCAGTTGCGTGCCCAGCGTGCCGAGTGTTGCAGCGCCTGTTTTTCGCTCGGGAAGTAATCGAGTGAATAGAACTGGTAGCGGCCTTCGCCGTGCGAACTATCCGTGCGTTCGAGCAGGAGGTTGGATGAAAAGCTACCGTCGGGCAGGCGATGCGCCGAGGGTTGGACGGCATAGCCGTTGTACTGTTGAATTCGTTTGGTTTGCATTTTAATTTTAATGATGTTCGAGTGCGCCCGTGCCGTGCGAAATGTGCACCGATTCAAAGCCATTGCGAGCTGAATCTAAAGCAATCGGAAAGCGCAAAAAAGGCGTTGCTGCCGGAGGGGAGAGTGAAGTGCAACGAGGCATGTGGCGCGTGGCAAGCATGCTGAACAAGCAGATGCAGCCAAGAGCGTTCGCGCCAACTTTAGGAGACGATGCTCCGTGAGGGTGTCGCTGCGACCCGGCATCCGTCGCGGGAGGCCGGGCCCTTCAAACTTACAGCGGCGTGATGTTGGCCGCTTGCAGACCCTTCGGGCCTTGCTTCGTTTCGAAGCTTACTTTTTGATTTTCAGCGAGCGTCTTGAAGCCGTCGGCTCGGATTTCGGAGAAGTGAGCGAAAAGGTCGTCGCCGCCCTTGTCCGGCGTGATGAAGCCAAAGCCTTTGCTGTCGTTGAACCACTTGACGATACCGGTATCCATGATAATTCCTTGAGAAAACAATACGAAGATCAGCTCTGTTGAAGAGCGCTTGAAGCGTCAAGGAGGGAGAGGACAACGAATACCGCTGGGGGAGCGAGAAATTGATGAACAGCAATCGGACTTCTTGGACTTCGGCGTACACACTAACTTCCGGCGATTGCGGAGTCAATGGTTATCTTGTAACTGTGTTATTTGGCAGTCCGTTTGAGGCCAGGAAGTCTGGCCCGACGCATGGCCGACGCGGAGAGAAACACTCCGACCCTGGTGTGGCCGAGTGCGTCCCTTCCGATGTGCGTTTCCTGGAGTAGATGGCACCCGTCGGCCTGTTCCGAATCAGCCGCGCGCCGCGTGTTACTTCGCCGCCAGCGCAGTTGTCACGCGCTTGTCCGTCCACGCGTTATCCGCGACGCTCAGCTTCTGCGGAATCAGCTTCGCGGCGTAGAACGCGTCGGCCACCCCCTGCTGCACCGCGACGATCTTCTCGTCGACCGGCACCGCACCGAACGGCACACGCTTGAGCCACGTTTCCACGAGCGGCAGCGGCAGCCCGACCTTCGGCGCGATCAGCGCGGCGGTTTCGGCCGGGTGCCCGTTGACCCACAGCCCCGTCTCACGCGCCTGCTTCAGGATCGCGCCGACGATGTCGGCATGTTGTTCCGCGAAATCACGTGTCGCCTCGTAGAAGTTGTTCGCGGGCGTGAGGCCCGTGTAGTCGGACAGCGTGCGGATCTTCAGCGAATTCTGCGCGGCCGCGTAGTACGGGTCCCACACGGCCCACGCGTCGACGTTGCCGCTCTCGAACGCGGCGCGCGCGTCGGCGGGCGGCAGGTACACGGGGCGGATTTCGTCGTAGCGCACGCCGGCCTTTTTCAGCGCTTCGAGCAGCAGGTAGTTCGCGCTCGAGCCTTTCTGCAGCGCGACCTTCTTGCCGCGCAGGTCGGCGAGCGAGCGGACCGGCGAATCGGCTTTCACGAACACGGCTTCGTTGTGCGGTGACGGCGGTTCCGCGCCGACGTACACGAAGCGCACGCCGGCCGCTTGCGCGAACACCGGCGGCGGCGCGCCCGTATAGCCGAAGTCGATGCTGTTCGCGTTCAGCGCCTCGAGCAGTTGCGGACCGGCCGGGAATTCGAACCACTGGACGTTGTAGCCGAGCGGCTTGAGGCGCGCTTCGAGCGACCCCTGCGCCTTGATGACCGACAGCAGGCCGGCCTTCTGATAACCGATGCGCACGACCTTCTCGGCGCCGCCCTGCGCGAACGCCGACGTGGCTGCTGCGGCGACGAGCGCCGTCGCGGCGGCGCGGGTGATCCAGTGGGTGAAACGAATCATCGAACGGACTCCATGCGAAACGTCTTCGGGGAGCGGCGCGTGCCGCTCGGTTGGAAGAATCGTCGCATGGGCGGTCGGGCCCGCAAACCAAGCATTGCCGATATGAATATGACGCCGGCGGTCCTATGCTTTGTCGCCGCCGTCTTGCGGATCCGGCGTGCCGGCCTGGCGCGCGGCTTCGTCGCTGAGCTTCCTGTCGAGGATCGTCGCGACGCGGCCGCCGAGATAGGCGCTTGCCGCGGTCTCGAGCGCGCGGTTCGTCTCGCCTTCGACGAACACGGCCGCGAGCGGGCGCAGGCGCCAGATCGCGTCGACGAGCGCGGGCACGTCGGTGACCGGCGGCAGCGTGCCGGCGTCGTAGCGGTCGAGCCGCTTCACGACGAGATCGACGAGCAGCCGCGCGATCGCGTCGAAATGCGGCCGCGCGAGGCTGATCACGTCGAGCAGCTCGCGCGGCGGGATGCCTTCCTTCGTCATCGCGGCGGCGGCTTCGAGCAGCGCGGGGCTTTTCGCGACGAACGACAGGCCGCGCCGTTCGAGCAGACCGAGTTCGGTCACGCGCGACAGTTGCGACGCCGTCTGCGGGCCGAACATCTGCGCGAGTTGCGCGAGCGAATAGGTCTTCGGCAGTTCGTGCGACCAGCGGCCGCCGATCGCGTTTTCCAGGCCGAGGATCGAACGCAGGTCGTGACCTTCGTCGATCGCCATGATCAGGTCCTGGATGTTCGACAGCGTGTAGCCGCGCGCGAGCAGGTGGTTGATCAGCTTCAGGCGGGCGACGTGCGTGTCGTCGTAGATGCCGACGCGCCCGCGCTTCTCGGGCGGCGCGAGCAGTCCGCGATCCTGGTATGCACGGACGTTGCGCACGGTCGTGTCGGACACGCGCGCGAGTTCGTCGACCGTGTACTCGTTGCGGGAATCCGGTGCGGCCTCGTCTGGCATGGTTTGAGTCTGTTTTGGCATGCGGCCATTCTAGCGCGACGCGACAGGCTCGGGCGAGGCGGGAAGGGTGCGTGCGCCGTCGCCGAGCGCGCGCTGCATCAGCGCGGTATCGATCCAGCGGCCGTGCTTGAACCCGACCGCTTTCAGCACGCCCGCGGGCTCGAAACCGAACGCGCTGTGCAGCGACGTCGAGCCGCCGCTGCCGCCGTCGGCGATCACCGCGATCATCTGCCGCCACGGGCCGGTCTCGCACCGCGCGATCAGCGCCGCGAGCAGCGCGCGGCCGATGCCGCGGCCGCGCTGCGCGTCGTCGATGTAGATCGAATCCTCGATCGTGTGGCGGTACGCGCTGCGCGTGCGATACGGCGTCGCATACGCGTAGCCGGCGATGCGGCCGTCGCATTCCGCGACGAGATAAGGCAGCCCGTGACGCAGCACCGCGTCGCGGCGCGCGCGCAGTTCGTCGACGTCGGGCGGCGTCTCCTCGAACGACGCGACGCTGTGGCGCACATGATGTGCATAGATCGCGTGAATGGCGGCAAGATCGGCATCGGTCGCGTCGCGGACGACGCAGGCGGGGGCGGCGGGCATGATGGCGGAGCGGGCGGACGAAACCGTTACTATGCCCGCCGCGCGGCGGCGCCGTAAAGGCATGGGTCGCGTCGCGCGGTCGGGAGAAGCCGAGCCTACAAATGGCCGTCCGCGTCGCGAACCGCGTCGGCGATGGCATCCGCGACGCGTTGCACGCGCGGCGAGCGCCGCACGTCCGGGTGCACGACGAGCCAGATCTCGCGCTCGACATCGCAACGGGGCGCGGACGTCAACTCGACGAGCGCGGCGGCGGTCGACAGCGACGGATCGGCCAAAGCCGGCGTGCCCGCGTCCGCCTCCGTCGCCGACGTGTCGACGAGAAAGCGCGGCAGCAACGCGACGCCGGCGCCGGCCACGCACGCACGATGCAGCGCGGCGAGGTCGTTGGCGATGAACGCGAAGCGGCGCCCCGCCGCGAAGCGTTCGAGCCATTGCTGCTGCGGCATTTGCGCGAGTGCGTCGTCGTAGCCGAGGAATGCCCAGGTGTCGGGCGGCGCGGCGGCCCAGTCGGGCGATGCGCACAGCGCGAAGCGCATCGTGCCGAGCCGGCGCGCGGCCAGCCCCGGCTCGCTCGGCCGCGACAGGCGCACCGCGAGGTCGGCTTCGCGCGCGTACAGATTGGCCGCGTGCATCTCGCCCATCAGGTCGATCCGCAGCGCGGGCCATGCGCGCTGCGCGCGGGCGAGCCGCGGCGCGAGGAAGTGGCTCGCGAACACCGGCGACGCCGACACGCGCACGACACCGTCGAGCGCCGCCGCCCCCTGCGCGGCGCGCGCGAACGCATGCACGTCGGTTTCGACGCGCGCGGCATGCTCGGCGAGGTGCAGGCCTTCGTCGGTCGGCGGCCAGCCGCGCGGCAGCCGGTCGAACAGCCGGATGCCGAGCGCGGACTCCAGCGCATCGATGCGCCGGGCGACCGTCGAGTGCTGGACCTGCAGCGCCCGCGCGGCGGCCGACAGGCTGCCGCCGCGCATTACCGCCAGGAAATAGCGGAGGTCGTCCCAGCTCATCGGCAGCGCGGGCGCCGGCGTCGGATCGGTCGAATTTTGCACAATAGATGGGCGTGAAACGGGAATTCCGATCGATTATGCACGATGCGATGATCGTGTCACATCATTCGATTGTGAGGAACGTCATGACCCAAACTGCCACCGCCACCCGGATCGGGATCGACCGCTACGGCGACGCCGGCGTGCTGCGCCGTTTCGAAGCGCCTGTGGTGCCGCCCGGCGCGGGCGAGGTGCGGATTCGCCAGACCGCCGTCGGCGTGAATTTCGTCGACATCTATTTCAGGACCGGCGCGCATCCGTTGCCGGCATTGCCGGACGCGCTCGGTGTCGAGGCAGCCGGCGTGGTCGATGCGGTCGGGCCCGGCGTGACGGGGTTGGTGCCGGGCCAGCGCGTCGCGTATGCGGGGCTGCCGACCGGCAGCTACGCGAGCGTGCGCACGCTGCCTGCCGAGCGTGTGGTGCCGGTGCCCGACGGCGTGAGCGACGACGCGGTCGCGGCCGGGCTGCTGAAAGGCATCACGGTCTACATGCTGCTGCGCCGCGTGCGCCAGGTGGTGGCCGGCGACACCGTCCTCGTGCACGCGGCGGCCGGCGGCGTCGGGTTGCTGGCGACGCAGTGGGCGCGCGCGATCGGCGCGCGGGTGATCGGCACGGTCGGCTCGGCCGCGAAGGCGGCACTGGTGCGCGCGCGTGGGGCGGAAGTGGTGGTCGACCATCGCGAGGCGGATTTCGTCGCGGCGGCCCGTGCGTTCGGCGGTGGCGCGGGCGTCGACTATGCGATCGACGGGATCGGCGGCGACGTGCTGACGCGTACGCTCGGCGCGGTTCGGCCGTTCGGGATGGTCGCGAGCATCGGGCAGGTTGCCGCGATCGGCGCCCGGCAGACGATCGACCTCGACGAACTCGGCCCGGCCCGCTCGATCGCGCTGGCGCGGCCGAGCGTGCTGGGTTTCATCGCGCGTGACGTGGCGGGGTATCGCGAGGCGGCGCACGCGACGCTCGAGCGGTTCGCGGGCGGGATGCACGTGGAGATCGGCGCGCGGCTGCCGCTCGAGCAGGCGGCCGACGCGCATCGCTTGCTGGAATCGCGACAGACGACGGGCGGGGTGGTGCTGGTGCCGTGACGGCGGACCGCGCGTCGTGACCGGTCGTCCCGGCGGGCAGGCGGCGGAGCCACGGTGCCGCTGCGTGCCCGCCGGTCAGTGATGCTTGCGCAGCGGCGCGCTCTCGACGAACCACGCGAGCACGAAGGCGATCGCAATCACGCCCGCGGCCGAGAGGTACACCACGTGCAGCGACCCGGCGAACGCATGCAGGTACGCGTCGCGCACCGCATCCGGCAACTGGTGCACGGCCGCCGGACCGAGGGCGGGCGGCAGCTCCGTGCCGGCCGGCAGTGCCTGCGCGATCCGCGACTGCAGCCCGTGCGAGAACAGCGCGCCGAATGCGGCGACGCCGAGCGAGCCGCCGATCGAGCGGAACAGCGTCGCGCCCGACGTCGCGACCCCCATGTGCCGGAATTCGACGGTGTTCTGCACCGCGAGCGTGAGCACCGGCATCACCATGCCGAGCCCGATCCCGAGCAGCGCCATGTACGCGTACATCGTGTGCAGCGACGTGTCGAGCGACAGCGTCGACAACAGCGCCATCGCGATGCCGCCGATCAGCGTCCCCGCGATCGGGAACGGCCGATACGTGCCGAGCCGCGAGATCAGCCGGCCGCTCGCGACCGACATCGCGAGCATCCCGCCCATCATCGGCAGCAGTTGCATGCCGGCCTGCGACGGCGTCGAGCCCTTCACGACCTGCAGATAGAGCGGAATGAACGTGACCGAACCGAACAGCGCGATGCCGACGACGAAGCCGATCAGGCTCATCAGCACGAAGGTGCGCTGGCGGAACAGTTCGAGCGGCATGATCGGCTCGGCCGCGAGCCGTTCCTCGTAGATGAAGCCGCCGACCGCGACGATGCCGAGCACCAGCGTCATCCACAGCTGCGGCGACGACCACGGCAGCAGCGAACCGCCTTCGCTCGTGAACAGGATCACGCAGGTGAGGGCCGTCGCGAGGAACGCGGCGCCCATGTAGTCGATCCGGTGCTTCACGTGCGCCGTGTGCGGCCGGAACGCGATGCCGATCACCGCGAGGGCGACGAGACCGAGCGGCAGGTTGATCGTGAAGATCCAGCGCCACGACAGGTGTTCGACCAGGAAGCCGCCGAGCAGCGGCCCGATGATGGTCGCGAGGCCGTACACGCCGCCGAACATCCCCTGATAGCGCGCCCGGCGGTCGGGCGGCACGAGGTCGCCGATCGCGGCCATCGTGACGACCATCAGCCCGCCGCCGCCGAGCCCTTGCAGCGCGCGCAGCACGATCAGTTGCGTCATGTCCTGCGCCATGCCGCACAGCGCGGAACCGGCGAGAAACAGCACGATTGCGGCCTGCAGCACGATCTTGCGACCATACAGGTCGCCGAGCTTGCCGTATAGCGGCAGCACGACCGTCGACGACAGCAGGTACGCGGTGACGACCCACGACAACTGGTCGAGGCCGCCGAGCTCGCCAACGATGGTTGGCAGCGCGGTCGACACGATCGTCTGGTCGAGCGCGGACAGTAGCATGACGAGCAACAGCGCGGCCACGATCAGCCCGGTCGGTGCGTCGCGGCGGGCCGCTTCGGCGGCCGGTGGGGCAAGGAGGGTATCGGTTCTCATCGAGATATCTGCCGTGGCAGGGAATTGACCGGAATATAGAGGCAAGTTATTGCCTGGTCAATTTCTGCCGAGCCTTGATTTGTTGCATCGGTAACAGAAGATTGCCGACCGGAAAATTGATCGCGATCAGCCCGGCAAAAGGCAGGGCTCAAGTTTTTTGCAGGCAAACCGTAATCCAGAGTGCCGCGGACCGATTGCCGCGGCACTCTTTACCGCTCACGTCCCGTCATGAACCTGAACGCCCTGTTTTCCCGCTTCTCGATCCGTACGCGGATTTTTTCCACGCTCGGCCTCGTCGCCGCGCTGCTCGTCGTATCGGGCCTGATCGGCCTGACCGGCATGCAGCGCTCGAACCGCGCGCTCGATGAAGCCTATACGCGCGAACTGGCCGCGAAGACCGCGCTGTCCGCCGCGAACCTGAACCTCACGATCGTGCGCACCACGCTCGACCGCGCGCTGCTGCATCCCGAGGCGCCCGAAGTGCCCGATCTTGTCAGCAAGGCCGAGAACTATCTCGCGAAGGCCGACGCCGCGTGGCGCACCTACGCGACGATGCCGCACGACGGCGACGAAGGCCCGCTCGCGACGCGGCTCGACACCGCGCGCCAGGCGCTGATCGGACAGGCGTTGAAGCCGATGATCGACGCGGTCCGCGCGGGCCATCGCGACGATGCCGACCGGCTGCTGATGACGGTCGCGCCGCCGCTGTCGGTCGCGCTCACGCAAGCGACCGATGCGCTCGACGCGTACCAGGCCGCGCGCGGCAAGGACGTCTACGACACCGCGCAGACCTATTACGGCTGGATGCGCGCGGGCGCGATCGCCGGCATTGCGTTCGGTCTTGCCGCGTGCCTCGGCTGCGCGATCGGCCTGCATTTCGCGATCACGCAACCGGTGAACCGTCTGCTGTCGCATTTCCGCCGCCTGTCGGACGGCGACCTGACGTCGGAAGTGCGCTGGTCGTCGCGCGACGAGATGGCCGAGCTGGTCAAGGGCGTGACGGGCATGCAGCGCAGCCTCGCCGATACGGTGCGTCAGGTCACCCAGGGCTCCGAAGCGATCTCGACCGCGACGCACCAGATCGCGGCCGGTAACACCGACCTGTCGCAGCGCACCGAGGAGCAGGCGTCCGCGCTGCAGGAGACGGCCGCGAGCATGGAACAGCTGACGGCGACCGTGAAGCAGAACGCCGATCATGCGGTCGAGGCGCAGGCGTGCGCGGACAACGCGAGCGAGATCGCGACGCGCGGCGCGACGGTTGTCGGCGAAGTGATCGGCACGATGAACGAGATCGACCAGAGCTCGCAGAAGGTGGCCGACATCATCGGCACGATCGAGGGCATCGCGTTCCAGACCAACATCCTTGCGCTGAATGCGGCGGTCGAAGCCGCGCGCGCGGGCGAGCAGGGCCGCGGCTTCGCCGTGGTGGCGGGCGAGGTGCGCACGCTCGCGCAGCGCTCGGCGTCGGCCGCGAAGGAGATCCGCACGCTGATCGGCGAGTCGGTCGAGCGTGTCGCGACGGGGTCGCGGCTGGTCGGCGTGGCCGGCGCGACGATGCAGGACATCCAGCAGGCGATCGGCCGCGTGACGGGCATCATGACCGAGATCGCGGCCGCGTCGAACGAGCAGCGCGACGGGATCGAGCAGGTGAATCGCGCGGTGTCGCAGATGGATCAGGTGTCGCAGCAGAACGCGGCGCTGGTCGAGCAGGCGGCGGCCGCCGCCGCTTCGCTCGAGGAGCAGGCCGACGGCTTGCGCCGGGCGGTGGGGGCGTTTCGCGTCGCGTGACGCGCTGGCGGGGCGGCCGGTTCCACGTGCACCCGCCGCCCGCTGACCGCCGCGTCAGCTACTTGTGAGCTGCGCGGCCGAGCGCGCCGACGCGACGAGCAGCAACTTCATCGTCGCGCGTGTCGCGCCGACGAACAGCTTGCGGGCCGCGCGCGCATCGAGCGTGTCGAAGTCGATCTCGGTGAGGATCACGCACGGCGCGGACTGCCCCTTGAAGCGATAGATCGAATCGAGCAGCACGTCGCCTTCGCGATATTCAGGGTTGCCGAACAGGTCGTACTTGCCCGTGAAGCGCTTGACCCGATGCGGGCCGAGCTGGTCGAGCCGCGCGAGCACCGAGCTTTCGCGGCCGCGATACGACAGCACCGCGATGTCCTGCTTGCGGAAGCCGAGCGACAGCGCGTGCGTGATCGCGCGCTTGGTCGCGTCGATGCACGTGTCGGCGAGCGCGTCGCCCGCCGCGCCGTCTTCCCCGTATGACGACACCGACGGATCGGAACCGTCGAACGGGCTGCCCGAGCGCAGTTCGGCCGCGAGCGGCTCGACGCGGCCGACCACGTCGCGCACGAATTCGAGCAGGTCGCGCGGGCTGCGGTAGTTCGTCAGCGCCTTCAGCGTGACCCAGCCGGGCAGCGCGACGGGCTCGCGCAGATAAAGGTTCTGAAGCGGGTCTTCCAGCCACCACCATGCGCCGTTCGGCGCCAGCAGGCGCTCCAGCGCCGCCGCCCACGGCGCGTGGAAATCCTGTCCCTCGTCGACGATCAGCACATCGAAGCGCCAGCGTTCCGGCACCGGCGCTTCCGCGAAGCGCGCCTCGAGCCGCTCGAACGCGCCGGGCGCGTCGAAGTCGGGCGTATAGCCGCCGTCGCGGGCCACCCAGTCGCACAGCTGATGGTAATTCGCGATCGTCGCGCCGGGCGGCGCGATGCGCGCGATGTAGTCGGCGAGCGGCCGGTTGAAGCATACGTAAAGCACGCGCTTGCCGGCCGCGACCGCGTCGCGCATCGCCTGCACGGCGAGCTGCGTCTTGCCCGAACCCGCGGTGCCCGTCACGCGCAAGCGGAACGGCGTGAACTCGAGCTGGCGCGCCCATGCGGCGAGCCCGCCCGACAGCCGCGTGACGAGCGTGCCGGCCTGCCCGACGAGCGCGCTCGTGTCGGGCGTGAGCGCCAGCTCGTCCGCGAGGAAATGATGCAGCTTCGCGGCGTTCGGCAACGGTTCGTCGTGCTCGGGCAGGATCTGCAGGATCGCCTGCGCGAGCTGCGCCTTGCGCGATGCGTCGACGATGCGGTCGGCCGCGACGCCGGCGATCGCCGTCTCGCGGATCGAGTAGTCGGGGCAGTACAGCAGCGCCTCGACGCCATAGACGCCCGCGCCGAGCGCGGCGGTCAGGCGCCTGTGCAGCGTCTCCTGCGTGCGCGCAAGCTGGATCGGGACGTTGCGCTCCTTCTGCAGGTAGACCTTCACGAGCCCCTTCGGCGTTTCGCGCAGGAAGCCGGCCTTCTGCTCGATCAGCAGCACGCGGCCGGCCGGGCTCACGACGACGAACGCCGCTTCGCCGAACACCGAGAAGCCCTGGTCGGCACGCGTCCAGTGCACGCCGTGATAGACGGTGTAGCTGTCCGGCAGCGCGTGTTCGAGGGCGGCAAGCGTCTCGCGCTCGCGTTCGGCCGCACCGGTGGCGGCGAGGCTTTTCCAGTCGTCGGGAATGAGGCGGGCCATGAGGTCGGGCGGCTGAGGCCGGTCGTGAACAGGGTCCGGCTATTGTACTGAGGAACCTGTTCACGGCCGCCGCGCCGCGCGGGCGCCCGCCATGCGAAAGAGGGGGCGTGCGTGCGGGAATTACCCGCGTGCGAGCCGCTTCGCGAGATCGGCGCTGAGGATCGCCATGCGTGCGGGTTTTTCGTAGCAGACGACGTCGAATGCGCGGATCACTTCGCTGATGTCCGCTTCGCTCGCGCGGCCCGTGAGCAGGTCGCCCGTCAGCACGAAGATGGGCGCGCCCGGATTGTCGGACGTGCGCACCGCCTTGATCGCGGTGGCGGCCGTGCTGTCGTCGAACAGCCATTCGGTGACGACCGCATCGAACGCCTGGCCCTGCAGCGCGTCGACGAACGGCGCGAGGCCGTCGAACGCGGCCGTCGCGAAACCTTGCCGCTCGAGATAGCGGCACAGCTCGGTCGCGCTGACGCGATCGGGATCGATCACCGCGACGACGAGCTTGTCGCTCTCCGCGCGGCGCGGATAGATCTCGATCTTGTGCACGTCGTACGCGTTCTGGTACAGCACGCCCGTGTGGCGCAGCACGCGCCAGCGGCCGTTCTGTTCGTACGCGACGAACTCGGGGCGCGCGCCGGCTTCGAGCGGCGCGCCGATCCAGGCGGTGCAAGGAATTTCGGCGACACCGGCGTACAGGACGGCTTCCTGCGAATAGGCGCCGACCATGCCGGGGTCGAGCGTCTGCGCGCCGAACAGTTGAGCGGCGGGCTCGCCGTACGCTTCGGCGACTTTCTTGATCTGCGCGAGCGTCCAGGGGCTGCTGCCGCGCAGTTTGCGGTGACCTTGCGAAAAGCTCAGGTCGAGGATGCGGCACAGCTCGGTGGTTTGCTGGCGCTTGCCGATGCCGTTGCGAGTCATCAACTCGCGCACGCGCTCGGCAACCGCGAGGGAATCCGTGGTGATTGCTTCAGTGGTCATGCTACGGGAACGGATCGTGACGTTCAGAACGACGCCTTGCGGCAGTCTCGGCGGACAGTCTTGACGACGTCCAGGGGGCGAGCCGACCGGCCACGCGCGGAAAAGATAACTTTACCGCAAAACGACTGCCATTCCATGGCGCAAAAGGTGCGTTTCTGTGAAAGGTGTGTCACGACGTTACGCGCGATCCGGTGGCGTGTGCCGCGCGCTGCTGGCCCGTTCGCAACCTTCAGGCGCGGATCGCGAGGGGCCGGGACAGGATTCCTCGTCCGGCAGTACGGAATCGCATCGCGCTGCCAACGAAATGCACCAGAGCAGGGCACGTTCGTGATTGGAATCGCGACATCGTGCCATCCTGAGCGCGACAAATTTTTACAGGACGTCGTGCGTCGGGCTCGACGCAGCGCATCTTATACGCGGATCGTTTGACGGTTTACTCTAATGAAACCGATGCTGCCCCGTTTCGGGAGCGGGGGTGAATGCGGCGCGGGCCCATGCTACGATTTCGCCGTCTCAAAATAGTGTTGAAGCGATGCAGAAGAAATTTGTGATGCGCGGGTACGAGATGAACTGCGAACCGCGCGTGACGGAGGACGGCAAGTACGCCGCCCAGGTCGAGGTCACGAAGCTGGGTTTCAGCCGCGAGGCGGCATTCCGCAAGCTGGGCGAATTCGATACCGAAGCGGATGCCGTCGCCTATGCGAAGAAGTTCTCCGAGGAGTGGCTGAGCCGCTACGCGTAGCGCGTCGTTCGCCCGTGCAGGGCGGGCACGCTCATTCACGGCGAAAAACACGACGGACGTTCCGAATGCGCGGCGTGGGTGGCATTGGCGAAGCACCGCAGGATCGTCGATTGCACGGCGCTCCCCCATGTTCCATCTGTTGAGAAGTGCGAACCGATAGATCGCGCACGCGCCGGCGCGACCATCGATCGATGGCGGCCGAATGCAGTCGACCTACGCCGGCATGTACGTGAACGGTTCGCCATCCTCCCGCTCGACCGACAGCAGCCGCTTGAGTTGATCGAGCGCGAACAGCTGTTTGCCTTCCGCCGCCGCTTCGGCTATCGCGGCATCGACGAGTTTCCTCGCGCGCGCGAGGACCACGGATCGCTGGCGCGCGATCTCGAGCACCATGCGCTGCTCGATGTTCTGGCGGGTCGATTGCTTGTCGCTCAGGTGACGCCAGCGATCGCGAAGCTCCGCCCAGGTGACGCGCTGAAATTCCGGAATCGCGCGCGGGAGCGTGCCGGCTTCCGCGGGCTCGGGCCGTGCACGCAATGCACAGCGCAGCGCTTCGCGGGCGCGCCACTCATCCGAAAACGGCGCATACACGTCGCGCGTGCGGCCGATCGGATTCGCGCGTTCGATCTCCTTGTCGAGCAGATAGCCGAGCCGCCGCAGCGCGGAGCCATGCGCGAGCATGGCCGGATCGAGCACGCGGATCCGGCGCGACGCATCCGCGACGTGCGCTTTCAGTTCCCACAGCGTCAGGCGAAGGTGCTGCACTTCGAGTATCAGGCGCTGTACGTCGGCGTAGGTGCACTTCGTCCACCATTCGGTGAGGTCGTTCAGCTTCGGGGGATCGAATGGGGGGAGGATCATTTTTACTGCAGCGATACTGTATGGATGTACAGTTTATCGCGCGGTAACATAGCGCCGTCAAGGCGAAAAAATGGGGACGGCCGATGAGCAAAAACGACCGGCGGCAGGGCCGATGCCGGACCGTTCATCGAGCGTCCCGCACATTCGCCAGCCTTGTCCGGAACCCGACCGCCTGATCCGGTGCACGCCATCGCGAACGTCGATGGATGCGCCCGACGTATCGACGCCAACAGAGAACAATGACGACAACCTATCCGCTGCACGACGCATTGACGCACGCCGATACGGCGTTTCCGGCCGAAGCCGACATCGTGATCGCCGGCGCCGGCATCATGGGCTGCGCGGCCGCCTATTACCTCGGCCTGCGCGGCCTGAAGGCCGTCGTGCTCGACAAGTCGCGCATCGCCGGCCAGCAATCGACGCGTGCCTGGGGCTTCGTGCGGCAGCAGGGCCGCGAGTCCGCCGAAGTGCCGCTGATGATGGCCGGCATGCGGATCTGGGAAGGGCTCGAGCAGGCGCTCGGCTTCGATCTCGAATGGCGCCAGGGCGGTTGCCTCTATATGGCGGACAACGAAGACGACTGGACATCGTTCCAGGCATGGCTCGCCGTCGCACGCGAATACGGGCTCGACACGCGCACGCTGACACGCGCGGAAATCGACGCGCGCGTGACTGGCCTGGCGACGCAAGCGCGCACGCTCGGCGGGCTGTATACGGCGACCGACGGGCAGGCCGAGCCGCGCCGCGTGGCCGCCGCATTCGCGGCGCGCGCGACCGAAGCCGGCGCGCGTTTCTTCGAAGGCTGCGGCGTGACGGCGATCGAGACGGCCGGCGGCGCGGTCGTCGGCGTCGTGACCGAGCGCGGCACGATTCGCACCCGGCGCGTGATCTGCGCGGCCGGCGCGACCAGCTTCCGGCTGCTCGACGGCGTTGGCATCCGGCTGCCGCAACAGGCCGTGCGCGGCACCTGCATGCGCACCAACGTGCTGCCCGACGTGTCCGCATCGACGATCTGGGGCCACGGCCTCGGCATTCGGCAACGCAGGAACGGCACGATCAACCTTGCCGACGACATGCAGGTCGACGTCGACCTGACGCTCGGCCATCTGCGCGGCTTGAGCCTGTTCTGGCCGGAGTTCTGGTCGCAGCGCGAGAAGTTCCGGCTGCATCTGAATGCGGCGGCGTGGCGCGATGCCTGCGCGCGCATCGGCGGTGGCGCCGGCCCGATCGAGCCGCGCGATCCGCAGCCGCAGCCGAATCGCGCGCATGCGCCGCGCGCGCTCGCGAAGTTGAAGACGATCTTTCCCGCGCTGAAGGACGCGCAGATCGTCGAGGCCTGGGCCGGCCTGATCGACGTGCTGCCCGACGGGATTCCGGTGATCGACGCGCCCGGTACGCCGTCCGGGCTCGCGATCGCGACCGGCTTCTGCGGGCACGGCTTCGCGATGGGGCCGATCGTCGGGCGGCTGCTGGCCGAATGGGTCGATGCGGGCGAGCCGTCGCTCGACCTGTCGGCGTTTCGTGCACGGCGTTTTGCCGACGGGACGATGGTCCGGCCGCGCAGCATGCTGTAGCGGATGCGCCCGCGTGTTCCCGTCGTAGAATCGAGCCCGCAATCTTCAGGAGATTTCCCGTTGGCAACGCCCACCGACAAGCGCCGCTCGCTGCGCTCACGCCTGCGTCGCGCGCGCGACCCATGGCGGGCGCCGCGTGCGCGCACGCTGTTCACGCGTCCGGCGACGTCGCCGCGGCGTACGTTGCTGTTTCGTCTCGGCGCGGTCGTGGTGCTGTGCATGCTCGCGTTTCTCGTGCTGTATCTCGATCGCGACGGCCTGCGCGATTCGACCAAGAGCACGCCGATGAACGTCGCGGACCTCGTGTACTTCACGATGGTCACGGTCGCGACGGTCGGCTACGGCGACATCGTGCCGGTCACCGCGCGCGCGCGTCTGATCGACGCGTTCTTCATCGTGCCGATCCGCATCGGCATCTGGTTCATCTTTCTGGGCACGGCCTATCAGTTCGTGATCCAGCGCGTCATCGAGGAATTCCGCATGAAACGCCTGCAGAAGCAACTGTCCGATCACATCGTCGTATGTGGCTACGGCCTGTCGGGATCGATCGCCGTGCGCGAGCTGCTCGAAAGCGGCGTCGATCCGTCGACGATCATCGTGATCGATGCGCAGCAACAGGCGCTCGAGGCCGCGACGTCGCTCGGCGTGACCGGGCTGCTCGGCGATCCCGCGCAGGAGGATCTGCTGCAGCAGGCGCAGGTGCGCGCGGCGAAGGCCGTGATCATCTCGGTGACCGACGACCCGACCGCGATCCTGCTGACGCTGTCGGTGCGCAGCATCGCGCCGGAGACGAAGATCGTCGTGCGGATCCAGGAGAACCTGTATCAGCGGCAACTGCGCCAGGCGGGCGCGGACGTCATCGTGTCGTCGACGAAGATCGGCGCGCTGCTGCTCGCGGACGCGGTGCATAGCCGCTACATCGTGCCGTTCGTGAACGACATGCTGTCGACGCGCGGGCGGGCGACGCTGCTGGAGCGCGAGGCATTGCCGCACGAGATCGGCTGCATGACGAACGTCGTGCCGGGCGCGATCGTCGTCGGGCTCGATCGCTGCGGGAAGATCCATTCGTTCTACGAGGATCCGCCGTGCCGGATCGAGGCGGGCGATACGCTGGTCGTGATCCAGTCGGCGAGGATTCCGGACCCGGACGTGTGAGAGCCGGTTGGGCAACGCCCGCCATCGCATGCCTTTGGCGCGCCGTGACCGGTGGATCCCCCGCTTGATATGCCACCGCGCGTTATTTAGTATGAAGTAATCGCGTCGTGCGCCGCGCACGAGCGTGATCATCGAGGAGACACATGCATTTCAGGTCGGCGGCTCCCCAGACGATCGTCGTGATCGGTATCGTGATCGCCTGCGCGCTCATGGGTCTGTGCGTGCTGCAATTGTTCCAGAGCCGCAACGACGCGCTCGAGCGGGCGAGCGAAACTTCCCGCAATCTGGGACTGATCGCCGAGCGCGACATCGAACGCAATTTCGAACTCTACGACCTGTCGCTGCAGGCGGTCATCGCCGGGCTTCAACGTCACGACGTGATGGCGGCGCCTGCGGGCCTGCGGCGCGCGGTGCTGTTCGATAACGCGATGACGGCACAGTTTCTCGGCTCGATGCTGGTGCTCGACGCCGGCGGCAACATCGTCCTCGATTCGGCCAACGACGTTCCGCGCCACGGCAATTTCGCCGATCGCAAGTACTTCACCGTCCACCGCGACAATCCGGATGTCGGGCTCTATGTCAGCGACCCGTTCACGTCCCGCCTGCGGGGTGGTTCGCCCAGCATCGGGCTCACGCGGCGGATCTCGAACCCCGACGGCTCGTTTGCCGGCATCGTGCTCATCGCGGTCAACCTCGAGTATTTCCATCACCTGTTTGCCGGCCTGTCGCTCGGACAACATGGATCGATCTCGTTGATCGGCAACGACGGCGTGATGGTGATGCGTCAGCCGTACGACGTCCGCACCATCGGTCGCAACATCAGCCAGGCCGCGACGTTCAAGCGGTTCCAGGTCGCGCGCGAGGGCGTGTTCTCCGAAACCTCGGTGCTCGACGGCGTGCGTCGTCTCTACTACTTCAGGCACTTGCCGAAGCTGCCGCTGATCATCATGGTCGCGGAAGCGGAGCAGGATATCTATGCGGCATGGCGGCACCGGGCCGTGACGATCGGCGCGCTGGTGGCGACCTTCGGCGCCGCGTTCATCGCGGTGTCCTTCATGCTCGGCACGCAACTGCGGCACCGGATGCGCGCCGAGTCGGAACTCGTGCTGCTGGCCCGCACCGACGGTCTCACCGGCCTGAACAATCGCCGCAGCTTCGCGGAAGTGCTGGATCGCGAATGGCGTCGCGCGCGGCGGGCACGATCGGTTTTCTCGTTGCTGTTCGTCGATGTCGATCGCTTCAAGGCCTATAACGATACCTACGGCCATCAGGCGGGCGACGACGCGCTGGCCGCGGTCGCACGCTGCATCGGCGACAACATCCGACGGCCGGCCGATACCGCGGCCCGCTACGGCGGAGAGGAATTCGTCGTGCTGCTCCCCGACACATCCGAGCCGGGCGCCGCCCAGATTGCCGAGCGGATTCGCGCGGCGATCGACGGGCTGCCGCTCGAACACGCCGGCAGCGAACACGGGCACGTCACGGCCAGTATCGGCCTGGCGAGCTGGACGCCCGAGCACGATGCCGAGGCCGACGCCGTGATCAAGGCCGCCGACGAGGCGTTGTATTACGCGAAAGCGACCGGCCGGAACAAGGTCGTCGCCTTTCATCCGCCGGCATGACGCGGGTCACGACATGCGGCCGCAAGACTTCATGACGTACACCAGGCGTTGCCGGCGCCCGTCAAACAAGTTCGCCGCGATGCCGGCCTTCGCGCTACAGTGGGCGTCATTCGCCTTCCGCCGAAGGCCGACTCGAGGTCGAACCATGCAACTTCAAACCGGCAATCTGTTCAGTGTCGAAGGAACGCGCGGCGACGACGAGCGGGTCGACGTGCTCGTCGCCGGCGCGCGCCTGAACGTCGAGCGGATCGTGTCGATGGGGCATACGAGCCCCGACGGGTTCTGGTATGACGATTCGCGCGCCGAATGGGTGGTGCTGTTGTCGGGCGCCGCGGTGCTCGAGTTCGAAGCGGACGCGACGCTGCACGACATGCGCCCCGGCGACTACGTGCTGATCGAACCGCATTGCCGGCATCGCGTCGCGTGGACGCACCCCGACGAGCCGAGCGTCTGGCTCGCGATCTATCACGACCGTTGAAACGGGCGGGGCGCGTGTTAACCGCGCCCCACGAACGGCATCGTGGTCGCCATGATCGTCATGTTCAGGATGTTCGTATCCAGTGGAAGGTTCGCCATCTGAACGACCGCATTCGCGACATGCGCGACGTCCATCCGCGCCTCGGGCGCCATGCGTCCATCGGCCTGCGGCACGCCTTCCGTCATGCGATCCGTCAGCGACGTCGCCGCGTTGCCGATGTCGATCTGACCGCACGCGATGTTGTACGCACGGCCGTCGAGCGCGAGCGACTTGGTGATGCCGGCCACCGCATGCTTGGTGGCCGTGTATGCGATCGTGTTCGGGCGCGGCGTATAGGCGGAGATCGAGCCGTTGTTGATGATCCGGCCACCCTGCGGCGTTTGCGCCTTCATCACGCGCCACGCGGCCCGCGCGCACAGAAAGACGCCCGTCAGGTTCGTCGCGACGACGTCGTTCCATACGCCGAAATCGTATTCGTCGAGCGGGACGGCCGGTGCATTGCGGCCGGCATTGTTGAAGAGGACGTCCAGCCGCCCGAACTGCTGCGCGATTTGCGCGAACGCGTGTTCGACCGATGCTTCGTCGGTGACGTCGGCCGGAAAAACATGCGCGTCGCCGTGGGCGGCGACGATCGCTTCTTTCGTCTCACGCAGCGACGCTTCCTTGCGTCCGATCAGTGCGACGGTATATCCGGCGTTCGCGAGTGCGATTGCCGCGGCGCGACCGATGCCGGATCCGGCGCCCGTGACGGCGGCGATCTTCTTCGAGACAGACATGGCTTGATTCCCTGCGGATTGGGTGAGGAAAGCGGCGGCGGGCGCGCGATGCGCTCGCCATGCGCCGGTCGAAGCGACATGCTACCGCGCACGCCGGATTTCGCGACGCGCGCGACTATTTCCTGCGCGCAGGCGCGGCCTTCCGTCCGCGCGTTCCGGCTTCCGCGAACAGGCTGACCACGACTTCCCGCAGCCAGCGGTTGCCTTCGTCCTGATTCACGCGCGCATGCCACAGCATATGAATCGGCGCGCCCGGCAGCGTGACCGGCAACGCGCGCCAGCCCAGCGAAAACGGCGCCGCGAGCTGCAGCGCAAGATGTTCCGGCACGGTCGCGATCAGGTCGGTGCGCTGCAGGATGTAGCCGACGCTCATGAAATGCGGCACCGTCAGCCGCACACGGCGTTTCACGCGGCGCCGCTTCAGCCATTCGTCCACCTGCCCGTGACCGGTGCCGGCCGACACCACGACCAGATGCTCGGCGTCGCGCCACGCGTCGACCGTCAGCGGCGCGTCTTCGAGTGGATGTCCGCGCCGGAACAGGCACACGTAGCGCTGATCGAACAGCCGGCGCTGATAGAACCCGCCCTGAAGTTGCGGCAACAGCCCGATCGCGAGATCGACGCGGCCGTCGGCCATCTCGTCGCTGAGGTTGACGCTCGTGTTGCGCACGGTATTGAGCGCGATGCCCGGCGCCGCGCGCGACAGGTGTTCGAGCAGCGCGGGCAGGAACACGACCTCGCCGATATCGGTCATCCCGATCGTCATCGTGCGCGACGCGCGGAGCGGATCGAAGCCGGTCTCGGGGTTGAGCGCGGCATGCAGCGTCGACAGCGCGTGCGCGACCGGTTCGGCCAGGCGCAGCGCGAACGGTGTCGGGACCACGCCGCCCGGGCCGCGCACGAACAGCGGATCGCCGAGCCGGCGGCGCAGCTTCGCGAGCGCGTTGCTGACGCCCGGCTGGCTCATGTTCATCTGCTCCGCGACGCTCGACACGCGCCGCTCCTGCATCAGCCGCTGAAACAGCAGCAACAGATTGAGGTCGATCTCGCTCAGTTCCATGGTTCGGCGTGGCCTCCGGTCATTCCGTTCAGTGATGAAGCAGATTCCCTGCATTTTATTGTGGGATGACGAGGCGCTGCTGAAAATACCGATACGGCGCCGGCATTCGACAGGCGCGCCGGGCAGGTCACGCGCGCCGCGGCCTCGCCCCCTCATGACTTGAATATCGGAGACACGTTCATCATGCAGACGAAACTGAGGATCGCGATCGTCGGCGCCGGAATCGGTGGCCTGACGCTGGCGCTTGCATTGCGCGAAGAGGGCATCGACGCGCAGCTATACGAGCAGACCGATGTGTTGCGCGAGGTGGGAGCGGCCGTCGCGCTGTCAGCCAACGCGACGCGTTTCTACGAACGGATGGGATTGCGCCCGGCTTTCAACGCGGTGTGCGCGGAGATCCCGGGCCTCGTCTATCGCGACGGACGCAGCGGTGCAGTGATCGGCCATCATCGCGGCGAGCCCGACTATCGCCGGCAATTCGGCGGCTCGTACTGGGGCGTGCACCGCGCAGACCTGCAGGCGATCCTGTCGAAGGCGGTCGGGATCGAGCAGATTCACCTCGGCCATCGGCTCGTCGATCTCGCGCAGCATCCGGACCACGTCACGCTGACCTTCGCCAACGGCGAACGTGTCGACGCCGATCTCGCGATCGGCGCGGACGGCGCGCGTTCGATCACGCGGCGCTGGATGCTCGGCTACGACGACGTGCTGTATTCGGGTTGCTCGGGCTTTCGCGGCGTGGTGCCGGCCGAGCGGATGGACCTGCTGCCCGATCCCGAAACCATTCAGTTCTGGGTCGGGCCGCACGGTCACCTACTGCACTACCCGATCGGTGACAACGGCGACCAGAACTTCCTGCTGGTCGAGCGTCATCCGTCGCCGTGGCCGTCGCGCGACTGGGTCATGCCGGCGGAGGAGGGCGAGCAACTGCGACTGTTCGGGGACTGGCATCCGGCGGTGGTGCAGATGATCACCGCGGTGCCGATCAGCCAGCGCTGGGGGCTGTTCCACCGGCCGCCGCTCGGCTGCTGGAGCCGCGGGCGCGTGACGCTGATCGGCGACGCCGCGCATGCGCTGGTGCCGCATCACGGGCAGGGCGCGAATCAGTCGATCGAGGACGCGATGGTGCTGGCCGCGCAACTGGCGAAGGCGGGGCCCGGCAACTGGCGCGAGGCGCAGGCGGCTTACGAGCGGCTGCGGCGCGGCCGCACGCGCAAGGTGCAGTACGCATCGATTTCCGCCGCCGACGTGCTGCATCTGCCCGACGGGCCGGCCGCGCAGGCACGCAATGCGCGGCTCGGCGAGCGCGACAGCGTGCTGCATCACCTGGACTGGATTCACGATTTCGACGCCCTCGCCGCCGAGCCGAACGAGCGGCAGGGCGGGACGTGGCTTTGACTTAGCAGGCGCGGCGCAAGCGGCGGCAGCGCGCCGGGCGACCGGTGCGGCGGTGACGCGTTCGTCCGTCGGGAATGCGGTCCGGCCGCGATGCCGTCACGCGTAGTCGGCCACCTGTTCCCGCGGCCACGGCTTGCGCGCGCACGTTGACGACATGACGCGCAAGTTGCCGCCGCGCCCGCACGGCGTTCGACCGTTTTCCGACATCCAGCGACGCTGATCCGGCATCCGCCGATTATTATCCGAATGGTGATTCTGTATCGATTTAGTGTATCGATACAGAGGATGATATAGTGCGGCCACGCCATGCGAGCGATTCCTCCGGAAGATAGAGGGCCGCATCGCGAGGCTTTCCGAAACCGCCTTGTTCACCGGATTCCTCACGGACGATTTCCATGCGCTTACCCGGCCTTTCCGCGCTTGTCGCGCTCTTCCTCATCGCGACGGCCCCCGCATCGGCGGCCGTGCAGGCCGCGGATCGCGTCGCCGCGGGCAAGGCGCTGGCCGTCGCGGCGGACTGCGTCGCGTGCCATACGGCGCCGGGCGGGCAGCCGTTCGCGGGCGGCCTCGCGATGCCGTTGCCGATGGGCGACATCTACTCGACCAACATCACGCCGGACAAGCAAACCGGGATCGGCAACTACTCGGCGCAGGATTTCGCGAACGTGCTGCGCAAGGGGATTCGGCGCGACGGCGGCAACCTGTATCCGGCGATGCCGTATCCGTCGTACACGAAGTTCAGCGACGACGACATCGCGAACCTGTACGCGTATTTCATGCACGGCGTCGCACCGGTGCACCAGCCGAACCGCCGGCCGGATTTCCCGTGGCCGCTGACCCTGCGCTGGCCGCTGAAGATCTGGAACGCGCTGTATCTGCGCGAAGGTGCGTATGTGCCGAAGCCCGGGCGGGACGCCGAGTGGAATCGCGGCGCCTACCTGGTGCAGGGCGCCGCGCACTGCGGCACCTGTCATACGCCGCGCGGCATCGGGATGCAGGAGCTGGCCTACGACGAAACCGGCGTCGGCTATCTCGCCGGCGCGCCGCTCGCGGGCTGGCAGGCGTTCAACATCACGCGCGACCGCGACGCGGGCATCGGCACGTGGACGACCGCGCAGATCGTCCAGTACCTGCGCACCGGCAACGTGCCGGGCAGGGCGCAGGCGGCCGGCCCGATGGCGGAAGCGGTCGAACACAGCTTCAGCCGCATGAGCGACCGCGATCTGAACGCAATCGCCGCATATCTATCGACCGTGCCGGCGGCGAAGGGCGCCGACACCGCACCGCGTTCCGCGCAGGGGCGCAAGACCGACGACTACGTCGCGGTACGCGCCGCGGCCGCAACCGCGACGGGAGGCTCGGCGCCGGTCGGCGCGTCGCTCTACCTCGATCATTGCGCGAGCTGTCACGGGATGACGGGCGCCGGCACCGCGGACGGATTCTTCCCGTCGCTGTTCGCCAACAGCGCGGTCGGCACCGCCACCGCGTCGAACCTGCTGCAGGTGGTCATGCACGGCGCGAGCGTGAACAACGGCGCCACGCACTATTTCATGCCGGCGTTCCAGACCGAACTCAAGGATGACGAAGTGGTGACCCTGGTGAACTACCTGAGCGACCGGTTCGGCAATGGCCGGACTCGCGTGAGCGCGGCGGATGTCGCGAAGATCCGCACCGCCCCCGCTCACTGACAGGAGATGCATGCGATGAACGAATTCGACGTGACCGATGACCCGGACGCGCAGCGTCGCCGCTTCGTGAAGCTGTCGGCCGGCGCGGCGCTCGCCGCCGCACTGCCTGCCGGCGTGCTGATCGCACGTGCGGCGGCTGCGCCGGAGGCCGTGCCGCTGCGGGATTTTGCCGGTGTGGCGGCCTATCTGACGCGCCGCTCGATGCTTCCGTCACGCTATGTGCAATCCGTCTACGACGGTCTCGTCGCTCAGGACAGCGAATTTCCGGCGCGACTGCGCGCGCTCGCCGTCGCGATCGACATGGGCACGCAGCCGCTCGACGCTTTCGTACGCACGCTCGGCGTCGCGGCCCCCGAACTGCGCATCGCCGCGCTGGCCATCATCGAGGCCTTCTACACGGGCAGCGTCGGCCATGGCGGGCAGGCGCGCATGGTCGGCTACGAAACCGCGCTGATGTTCGAGCCGACCGCCGACGTCACGGTCATTCCGACCTACATCCGTGCGCGCCCCGAATACTGGACCGCGCGCCCGACCGCCGACGCCGGCTGACCGGCCTTTCGAACGAGGATCGAAATCATGAGCAGTACCTATGACGCGGATGTCATCGTCATCGGCGCCGGCATCCTGGGCGGCGCCGTCGCGCAGTCGCTGACGCAGCAACGCAAGTCCGTCATCGTGCTCGAGGCGGGGCCGGAGGTGAAGCGGGCAGCGCTGGTGCGCGCGTTCCGCGACTACGGCAACAAGTCGGACTACAACGGCCCGTATCCGGATCTGCCGTGGGCGCCGAAATCGTCCACTGGACGCTATTCCGACCGCTACATCGACAGCGTCGGCCCGGTGCTGCAGAAGCCGTCGTTCCTGCGGCTCGTCGGCGGCACGACGTGGCACTGGGGAGGGGCGACGTGGCGCATGCTGCCGAACGATTTCCGGCTGCGCAGCCTGTACGGCCAGGGGCGCGACTGGCCGATCGGTTACGACGAACTCGAACCGTGGTATCAGCTCGCCGAAGAGCAGATCGGCGTATCGGGCTCGGATACCGACGATCAGAGCGGCCAGGGTGGCGCGCCGTTCCCGCCGCGCTCGAAGCCGTATCCGATGCGGCAGCAGCCGTGGTCGTACCTGACGCAGCAGGTCGCGGACAAGGTCGCGACGATCGGTCATCGTTTCGTCGACGAGCCCAACGCGCGCGCGACGCGGCCCTACGAGGGCCGACCGACCTGCGCCGGCAACAACAACTGCGCGCCGATCTGCCCGATCGGTGCGCAATTTTCAGGCGACCGCCCGGTGTTGCGCGCCGTCGCGCAAGGCGCGCGGCTGCTGACGAACGCGGTCGTCTACAAGATCGAGCGCGGCGAGAATCGCAAGATCGCCGCGATCCATTACATGACGCCGGACGGCAAAAGCACGCGCCTGACCGCGCGGACCTTCGTGCTCGCGGCGCATGGCGTGGAGATTCCGAAGCTGCTGCTGATGTCGGGTGTCGCGAATTCGTCGGATCAGGTCGGCCGCAACATGATGGGACACACCGGCCGCGCGATCGCGATGCTCGCGCGCGAGCCGGTGTGGGCGGGGCGCGGCCCGACGCAGCAGGGCAGCATCAACACGCGGCGCGACGGCGCGTTTCGTCGCGAACACGGCGCGATCCGGCATTTCCTCGACAACACGGTGCCCAACGAGGTCGTCACGCGGCGGCTGATCGCGCAAGGTATCGTGGGCGACGCGCTCGATGCGCGGATCCGCCACGACGCGGCGCGCTATCTGAAGATCGCCAGCTACGTCGAGATCCTGCCCGACCCGCGCAACCGCGTGACGCTCAGCGATCGCAAGGATGCGCTCGGGCTGCCGACGCCGCGCACCGATTACGACGTCTACGACTACGCGTTGCGCGCGGCATCGCAGGTGCTCGACGACTACCGCGATTTCCAGCGGGTGTTCGGTGCGACCGAGGTCGTCAACGACATCCATGCGTGGGTGCCGAGTTCGCACATCATGGGCACGACGATCATGGGCAGCGATCCGGCCGATTCCGTCGTCGACCGCGATTGCCGTACGCACGATCACCCGAACCTGTTCATCGCGAGCACGGCCGTGCATCCGAGTTCGTCGGTGGTCAATCCGACGCTGACCGGATATGCGCTGGCGCTGCGGATGGCAAGGACGATCGCCGCGGAAGTCTGACGCGAGCAAGGCGGCCGGCGGCGCGCGCATACCGCCCGCCATGGTGGGGCCGCGCTCAGGCCCGCATCATTTCACGCAATCCAGTGCGTACTTCAACCCCTGTCCGAGCAGCCCGCGCCACACGTCCCACGTGTGCCCGCCGTCGACGACGCGCAGTTCCGCCGGGTTCTGCGCGCGGCGCAGTTGCGTGTACAGCAGGCTCGATTCGGCCTGGATCGTCAGGTCGTCGTCGCCCACCGCGATGAACATCGGCACGCGCCAGTTGCGCGCGAAATAGCCGCGCAGCAGCGCCGGGTAGTTCAGCTCGTGCCACACGCGCGGGTCGAACTGCCGGTCGCCGAACACGCCGACATAACGCGCGGCGGAATTGAGCGGCGGCTCGTTTGCGTAGATCGCGGGGCTCAGCAGCATCGCGCCGCAGAACAGGCCCGGCTCGAGCAGCGAGAAACGCAGTGCGCCGAAGCCGCCCATCGACACGCCTCCGATCGCGCGGCCCGCGCGCTGGTTCGACACCGCGAAGTGCGCCTCGACTTCAGGCAGCAGGTCGTTGAGGAACGCGCTCTGCATCTTCTCCTTGCGGTCGACGTACCAGTCGGTGCCGCCTTGCGGCATCACGATCACGACCGGCGGGATCTCGCGGCGCTCGATCAGCGTGTCGGCGGTGGCCTGCAGCCGGCCCTGCGTGATCCAGTCGTTTGCGTTGCCGGCGTTGCCGTGCAGCAGGTACAGCACCGGATAGCGCGCACCTTCCGGGTTGTAGCCGGGCGGCAGGTAGACCGTGTAAGACCAGTCGCGCTTCAGCGACGCCGACCGGAACGCGCGCAGCACGACGCTGCTGCCCGGATTGACCGGCGGTTCCTGGGCGGCCGGCGCGATCGTTGCGGGCGGGACGGTCGCGGTCGCGGACGACGCCGTTGAAACCGCGGGCCCGCCCGTCGTGGCGTGGGCGGTGGCGATGGCGCCGGCGATCAGGGCGGCGGCGAACGGAAGGGCGAGTCGGCGCATGGTGAATCGTTTCAGGAGAGGCGCCCGCTATCGTAGCAGCGGCGCATGACGGCGCGGCGCATCATCACCGCGAACGGAACGGGAACGGCAGCCGCGACACGAGCGGCGCATGGAGCTTCGCGACGAGGTACAGCAAGCCCATCGCGACGGCGTCGGCGGTCAGGCCGAGCGGCACGTTCAGATAGCCTTCGGTCGCCTGATAAAGCAGCGAATCGACCGCGAGCGAGATGCCGGTGCCGGCGACGAAGCACAGCAGCCCCTGGCGGCCGATCGTGCCGATCCAGGGCATCGCGTGCGCGACCTTCTTCATCCATCCGAGGTGCACGAGCTTGGCCGCGAGCCACGCGATCGCGAGGAAGTTCGCGAGCCGCAGCGCGCCGAGATTTTGCTTGATCGACGGATCGGTCGGGAACGGCTCGATGCGCAGCCGGTAATACGCGCCGGCCGCGACGATCGCGAGCGACACGGCCGTCAGCAGCCAGCCCTGCGGTTTCGGCGCGAGCGTCTGGTAGACGGGCTGGCAGCGCGCGATCACGCCGAGCACGAACAGGAACTGCCACGCGAACGGATTGAAGTCCCACGGCGCGCCTTCGACGGTCGGCAAGAAGCGCGCGATGTGCGGCGCCGCGTACCAGAGCGAGCCGCTGAACGCGAGCATCAGCCACGGCTGCGTGCGCGCGAGCGGCAGCGCGAGCGGCACCAGCAGCGCGAAGAACGCATACATCGGCAGCACCGACGCGAGATACGGCTGGCGGCGGAACAGCAGGATGTCGCGCAGCGCGGCGAGCGGCTTGTGGAGCAGGCCGTCGAGATCGTTGGTCGGCATGTTCGGGCCGTCGATCGAGAATGCGTTCAGCACGGCGGTGATGAGCAGCATCAGGCCGGCCGTCACGAGGAAAGCACGGTAGATCTCGAAGGCACGGCGGATGAACCGCTGGCGCGCGGCCGCCTCGTCGTGGCGCTCGGCGAGCGAGTTGTACGCGATGGCGGTCGCGAAACCGCCGAGGAATACGAACACCTCGGCCGCGTCGCACAGCGCGTACGCATGCAGCGTCACGCGCGACAGGATGCTGCCGCCGATGTGGTCGACGACGATCACCAGCAGCACGAGGCCGCGGAAGAAATCGAGCTCGGCATAGCGGCCGGCCCGGGCGGCGGCGGTCATCGGGCCGCCTCCGGGCGCGCGCCGCGTGCGCGGCCGGCACCTGCCGCGCATGAATCGGGGTGAAGCATGACTTCGTGAAGAAATGAAGAACGGATGCGCATTGTGCCACCGATGTGACGCCGTCCGGGTTTACGCGGATGGCAGGCCGGCCAGCCGTTGCCGGCAAGCCTGATCGGGCCATGGTGAGAACAGGGCAGTTGGACGAGCGCAACGCTTTGCGTGCCGGTCCCACGCCCCGATGGACGGGCGATTTGCGACGTGACACCATTTTGTCCGCGCGGCCGCACACCGCGTCGTCCGCCCTGCGGGCCACCTCGATAAAACAGATCAAACAAATCGCCGGGCACATGGCCTGCCCGGCCCCGGCTCCGGAGATCCGTCATGAAGAAGCACGTCATTTTTGCCGCCGCGCTGGCCGCTTTCGCCGCGCCGGCCTTCGCGCAGGACAGCGTGACGCTGTACGGCCTGATCGACGAGGGCTTCAACTACACGAACAACGTGAACGTAAACGGGGTCGGAAAAACGAATTACCAGCTCGCGAGCGGCTACGCGCAGGGCAGCCGCTGGGGCCTGAAGGGCAGCGAGGACCTGGGCGGCGGGCTGAAGGCGATCTTCACGCTGGAAAACGGCTTCGACGTGAACAACGGCCGGCTCAACCAGGGCGGCCGGATGTTCGGTCGTCAGGCGTTCGTCGGGCTGAGCGCGTCGCGCTTCGGCACGTTGACCTTCGGCCGCCAGTACGATTCCGTCGTCGACTATCTCGCGCCGCTGACCGCAAACGGCAACTGGGGCGGCACGCTGTTCTCGCATCCGTTCGACAACGACAACACGGACAATTCGTTCCGCGTCAACAACACGGTCAAGTACGCGAGCCCCGACTGGAACGGGCTGTCGTTCGGCGGCACCTACAGCTTCAGCAACAGCACGGGCTTCTCGACCAACCGCCAGTACAGCATCGGCGCGCAGTATTCGCTGGCCGGCCTGCAGGTCGCGGCTGCATACCTGCAGGCGAACAGCCCGGGCGTCGGCAACGCGGGCGCGATCGCGGCCGACGATGCGAACTTCGTCGCCGACCGCCTGCGCATCTTCGGCGGCGGCGTCAACTACACGTTCGGCCCGGCGACGGTCGGCTTCGTCTATACGAAGACCGACGTGAAGAATCCGGTGTCGACTATTTACCTGCCGGCGTCGACGTTCTCGGGCCTCGGGCTGAGCGCGACCAAGTTCCAGAACTTCGAGATCAACGGCAAGTACCAGCTCACGTCCGATTTCTATCTCGGCGCGCAGTACGTGTACACGGACGGCAAATTCGACGCCGCGGCCGGTTCGTTCAAGCCGAAGTACCACACCGTCGGGCTGATGGCCGATTACAGCCTGTCCAAGCGCACCGACGTCTACCTGCAGGGCGCATGGCAGAAGGTCGCCGGCGACAAGACCGGCACCGCGGCCGACGGCGGCTACGTGGTCGGGACGGACGGCCCGTCGTCGTCGGCCAACCAGTTCGCGGTGCGCGCCGCGATTCGCCACAAGTTCTGATGTCGACCTGCCGGCGCCCGGGGCGAATTCCCCCGGCGCCGGCTTTCGTCACGCGGGCCGCCGCGCGTCGTCGAGCGTGTGCGCGAGCCAGTCGACGAAGATCCGCACGCGCGGCGCCAGATGCCGGCCGTTCGGGAACACGACCGACACCGGCAGCGGCGCGGCGCGCCACTCCGGCAGCACCTCGACCAGCGAGCCGTCCTCGAGCAGCGGCGCGAGCCCGTCGCGCGGCGCCTGGATCAGCCCGAGGCCCGCGATGCAGCACGCGAGATACGCCTGCGAGCTGTTCACCGCGACCACGCTGCGCATCTTCACCGTCTGCAGCGCGCCCGAATCCATGTCCGCATATTCCCAGTCCAGCTCGCGGCCCGTGCGGCTCGAGAAATAGCCGACCGCGACGTGGTCGGGCAGATCGTCCGGCGAGCGCGGCGTGCCGTATCGCGCGAGATACGCGGGCGACGCGCAGTTGATCTGCGCCATCTCGCCGACGCGGCGCGCGACCAGCGACGTGTCGGACAGCACGCCGACCCGCACCGCGCAGTCGATGCCATCGGCGACGAGATCGACGAAGCGGTCGGTCGTGCTCAGCACGACGCGCAGGTCGGGATAGCGCGCGTGGAAATCCGGCAGCGCCGGAATCACTTTGTTCAGCGCGAAGCGTTCGGGCAGGTCGACGCGGATCGCGCCGCGCGGCGCGGCGCCGGCGTCGTCGAACAGCGTCTCGGCATCGTCCAGATCGGCCAGCAGCCGCGTGCAGCGCTCGTAGTAGGTGGCGCCCTCGGCGGTGAGCGCGACGCGCCGGGTGGTTCGCTGCAGCAGGCGCACCCTCAGGTGTTTTTCCAGATACTGGACGGCATTGCTGACCGTCGGGCGTGGCAATTGCAGCTGCTCGGCCGCTTTCGTGAAGCTGCCGAGGTGGGCGACGCGCGCAAAGATGCGCATTGCATGCAGATGGTCCATGCGGGGCGGGAGCGTGGGCGAATTGGGACAGGCTCCATTGTTAATCAGCGTCGAATGAATTGGTTGGGCGTTTCGCGTTTATCGCGCGCCGCGATGCGTCCAGAATCCGGTTCATTCACTCACCACCGCAAGGAAACGGACATGGACAAGCGTCAACTGGGCCGCACGGGCCCGCAGGTATCGGCGATCGGGCTCGGCTGCATGGGGATGTCGGATCTGTACGGGCCGGCGGATCGCGACGAAAGCATCGCGACGCTGCACGCGGCGCTCGACAACGGGATCACGCTGCTGGACACGGGCGACTTCTACGGGATGGGCGACAACGAGATGCTGATCCGCGACGCGCTGCGCGGCCGCGCGCGCGACCAGATGCTGATCAGCGTGAAATTCGGCGCGCTGCGCGACCCGGCCGGCGCGTTCGTCGGCTACGACGCGCGGCCGCAGGCGATCCGCAATTTCGTCGCGTATTCGCTGAAGCGGCTCGGCACCGACCACATCGACATCTACCGGCCGGCGCGCGTCGATCCGACGGTGCCGATCGAGGAGACGGTCGGCGCGATCGCCGATCTCGTGAAGGCCGGTCATGTGCGCCATATCGGCCTGTCGGAGGTGGGTGCCGACACGATTCGCCGCGCGGCGGCCGTCGCGCCGATCGCCGACCTGCAGATCGAATACTCGCTGCTGTCGCGCGGGATCGAGGCGGACATCCTGCCCGTGTGCCGCGAACTCGGGATCGGCGTGACCGCCTACGGCGTGCTGTCGCGCGGGTTGCTCGGCGGCGGCTGGAGCGCGGCGCGGCAGGGCGAGCGCGACTTCCGCGCGGCCAGCCCGCGCTTTCAGGGCGAGAACCTCGCGCACAATCTCGCGCTGGTCGACGCGCTGCGCGCGATCGCCGACGAGAAGGGCAGCAACCCGGCGCAGATCGCGATCGCATGGGCGCTGTCGCGCGGCGACGACATCGTGCCGCTGATCGGCGCGCGCAAGCGCACGCAACTCCAGGACGCATTGCAGGCGTCTAAGTTGCAACTAACGGTCGATGATCTGGCGCGCATCGAAACGGCGGTTCCCGCCGGGGCGGCTGCCGGCGAGCGTTATCCGGCCCCTCAGATGGCGCACCTCGACAGCGAGCAGGGCCGGGGGCCGGCGCACGGAGCCTGAACGGCGGGCATGGCGGGATGACGAGGCAACGAGGCCGGCCGGGCGGACCCGAGCCAGCCTCAGGCAAAGCCAGATGGCCGGCGGCGTGACGGTGGTTCATCATCGCGCCGTCTTCAACCGGACGGAACGCCCTCCATGCAAACCCAGATGCTGACGATCATCGTGCTGGTCTTTCTGCTGGCCGGCGCGGTCAAGGGCATGATCGGCCTCGGGCTGCCGACGATCGCGATGGGGCTCTTGACGCTCGCGATGCCGCCGTCGGCCGCCGCGAGCCTGCTGCTCGTGCCGTCGTTCATCACCAATGTTTGGCAGCTGTGGCTCGGCCCTTCGTTCGGGCCGTTGCTGCGGCGTCTGTGGCCGCTGCTCGCCGGGCTGACGATCGGCACGCTGACGGGCGGGCTGCCCGCGCTTGCCGCCGGCAGCGCGTGGACCCACGCGGCACTCGGCGTCGTGCTGGCCGCATACGGCTGCTGGGGGCTCGCCGCCGCGCGATTGCCCGCGCCGGGCCGATACGAGAAATGGCTGTCGGCCGCGGTCGGCTATCTGACGGGCGTCGTGACGGCCGCGACGGGCGTGTTCGTCGTGCCGGCGGTGCCGTACCTGCAGGCGCTGCGGCTGACGAAGGACGACCTGATCCAGGCGCTCGGGCTGTCGTTTACCGCGTCGACGATCGCGCTCGGGCTGCAGTTGCGCGTGACGGGCGCGCTGCAGACGATCGATCTCGGCGTATCGGCGCTGGCGCTCGTGCCGGCACTCGCGGGGATGATCGGCGGGCAATATGCGCGGCGCGTGATGAGCGAGAAGGCGTTCAAGCGCTGCTTCTTCGTCGGGATGATCGCGCTCGGCGCCTACATGGCCGCTTCGGCGTGGCTGTGAACGGGAATCGCCGACACGCGCACCGCGCGCCCGGCGCGAATGCCCCGAAGCCGGTTTCGAGAGCCGGCTTCGAGGACGCTCACGGAGCGGCGGCCATGCCGCTCAGGCCGGGTCGGCGTACTTCAGCGTCCACCCGAACGTGCGGGTGACGCCCGCGCCGAGCGCGAACGGAGTGGTCTTGCACGCGAAGTTCGAATGCAGCTGGCCGATCGGCGTCGTCGACAGCGGGTTCGCCGCGCCGTTGACCGTGTCGAAGGCGGACAGCGCGCAGGTGTCGAACCCGGACGCCGCATAGCCGGTCGCGGTGCTGTTCGCGTACGTCACCGACGTGCCGTCGCCGTTCGCTTGCGTGGACGCAAAGTCCGCGAACGATGCGAAGTCCGTCTCGACCGACAGGTTGCCGGCGAGCGTGCCCGAGGCAAGCGTGTCGCTGCGCGAGATCGTGCCGTGCGCGAACGTCAGCACGGTATGCATCTGCAGGTCGAGATCCGTCGTGTACGCCGCGTTCTTCGACGCGAGACGGAACTTCGCCGTGTCGAACGACACGACCACCTGTCCGTTGGCCTGCTGCACGTCGAGGTTCTTGTAGTACGTGACGGGAACGTAGGTCTTCCCGTTGTACGACACCTGCGGCACCAGCAGCGCGTAGCCCAGATCGGTCGTCCCGTAGATCAGCTTGTCGGAGAACGGCACCGGGTAGTACGGCGTGAACGAGTTGTAGTCGGGCGCCTGGCTGAGATTCAGGTTGATCGCGCGGCGGCCGTCGCGCACGGTGAGCAGCGCCGCGTTGTACGGATGCGCGGTATCGCCGGGCTGGTTGTACCAGGTGAGCGTGTAGCGCGGCAGCGCGTCGAGCCACGCATCGTAGGCCGCATCGTCCATCGGCGCCTTGCCGCCGAAGCCGAGCTTGTTCCACCACGCGTTCACGTACAGGTATTGATGCAGCAGGCTGAAATTCTCGCCCATCACGCGCGGCTTGCCGCGATAGGCGTCCGTGCCGCGACCCTTGACCCACATGTTCACCGACGGCGTCGGCAGCGACGGGTCGTACCAGTACGTGTCGAAGCGACGCGCGGCCCGGTAGATGAACGCGTACGCAACCTGCTTTTCCTGGTCGGTCAGCACGCCCGCGTTGGCGGCCGCCGTCAGCACCTCCATGAACGCGGAATCGCCGTACGGGCCGATCGAACGGCCGTAGTTGAAGCCCTGGCCGTCGGCGTTCAGCTGCGGCAGGATCAGGTCGACCGACTTGCGCAGATAGCCCTTCAGTTCCGGCGTGAGGTTCGCCTCGTTGCCCATCTCGAACGTGCGCTCGGTCACTTCGCCGATCAGCAGTGTGCTGTAGCGGTCGTAGCGCGCCCGGTCGTAATAGGTCGTATGCGTGTTCGACGCTTCGTCGGAGAAGCCGCCCGACGAATCGTTGCGGATGTGGTTCGTCACGGTATAGAGCAGCGCATCGCGCGCGCCCATCGTCGCGACGGCCGGATCGGTCGCCGACGAGAACGACGGATTGCTCCAGCCGAGTTTTTGCCGCAGCCCGGCGATTCCGTAGGACACCGCATAATAATTCTGCGCGGTGTTGAGCGACGCAATGTCGATCGGCGTGCCGGCGGCCGGGCAGGTGCTGGTCTTGCCGCTTGCATCGGGGCCGAACATGTCGCAGAAGTTGAGCCGTTGCTGCAGCGTCGCGAGCATCGCGTCGCTGAAGACCTCGTTGAGCATGCCGTGCGCCTTCAGGTTGTTCAGTGCGACGAGGTAGTAGTACTCGCCCCACGACGTATTTGCATACGTGTAGTCGCTGCCCGACTGCGCCATCATCGCGGTCGTGATCGTCTGGTACGTCGCGAGATAGCTCGCGTATTGCGGGTCGCCCTTCGACTTCATGTCGATCAGGATGTACGACAGGCCGAGCGCGAGCTTGCCGGGCAGGAATTTGTCGCCGGTGTTCGTGTCGAGCACGTGAACCGGCGAACCGTCGCCGAGATCCATGACGACCTGCGTGAAGTCGGGCGATTTCCGGATCAGGTCGAACAGCGCGCGCATCTGGCCCATCATCGTGACCGGAATGCGCGTGCCGGCCGGCACGCTGGTGTCGGGTGCGCCGTAGACGAGCGCCTGCAACGAGTTCGGCGCGAGCGCCGGTGTCGACGGCGGGGCGGTCACGTCGTTGCCGCCGCATGCGCTGACGAACAGGACGGAAAGGGCGCTGAACGCTGCGCCGAGCGCGAATCTGCTGCGCGTATGCATCGTGTCTCCAGGTTCGAATAGTGATGAAGTCTTGAATCGCAACTCGAGCAGGCAAGCGTTCTCCCTGCGCGGGCCATGGTCGCGTCGCGCCGACAGTGCTGGAAAACGTTTTCCAAATTTAGGCATCGATTGCTTCGATGTCAATGCGCTTTCACGCCGGATGCGACCGTGAAAACCCGGATGGTCAAAGCAGGAGGTGCGATGAAGGTGGGCTATGCGTGCTGGAATTTCCGCGATTTATGATTATTTTCGCTGCGGCGCAGCGTGGCATATCGGCAGTGACGGCATGCGTCGGAAAGGCGTTCGTGCGGCGTGCTTCCGGCGGGATGCGCGAGAAAACGTTACCCTTGGAAATCGAATTCAAGCCGGATATCGACTCGTCGATCCCATCCGGTAGCCGTCCCGCGGCGATGCTAAAGCTGCGCTTCGATCGCGGCCTTGTCGATCACCGACCACACCTGCCGGATCTTGCCGTCGTGAAATTCGTAGAACACGTTCTCGGCGAACGTGACGCGCGTGCCGTCGACGGCGAGCCCCATGAACGTCCCGCTCGGCGCACACGCGAAGCGCAGCCGGCATGCGATGCGCGGCGGTTCGCACACCAGCAGCCGGATCTCGAAATGGAGATCCGGAATGTCGCGGAAATCCTGCTCCAGCATCGCGCGGTAGCCGGCCAGGCCGAGCGGCCGGTCGTTGTGGATCACGTTGTCGGCGACGTACCGGCCGAGCGCCGGCCAGTCCTGGCGGTTCAGGCAGTCGATGTAGGCGCGGTAGTGCGTGGCGAGATCGGGTGTCGTCATGGCGGCGGTGCCTCCTCGTGTATCGCCCGGCCGTTGCGGACGGCGCGCGGCGTTCAGCGCGATGGCGTTTCGCCCGACAGATACGACACGAACGCCTGCGTATATTTGGGCAGCGCATCGAACGATCGCGCACAGAGCGTCAGCTTGCGGTGGCTCCACGCATCGGACAGCTCGACGAGCCGCACGTCCATCGTCTGCATCGCGCGCTCGGCCGCGTGGCGCGACACGATGCCGATCCCCACGCCGCTTTCGATCACGCGGCAGATCGCATCGAAACTCTTCAGCTGCACACGGTAGCGGATCCGCTTGCCGAGCGCACGCGCCTGGTCGCCGAGATGGACCTGCAGCGCGCTGCCGTCGGTCAGCCCGATGAAATCCGCGTCGGCGATCTCGTCGAACGCGACCTCGTCGCGCGCGGCGAGCGGATGCCCGGCCGGCACGACCGCGATCAGCCAATCCTCGCGGAACGGCTTCTGCGCGAGTCCGCCGAGCCCGACCGAATCGGCGACGATGCCGACCTCGGCCGTCTTGTTGCGGATCGCGTGCACGATTTCCTGGCTCGAGCGCTCCTCGACGCTGATCGACAGTTTCGGATGATGCGGCAGATACGCGGCGAGCGCGTCGGGCAGGTATTCGCTCAGCGACGCCGTGTTGCAGAGCAGCCGGATATGCCCGCGCAGCCCCTGGCCGTATTGCTGCAGTTCGCCGCGCATGTGGTCGATCTGCTGCAGCACCGTGCGCGCGTGGTGCTCGAGCGCGCGGCCGGCGTCGGTCGCCTGCGCGCCGGACTTGGTCCGGTGCAGCAGCGGCACGCCGAGTTCGTCTTCCATCCCGCGAATGCGCTCGCTTGCTGCCTGCAGCGTGATGTGGGTGCGCTCGGCGCCGCCCGTGATCGTGCCGGCCTCGCAGATGTTCAGGAAGAGCCGCAGGTCGGTCAGGTCGAAGCGCATGGCGGGGTGAGGGCGCGTAAGAATGGATATGGCCGATAAGTTAGCAGGAACCGCCGCGCCGGTCTCAGGCTGCGCCTGAGACCCCGTTCGCCGGTTCCGCATTTTCGGGGCGGGATCGATGCCGGATCATGGCCGCATATCAACCGGGGGAGACTGTCATGCGGGTCGATTCGTCGTGGGGCGTGTCGTTCAAGATCGCGTTGCACCTGCTGTTCCTGTGCGTCGGCGTCGCGTGGGCCTGCGCGGAGCTGGTCGACTGGCTGCGCTGAGCGGGCGGCCGTCGCAGGCCGCCTCGGCTGTCCGGCGCGGCCATGGGAGATTGAAAGCCATTCGAAATATCGGTAGATCCTGAAATTTCTTCCGCATCGCGCGTCCAAAACCGTCAAGTTTTTCCGAAATCGACCGTATTACCGGTAACGAGTGTCCGCCGACGCCCGGTTCGTGATCGTTTGTCATCATTGTTTGCATCCGGTTACACGTCGGCCGTTCCGTTTTTGAGATGCTTGAAAGATTGTCAAACCGGAGTCGATCGTCCATGAATCAGCGCGAGATTTGCCGCAAGTCGGCGTGGCTGTCCGGCCTGGCCGCGGTGCTCGTCATGGCCGGTTGTGCCAGTCCGCCGCCCGTCCCGCCGAGCGACACGCTGGCGGGCTCGCCGTCGGGCCAGCCCGCCGCCACGCCCGCGACGCCGCCGCCCGCACCCATTCTCGTCGCGCAGAAGTACGTGGTGAAACGCGGCGACACGCTGTCGGGCATCGCGTCCGCGAACGACTGCAGCGTCGCCGACCTGCGCACCTGGAACAAGCTCGATGGGCGCGGCAGGCTGCGCATGGGGCAGGTGCTGCGCATCGTCCGCCAGCAGCCGTTGCAGGCATCGGGCGGGAATGGCGGTGCACAGGCCGCCGCGCCAGCCGACGCGAGCAATGCGCCGGCCGCCGCGCCGGCGAGCGCGTCGACGGCGAGCGACCGGCAGGTCGTGAAGGAAACCAGGCGGCATGCGGGCGGTGTGGCGCTTACGTGGCCCGCGCGCGGCAAGATCGTCGACGCGTTCCGGCCGGGGCAGAACCGCGGCATCCAGATCGCCGGCCGGCCGGGCGACCCGGTTCGCGCGGCGGCCGACGGCCGCGTGATGTACGCGGGTAGCGGCCTGAACGATTACGGCACCCTGATCATCGTCCAGCACAACGCGGATTTCCTCACCGCCTATGCGCACAACCGCAAAGTGCTCGTGAAGACCGGCGACATCGTGCACCGGGGCGACGAGATCGCCGAGATGGGCGACCTCGACAACTCGCGTGTCGCGCTGCTGTTCGAAGTGCGACGCGACGGCAAGCCCGTCAATCCGATGCCGTACCTGCCTTCGTCGCAAGGCTGACGCGGGGCGCGCTCGCTGCTACGCTAGGGTCTGTTCACGCGCGTCCCGCCGCATGCGGGGCCGACGGACGTCTTCGGGGATGCGCGGCGTATGCCGTCGCGAGCCGGCCGTCGGCGCGAATGCGTGTGCGTCGTCGACGCGCACGTGCGTTGCTCCATGCCACCGTTTCCGACAGAACGCCCTTCATCCATGGAACATTCTCCGACACGCCGCTCGCTGTTGCTCGCCGCCGTCGCCGCGCCGTTCGTCGCCGCGTGCTCGTCGGCGCCCGTCGCCGAGCAGGGGCGCGCACATGCCGCCCAGGCCGAACTCGCCGCGCTCGAACAAGCGTCGAACGGCCGGCTCGGCGTCGCCGCGCTCGATACGTCGAGCGGCACGCGCATCGCGCATCACGCGCGCGAGCGCTTCCCGCTGTGCGGCACCTATGCGGTCGTCGCCGCCGCCGCGATACTCGCGCGCGGCTCGCTCGACGCGTCGCTGTTGCCGCGCCGCATCCTGTATCGCCGCTATGAAGTCGTGGCCGGCTCGCCGGTGACGGAAAGCCACGTCGACACGGGGATGACGATCGCGCAGCTCTGCACGGCGATGCTGCAGTCGGGCGACAAGGGCGCCGGGAACCTGCTGATGGGCGTGCTCGGCGGCCCGCAGGCCGTCACGTCGTTCGCGCACGAAAGCGGCGACACCGTGTTCCGGCTCGATCGCTGGGAACCCGAACTGAACCAGGCGGCGCCTCGCGACGAGCGTGATACGTCGACACCGGTCGCGATGGTCGACACGCTGCAGCGGTTGCTGCTCGGCGATACGCTGCGCGAACCGCAGCGTGCGCAGCTCACGGAATGGATGACCGGCGGCGCGCGCGGCGCGACCGGGATCGCAGCCGGCGTGCCGCCCGGCTGGCGCATCGCGGACAAAACCGGCACCGGCGGCTACGGCACGACGACCGACGTCGCGGTGCTGTGGCCGCCGTCGCGCGCGCCGATCGTGCTGGCCGTGTCGTTCACGCAACCGCGTGCCGACGCGGCCGCACGCGCGGACGTCGTCGCGTCGGCGGCGCGCATCGCGACGGGCGCGTTCGCCGCCACGGCCTGAGCGCGCGCCGCACCTCGCGTAAAGCCGGCGTTTGGCTTATCGTGTCGATCAACGCGCGCCGGTGTCGGCGCGCGGCCTTGCCGCGCCGTCGTTCGGTGCGGTCGATCCGTCTACCCCCTTCGTCATGCGCCGACTTCCGCCCCTGCACGCGCTGCAGATCTTCTCGACGGTGGCCCGCCACCGCAGCTTCACGCGCGCGGCCGAGCAGCTGTGCCTCACGCAGGGCGCGGTGAGCCGGCAGATCCAGACACTCGAGGCGCACTACGGCTTTCCGCTGTTCAAACGGCACGCGAAGGGCCTCACGCTGACGGCGGAGGGCGAGCAATTGCTGCCGGTGGTCAACGAGAGCTTCGCGCGGATCGAGGACATTTCGATGAAGCTCACGCGGCAGCGCACCGATCTCGCGCTGAAGGTGCCGACCTGCGTGATGCGCTGGATGCTGCCGCGCATCATGCGCTTCCAGGGCGAGCATCCCGAACTCCACGTGCAGATCACGACCGCGTGGCAGCACGTCGTCGATTTCTCGACCGAGCCGTTCGATGCGGCGGTCGTCTACGGTACGTCGCCGGGCCCCGGTGTCTTCGCGCTGCCGCTGTTCGACGAACGCTTGACGCCGGTGTGCGCGCCCGAGCTGCGGCAGGCCGCGCCGCTCGATGCGGTCGGCGATCTCGCGCACCATACGCTGCTGCATCCGACGCGCGACCACCGCGACTGGCGCGCGTGGCTCGATCACGCGGGCGAGCGCGCCGTCGACGCGGAGCGCGGGCCGACCTTCGACACGCTCGATCTCGCGACGAACGCGGCGATGCAGGGTTTCGGCGTCGCGATCGGCGACGTGACGCTCGTCGACGACGACGTCAGCGCGCGCCGGCTCGAACGGCCGTTCGACATCGTGCTCGAAACCGGCGCCCGTTATTTCTTCGTCTACCCGGAGAGCATCGGCAGCCAGCAGAAGATCCGCGCGTTCAGCGACTGGATCGCCTGCCATCGCGACTGACGCGCGACGCCTCCGGCAGCGGGTGTTACTGGTACGTCACGATGGCGATCATCGGCGCATGCGTGCCGCCCGCACGATCGGGTAAAACGATTGCGCGCGAGGCCTGCGTAAAGGTCGTGGTCTTGATCGTGCGCAGGCTGGCCGCGTCGACGAACGCGACTTGCCCGCTCGCCGGGCGCGGGCAGTCGGGGCGCACGTGCGCGTGCGCGGCGTCGGCCGTGTCGAGCGCGAACGAGCACGGCGGCTCGACGATCATGCCGGTGAAGTGGATAACGCCGGACGCGCCGGCGGCAAAAGATGAGGACGACGCCAGAAGCGAGGCAGCCAGGGCAAACGAGGCGGCAAACAGGCGATGCTTCATGACAGGCTCCAGAGAGGAAGCGCGTCGCAGCGGGGCCGCTCGAATGGCAGTCCGTCAACGCTGCGGTGCTGTATGCGTAAACGGCAATTCCATTGGACCTCTTGAATGAAAAACGGGAAATAACGGCAACGATCAAATGACGCCGTATTCCTCCAATCAATTTATCCCAAATTTGTGCGGCCGCAAGTCAGGGTATTGCCGATGGCGTAAGGGCGCGGCGATCCGGCCAGTGAACCGGGGGTTTGCGAGTGAATCGTTGAGGACTCAACGATTCGACGAAGGTGCGAATTGCGGCGTGCATAAAGAAAACGGCCGCTCGTGTAACGAGCGGCCGTTGCGTATCGACGCGGGCGATGCGGCGGTCAGCCCGCGCGCTTGCGCACCGCGCCGACGATCACGAGCAGCACGATCGCGCCGATGATCGACGCGATCCAGCCGGCGCCCTGGCCCGGCGCATACCAGCCGGCGGCGCGGCCGACGTAGCCCGCGACGAGCGAGCCGACGACGCCGAGCACGACGGTCATCAGGATGCCCATCTTGTCGTCGCCGGGCTTGAGCGCACGGGCGAGGAGGCCGACGATGAGCCCGACCACCAGGGTTTCGATGAATTGCAGCATGAACGCCTCCCTATTGCTGTTGAGCTGTTGACGAAAGGAAATGGACCCGCGCGGCGCGCGAGGGTTCCATCCGTCGGCGCGCCGGTGCACTGGCGCGCCGACGCACGGGGTGCCGAGTATCGCACGCCCGCGCGTCGCGCACATGTCAGGCAACCGGATCGAGGCGTCGGTAGCCTTCGGTCGCGCGCAGCAGCGTGCGCGTGTAGTCGCGTGCGACCTGTCCGGCGCGAACGTCCTCGATCCGCAGCTGTTCGACGATCTCGCCATGCTGCATCACCGCGACGCGCTGGCACAGGAAGCCGATCACCGCGAGATTGTGGCTCACGAGGATCATCGTCAGGTTGCGTTCGCGATGCAGGCGGCGCAGCAGGTTCAGGATCTCGGCCTGCACCGATACGTCGAGCGCGGAGGTCGGCTCGTCGAGCAGCAGCACGCGCGGCTCGACGATCAGCGCGCGTGCGATCGCGACACGCTGGCGCTGGCCGCCCGACAGCTGGTGCGGATAGCGGAAGCGGAACGCCGGGCCGAGCCCGACTTCGGACAGCGCGCGGGCGATGCGCGCGTCGGCGTCGTCGATCCGGTGGATCGACAGCGGCTCGCGCAGCGTCTGGTCGACCGTGAAGCGCGGATGCAGCGACGCGTACGGATCCTGGAACACCATCTGCACGTGGCGGCGGAATGCGCGGTCGGGCGTGCCGCCGACGGGCCGGCCGTCGATCGACAGGCTGCCGCCCGCGAGCGGCACGAGGCCGGTCAGCGCGCGCAGCAGCGTCGACTTGCCGGAGCCCGATTCGCCGACGAGCCCGAAGACCTCGCCGTCGCGTACCGCGAAGCTGGCATCGCGCACGGCGTCGACATGGCCGGTGCGGGTCGGAAAACGGATCGAGGCGTGATCGACGTCGATCATCGTGCGGCCTCCCTGGATTCGGCCGACGACGATGCGGGCGAAGCGGCGTCGAGCCACGCCGGGTCGCGCCGCAGCACCGGCAGTTCGTCGGGCGGGTTCGCGAGCGGCGGATTCGCCGCGAGCAGCCCGCGGGTGTATGGATGCGTCGCGTCGCGCAGGTCGCGCGCGGCGCAGGTTTCGACGACGCGGCCCGCATACATCACCGCGACGCGATCGCAGAACGACATCACGAGCGGCAGGTCGTGGCTGATGAACATCAGGCCCGTGCCGTGCCGCGCGATCATCGCGTCGAGCACCGCGAGCACCTGCATCGACACCGCGACGTCGAGCGCGGACGTCGGCTCGTCGGCGATCAGCAGGCGCGGGCCGGTCGACACCATCATCGCGATCATCACGCGCTGGCCCATGCCGCCCGACAGCTCGTGCGGATACGCATCGGCGACGCGCGCCGGATCGCGAATCTGCACGGCGGCGAGCGCCTCGACGATCCGCTCGCGCAGCGCGCGGCCGCGCAACCCCGGCTCGTGCAGCCGGAATGCTTCGCCCATCTGCTTCGCGACGGTCATCACCGGGTTCAGCGAATATTTCGGATCCTGCAGGATCATTCCCATCTGGCTGCCGCACAGGCGCCGGCGTTCGCTCGCCGACATCGCGAGCAGGTCGCGGCCGGCGAAGCGCATCGTGCGGGCCGACCAGCGCGCGGCTTCGGGCAGCAGGCCGAGCAGCGCGCGGCCCGTCAGCGATTTGCCGGAGCCGGATTCGCCGACGATGCCGAGCCGTTCGCCGGGGGCGAGCGTCAGCGACAGGTCGCGCACCGCGTCGGACACGACGCCGTCGTGCCCGCGAAACCCGATCTTCAGGCCGTCGATCTCGCAGAGCGGCGCGGGCGCGTTGACGGAATTCGGTTGCATGTCACGCTCCATGACGCGGATCGAAGACGTCGCGCAGCCCGTCGCCGAGCAGGTTGAACGCGAGGCTGACGAGCAGGATCGCCGCGCCGGGCAGCGTCGCGACCCACCACGCGTCGAGCAGCACGTTGCGGCCCGACGCGACCATGAAGCCCCATTCGGGGCTCGGCGGCTGCGCGCCGAGGCCGAGGAAGCCGAGGCCCGCGACGGTCAGGATGATGCCGGCCATGTCGAGCGTCGCGCGCACGATCACCGACGACATGCACAGCGGCACGATGTAGCGCAGCAAAATCCGCGGGCCCGATGCGCCTTGCAGGCGCGCCGCGTGGATGTAATCGGCCTGCGCGATGCGGATCGTCTCCGCGCGCGCGAGCCGCGCATACGCGGGCCACGCGGTGATCGAGATCGCGACGACCGCGTTGATCACGCCGGGCCCGAGCGCGGCCGCGAATGCGAGCGCGAGCACGATCTTCGGGAACGCGAGCGCGATGTCGGTGATGCGCATCAGCACGCTGTCGACGAAACCGCCGCAATAGCCGGCCGTCGTGCCGATCAGGAGTCCGATCGGCACGACGATCACGACGACGAGCATCGCGATGCCGAGCGTGAGGCGCGAGCCTTCGATCAGCCGCGAGAGGATGTCGCGGCCGAGCTGGTCGGTGCCGAGCCAGTGCGACGGCGAGCCGGGCGGCAGCAGGCGGTCGGACAGCACCTGGCGCAGCGGATCGTGCGGCATGATCAGCGGGCCGACGAGGGCGACGACGATCAGCGCGACCAGGATCGCGAGCCCGAACAGGTTGAGCGGATTGGCGGCGAAGCGGCGCCAGCGGCGATATGCGAGGCCGAACGCGGCCTGCGAGCGCGACGCGGGCGCATCGGAAAGCAGCCACGCGCGCAGCGTGAGACGCTCGGCATTCATGATCGGACGACCTTCGGCATGGACGGTGAAAGAAGCAGGGTGGAAGCGGTCATGTCGCGGCGGCCCTCAGCGCGCACGCGGATCGAACACGCGGTACAGCGCGTCGGTCAGCAGGTTGACGGTGATGAACATCGCGCCGATCACGAGCGTCGCGCCGAGCACCGCGTTCATGTCGGCGTTCAGCAGCGCGCCGGTCAGGTACGAGCCGAGCCCCGGCCACGCGAACACGATCTCGGTCAGCACCGAACCCTCGAGCAGGTTGCTGTACGTGAGCGCGATCACGGTCAGGAGCGGCACCGCGATGTTGCCGAACGCATGCCGCCAGATCACGCGGCGCTCGGACAGGCCCTTCGCGCGCGCGGTGACGATGTATTCCTGGCTCAGCTGGTCGAGCATGAAGGAGCGCGTCATCCGGCTCAGGTACGCGACCGAGTAGTAGCCGAGGATCGCGGCCGGCAGCGCGATGTGCGACACCGCGTTGCGGAACACGTCCCACTCGCCCGCGAGCGCCGAGTCGATCAGCAGGCTGCCCGTGCGCGGGTCGACCATGCCGTCGTACACGGGATCGAGCCGGCCGGGGCCGCCGACCCAGTGCAGCCGCGCATAGAACAGCAGCAGCCCCATCAGCCCGAGCCAGAACACCGGCACCGAATTGCCGATCAGGCCGACGAAGCGCGCGATGTGGTCGATCGGCCGGTTGTGCTTCACCGCGGCCGCGACGCCGAGCGGCACGCCGATCGCGATGCCGATCAGCGTCGCGATCGTCGCGAGTTCGAGCGTGGCGGGGAACACGCGTCGGATGTCGTCGAGCACCGGGTTCGACGTCAGCAGCGACATCCCGAGATTGCCGTGCAGCACGTCGCGCGCGTAGATCAGGAATTGCGTGGCGAGCGGCTTGTCGAGGCCGAGCGCGATGCGCTCGGCCGCGTACGCCTCGGCCGACGCGCGATCGCCGAGGATCGCGAGCACGGGATCGATCGGCACCTTGCGGCCGATCACGAACGTCAGCGCGAGCAGCCCCGCGAACGTGACGGCGAGCGTGAGCGCCCAGCGCAGCACGCGCAGCGCCCAGCGTACGGCCGGGCGCCGCGCGGGCAGCGTGCGCAGCGCTTCGAGGGAGGAGGCGGGAGTCGACATGCGGTGAATCTTATTGCTTCTTCAGGTTACGGTACGACACGAGATCGTTGATCGGTCCGACTTCGAGTCCGCTCACGCCGGGCCGCGTCGCGACCTGCGCGACCTTCTGGAACATGATCACGAACGGCGAACGCGCGAGCATGTCCTTCTGCATCGCCTGATACCGTTGCGCGCGTTGCGCGGCGGTCGGCTCGGCGAGCGCGGTGTCGGTCTCCTTCGTCAGTTGCGGAATGTCCCAGCTGTTGCGCCAGGCCAGCATTTTATAGCTCGACTTGTCGGAGTTGTCGGGGTTCCATGCAAAACCCTGCGCGTTGCTGTGCGGGTCGATGTAGTCGGCCGACCATTCGCCGATGTAGATGTCGTGCTGGCGCGCGCGGTATTTCGCGAGCGTCTGCTTGTTGTCGCCGGGGATCAGCTGCACCTTGACGCCCGCCTGCGCGAAGTTCGCCTGCACGGCCTGCGCGATCTCCGTGTACGGATAGTCGTTGCGCACGTCCATCGTCACCGCGAAGCCGTTCGGCACGCCGGCCTTCGCGAGCAGCGCCTTCGCCTTCGCGACGTCGAGCTTGTACGGATTCGCATTCAGCGTGCCGAGGAAGCCTTCGGGCAGGAAAGTCTGGTGCACCTTGTAGGTCGTCTTCACGACGTTGGTCTGGATTCCGGAATAGTCGACCAGCCACTTCAGCGCTTCCTGCACGTCGGGCTTCGCGAGCGTCGGGTTCTTCGTGTTCAGGCCGAGATACAGCAGCGTCGCCTGCGGCGATGCCGCGACCTTCGCCTTGCCGGATTTCACGACCGACGCGAGATCGTCCGGGCTCAGGTCGCGCGCCGCGTCGACGTCGCCGTTTTCCAGCAGCAGGCGCTGGCTCGCCGCTTCGGGCACGTGGCGCAGCACGATGCGCTTCATCGCGAGCGGCAGGCGGTAGCCGTCGAAACGCTGCAGCACGATGCTGTCGCCGGCCGACCACTTGACCAGCTTGTACGCGCCGGAGCCGGCCTCGTTGGTCTTCAGCCACGCGTTGCCGAAGTCGTTGCCTTGCTGGTGCGACAGCAGCAGCTTCCTGTCGAGCACCGACGCGGGCCACGAGCCGAGCACGTTCAGCACGAAGGTCGGCGCGTATTTGTGGTCGGTCGTGATCGACACCGTCTGATCGTCGAGCTTCTTCACGTTCGCGGCGACGTTCGCCTTCGTGAGGCCGATGCCGGTCAGCACGGCGGCCGGACCCTTGTCGAGCAGCACCGCGCGCTGGATCGACCAGGCGACGTCGTCGGCCGTCAGCGGGTTGCCCGAGTGGAACTTGAGGCCCGCGCGCAGCTTGAACGTATAGGTCAGCCCGTCGGCGCTCACCGTCCACGACTGCGCGACGTCGCCGTTGAATTTCGACGGATCGCGCAGGTCGACGCGCACGAGCCGGTCGTACGTGTTCGCGACGTATTCCTCCGGCACCAGTTCGTAGATCTCGCCGGGATCGAGCGTCGTGAATTCGTCGAGCAGCGTGGCCATCACGAACATGTCCTTCGGCGTTTCCGCGCGTGCGGCGGAAAGCGGAACGGCGGCGAGCACGGATGCGGTGGCGAGTGCCGCGACGAGCCGGGAGGTCAGGGGTTGCATGTGCGCTTCTCCATGTGTCGTTGAGGTCGTTGAACGGGAATGGTGAAAGAAACGTGCATCGTCGTTACATCAGGCACCACGGGCCGCTCGCCGCGTTGTCGATCTGCGGCAACGCATGCGAACCGGGCAGTTCGTAGTGCCACCATTCGCTGTCGATATGCGCGAAGCCGGCTGCGCGCATCACGCCGAGCAGCAGCAGCCGGTTGCGTTGCACGGCTTCGGGCAGCCCCGGGTGGAAGTGGCCCGACGCGGCCACCATCTCGTCGAAGCCGGTGCCCATGTCGAGCGGCTCGCCGTTCGCGCCGACGAGCGTCAGGTCGAGCGCGGTGCCGCGGCTGTGGTTCGAGCCGCGGCCGAGATCGGCGACGAAGTTCGGATCGGGCAGGAAATCCCACAGCACCTGTTGCGCCTGCGGCGGCCGGTACGCGTCGTAGATGCGCAGCGTGAAGCCGGCTTGCGCCGCGACGTCGACCGCGCGGCGCAGCGCGGCCTCGGCCGGCTCGAGCAGCAGGCAGTGCGCGCGACGATAGATCGGCTTGCCGGTCAGGTTGCGCTCGGTCGCGTAGACGAGATCGATCTCGACGCGATGCGTGGCGGGCGTGATTTCGACGAGGCGGGGAGACGGCATCGGCATTCGGGGCGCTCAGGATTCGAATTGGTCGAAGGTGCGCTGCAGTTCGCGGTTGCGCGCGACGCGCCGGTCGATCGCGGGACCGAGGCGGTCGACCACGGCGGTGATCAGCAGGTTGAACAGGCACGTGAGCGGCGCGAGCGAATCCCAGAACTGGCCGACGTCGGTCTTCACCTGCAGCAGGTCGGCCGGCCATTCGCGCGCCCACGGGCAATAGAGATCGGTGACCAGCGCGAACGGCTGGCCGCGTTCGGCGGCCGCCTGGCAATAGCGGCGCGCGCTGCGCGAATAGGCGCGCGTATCGGTGACGACGCAGTACGGCCGCTCGAACTCGGAATTCAGCGAGTCGACGTACGAGCCCGACTGGCCGTCGGAATAGAACACGCGCGGGCGCAGGTATTCCAGATAACTGCTGAACGCGTTGCTGATGCCGCGGGTTGACTGGATGCCGAGGATGAATACGGCGTCGGCATGCGCGATCCGGTCCGCGACCTGCGCGAACACGGGGTCTTCCGCGAGCCGGTAGACGTGGCGGATCGCATCGAGCTCGCGATCGAGCGACGATGCAAGCGTGCCGTCGCCATGGTCGCTGTCGCCGGCGTTCGCGTGCGCGCCGGCGGTGCGGCGGTATTCGTCGAGGCGGTCGGTGATCATCCACGGGCGGTCGCTGCCGCCGCGCAGCTCGCGTTTCAGGTCGTCGAGGTTCCGGTAGCCGATGCTGCGCAGGAAGCGACCGACGGAGATGCCGCTGGTGCCGGTCTGCTGCGCGATCTGGTCGGCCGTTTCGAGCCCGAGACGGTCGAGGTTCGCGAGCATGTAGCTCGCGATGCGCTTCGCGGTCGGCGTCAGGTCGGCAAAGCGGGATTCGACGGTATGGGCGAACGCGCAGGTCATCGGGCTGTTAGATATTTGTCATTGGATGATTCGGTGTCATCCATCTAACAAAGCCAAAATCATTCGCGCCAGCGGATAAAAACTATCGTGTTGCGCATGATGATAGTTCCATGGAGGGGCGCCAGAGGGCGGATTCGGCCCACATACCGAACCGCCACACTCATATGCTGTGCATTGACCGCTATCGAAGTACCCACTGCCGCGGCGCCGCAATAATTACAGAATGCCGACCGAATCAGAAGAAATCATTAATTCAGGTTAATAATTCATTTAATTTTTAAGTCGACTTGTATTTAACTTGCGTCACGGCGCGCTGCTTTTCGATAAACAAGAAAGTGGTGAATGTCCGGAGTGAATATTCGATTTTCCGAAATGGTGAAGAGGGAAACATGACGAATCTTTCTCGACGCAGGATGTTGACGAGTACGGCCGGCGCGATCGCCGCCGCAGGCATCGCAGTAACGGCGAAGGCCGCTTCGTTCGGTAATCCGGACAGCCCGCCGGAAGGCGCGATAAACGCGCGCAACAAGCAGGGATTGACCGACCCGGGGCCGCAAAACCCCGCATTGTCGAATCAGTTCCCGTCTTTTCAGAATCCGCCGGCCACCGATATAAACGGCATGCCGTTATTCTGGGCGTCGTTCAATAACGCACATAAACGCATTCAAAACGGCGGATGGGCGCGAGAAGTCACGCAGGACGATTTCGCGATTTCCGAAACCATTTCCGGCGTGAACATGCGGCTCACGCGCGGTGGCATTCGCGAGATGCACTGGCACCAGCAGGCCGAGTGGGCGATCATGCTCGACGGCCGTTGCCGCATCACCGTGCTCGACGAGCAGGGGCGGCCGTCGGTGCAGGACGTGAAAACGGGCGATCTCTGGTATTTCCCGCCCGGCCTCCCGCATTCGCTGCAGGGCATCGGCACCGATGGCGCCGAATTTCTGCTCGCATTCGACAACGGTCGCGCATCGGAATTCAACACACTGCTGCTGACCGACTGGGTCGCGCATACGCCGCCCGACGTGCTCGCGCTCAACTTCGGCGTGGCGGCCGACGCATTCAGGAACATTCCGCTCGACAACCTGTGGATCTTCCAGGGGGACGAGCCCGGGCCGCTCGCGGACGCGCAGCGGGCATCCGCTTCGTCGGCCGGCACGCCGCCGCATCCGTTCATCTTCTCGCTCGGCGACATGAAGCCGTTCAAGAAGACGCGCGGCGGCGAAGTGCGGATTGCCGACAGCACGAATTTCGACGTGTCGAAGACGGTCGCGGCGGCGCTCGTCACCGTGCATCCGGGCGGCATGCGCGAACTGCACTGGCATCCGAATGCGGACGAATGGCAGTACTACCTGCAGGGCGAGGCGCGGATGACCGTGTTCGACACGGGGCCGAAGGCGCAGACGGCGGATTTTCGCCCGGGCGACGTCGGTTACGTGAAGAAGAGTCTCGGGCACTACGTGCAGAACACCGGCAACACCGATCTCGTGTTTCTCGAGATCTTCAAGACGGACCGCTACGCGGAGGTGTCGCTGTCCGACTGGCTCGCGCATACGCCGCCGAAGCTCGTCGAGGCGCACCTGAACATCGCGCCCGACGTGCTCGCGCGTTTTCCGCGCAACCGTCCCGACGTCGTGCCGCTGTAACGCCGCCGCCGCGGCCACGGCCGGTCGCGGCGGCAGATATTAAGGAATCCTTCACCTTGAGAACGGAACCCGACCATGATTCCCGTCCCGAGCAAATCCGCCGGCGGTCTCGCGCTGTCCGGCCTGTCCACCGAGCGTAGCGACGGCGCGGCGCGCGCCGCGCTGGAAGGGCGCCGCACCGGCATCGCCGCGCTGCTGCCGTTCGTCGGCCCAGCCGTGATCGCGTCGATCGGCTACATGGATCCCGGCAACTTTGCGACCAACATCCAGGCCGGCGCCGCGTACGGCTACCGGCTTCTGTGGGTAGTCCTTGCCGCGAATGCGATTGCGATGCTGTTCCAGGCGATGTCGGCGAAGCTCGGCATCGTGACCGGCCGAAACCTGGCGCAGCTGTGCCGCGACCATTTCCCCGTGCCGCTGGTGTGGGGCATGTGGATTGCGTCCGAGATCGCCGCGATGGCGACCGATCTTGCCGAGTTTCTCGGCGGTGCGCTCGCGTTCGGACTGCTGTGTCACCTGTCGCTGTTCGCGGGGATGACCGCGACGGCGCTCGCGACCTTCGCGATCCTCGCGCTCGAGAAGCGCGGCTTCCGGCCGTTGGAAGCCGCGATCGCAGCATTGGTCGGCGTGATCGGCGCATGCTATCTCGGTGAACTTCTGATTGCGCCGCAGGACTGGCACGCGGCTGCATTCCATCTGGTTGTCCCGCAGATTCCCGATCATGCGGCGCTGACGATCGCGGTCGGGATCATCGGCGCGACGATCATGCCGCACACGCTGTATCTGCATTCGGGCCTCACGCAGGATCGCAACGCAACGCGCGATGAAAGCGAGCGGCGCCGGCTCATGCGATTCTCGAACCGCGAGGTCGTCGTTGCGCTGGGCCTCGCCGGGTTCGTGAACATTGCGATGGTGATGATGGCGTCGTCGGCATTCCATGCGAGCGCGCCGGGAACGGCCGACATCGGCGCTGCCTATCACACGCTGATCCCCGTGCTCGGACCAGCGGCCGGCGTGCTGTTTCTCGTCGCGTTGCTCACGTCGGGCGTGTCCAGCTCGGTCGTCGGCACGATGGCGGGCCAGGTCGTGATGCAAGGATTCATCCGACGCCGTCTGTCGGTCTGGGTACGGCGAGTGGTGACGATCGCGCCCGCGTTCGTGGTGGTCGCGTGCGGGTGTGACGTCACGCGTGCGATGGTCGCCAGCCAGGTGGTACTGAGCTTCGTCCTGCCGATGCCGATGATCGCGCTGCTCGTTCTGTCGGCGCGGACGGACGTGATGGGGCGCTACGCGATGCGGATGCCGCTGCGTATCGTCGCCGGCACGGCCACCGTCGTGATCGTCGGGCTGAACGCGTATCTCGTATGGGCCGCGTTCAATTGAACAGCGGGTGTGGCGCAGGTGGGACGACACCGCCCGCGGCAAGCCGGAGCGGCCGCGCGGGCAGCGTCGCGAACTTACTTTTTCAGCGTACGGTACGACACCAGATCGTTGATCGGCCCGATCTCCGGCCCGGTCGTGCCGGGGCGCGTCGCGACCTGCACGACCTTCTCGAACATGATGATGAACGGCGAGTTCGCGAGCACGGCCTTCTGCAGCGCCTCGTAACGCTGTGCGCGCTTCGCGGGCGACGGCTCGACGAGCGCGGCCTCGGTGTCCTTCGTCAGTTGCGGGATGTCCCAGCTGTTGCGCCATGCGAGCATCTTCGTCTTCGACTGATCGGAATTGTCGGGATTCCAGGCGAAGCCGCGCGCGTTGCTGTTCGGGTCCATGTAGTCGGGCGACCATTCGCCGATGAAGATGTCGTGCTGGCGCGCGCGGTACTTGCCGATCGCCTGCTTCGCATCGCCCGGGATCAGCTTCACGCGGATGCCGCCCTGCGCGAAGTTCGCCTGCAGTGCCTGTGCGATCTCGAGGTACGGATAATCGTTTGGCATGTCCATCGTCACGTCGAAGCCGTTCGGCAAGCCGGCCTTCGCGAGCAGCGCCTTCGCCTTCGCGACGTTGAGCTTGTACGGATTCGAATTCAGCGTGCCGAGGAAGCCTTCGGGCAGGAAGGTCTCGTGCACTTTGTACGTCGTGCTGACGATGTTGCGCTGGATGCCGTCGTAGTCGACCAGCCACTTCATCGCCTGTTGCACGTCGGGCTTCGCGAGATTCGGGTTCTTCGTATTCAGGCTCAGGTACAGCAGCGCGGACACCGGCCACGACGCGACCTTGATCTTGCCGGCCTTGGTCAGCGAGGCGAGGCTGTCGGGGCTCAGGTTGCGCGCGGCGTCGACGTCGCCGTTTTCCAGCAGCAACCGCTGCGCGGAGGCCTCGGGCACGTGGCGCAGCACGACGCGTTTCATCGGGTACGGCGCGCGGTACTTGTCGAAACGCTGCAGCACGATGCTTTCGTTCGGCGTCCACTTGACGAGCTGGTACGGGCCCGAGCCCGCGTCCTTGGTCTTCAGCCAGGCGCTGCCGAAATCGCTGCCCTGCTGATGCGACATCAGCAGCTTCTTGTCGAGCACCGACGCCGGACACGCGCTCAGCACGTTGAGCACGAAGCTCGGCGCGTACTTGTGGTCGGTTTCGAGCACGAAGGTCTGCGGGTCGACCGCGCGCACCTTCTGCATCACGTTCGCCTTCGTGAGGCCGAGATCGGCGAGCACGCCGGCCGGGCCCTTGTCGAGCAGGATGGTGCGCTGCAGCGACCACGCGACGTCGTCGGCGGTGACCGGGTTGCCGGAGTGGAACGTGAGGCCGGGGCGCAGCTTGAACGTGTAGGTGACGCCGTCGGCGCCGACCGACCAGGATTGCGCGATCTGCCCGTCGAAGCGCGTCGGGTCCTTCAGGTCGACCCGCACGAGCCGTTCGTAGGTGTTCGCGACGTACTCGGACGGCACGAGTTCGTAGATTTCGCTCGGGTCGAGAGTCGTGAATTCGCCGAGCTGGGTGGCGACGACGAAGATGCCGGGCGGCGTCGCGGCCTGCGCCGGCAGCACCGGAACAAGCGCGACGAGCGCGGCGCTGACGAACAGCCGGGACAGCAGGTGCTTCATGCGGGCTCCGTGGAAAGGGAATCGTGGTGCGATTCTCTCATCGACGGCGGCCCGGATGAAAAAATTCGACGGGCGCGCATGACGGCGCCCGGATGGTGCGGCTTGCGGGCCGGGCGGGGTGCCCGGCCCCGGCGGCGGTCAGATCACGCAGCGCGCGATCGCGAAGCGCATCGCTTCCTCGGCCGGCTCGCTGCCCGAGCCGCGCACGACCTTGACGACCGACCCGTTACCCGATGGCGTGAGCGTGACGAAGTACGAGCGCGACCCGACGGTGATGTCGGTCACGCCGTTGTGCTGCGACTGCTCGGTGCCGGACAGGCGGCTGTCGAGGCAGTTGGCGATCGCGTGGGCCGGGCGCGCGGACGACACGTAGATCATCGGCGCCGGGCCGGACGCGGCCGAATCGGACGAGGGCGCCGAGCCGCAGGCGGCGAGCAGGGCGGCGGGAAGGAGCAGCAGGAATCGTTTCATGATCGGGATCGTCGTGTGTCTCGTGTCGAGGCTGGGGCGCGGGGTACGCGAAACGCGGAGCTTCGCGACGAAACCGCCGGAATCGTGCCGTTCTTGACGGTCGATGCGGGTGGCGGCTGACGTCGGAGTATACCCGCGGCACGTGACGCGAACGGCCTGCTGAAACGATTCGATACAACAACAAGCGCCCGCTGTCGCACGGCGGCAGCGGGCGTTTCAAGCGATGGCGAATCGACGCTTGCCGGCGTTACTGGCCGATCTTGTGGCTGACCGCGTTTTCCTGCTGGTTCAGCACGTGCTTTTCGCTCTGCGTTATGTGGCCGTGATCCTGCGCGGCCATGTCCCGCTCTTCCTGGCGGATCTTGCGGTCGTCACGGTGCAGGCGCGCGGCCTGGGCGTGCGACATCTCGCCTTCCTTCACTTCGTGATGGATCCGGCGATTCTGGTTGGCGAGACGCTGGTTGACCTCTTCGCGGCGCGGATGCGCTTGCTGCCACGGCGTTTCGGCGAACGCGGTGCCGGTCAGTACCGACATCAGGGTGGCGGCGATCGCGAGATGGCGGGTAAGGGCTCGCATGACGTTTTCTCCTGTCGTTGCGCGTCACGAATCGTGCGCGCTTGTCGAAAAAAACGCTGTGCGGGCCCCGGCTGTTGACGTTTCCGGCTGTATCGATTGCAAGTCTTTATTACGGCGTCGATGCGATGCGCTCGCAGCCGTTCGCCATCGACACGAGATCGTCGAGGCGCGCGTCGAGCATCCGCAGCCAGTGCTCGCGCGGCCGAACGATCATAGCTGCCTCCGTCAGGCGGCGGCCGACGCCGGCGCGGCCGTGCGATGCAGCAGCACGGGCACCGATTTCGACGTCGGCGTGTTGCACACGTCGCCGACGCTGTCGAGCGGCACCAGCGGGTTCGTTTCCGGGTAGTACGCGCCGATGCAGCCGCGCGGGATGTCGTATTCGACGAGCAGGAAACCGTCCGCGCGCCGCTCGATGCCGTCGTGCCACACGGTTTCCATGTCGACCCATTCGCCGGCCTTCAGGCCAAGCATCGCGAGGTCGTCGCGGTTGACGAACACCACGCGGCGCTGGCCGAACACGCCGCGATAGCGGTCGTCGAGCCCGTAGACGGTGGTGTTGTACTGGTCGTGCGAACGCGTCGTCATCAGCGTCATCAGGCGCTCGCCGTGCAGCGCGCGGGCGCGCTGGATCGGCGTGTCGGTCGGCAGCGCGTGCGCGATGAAGTTCGCCTTGCCCGTCGGCGTCAGCCATTCGCGGTCGCGCGACGCGACGCGCAGGTGGAAGCCGCCCGGCCGCGCGATGCGCGTGTTGTAGTCGTAGAAGCCGTCGACGGTTGCCTCGATCGCGTCGCGGATCTTCGCGTAGTCGTTCTTGTACGCGAGCCAGTCGATCTCGCCGCTGCCGAACAGCGCATGGCCGATGTGCGCGACGATCGCGGGCTCCGACCTCAGGTTCGGCGACGCCGGCTTGTTCATCCCGTACGACACGTGGACCATGCTCATCGAATCCTCGACCGTCACGCCCTGCGCGACGTTGTCCTGCAGGTCGATCTCGGTGCGGCCGAGCGTCGGCAGGATCAGCGCATCGCGGCCGTGGATCAGGTGGCTGCGGTTCAGCTTCGTCGTGATGTGCACGGAGAGATCGCAGCGGCGCATGCCTTCCCACGTGCGCGGCGTGTCGGGCGTCGCCATCGCGAAGTTGCCGCCGAGACCGATCAGCACTTTCACGTGGCCTTCGAGCATGCCTTCGATGGTTTCGACGACGTCGTAGCCGTGCTCGCGCGGCGGCTCGAAGTCGAACACGCGGCCGAGCCGGTCGAGGAATGCATGCGACGGTTTTTCCTCGATACCGACCGTGCGGTTGCCCTGCACGTTCGAGTGGCCGCGCACCGGGCACAGGCCCGCACCGGGGCGGCCGATGTTGCCGCGCATCAGCATCAGGTTCGTCAGCATCTGCACGGTCGCGACCGAATGCTTGTGCTGGGTGATGCCCATCCCCCAGGTCGCGATCACGCGCTCGCTGCGTGCATAGCGTTGCGCGAGGCCGTCGATCTGCTCGTACGACACGCCGCTTTCGGCCGTCAGCGCGGACCAGCTTTCGTGGCGCAGATCGTCGGCGAACGCATCGAAGCCGGCCGTATGCTCGCCGATGAACGCCGTGTCGAGCACGCGCGGCGCACCGGCGGCGCGCGCGGCATCGTCGAGTTCGAGCACGCGCTTCGCCATTCCCTTGATCAGCGCGAAATCGCCGCCGATCGTCGGCTGGATGAAGGTCGACGCGATGTTGGTGCCCGACATCGTCAGCATCTCGAGCGGGCTTTGCGGATCGGCGAAGCGCTCGAGCCCGCGTTCCTTCAGCGGGTTGATCGACACGATCGTCGCGCCGCGCTTCGCGCATTCGCGCAGCTCGCCCATCATCCGCGGATGGTTGGTCGCCGGATTCTGGCCGAAGATCAGCAGCATGTCCGCGTGCTCGAAATCGTCGAGCGTGACGGAGCCCTTGCCGACGCCGACCGACGCCGGCAGCCCGCGGCTCGTCGCCTCGTGGCACATGTTCGAGCAGTCGGGGAAATTGTTCGTGCCGTAGCGCCGCACCAGCAGCTGATACAGGAACGCCGCCTCGTTGCTCGCGCGGCCGGATGTGTAGAACGCCGCCTGGTTCGGGTCCGGCAGGGCGTGCAGGTGGCGTGCGATCAGCTCGAACGCGTCGTCCCACGCGATCGGCACGTAGCGGTCGGTCCGCGCGTCGTACACCATCGGGTCGGTCAGGCGGCCGTGCTGTTCGAGTTCGAAATCCGTCTGTTCGAGCAGCTCGGCGACGGTGTGCGCGGCGAAGAATTCGGGCGTCACGCGCTTGCTCGTCGCCTCGGCGGCGACGGCCTTCACGCCGTTCTCGCAGAATTCGAACGTCGACGCATGCTGGCGGTCGGGCCACGCGCAGCCCGGGCAGTCGAAGCCGTCCGGCTGGTTCTGGCGCAGCAGCGTGCGGTAGTTGCCGCCGCTGACCTTTTCCTTGATCAGGTTGATCGTGACGGCTTTCAGCGCGCCCCAGCCGGCGGCCGGGTGGGTGTACGGTTCGATGCGCGCGGCGGCGGATTTCTTTTTCATGATGCGTGTGTCGGGGTCGATGCACGGAGAGTACGCGCGGTGCGGCGGCCGCTGTGTGTACACCTTTCGTCTTCAAAAAAGAGTACAGTTGCGGCCAGTCAGGTGGTGGCGGCCGCAACTGTGTTGTTGAAGGGTTGTTGAAAGGGAGGCGCGTGAAGCGTTACGAACAACTGGCCGACGATCTGCAGGCGCAGATCGAGCGCGGCGTGTACCGGCCCGGCGAGCGGATTCCGTCGGTGCGCCAGGCGAGCCGGCAGCAGCAGCTCAGCGTCACGACCGTGCTGCGTGCGTATCTCGTGCTCGAGAGCCGTGGGCTGATCGAGAGCCGGCCGCAGTCGGGCTACTTCGTGCGGGCGCGGGCCACGGCGCCGGCGCAGGCCGAGCTGCACGTGTCGGCGCCGACCGCCGAACCGTCGGCGGTGGACGTGAGTCGGCTCGTGCTGTCGACGCTGCGCTCGATCGCGCGCGACGACGCGGTGCCGCTCGGTTCGCCGTATCCCGATGCGTCGCAGTTCCCGGTGCAGCGTCTCGCGCGCTACGCACAGGCGATCGGCCGGCGCCGCACGCGCTGGGGCGTGATCGACGACCTGCCGCCCGGCAACCAGGAGCTCATCCGCCAGATCGCGCGGCGCTACGCGGAGCGCGGGATCCCGGTCGAGCCGGGCGAGATCGTGGTGACGATCGGCGCGACGGAGGCGATCAACCTGTGCCTGCAGGCCGTTGCAAAGCCCGGCGACACGATCGCGGTGGAGTCGCCGACGTTCTACGCGATGCTGCATGCGATCGAGCGGATGGGCATGCGCGCGCTCGAGGTGGCGACCCATCCGGGCGACGGCATCGATCTCGACGCGCTCGAACGGATTCTCGCGCGCGAGCGCATCGCCGCATGCATGGTGATGCCGAATTTCCATAATCCGCTCGGCTTCCAGATGCCCGATGCGCGCAAGCGCGCGCTCGTCGAGCTGCTCGCGAAGCATGACGTGCCCGCGATCGAGAGCGACGTCTATCACGAGCTGCATTACGGCGACACGACGCCGAGCGCGCTGAAGTCGTACGATCGCGACGGCCTCGTGCTGCATTGCGCGTCGTTCACCAAGAGCCTGTCGCCGCGCTACCGGATCGGCTGGGCGATGCCCGGCCGCTACCGCGACCAGGTCGAGAAGCTGAAATTCCTGAACACGCTCGCGACGCCCGCGATCGAGCAGCTCGCGATCGCCGAATACCTGAAGCACGACGGCTACGATTTCCACCTGCGGCGGATGCGCAAGCAGTATGCGCAGCAGGCGAGCCTGATGAGCGCGATGGTGCGGCGCTTCTTCCCCGAAGGCACGCGATTGTCGCAGCCGCAGGGCGGGTACGTGCTGTGGGTCGAGCTGCCGCCGCAGGTCGACGCGATGAAGCTGTATGCGCGCGCGCTCGCGCAGGGGATCACGATCGGGCCCGGCCACATGTTCTCGGCGACCGCCGATTACCGGCACTTCATCCGGCTCAACTACAGCTATCCGTGGTCGCGGCAGATCGAGGACGCGTTGAAGGTGGTGGGGCGGCTCGCGGCCGAGTGCGCGGGGCGGTGAGCGGCGCCACGCGCGCCGCGATGCCGCGTTGCCGGCGGCGACCCGTTGCAGGCCGCCGCGGCGAGCCCTAGCGCGCGTGCGGCGCCGACAGTTCGGCTTGCGCCGCGCCGGCCATCCGGCGCATGTCGAAGCCCGACGGATGCTGGTACACGCGCAGCCCGAACTCGGGCAGCACCGCGATCAGGTGATCGAACAGATCGGACTGGATCGCCTCGTAGTCGACCCAGGTCGTCGTGTCGGTGAAGCAGTACAGTTCGAGCGGAATGCCCTCGGCCGTCAGCGGCAGCTGGCGCGCCATGCACGTCATGTCGCGGCGGATCCGCGGATGGCCCTTCAGGTAGTTCGCGACATACGCGCGGAACGTGCCGAGATTCGTCAGCTGGCGGCGGTTCGCCTGGCATTCGCCGGCCGCGCCGAGCGTGCCGTTCCACTGCGCGATCGCGTCGACCTTGTCTTCCAGGTAGTCCTTCAGGAGCGTCAGGCGTTCGAGCCGTTCGATCTCGTCGTTGCCGAGAAAGCGCACGCTCGTCGCGTCGACGAACAGCGCGCGCTTGATGCGGCGCCCGCCGGCCTCGGTCATCCCGCGCCAGTTCTGGTAGCTCTCGGTGATCAGCTTCCAGGTCGGCACCGTGATGATCGTGTGATCGAAGTTCGCGACCTTGACCGTGTTCAGCGTGATGTCGATGACGGTGCCGTCCGCGCCGGCCGATGGCATCGTGATCCAGTCGCCGATCCGCAGCATGTCGTTCGACGACAGTTGCACGCCGGCGACGAGGCCGAGCAGCGTGTCCTTGAAGATCAGCATCAGCACCGCCGACATTGCGCCGATGCCCGACAGCAGCAGGCCGATCTGCTTGCCGGTCGCGTCGCCGATCACGACGAGCGCGGCCGTGATGAACATCACGAGCTTGACGAGCTGCATCGCGCCTTTCAGCGACAGGCGCGGCTGGTCGCGCCGGCTCGTGCGATGCGTGTGCTCGAGCGCGGACAGCGTCGCGCTGATCGTCATCGACACCAGGAACACGATCAGCGCGAATAGCACCTTGTCGGCGGCTTGCGCGGCCACGGTGGGGATGCCGGGCACCGCGCCGAGGCCGAGCTTGATCACGACGAACGGCACGATGCGGTTCAGCCACTTGAATGCGCCGAACTCGAACAGCGCGTCGTCGATGCGGGTGGCCGACAGCCGCGCAAGACGCGCGACCACGCGGAACAGCAGGAAATGGGCCGTGGCCGTGATCGCGCCGGCGGCGGCGACCAGGATGAGGATGCCGACGAGCGGCGCAAACCAGGATTCGTTCAGGGTCATAAGGTCAGGCAGGGTCCTTCTCGTGTGTTGAATCTGCGCCGCGATGCGGCGTGCGCCCGATGAAGGGCACATGTAAGGGACCGTGATTGTGCCATCGGGTTCCTGCCGGATGTCGCGAACGCATGACGTAGGGCTCCGGAACATTTTCAGTGTTACGTCGGACTGCGTCGTTTTCATGCCGCGCAGCACGTTGCGCGTTTGCCATGCAGTGCCCGCGCGGGGCATGTGTCGCGCGGCGGCGAGCGGGGAGGAAGGCTAGGCGGCCGCGCGCGCGAAGCCGTTGCGCAGGTGGCGGGCCAGTTCGGCCGCAGCCGGCGTGTGCTGGCCGCGCGGCAGAAGGAGGTTGATCGCGAAGTTCGGCAGCGTCGGCAGGCCGCTGTCGGCAGGCAGGATGTCGAGATCTGCCGGCACGGTGGACGCGAGCCAGACGGTCACCGCGAGATCGGAGCGCACCGTCGCGGCCGTCGCGTCGATGCTGCCGTTCTCGAACATCGTGCGCCATGCGCGGTCGCAGGCACGCAATGCGTCGAGCACGGTTAGGCGGAACGCGCAGGTCCGGTCAACCGTCGACACGGGCAGCGACCCCGGCATTCACCGCGAACCGGCCCGCGCGGCCCCCGCCGGTCGCCCGCCCGCGCCGCTCGACCATCGCGGCAGCCGCAGCGTCGTCACGAAGCTCGCCGCATGCAGTGCGCAAAGCAGGCCAAACGCCCACGCGTAGGCGGCCCCGTGCATGCCGCCCGTCGACGCGGATTCGGCCTGCAGCCGCCACGCGAGAAACAGCGTGCACATCGTCGTGAACGTCGGGCCGCCGAGGCGCTGGACGATATTGAGCGACGTCGTCGCCATCGGCAGGTTGCGCCGCTCGACCGACGCATACGCGGCGGAAATCGACGGTGCGCCGATCGCGCTCTGGCCCATCCCGCGCAGAAACAGCGCGGGCACCAGCACGTAGGGATCGTAGCCGGCCAGCGCCAGATACACGAACGGCAGCGTCGCGGCGAGCGCGAGCAGCGCGCCGGCGGCGGCCAGCCGGCGCACGCCGAACCGGCCGGTCAGCGCACCCATCGGCGGATAAGTGACGAGCATGCCGAGCCCGAGCGGCGCCAGCAGCCAGCCCATCTCGCCGGGCGAGCGGCCGCACGCTTCGATCAGGAACACCGGAATCAGCATCTGGCCCGCGTAGATCGCGCCGTTCGACAGAAACTGCGTGGCAGCGGCCGCGCCGAATACGCGCGAGCGAAACAGCGCGAGATCGATCAGCGCATGCTCGCCTTTGCGCCGCTCGACGCGCAGGAACGCGGCGAGCAGCAGCACCGAACCCGTGATCGCGGCGATGCCGGGCACCGCGTCGATGCGCTCGGCGCCATACAGGAACAGCACGAGCGCCGGCGACAGCAGCGCGAGGCCGACCCAGTCGAGTTCGCGCCGCTGCGTTTCGTCGCGGTCGCCGGGCAGGAACCATACGGCCAGCGCAAGCGCCAGTGCACCGACCGGCAGATTCACGAGAAACAGCCAGCGCCACGAGGCGTGCTGCAGGATCGCACCGGCGACGACCGGCCCGAGGATCGGCGCGATCAGCACGGGCACCGCCGCATAACCGATCACGCGTGCCATCTGCTGGCCGGCCACGCGCGCGATCATCATCTGCGCCATCGGCGCGAGCAGCCCGCCGCTGACGCCCTGCAGCACGCGGAACGCGATCAGCGACGGCGCGGACCACGCGAGCCCGCACAGCGCCGACGTCAGCGTGAACGCGGAGAAACACCACAGGTACAGCGCCTTCGCGCCGATCCGGTCGACCAGCCAGCCGTTCAGCGGCAACACCAGCGTGAGGGCGAGCAGGTAGCCGCTCGTCACCCACTGGATCGTCGACAGGCTTGCGTGCAGATCGGTCGCGAGGCTCGCCAGCGATACGTTGACGATCGTCGCGTCGAGTTGCGACAGCAGCGAGCCGAGCGTCGCGACGGCGCTGACTTTCCAGATCGACGGATCGAGCCGGCCGGCCGCATGGCCCGGCGCCGGCTGAGCGCGTTTGTCGCTCACGCGCCGCGCCGGTCGAGCAGCGCGAGGATTGCTTGCGTCGGACCCGTCTCGCCCAGGCGCGGGAACAGCCGTTCGACGCTGTTCGTATGCGCGTCGGCGTTGAGGTCGGTCATCGCGTCGACCGCGAGCGTCACGTTGTAGCCGAGTTCGTGCGCCTGGCGGGCCGTCGATTCGACGCCGATGCTCGTCGCGATGCCGGCCAGCACGATCTGCGTGACGCCGGCGGCTTTCAGGTGCGCGTCGAGGCCGGTGCCGGTAAACGCGCCCCAGGTCTTCTTCGTCACGACATGGTCGCTTGGCTGGCGGTTCAGTTCGGGCAGAAGATCGGTCCAGTCGGCGGGAAGGGCATCCAGACGCACCTGCTGCTGCGTGCGGCCCGGCGCGCTGCCGGCGACGTTGACGAGCACGACCGGCAGGCCGCGGCTACGGAAGGCGTCGAGCAGCTCGCGCGTGCGCTCGATCACCGGTGCGACCGGGTGGGCGGTGGGCAGCGCGACGATGCCCTTCTGCAGGTCGATGACGACGAGTGCCGTTTGCGTGTCGAGACGGGTCGTGCTCATGGCGTGATGCTCCGTGAAGTGGGCGAAGGAAAGCGTGCGCGCGGATGCCGCGCGGCACGCACGCGGGTCATTGCTCGCCGATGCGCCGGATCAGCGGAATCGCGGCGGCGAGCGTGCGGATGTCTTCGGGGGCGAGCTTCTCGATCGCGGCACCGAGCCACTTGTGCTTCGCGGTGTCGCGCTTGCGACGCGCCGCGAGGCCGGCCGCGGTCAGCATGAAGAGGATCTGGCGGCCGTCGGTCGGATGAGGCTCGCGTTCGACGAGCCCGTCTTCCTCGAGGCTCGCGAGAATCGCCTTCATCGACTGCGGCTTCATCGCCTCGGCGCGGGCGAGATCGGCGGTGGTCATCGGGCCTTGTCGTTCGAGCCGTGCGAGCGCGCTCGTCTGCGACATGCCGAGCCCTTCGGATTCGATCTCGGAACGCAGCCGGCGGATCAACTGGCCGACCGCGAGGGTCAGATCGGCGGCGACGGTATCGGCGGAAACGCCGGGTGTGCGTGGCGGTGTCATGCGGCGAATCATAGAACACGACAGTTTAACTTGCAAGTTTAGCTGTCGAACTTGGCGTGCGTGCGAGATGCGTGATGTGTCGGTGCGGTGGGAGTGGGCAGCGCGTTACGCGCGGCGCGGCGAGGGAATCGGCACGACGTCGTTGTACTTCGGCGATGCATTCTCGTGCAGCAGGTCGCCGAGATATTGCGCGAGTTCGTCCGCGGCGAGCGCGGACGGAATCTGCAGGTTGGCCGGCCGTCGCTTGCCGTCGGTGCCGAGATCGAACACGGTCCAGCGGCCGTTCGAACGCACGACGGCGAGCAGGCGTCCGAATGCGTTGAAACGGTATTCGTCCTGCATGGCATCGCTCCTTCGTGGATGAGCGCGCGGGCCGCGCGCGTCGTGCTTACTGGATCGAGCAGGCCAGCCAGCGATGGATCTTCAGGGCATCGCTCGACACGCCGGCGCGCGTCGGCGCGCCGAGCAGCACGACCGTTTCGCGGCGGCCCTTCACGTGCATGCGCATGACGACGCCGTGCCCCGATTCGTTGATGAAGCCGGTTTTCTGCAATCGGATCGGCAGGCGGCCGTGGCGGACGAGCGGATCGGAGTTCACGTACAGCAGCTCGCCGTCGCCGGCCTGCACGGTGGTCGACGTGTCCGTCGAGAAATAGCGGATCAGCGGATCCTGCGCGGCCGCGGCGACGAGCCGCGCGAGATCCTCGGCGGTCGACACGTTGTGCGGCGAGAGGCCGGTCGGTTCGCGGAAATGCGTATGGCGCATCCCAAGCCGGCGCGCCTCGCGGTTCATCGCCTTCACGAACGCGGCACGGCCGCCCGGATAGTCGCGGCTCAGCGCGGCGGCCGCGCGATTTTCCGACGACATCAGCGCGATATGGAACATCTGGCGGCGCGACAGTTCGGCGCCGATCGGCAGCCGCGAACCGGTGAACTTGATCGTGTCGCGGTCGCGCGAGGTGACGCGCAGCACGCCGTTCAGCGGACGGTCCGCGTCGCGCGCGACGACGGCGGTCATCAGTTTCGAGATCGACGCGATCGGCCGCACCGTGCGTGCGTTGCGGGCCAGCAGCGGCGTGCCGGAGTCGACGTCGAGCACGTAGGCCGCGCGCGAGTGCAACGAGCGTACCGCGCGCGGGCTATAGCCGCAGCTTGCGAGCAGGCGCGGCTTCGCGGCGGGGCGTGGGCGAACCGCATTCGTGCGTTTCGCGCGCCGCTGCGGTGCGGGCGCCGCGTGACGCTTGACCGCTTGATGCTTCACGCGCGGGCGGCGATGCTTGACGGCCTTGTGCTTGCGGGGAGCGGGCTTTTTCTTGACGACTTTCGCATGCGCATGCGGCGACGCGGTGCGATGCGGCTGCGCGGACGCGTTCGTCGCGAACGCGAGTGTCAGGAACGAGAGGGCGATGATCAGGGTGGTCCGGGCGCGAGGCAGGCGCGCGATGAGGCCGGTCAAGCGAAAGTCTCCTTTTCTCGCGCGTTGCGGCGGCGCGAAATGCGTGGGCGGTCAGCGGGTGCGGGAAATTATAAGGTCGATCGCGTGGCGATGACGATGGATGTGCGCGCAATGATGCGTGATGCGCGCGGATTCCTGCGGTTTTTTTGCGGAGGATCGAACGCGTGCGTTCGGCGGCGGGCGCCAGATGTCGCGATTCAACGCGGCCAGTTCCGCCGCGACACGACCGCGAAGCTGATCGCGATCGAACCGGTGGCGGCACGTGGCGGCACGTCGTCCAGCGCATCGCCGAAGCGCAAGCGGCGGCTGCGGCCGTCGGCGCGTGCGGTGCGACGCCCGGGCGCCGGCGCGTCGGGCCCGGCATCGCTTGCGCCGGCGACGACCGTGTCGCACGACTCGTCGGTCAGGCACTCGGTCGCATAATCGAAAGGCATGGTGGGTAACTCCGAAAGGGGCGTTTCCGTATTGAACGTCACGCCATTCGATCAGTAAAATGAATGTTTCGATCGATACGATTCCTTTGAAGAATGGAATTGAAACTGCTGCGCACTTTCCTGACGGTCACCGAACTCAGCCATTTCAGCCGTGCGGCCGACACGCTGCACATGAGCCAGCCGGCGCTGAGCAAGCAGATCGGCGCGCTCGAGGCGAGCCTCGGCGGCAAGCTGTTCGAGCGCGGGCGGCACGGCGCGGAGCTGACGCCGTTCGGTGAACGCTTCCTGCCCGACGCGCAGGCGCTCGTGCGCGATGCCGACGAGATTCTCGCGCGTGCACGGGAGGCGACCAGCGGGCAACGCGGGCATTTGCGGCTCGGCATCTGCCTGTCCGTGCTGACGCTCGTGCCGAAACTCGTCGCGGAATTCCGGCGCCGCAATCCGGGCATCGCGGTCACGCTGAGCGACCTGTCGTCGTCCGAGCAAACTCGTCGGCTCCGCGCGGGCAAGCTCGACGCGGGGTTCCTGCGTTTGCCGTCGGATGACGGATTGTCGTCGTTCAAGGTGATCGACGAGGGGCTGGCGCTCGCGGTGCCGCCGCACCTCGGCTTCAAGCGCGTGCCGGCCGATCTCGACGTGCTCAACGAGATCGGCTTCATCGCGCTGCAGCGCGCACGCGGCCCCGGGCTCGCCGCACAGATCGACCGGTGGTGCGTCGAGCGGCGCTTCGTGCCGCAGGTCACGCAGCAGGCGGAGGACGTGCAATCGGTGCTCACGTCGGTCGCGGCCGGGGTCGGCGTCGCGTTCATTCCTTCGCGTGCGCAGTATCTGCTGCGCGACGCGACCGTATTGCCGCTCGCCGGCAGGGACGCGAAATGGCGCGTCGGGCTGGCGTGGCTGTCCGGTCGTGACGATCCCGTAACCACGCGTTTCGTGTCGTTCATGCGCGCCGCGATCAAGGGCGCGTGACCGGGCGTATAGTGTCCGCGATTGCATCCTTCCCGAATGCCGGTCCCGCACCGGCTCGCGAACCCGAACCGATGACTTCAGAATCCGACGACGCCCCGCTCGATCCCGCACTCGTTGCGACGCTCGCGACGCTGCACGACGCCGCGACCGATCCGTCCGGCAGGACGTGGTCGCTGCCGAAAATCGCGAAGCGCACGCAATTGCCGATGAGCACGCTGCGCCGCGTGCTGACGCAACTCGACGCCGCCGGCCTGAGCGCGACGACGCTGAACGACGACGGCACCGGCAGCGCCGCATTGACCGAAGCGGGGCGCGCCGTGTGCGCGCAACTGTTCGGCGCGAACGACGGCAAATGAGAAAACGGGCCGCCCGAAGGCGGCCCGTCGCGGTGCGGTCAGACATGCGGCGTCGGCCGCATCGTCACGGCATCACCACCGCGCCGTTACCCCACCCATGACGGAATGACGGTAGGTCTGGTCGTTCAGCCCGTGCCGGTAGCCGATGTCGAGATCGAGCCAGCGCCTCGGCGAGTAGATCGCACCCGCGATCACGAACGCCGGATTTGCGCCGGCCGTGCTTTCGGTGTTGCGCGACACGCCGATGTCCGCCACGAACTGCAGTTTGTCGGTTGCCTTGTAGAGCGCCGCGGCCGACACGGCCCAGACCGAGCGCAGATCGCCCTGGCGATTCGGCTGGTAGGCGAGGCCCGCGTTCGCGAGCAGCGAGAAGCGCGCGACGTCGGCTTGCGCGAGCAGCGTCGCGCCGGTGCCGACACGGCCCGTGCCGAGCCCGCGACCGTCGTTGCCGGTCGGCATCGTCACCTTCGGTTTCAGCGCAAGCGACAGCGGCCCGCGTTCGACGAAGCGCCATTTCATGCCGATCTCGACATCGCCGATGCCCGCGCCGTTGTCGTCGGTGCGCGTTTGAAGATGCGTGTAAGGCGCGTTCACGTAGAGATCGACGCGCTCGCCGAACCCGCGCGTGAGCGTCGCGTTCCACAACTGATGGCGGCCGTTCTCGTCCTGTTTCGAGGTTTCCTCGCCGTTGAATTCGAATTGCCAGTTCGCATTGCCCTGCGTGCCCGTGTCGTCGCTGACGAGCGGATGCGCCGCGTAGGCATCCAGCGGCGCGAGGAGAGCGCTCGCGGCCGCGAGCGGAAGCATTCTTCTTTTCATCACGTCACCTGTAGTGCGTCGTGGGCGTGCCACCCATGCGGGCCGGCACGCCGTCGTTTGGAGGAAATCAGAACCACTGCTTGTAGCGACGCACATAGATCGTCTTGACGATCTGCGCGAGCAGGATGTAGCCGACCATCGTCGCGGCGAGCCACAGCCAGTAGGTGCCCGGCAGGTGCATGAAGCCGAGCGAATCCGCGAACGGCGAGAACGGCAGCCAGCAGCCGATCGCGATCGCGGTGAACGTCGACAGCAGCACCGGCAGCGCGGCCGTGCTCTGCAGGAACGGAATCTTCTGCGTGCGCAGCAGGTGCACGACGAGCGTCTGCGACACGAGGCTCTCGATGAACCAGCCCGAGTTCATCACGATCTGGCCGCCCGAGCCGCCGTGCAGGTGATACATCGCACCCGCGCCGAACACGGTCCACATCAGCACGTAGGTCGTGATGTCGAACACCGACGACGTCGGCCCGACCCACAACATGAAGCGGCCGATGTTGCCGGCTTCCCACTTGCGCGGCTTCTTCAGGAACTCCGGATCCATCTTGTCCCACGGCAGCAGCATCTGCGACGTGTCGTAGATCAGGTTCAGCACGAGCAACTGGGTCGCGAGCATCGGCTCCCACGGCAGGAACGCGCTGGCGACGAGCACCGAGAACACGTTGCCGAAGTTCGAGCTGGCCGTCATGTTCAGGTACTTCAGGATGTTGCCGAACGTCTCGCGGCCCTTGATCACGCCTTCCTCGAGCACCATCAGGCTCTTTTCGAGCAGGATGATGTCGGCGGTTTCCTTCGCGATGTCGGCGCCGCTGTCGACAGAAATGCCGACGTCGGCGTCGCGCAGCGCGGGTGCGTCGTTGATGCCGTCGCCGAGGAAGCCGACCGTGTGGCCGTTCGCCTGCAGCGCCTTCACGATGCGCGCCTTCTGCAGCGGCGTGAGCTTTGCGAACACCGTCGTGCGTTCGACGAGCTGCGCGAGCGTCGCGTCGTCGAGCGCCTCGATTTCAGCGCCGAGCACCGGCTTGCCCGGTTCGAGGCCGACCTGGCGGCACACCTTCATCGTGACGGTCGGGTTGTCGCCCGTCAGCACCTTCACCGACACGCCGTTCTCGCGCAGCGCGGCGAGCGCCGGTGCGGCCGATTCCTTTGGCGGATCGAGGAAGGTCAGGAAGCCGCGCACGACGAGGTCGCGCTCGTCGGCGGTGCGGTACTGTTCGCGTTCGTCGCCGCGCGGGATCGCGCGGGTCGCGAGCACCAGCACGCGGAAGCCGTCCTCGTTGTAGGCGTTTGCCTGTTCGAGCAGCCGCTTGCGCGCGACGAAGTCGAGCGGACGCACGCCATGCTCGTCCTGCACGTGGGTCGATACCGCGAGCATTTCCTCCACCGCGCCCTTGCAGATCAGCAGGTGCGCGCCGTGCGTGTCCTCGACGACGACCGACAGGCGGCGGCGCACGAAGTCGAACGGCAGCTCGTCGATCTTCCTGTAGCCCTGCGGTTTCACGCGCTCGCCGATCTCGTCGGCGCGCGCGACCACCGCGATGTCGATCAGGTTCTTCTGGCCGCTCTGATGGAAGCTGTTCAGCCAGCCGAGCCGCAGGATGTCCTCGTTCCGGTGGCCGGACAGGTCGAGATGGTGTTCGAGGATGATCTTGTCCTGCGTGAGCGTGCCGGTCTTGTCGGTGCACAGCACGTCCATCGCGCCGAAGTTCTGCACGGAATTCAGCCGCTTCACGACGACCTTGCGGCGCGCCATCGCGATCGCGCCGCGCGCGAGGTTCGCGCTGACGATCATCGGCAGCATCTCGGGCGTGAGGCCGACGGCCACCGCGAGCGCGAACGTGAGCGCGCTCAGCCAGTCACCCTTGGTCAGGCCGTTGATCATGAACACGATCGGCACCATCACGAACATGAACCTGATCAGCAGCCAGCTCACGCTCGCGACGCCGCGGTCAAAGCTCGTCTCGATGCGCTTGTGGCTCACGACGTTGCGCGCGAGCGATCCGAAATACGTGTCCTCGCCGGTCGCGACGACCACGGCCGTCGCGGTGCCGCTGACCACGTTGGTGCCCATGAAGCACACGTTCTCGAGATCGAGCAGCGATGTCGACGCGTCGTTCGCCGCGCCCGCCATGCCCGCGTGGGCCGACTTGCCGGCGACCGCGCCGAGCGTGTCGTACTTCTCGACCGGCAGCGCTTCGCCGGTCAGCACGGCCTGGCTGATGAAGAGGTCGCGCGACGCGAGCAGACGCACGTCGGCGGGGATCATGTCGCCGGCCGACAGATGCACGATGTCGCCGACCACCACTTCGCGCATCGGCACCTCGCGGCGCGCCGGCTCGGACGTGTCGGTCACCGCGCGCTGCACGGTCGCCGTCGTGCGGACCATCGCCTTGAGCTTTTCGGCCGCGCGCAGCGACCGGAATTCCTGAACGAAGCGCAGCAACGCGCTGATCGTGACCATCGCCAGCAGGATCGTCATGCCGACGTAGTCGCGATCGTCGGGTGCCGCGAAGTAGACGTCGGTGAAGAAGCTGATCGCGGCCAGCACCAGCAGCACGTAGACGAACGGATTGTGGAACGCATGCAGCAACTGACGCGTCCAGTGCGGCGGCTTGTCGTGCGCGATCTCGTTCGGGCCGTTGTGCTGCAGACGGTCGGCGGCCTGCCCGTAGGTGAGGCCGCGCATGCTGGTATGCAGCGACTTGAAGGTTTCTTCGAGCGGGCGGGCCGCTTCCTGCGCGGCGCGCATGACACGCGGTTCGTTCTGCTGACCGGGGCCGGCGTTGATGAAGCCGCGCTGTTTCTTTTGCGAGGTGTTTCGTTGTGTCATGAATCGCTCCTTGCGCACGCGGCGGCGGGCGGGAAGCGACCGTGACGTTATCGACGCACGAACGCTTCCCGCCGCGTCGCGCCGGGCGCGATCGGCTGTGGATTGGTGAAGGGAGGAAGGCTCGCCGGCGCGCGGAGTGCGGTCCGAGGGACGAAGCGCGGCGTCGCACCGGCGAGCGGTAATCGACTACTGTCGTCTGAGTTCATCTGCACTCCTGTCGGTTGCGGGTGGACGGCACGGGCGATCGGTAGCCGCGCACGCGTGAGGGCGCGCGGCCGGACGGCACGCGAACGGAACGCGCACGCAGCGTGCGCTGCGTGCGGCGCGAACGTATGCGCGCGGCAACGCACGGTTGCGCAGCGCGGACGTTCGGCGATATCGAAAAAATCGGCGGGGGATTCTGGCCGGTCAGGCCGGAAGGGCGCCGCATCCTGCTTCCCGGGATGCGGCAGAAGACGAGGCTCTGCGCGGTTTCCTCAGGCAGCAGTCAAGTTGGTCGAGGACCAACTACAACTCGCATCGGTGTTCACAGAACACTCCATGTAATCAGACGGGGGCGATGGTAATGGGTCGTCGTGCGAAGCGTCAACCCTTTTTACGCCCTTTTTTCAGGCAGTTCCTGCAATACGCCGGTGCGACGACGCTGGCTTCGCGGACAAAAAAACGCGCGCATGCCAGGCAGGCATGCGCGCGGTTGCATCGAGGCGACGTACCGGCTACTGCGTGGCCGCCGTGACGGCAGCGCCTGCATCCGCGATACCGGAACCGGCCGGCAGCGCGGTGCACGACGTGCTGGCCGGCAGCATCGCCGCACGTGCGCCGCCTTGCAGCTTCTGCTGGATCTGCGCGGGCGTGAGGTTGCCGTTCACCGACAGCATCAGTCCGACGATGCCCGTCACCTGCGGTGTCGCGAGGCTCGTGCCGCTCGCGGTGCCGTACGTGTCCGTGCCCGGTGTCGTCTTACCGCTATTGGCCGTCGACAGGATGTTGACGCCCGGTGCGCTCAGTGCGACGTCGGAGCCGAAGTTGCTGAACGACGCGCGGCGCCCGGTCGCGTCGGTCGCGGCGACGGTGATCACGCCACGGCAGTTCGCCGGCTGGTCGAGCGCGGTCGACAGGCCATCGTTGCCGGCGGCGACGACGACGGTCACACCCTTCGCATTCACATCGTCGATCGCCTGCTGGAATGTCGCGCTGCACGCGCCGACGCCGCCCAGGCTCAGGTTGATGATCTTCGCGGGATTCGGGTTCGTCGGCACGCCGGCGACCGGGATGCCGGCTGCCCAGCGCATCGCGTCCGCGATGTCGCTCGTCTTGCCGCCGCACTTGCCGAGCACGCGCACCGGCAGGATCCGGCCGAGCCACGACACGCCGGCGACGCCGATGCCGTTGTTGGCGGCGGCGCCGATCACGCCCATCACGCGCGTGCCGTGCCAGCTGCTGGCGCTCGGCTCGCTCGCGCAGTGATAGTACGGGCCGCTGGTGTCGTCCAGTTCCTGCTGCGTGACCCAGTCGCCCGGATCGGTTGCATCGGTGCCGCGCGCCTGGCCGTTGTTGCTGGTGTTGGCGTTCGAGATGAAGCTGTAACCGGGCAGCAGATTGCCGACGAGGTCGGGGTGCGGCCGGTAGCCGGTGTCGAGCACGGCCGTGACGACGGTCGGCGCACCCTTGGTCCGCGTCCACGCGGGCGGCGCGTTGATGCCGACGCTGGCGTCGGACAGATACCACTGCTGGCCATAGGCGGGGTCGCTCGGCGTGTCGCGGATTCGCATGGGGTGATCGGGTTCCGCGTAGTCGACGTCGCCGTCGGCCGCGAACGCCTGCGCGAGCGCCGCCGCGTCGTCGGATGCGATGCGCTGGCCGATGGACAGCACGGCCGCGCCGTCCGACAGGGTTCGCTCGACCTGCACGTTCAGCGGTGCCTGCGATGTCGTCACGGCGGCATACGTCCGTGCGGCGCCGCTCGACGTCGGCGCTGTCCAGCGCGTCATCGAGCGCTGGATCACCGCGTCGAGCCGCGTGCCGGTGTCGAGGGCCGCCATCGCGCGCGCGGCAGTCGGCGTCTTAAGCCGGACGATCAGGTGATCGACCGGCGGTTCGATGGGCCCGGCCGTCTGGGTGGCCATCTGCACGGCGGCCTGCTGCGTCGTGCATGCATTGCTGCCGTTGGTCGGGGGCGGGGGCGTCGGGGTTGGGGAGGGCGCCGGCGAGGGGGCCGGCGCTGCATTGGAAGAAGACGGATTGCTGCCATCGCCGCCACCGCCGCAACCGGCGATCGGAAGCAGGGCCGCGGCAGACAGCATGCCGGCGAGCATGCGCGCATGAGCGGAGTGGGCCAGCGCGAAATTGAATCGTTTGGCTCTCATGGTGAAACTCGATCCTCGTAGATGACCGTCGTGCTGGCGGTCGTGCCTGCCCGGCGTAAACCGGACCTGTTTTTTATCGGACACGTGCAGACTGCTGCGACGCGCCATGCACTGGGTAACGGCCGATGAGGCGGCTTCTTGAATATGTTTTGTGTGAAAAAAGCACGACACGCAAACGATTGTCTTGCTGTATTGCAGCATGAACGCGCGTTTGGAACGGATGATCCGTTCACGCAGTGCAAGATTGGAGGCGGTCGACCGGGCGAAACGTGCGGCGCGGGCGTTTTTGCGCGCCACGGAAACGATTGTTCGCGGGTGGCATCGACGGAGGACGCTTTACGCTTTCCCTGATGAGGTGCGAATTTTGTCGGGCGTACGATCGCGATTCGATCAACGTTTCGTCAGGAGAAAAGCATGGATCGCCGCTTCCGTTGGCTGGCCGTCGCACTGACCTGCGCGCTGGCGGGCACCGCGCACGCGCAGGCGCTCACCGGCACGCTGAAGAAGATCAAGGACACGGGCGTCGTGTCGCTGGGTATCCGCGAATCGTCGGTGCCGTTCTCGTATTCGGACAACCAGCAGAAGAACATCGGTTACTCGCGCGACATCGCGGCGCGCATCATCGACGCGCTCAAGACCGAGCTGAAGGCGCCGAACCTGACGGTGAAGGAAATCCCGATCACGTCGCAGAACCGGATTCCGCTGCTGCAGAACGGCACGATCGACTTCGAGTGCGGATCGACGACCAACACGCTGGAGCGGCAGAAGCAGGCCGCGTTCTCGAACAGTATTTTCCTGTACGGAACACGGTTATCTCATGCGCCTCTTATCTGACGGCCTTCTGCGGCCGTCGTCCAAAATTCGTCCAAAATTCGTCCAAAACTAAGCGCCGTTTGAGATCTTGATTTCGGTCCAGTCTTGGCCTCTGGAATCGCGGTAGACGGCTGTCATGGCCGCCGATTTGTGGCCGAGCAGCGACTGCGCGAAGTCCTTCCCATACGCCTCGGAATAGAGACGGGCCGACAGCGAACGCAGCTCATGGAACGTCGGTGGCGTGCGATCTTTCTCGGTCACGATCTTGGCCGCCACTCTGGCAACCTTGAAGGCTTGGCTGAGGGTTCCAGGTGCGACCGCGGAACCCGGCTTACCCTTGGATATGGCGTGCGAGAAATGGATCAGATGCTTTGACACAACCCTGTCGCGGCAGCGCTTCACCACGTCATCCAGCGTCAGGCCGGCAGCGGGAAGGGACAGGGATAGCGGGATGCAGAGCTTCGGACGATTCGGCCCGCGCCCCTTCGTTTGCTCGACCCATAGAAATCCGTCATGCACGTTTTCGAACGTCATGCGGCAAACATCCTCAAGCCGCTGCCCGGTAACCAGGGCTAGATCGATCGCATTTGCTACCCATTGACGGTGCTTGTGGCTTTTCGCTTCGGCCAGAATTGCCCGGTAGGTATCGAGCGTGAGGCGGCTTCGCTTCACGGATGACTTCGGTTTGTACGTCACCTCAACCGGGTTCTTTCCGACTTCGATGGCTCCGCGCTCCATTGCAGAACGCAGCACGTCGCGCAAGCGCGAACGGATCTTGGATGCCATCGGCGCCCCGCGTTCTGCTTCGCAGCGTTCGATGAACGAGACGACCTCGCGCGGGGTGATGTGGACCAGGATCATATTGCCGATCTCGTCACCACGGATCGCGGCAAGCTGAGAACGGATCGACTTCATGGTGTTTGGCTTGAGTCCGGCGAGAGATTCCTCGTACGCATCGCACCACTTCGACAGCAGATTGTCGCCGCCGTCTATCCGAGCGAGCAGGGAAGTATCGCCGCGGCGCCGCTCGATGTTGGCGTTCGCGGTCTTGGCCTGCGAGATTGCGGCCTCTTTGTTCCTGCCTAGTCCGAACGTCTCCTTCGTGATCGGGTTGCGGAACCAGTAGTAGCCATCCTTTTTCTGATAGAGGTTGGGCGGCAACACTCGGTTACGCGCGCTTCGTGGTCTGGCGGCCATGGATCATCCTGTTGATTCGGTCTGCGGTTTCATCCACGTATTCAGCATCCGGCCGGCAAAAGTATCCTCGGCCGACTTTCATTGGGCGCGGCAAAATCTTTCCCGAGTGAATCCAGTTGAGCAGTGTATTGGGATGGGGGGCATGGCTCCCGAATATCTGCTGCGCCCATTCGCGTACTGGTATGAGTGCTGGCGTCATTTTCCCCTCGTGGACAAAGCGAGCTCGATGCGGCGATTGAATTCGCGGTCGTAGCCGGCGAGCGTGGATTGCAGGTTGGGTGCGAGGCGCGGCCCGGCGGCCGGCGTGTCGAGTGGCGCGCGCGGTGCTGCGATCGGCGTCACCTCGTACGCCGTGTCCGTGTGCACGCTTCGATCGATGCGGATGCGGCCGGCGTAGAACAGCGTGTCGAGGAAGCACTGCACGAACGCGGTCGATGTCTCGAGCTTCTTGGCGATCTCGCGCGCGGTGTGCGTGCCGGTGAGCAGGACTTCGTAGACGGCGGTCCCGTTGATGCGGCGGCTGGTCATATTCCAATCCCTCCGACTGATTTCCAAAATCTGCTGCAGTGCTGCGTTCATTCAGGCTCCGCGCGCCTCGTTCTGACTGATTGCCGCAAATCGCTCTTTGTGCGCGGTTGCGCAGTTCTCGCACACGCCATACAGCGTTGATGAGTATGATCCGGCGCCGGGGATCTTCAGCGTCGATGTCGAATGATGATGGCAGTGGCCGATCGGAAAATACTGCCCGCAGTTCGGGCACTGCTCACTTGGTTCAATCGGATTCATTTCTGTTCTCCCTCACTAGCAGGGGCGCGGCGCTTCTTCATCGGAAGCGTCTGCCACACGAATTGACAGCAGCGGCAAAGATGGCCGATGTGATCACGATTCGCGACGGCGCTCCAACTGGTGACGGACGCGTATTTCCCCATCGTTTGCTTGTCGTATTCGAGCGCTTGTCGACGCTCGCCAGCGCGCCAGAAGTTGCGCATGATGTCGCTGCTACCACATTTCGGGCATGGGATTTCGCAAGGCTTCAGTTCGCTCACGATTTCTCCTGGCGCTGGAAGAGGGACGGCGCTTCGATAGCTGCGCGAAGTGCCGATGCCGTATGAGGAACGCCCAGTGCATCGAAGTACGCCGAGACATCGAACGCGAATTCCGGCGTAACTGGCGTGCGACCGAACTCCATCGCCGACAGCTTCGCAGGCGTCGTCAGCAACGCGGTCGCCATGTCCATCAGCGTGATTCCGGCGACGATACGGAGCGCCCGGACGAGCAGCCCATAAGGCGTAAGCGGATTCGTCAGGCTCGGTTCTTCCCGCTTATCCGCCGCAGCGGCTTCCAGCTCTGCCAGTAGGAGGTCGATGGCGTCGGCGCATTCGGTGAAATGCTCGGCACATCCGTTCCACTCAAGCTCGACGGCTATGTCTGCCATGTGGCGAGTTTCAGATACCAGCGCCCGCATCTTGTCTTGGTCGATCATCGGTTCACCTCGTATTAAGGATTGCATATATGGCTACGCCGATGATGACTGGCGAAAGCCAGTAATAGGCTGCGCAGAACCCTTCGAGGAAGGCTTCGAGAAACCGCATCACGCACCTCCCTTATCGCTAGTGGGGGCGGCTGGCAGGGGCATCCAGTGGGTCGGGTCGATGCCCCAGCAATTCGGCGGGTCTTCGGCGTTATCTGGTGTCTCGAACCATCCTGGCTCAACGTCGTCTGGATCTTCCCAGCACTCGTCGATGTAGTTCTGAGACATCCATTGACCACGCACCGTGCGCCATTTCCCACATGCATTCGGATAACCGAGCAGAAGGGTTCGTCCGTCCTTCGGCGCAGTCTCAATCGGTTGCCACGCCTCCCTGTCGGGCGTGGTGCGGCGGGCGGCTACGAATCCGTTCCACATATGCGCGTACTCTTGAGCGCGCCATGCGTCGTAACGGGTTTGGGAATAGCCTTTCCCTGTCCAGATGCAGTCCGGTGGCATCGGGAATTCCGCCTCGAACTGCTTCCGCCACTCCGTCAGCATGTCATCGGTGATCTTCATGATTGGCCTTCTCCATTTTTACCGTATGCCATGGGGCGATTCCATTCATCCCCACGCCACGTATCTGTGTTTTCCAACAGTGGCGACAAGTGCGGAATCTCCCATACGGATTGCCGCTCCAATGAACCCATCCGTGGACGCCAGCAAAACACAGTAGCCGCTTCAAGCTTTGCTCCGGTTGAGGGCGTAGAGTGGTGTTACGACTGCGCCGTCATGCTGTTCAGCCGAGTGAAGCGCGTCACGTTCGTTGACGAACACCGAATGCCACGTTTCCGTTGCGGCTTTGCCGGGCCATACGACTTGCCACGCCACCGGCTCCCCGCACAGCTTTTCCACAACCGCTGTAGCGAATGCCTGCATCCAGTCGAGGTTGACGCAAGCGTTCATGTCCTCGGTGCAGGTCACGCATCCGGAAAGGAGTGCTTCAACTTCCTCGCGCGACAGAATCGGCTCTTTCATGATGAGGCTCCGGTGCGGGCGGCGGTCAACATTTCTTCGCATGCCTCGTCAATGCACTTCAACGCTCGACAAACGTCTGGTGCACCTTGGAAATGGCGCTCGGCAATGGAGCGTTTCTGTTGCTCAAGCAGCGTAACGGGCGCAACTTTGTAGGCGTCAAATGCACTCGTCACCTCGGAGCTCGGCTCCGTGGAATCACTCGGATAGAACACGAGGAATGAGCGCGCCTCATCAATCACTTCCTTCCATGCCCCTTCGGCATAGCATCGATCCTCAGGCGCGTTGTTCTGGCCGTCGTCGTAGATATCGATCAGCGCCTCGAGCAGCTTGTGAGCTTCCGCTCCCGTCTCGTTGGCAGATGCGGCAAATGAGGCGACGCCGGCGGGACACCAGCAATTCGGGCTAATCGACAGTCCACAGTTCGCGCAGTGCGCTGCCGTCTCGTTGGCAGCCTCGACCGGCATAGAGTCGTGGAGCACGTTCCATAGCGTGCGGATTGCATGGATGCTTAGCTTCGGCAGCTTTGCATCGTCGAGCGCCTTCTCATGCCACAGCGACCATGCTTTGTCGTGAAACTGTGCGCGGTCCATTCCGTTGGTCGGCTTCATCATGCGTCTCCAGATTCGAGCGCGCCCGTGTCGCGCCATTTGTAGGTCGCCGGTACCTTCGTAGCCACTTCACGGCGTGAGAGTGCGGCGCGTGCCATCCAGCCGGTCCGAAACGCGTCTTTCCAGTAACTACCGAGCCCTTGTCCCTCGTCGTCGCCACGCGCGTCCAGCGCCCTGCGAAGCGCGGCCTGCTCATCGAACGAGTTGAGGTTGTCGATCGGCGCTCCCGCGGGCTGCTCGACAGGGTAACGAGCCTCGCGCTCGCGCTTGCACTCGTCAGTGCCGCAGCCATGCGAGCATTGGATGTCGGAGATTGCGCACACGCGGACGGCCGCATAGTTATTTTCGTCAGACATTGGGTGCCTCCAGGTGTCCGTGATTGGCGAACTCGCCATGAAGTAGATCGGCAGCGAGGCAATACACTTCATGCGCCTCTTCTGCGGTGGGATAGATACCGAGGTGATGCTTGCGGCCAAGGTGCCGAATCTGCGACGTATATCGGCCGTTTGGCGTCCGGCTGACGCCTTTGTAGCCTGTCGTGTTGGTCTTCTGCGGGCCCTGATTCCAGCCGTTTTGGGCCTTCGTGCAGAGGCGCAGATTGCACTTTCGGTTGTCAAGCCTGTTGCCGTTGGCGTGGTCCACGATGCGGCCGTCGTATCGATCAAGACCTAGAATGAAACGGTGCATCTTGACCTCGAACTTCTGGCCGTTTTCGAAAATTCCTCGCACCGCATAGCCTTTTTTGATCACATGCCACCAGACGCGCGAGCAACGCTCGAAGTCTTCTTCGTCGACCAGAATCTCGTAGCCATTCGTGGATATGATCACTTTCGCATTAGGCGCATCAGCGCGGCTATTGTCGGTGGTCGTCATGGTGTTTGGTCCTCAGGTGGTCAGGATGTCTCGCGCGGCGAGGATGAATTGCGTTGCCGCTTCGGCGTTGATCGCGTTGCCGTATCCTCGGAGTCGGCCTGTGCGGCTGCCCTGGTCTTTGCGCGGTCGTAGCGCGGCGAGGCGTTCTTGATCGGCGCGCACTCGTCCCACGCTACCGGCAGCCCCATCAACCAGCGGGAATGTGCTGGGTTCAACTGGCCGCCACTTGCCATCCCTGCACAGGAGCCAATCAGCAGCTCGCCAGAAGCCGTTAGTCGGGCCGGCATGGGGTTGTCTTTCAGGAGCGCCGCCGCATGATTCAACGTGATGTTTGTCGTCGAGAATTGCGCAGCCGGCTGCCGACGCATATCCGTTGATGTCGGTGTCGGCCATCCCGCGAACTGCGCCACGTGATTCAGACTCACCGCTACCTTGCGACCGTCCGGCGTTTTGCCCGTCGCGCTCAAGCCCTCGAACGACTGCGATCCCTCCGCGTTTCCGACTGTCGGCGTTGGCCAGCCTGCGAGTTGCGCAACTAGTCCGAGATCCGTCAAGCTGGCACCCATCTTCGAACCCTTCGCGATCGACTTGAGCTTGCGCGCGACGAACTGCTCGGGAGTTCCGCCTGCTTCGCATGCCGTTGGCGTAGGCCATCCAGAAAGCTCGATCGCGGATGTGCGGCGCACCGACGCCCGCAGACGGAAACGGTTCGCACCCGTAGGCGTAGTCCACGGCTTCCAGGTCAGCGTGTACAAGGTCGACCCAAGGATCGACAGCCGAACTCGCAACCTGCTCTCCAAAGATGACTGCAGGTCGGCACTCGCCGATGAGCCAGTACCACGCAGGCCACAGGTGCCGCTCGTCATCAAACCCAGCTCCTTTGCCTGCCGCGGAGAAAGGTTGGCACGGACAGGAACCGGTCCAAACAGGTCGATCATCGGGCCAGCCGGCACGGCGAAGCGCGTGCGACCAGACGCCGATTCCGGCGAAGAAATGGCACTGGTCGTAGGCTCGCAGGTCATCAGGTCGGACATCCTCAATGCTCCGTTCGTCGACATCGCCAGGAGCGATGTGCCCGGCGGCGATCAGGTTGCGCAGCCACTGCGCGGCGTATCGGTCGTGCTCGTTGTAGTACGCGGCCACGTGGCATCCTCTAAATCAGTAGATCAAGCCTCAATGGCTGGGTCAGATCGTGCAGCCGACATGCCGCTTCCGCTTTTCGGACACATATGCTGCATGGGCCTCATATGGGTCATTAAAATCTCCGATCCATATCGATTTCCCATCGACCTTAATTGCGGCACGATATTTCCCGGTTGATGCCACGATGCTTACGCCAAGTAATCCGGATCTGTTATCGCTGCGAGGGCGCTTTTGATTCTGCGTATTGACGCTGCATGACACGTCTCGCAGGTTGGCAATTCTGTTATCCGTTCTGTCGCCGTTGATGTGGTCAATAAAACAAGTCGGCCAAGATCCATTGACAAACAGCCAAGCAAGTCGATGCGCCATATATCGATGAGTGTTGATGCACACGTAAACGTATCCGCCACCAAAAACGCTTCCGGCTATATGACCTGGATGAACAGGCCCGCGCGACACAATCCATCGAAAAAGGCCAGAATCCGGTTCATATGTAAGCAACTCTTGAAACTGTTCAAGCGTGAGCATGCGCACCTCCATTGGGTTGCCGCGCGGTGGGATGGTTACGCGTCGAGCAGCACTTCGCGACGGTCGTTATAGGCATCGAGTGCAGCCTGCTGTTTGTCCTCGGGCAGCTGGCCGATCAGCGTCGCGTCAGCGTCGAGCACGTCGACGTCGGTCGTCGCGTTGAAGCGTGCGATCAACTCGTCATAGGTGAGAGTTGGCGCCTCACCTTCGGCGCCCGGCTGATCCTGATGTGCCTGCGCAGCGGCTTCGCGGTGCTGACGCTCGCGCTCGGCGTTGAGCTTCGCCTGATAGGCATCCCGGACCTTTTCCTTGTCTGCCTCGCTAGCGAGGTTCGCTGCGGGCTCAATCGCCTTCTTCAGCTCGTGGCCGCTCGTCGCCGATTCGATGTCGCGCAGGATCTTGTCGAGGTTCGCCGTCGGCGCCGGTGCGGCGCGCTTCGATGCGAGCTTGCTGCGCACGGCATCGGTGCGCGAATTGCTTGGTGTCTGCCCGACTTCCTCTGCGCGGCCCATGTCGCGCGGCGCGCGCTCCTCGAGTTCGTCGGGCGTGTAGACGCCGAGAATGACATCCGGGCAATAGAGGCGCGACCAGCGCTTCACGGCGAGATAGGCAAGCTGCTGTTTCGGGTCTTGGCCCCACAGCGGCGAGTTGCGCACGCCGGCCTGCGCAAGCAGCAGTCGCAGTTCGCGCGGCTCGGATTCGCCCTTGAAGGTGGCCCACACGCGCACGCCGAGGCCTTCTTCGTCTTTGATCGTCCAGTCGCGAACGATGCGCTTCTCGTCCGGATTGTTCTTCGCCGGTACTTCCTTGAAGCGGCCCGCGATGCGATCCCACTCGCCGAACCACTCGTAATTGATCCGGCCGGTGACGGGCGCGCGCGCGGTAATGACGGCGTTCACGAGCTGGGCTTCGTAGCCGAGTGTGCCGCTGACCAGGTGCGTTTTCTGCGCGACGGCGAATGGGTTCATGCCCCACTGCATGGCCTGCATCGTGACGGCGAAGCAGTCGCCACGGTTACCCTGCAGGTGGCGCGGGATCGTGGCCTTGCCGGCGGCCATGATCTCCGCGACTCGCGAGATTGATTCGATTGCGGTCATGTCGAGCACGACGGCGCTCGTCGTGATCGGCGGCGCATCGAAATCGAGTGCAGGGCGGCTGTCCATCTTGACGACGTTCGTATTCATGGCTGCGTTACTCCTTGGCCTTCTGGTGGCGGAAATCGATATAGGTGGCAGCCTCGACGGCGTAGGCCTTGCGCGTCACTTCTTTGCGGCGGTAGGCGCTGCCGTCCGGCAGCCGGCCGACGGCGGCCGCGCCCATCGCGCGCAGCAGGTGCGCCTTCGCGCCGTCGCTGACGTCCTTGTATTGCTTGATTTGCTCATCGGCCATCTGCTTGACCAGGTGCCAGTGCTCAAGGCTGTCGTCGAGCTGGATCTCACTGCCGTCGGTGCCGGGGAACATGCGCTGCAGGAGAGCGATCGTCGTCGGGTGGGCGTAGTCCGGCTCCGGCGCATCATGTTGCTCGACGTGGTGCCAGAAGTCGTGCTCACCATCGACGATCATCTGCTCGAGTTCCGGATCGCGGCGGATCACGAACTTCTCAAGGCGGTTGCCGCCGATGCACGCGGCCAGATCCCACTCGGCATAGTCGAGCACGATCATGTAGTGCTGGCACTGCAGGAGGTAATGCTCCGGCACCTGGTCGGTGCCGGGCTCGCCCCATTCGCCCATGCGGAACGCCATCGCGTCGACGTTCTTGCATTCGAGACCGCGGCGCTCGCCTTCGATGAGGCGGTCGACATTCGCGAGCATCCACGGGTATTTCGGGTGCCGCACGATCTGATTGCGCCGGCGCACCTTAACGCCTTCGCGGCGTGCGTACTCGCGCGCGATGATATCTTCCATCAGACGCCCGAACTGGATGCGCTCGACCTCGTCGAGATCCTCAGCCGCGAGCTGCCTCGTCTTTTCGAGCCACAGCTCGTAGGTAGTCTTGTAGGGGGAGAGGCCGAGCGCTGCAGCGGCATCGCTGCCGCCGACGCCAGACAGGCGCTCCTCGAGCCAGTCTTCGCGATTCATGCATACCTCGTATTAATAGTGGTGACGGGCGCGCCGTCCTGGTTGAGATACGCGATCGCGATCATGCAGACGAAGGCGAGGACGATCATCAGCGCCATCGCGAAGATCGGATTGCGGTCGAACAGTCGGTCGAGCGCGCCGCACAGGTAGGTGATCGGGTTCATCGTGTGACTCCCGCGAGAAGCTCAAACGCCGGCGCGACGCCGCACGCGATCAGGTACAGCGCGCCGAGCACCGCAAGCGGGAACCAGTCGCGCGATACAACCGATCGGCTGTAATCGCGCAATACAGGCGTTAGGCTGTTGAGAGGGGCGCGCATCATACCTCCCGTGCGTGATCGCTGCACCAGCAACCACGCCCCTCGTTATCGGGGCAACTTGCCGGGTCGCCACTGCAATCAGCGGGCTTGCGATTGCCTTCTGCCTTTCTAATTGCCGCGCGAATCTTTGACGCCGCGTCTGCGTAGTTACGGCGCTTCTTGGGATTGGGCGTGTTGAAGCAAACGGCCTCAACGTATCCAAGACCGATTCGGCATGCTTCGAGAAGCTCCGCCTCAAGCGGAGTCAGTTCACGATCACTCATCACGCACCCCCGCGATCGTCACGTGCCGCACCGCCGTCGGCGCAGCCTTGCAGCCGGCCTTGATGAGGGCGGCGTCGAGCATCGTGCGAGTGCCGCTCGGAATCTTCGCTTTGCCCGCATCAGCTTCCTCGGCCAGCATTTCGAGGACGAGGGCCATGTCGGAGACGATCGGCAGACGCTTCACGATGCAGTTCACGAATCGCGCCGCGAGGCCCGGTTGCGCTTCGAACAGCGCTTCGAATGTCTCGTATTGGTCCGGCGACATGCATTCAGCACCGGCTTCGAGCAGCAGCTCGCGGGCGTCAGGCGTGTGCTTGATCTCGTTCATGCTTCACCTCGCGCGCGGAGCATTTCATCGGCCCATGCTGCGGGCCACTGCACGTAGCGTTGCTTCTCGTGCTCGCGGTTCCACGCGCGACGGAGCTTCTCGTAGGCTTCGACAGCCTCGTAGTACGCCAGGACGCGCGGGCACTTCAGTTCGCTGGTGCTGAGATATTCGCCCCAGCCCTCGTACTCGCGGCGCTCTTCGTCGGTCAAGCGGTCAAGGGGTTCCACGGCCGCCGGCTCGTTATCCAACACCGGGGCGAACCACGGCTGCGGCTCGGCGGGTGCATGCGCGATGAAGTAGTCGCGGAGCGTCATGCCCTGCGGCGCTTCGTTGAGCGTGCCCGGTCGCGGATTCGTGTGGCACGGAAACGCCGGGCCGCCGTCTTTGATCTCGTTCATGTGGTCCCTCGTTGTAGTTGGTCAGTTCGAGCGACCGCGGCGCTTGATCGCCTCGACCGCGAGAATCACGAGCGTCAGCACGAGCACAGCGAGCACGCCGACGACGAAAAATTGGATGGAGTGCATGTCAGGCCCCAGCGGAGAAGTGGGCGCGGCGGTCGATGTGGTCGGCGCAGCTGGAGAAACCGGCGGTGCCCGGGCCGAAGGTTTGGCCGCACGACGAGCAGATGACGTTCGCGAAGCGCGGGCGATCGCTATCGAGCGAGCGCTCGGCCTCGAGCTCCGCGTCCTCGCTCATCGCGTGCACGATGATCGACATCACGAGGTCGCCCAGCGCCTCCGGCGACTCGCGGAACGCGGCGCGCAGTGCACGGGCGTGCTTCTCCTGCGTGACGCTGTGCATGCCGCCGATCAGGTCGTCGTCCGACAGCGCGGCGATCTTCGCCTTCAGGCGTTCCTTCGCGATCTGCGCGACGAGCTCGGCTCGGTCCGCTTCGGCGTCGGCCGCGTCGTTGAACTGCTGCAGCTGGCGATCGGTCCAGAACTCGGCCGCTCGCTCGGTTAATTGAGGGTTGAGCATATGCACTCCTAACGGGTTTGCCGGGAGACATGGCCGGCTTGACTGACTGCACTGGTGGGCGGATACGCGGCGTTCGCATGAGGCAGCGTTTTCGCGAGGCACTGTGTCTTCAGACTCAAAAAACAGGTGGTATGACGGGGCCCGGCCGTCATCGCTGCATATCCGCTCATCAGGGCAGCGGTGTTGCGTTTCCCCGCCGGCGCCGCGGCTACACCTGGCCGAGCCAGCTCCGGGTCGATCCGGCGGGGAATTCATCCCTTCGTGACCTTCGGCAGCCGTGGACCGGTAGCCAGTACAGCGGCCTAGCGCGGTTCGTCTGCGTCACGTTTCGGCCACGGATGCGGCCGGCAGGGCGAGTCCCATTAGGGAGGCTCCTGCGCACCTTCGGTTGTTACAGAGCGATCCGCCCGGGGCGGTGGCGCAGCGCGTTGTGTGCTGCGTTGAAGAAACTATAGCGAATCGCTAATCTGCGCGCAAGCGGAATTTAGCGCGAATCGCTAATTTTTCGTTTTAGCGACGATCGGCGCAGGGACGCGGGAAAGAAAAAGCCCGCGCGCGGCGGGCTTGGGGGAGGGGATCGTTGCAGTTACCGTAATGGTTCGAGATGCTGTTTCGGAAACATGCAGTCGCGCGAGACGACCGCGTAGATGCGGTCGGGCCGCCATCGGGACAGGTCCGGATCGAAGTAGACCAGGTTGATGACTTCCTTCAGCGCGCCATCGGGGAGACCGCGGCGGAAAGCTGGCGCCTTCATTCGGGTGAGCGTCTCTTGAGGCGAGATTCCGGTGTCGCGGAACGTCGCCGCGAAGCTGAACGCAGACGCCGAATCGGTGCATTTCGTCGCGACATCGTCAGAAACCGGGGCGGCATGCGCACCGATCATCCAGATGACCGCGACGAGAGGAATGAGACGTTTCATGCGGAACTCAGTTGCCGCCAGCCGGCCCTGATCCCGAACGATACATGACTTCGCCGGCGATCTGAAGGCTAGCGAGCTGGTCGGCCGCGATGACGCGATCCGGGAAATCAGCGTTGTATGAGTGCAGCCGCAGCGCGCCCTCGGGCTCCTTGAAGATCTGTTTCACGAGTGCTTCGTCTTCAAAGTACACCGCATAGATCCGGCCATCGCGCACGTGGGTGCGCGTGGTGCAGATCATCATCAGGTCGCGATTGAAGAGGTAGGGCTCCATGCTCGGGCCGTGCACCTGGGCGAGCTTGCAGTCCTGCGGCTTGACGCCGAGCGCCTTGAAAAAGCCGATGTCGAACGGCAGCGCCTTCTTCTGGCGAATCTCCCACTGAATCAAGCCTGTCCCCGCCGAGAATCTGTAGTCATAGCGGTCGATCCAGACTCGATCCTCATCAGGCTCGAGGTCTTCCGGCCGCTCCCATACGACTACGTTACCTTTGTCCTTTGGGAGCAAATGCTTAATAACCGAGTCATCTTGGCCGGTGCTCGATGCACCATCTTCGGGCAAAGTGTGCTCGGTATCCATCCAGCCTTCGGATTCTCCGATCGCTCTCTCGATCTTCCGCGCAACGTCGTCGCCCATCGCTTTGGGCTTTCCCGTCTTGCTTTCCGGCGTCTGGTTCTTGATCTGGCTCAGGTAGGCCGCGGCGACCCCAGCCTTCTCGGCGAGGGCTGCAGCAGTTCGAAATCGCTTGACGGCGAGCTGCAGATTGTCGCGACGGATTTCGTCGATTGTCTTCATGCGGGCATTGAATAGCAAAACGCTAAAGAAATAAATGTGCGATTCGCTATTGCGGAACGATTAGCGAATCGCTATAGTTTGTCGCATGGACCTGAAAACATACCTCTCCGGCGAACGTGGGCGACTCAGCGCGCTCAGCAAGGCGATCGGCGCGAACGCGCCTGATGTCAGCCGCTGGGCGTCGGGAAAGCGCCCGATCCCCGTGCCTTTCGGTCTGCCCATCGAGCGGGCGACAGGCGGCCTCGTCACCAGACGCGAGATGTTCCCACGAGACCTGCTGCAGAAGATTTGGCCCGAGCTCGCGGACGCCATGGATCGCGTGAAGGCATCGGACGACGTCCAGCCTCCCGTCGGCCGCGTAACCGACGACTCGAAGCTCTCGAAGATGGTTGTGTGAATAGCGCATAGCCCATTTCTTTTTCTTGTTCGGATGACCCAGATCATCCTTTTTTTTTCGCCGCTGTGCGGAACCCTATCGGACCCTAAAACACGTTTTTCTTGCGGGGGCAGTAGGGGCAAAGGGGTAAAGGTATGCAGACCAAATTGTTCTACGAAGACGAATTCGAGGCCCTTCAGCTGATGGTGAGCAACAGCGGCAAGACCATCAAAGAAGTGGCGTGCCACCTCTGGCCGGACATGCGGCCGGAAAGCGCCTACGCGAAGCTGAAGGCCTGCCTCAACCCGAAGGGCGACGAGAACTTCAAGTTCAGCCAGGTCATCGCGCTGATGCGCTTCTGCAACTGCTACGACCCGCTGTATTACATCTGCGACGAGACGCTGCATGCGCGGCCCGATCGCAAGGTTCCCGAAGACGACGTCGTGAAGCTGACGGAAGCGATCAACGGCGCGATGGATGTCGTGCTGAAGGCGACGAACGCGCTCGAGCGGATCCGCGCCCAGACGACCGAGATGCGCCAGATTCCGCGGAGGGTCGCATGATCATCGAACTCTTCATCGACATGTGGGTGCGCACGCTGATCGCGTTCGCGTTTGGCGTGTATGGGGGTGGGGTATGACCACGCTCTCCGATCGCATCATCGCGCACGTTACGCGCCGGCCGCCGGATTTCATCATCGGGGGCGCCGACAATCCGTATCTGTTGCGCTGGTGGGTTCTGCCGCGCAATCGGTTCTTCAACATCTACCTGCATTGCTTCATGCGCAGCGACGACGACCGCGCATTGCACGACCATCCGTGGTCGAACTTGTCGATTCTGCTGCGCGGCCGTTATGTCGAACACACGATCGCCGCAGGCGGCATCAACGTGCGCAGCGAGCGCATCGCGCCAACATGGAAATTTCGGCCATTTGGCTCAGCCGCCCATCGCGTCGAACTCGTCGATGGCTGCTGCTGGACGCTATTCGTGACCGGTCCGCGCTACCGCGAATGGGGATTCCATTGCCCTGAGCAGGGTTGGGTGCATTGGACGAAATTTACCGCGCCGCGCAACTCGGGTGAAATCGGAAGGGGATGCGAATGAACCAGCTCCAAATCGCCCTCATTGCCTACATCGCGCTCGTCGTCGTGCTTTGCGCGCTGCTCGCTTGGCTCATGCGGAGGTAGGCGTGGCCCGCATTCGCACCAAAACGCCCATTTCTGAGGCTGTTCGGCGGGAAGTCGCGCGTCGCTATGGTGTGCTGCCCGGTTCATGCAAGACCGTCCAGTGCGCCTATTGCGATGCCCTCGGGCAAGTCCAATGGTTCGTCAGCTATCACCGGCCCGGCCTTGGGCGCGTTGCGCTTTTCAATCTTGAATTCGACCACGTGAAGCCCGAAGCGCGCGGCGGTCGCTCAGTTGCCCGGAACATCGTTCTTGCCTGCCGGCCATGTAACCGGACCAAGGGCGCTCGCTCTGCGCGGGAATGGCAATCATGAATTTCTATAAGCGCCACATCGGCGACTATCTGAAGGACACGGCACACCTGTCGCTGCTCGAGCATGGCGTCTATACGCGCCTGCTCGACGTCTATTACACGCGAGAGTCCGGCATTCCTGACGACCAGGCTGCACGCCTCATTGGCGCGCGCGCTCGCGACGAAGTCGCTGCGCTGAAGGTCGTTCTCGGCGAATTCTTCGAACTGGTCGACGGCACGTGGATCCAGCAGCGTTGCGAGCGCGAGATCGCTGATGCAGCCGAAGGTGAAATCGACCGTGACGCCAAGCGTGAGAACGAGCGAGATCGCCAGCGCCGCCATCGTGACCGTCGTCGCAAGCTCTTCGACGAGCTGCGAAAGCACGACATCGTCCCGCCGTACGACACGAGCACCGAACAGCTCCAAGTGATGCTGTCACGCGTGACAGGACGTGACGCTGACACGGATGATTTACGGACTGTCACACAACCTGTCACGCGTGACGCAACGGCTAACCAGACTCCAGAAGCCATAAGCCAGACTCCATATAACCCCCTAGAAGCGTCGTCACAGCTTCAACCGGAGGTAGGCGCGCATACGCCGAACAGCGCTTCTTCGGTTTCGAGGGCTGTCGAGATCGCCGTCTACCTGCGTCAGCGCGGCGTGATCGGCGCGAACAGCGTGAACCCGAACATCGCTGCGTGGGGTGACGACGTCCGCGTGACGAACGAGATCCTCGATGCGGCCCTGTCGGTCGTCGCGTCTCGCGGACTCGAGAAGCCCGTCGGCCCGAACTACCTCGTCGGCATCATCGCGGACCTGCTGAACCCGAAGCCCGCGCAGCAGAAGCGCGAGGACAACTCGTGGAAGCGATCGGACGCGGGCATTGCCCGGAAAGCATCGGAGCTCGGCATTATCGCGCCGGCTGGCAAGGATTACGCGTGGCTGCTCGAGCGGTGTGAAAGCGAACTGCGCCAGCGGGCGCAAGGAGTTGCAGCATGAGCGAATCGGGACAGGCATGGGGCATGTGCGCAGCTTACGGCTGCCCGCTGCTCGGCACGATGGGCGGCGACAAGTGGTACTGCTTTTGCCACGCAAACCGCTCCAACGGCTCGAACGACGACATCACGGGTGTCCTGCGCAGCGATGCCGCCTGGGCGATCGTGCAAGCGACGCTCGACATCCGGCGGCACTTCGGCTCGTTCGTCGACGCGCCGGACGCATACCGGCGCATTCAGCAGCGGCTCATCGAGGCTGATCGGCGCGACCTGCTGCTCGGCAAGGCGGACGAGTCGCCGCACAAGGCCGGCAAACCGATCGTGCGCACATGGCTCGCTCGCCTCGAATCGGAGCTCATCAAGCTCACGGCGTCCGCTGGGCGGCAGCAAGGTCCGAGCGGGATCGTGAAGATGGGGACGGTCATCGGACCGACTCATGCCAGCGGCTACATGCCGGAAACGGAACGGCGCGACGAAGAATCGGAGGAAACAGCATGAAGCGCATCACGAAGGACATGGTCAAGGCCGGCGGCCACCGCTACTGCTGCGAATGCTCGGCGCATGGCCCGCGCGTGAAGGCGCATTGGACGCACAAGGGGCGGGACTATTGCGACGTGCACAAACCGACGGAGACGGCCGTGCAGCACGTGCGCGAGGTGCGAGCATGACCGCCATCGGCATCTGGTTCATCGTCATCGGCTGGCTTGGCACGCGTCTGCGCAACTCGAACTGGATTTCCGAGTTCTGGGGCATGTGCTGGGCCGGCGTGTTTCTCGCGGGGGCTCTGCTGATCGCCGGGGGCGTCAGCTTGTGGGCATGGGAGGTGCTGCCGTGAGCAAATGGATCGTGCGGGTGATCGTTAGCGCTGCGTTTCTGTGTGCGGGCGGCTTTTTGCTTAGTCCGAGATTGTCGATGAGCGAATTAATCGGCTTGTTTTTTATCATCTCCGCGGCGGTGATATGACTCAGAAACCCCTCATTGTCCTTTCGGCGCCCGTCGTTTCCGGCCGCGTCGAGTTCGTTGTCCCCGGCGCACCGGTCGCAAAGGGGCGCCCGAAATTCGCGCGCCGCGGCGCGCACGTGACGACGTACACGCCCGAGAAGACCGAGCGCTACGAGAACCTCGTGAAGATGGCCGCGCGCGCCGCCATGCGCAGCACCGAGCCATACGCCGGTCCGATCCGCCTGATCGTGCACATCGGCCTGCCGATTCCGACCAGCTGGTCGATGAAGAAACAGGAAGCGGCTGCCGCCGGTGCCATCGGCGCGACGAAGAAGCCGGATGCCGACAACGTCGTGAAGGCGCTGAAGGACGGAATGAACGGCGTGGTGTACGTCGACGACGGACAGGTGGTCGATCTCTGGATCTCGAAGCGGTACGCGCGCACGCCGGGTGTGCGCATCGAGGCCATCGAACTGAATTTGCAACGAGCGTGAGGACAAAATTGAACGCCATTTTCCAGAGCACCGAACAAGCCTTGCACGTGAGCTTTCTCGTGATGTCGGTCCCTGCAATGGGCGACAACAAATTCCGACGGTTCCTGATCCAGATGCTCGAGGCGGCATCCGATGACGGAATTTCGGAGGGGGATATCAAGACCAGAGAGAAGTGGTTTGCGCAGCTCATCGGCACCCCGTCGGGCACGATCAACTTCTCCGGGCTCAACCAGCTCGAGATCCGCGGGCAGTGCGCAATGATCACCGCGGCGGTACGCGACCGGCTACCGTCGACGGAATCGGCGGCGCTGCTCGCGCGCTACGGGATCGGCGATGATCAGCAGAAGGGCGTCGTGCGTCTGGCGCTGCACGCGCGCCGCAGTTGCGGCCTTGGCCTGAAGGCATGCGGCAAGCTGACCGCGCGGCATTACCTGCCGCAATCGCGCCGCGAGGCGCTGTCATTCCGCGATCTGGCCGATGAGTTCAAGGTGACGAAGGACAAGATGCACCGCGCGGCGATCTGGATGACGAAGCACTACTCGGCGCTGGAACGGCTGGCGGTCGGCCGACTCGATCCGCAGTTCAAGGCGCAGGGCGTCGTGAGCACCGAGGAATTCCATGCCGACGTGATGCCGCGCCGCGAGCCTTTGGCGGCAAGCGTTTGATGGAAAAAGGGGCTTGCTATTCTGCGACAAAGCCCCTATGATTTCGCCAGACTGACCAAAGTACCCTCCAAAGCCCGCTGAGCCAAAAGCCAGCGGGCTTTTTGCATGATGCCGGTGAAAGTCCGGCGAGTGATGAATTGGTGCCTGCGTAGCGCTGCGCGGCCGGCCGTCCCACGAAACGGGGCGCTTTCGTGTGTGATGGTTGAATGATGTGGGTTGCTTCAAACGGCGGGGAGGTGCTCCGTGCGGTTTGGGTATTTGTTCTAGGCGAATACGATCGGTCGCCGCCAACCATCACTCACGAGAGCAAGCCGATCGTCTCATCCTATGTGAGAAACAAACTCACTTGAATCAAAGGCGTCCTAGACGGGACGGATGAATCAGACCGCCAATAGGCAGCTCTCACCTTGTCTCCATCGCACTCCCCCGTGCGATTCGCCCGCCTTGAGCGGGCTTTTTCTTTTCCACCGCCGCAATGGCAAGCGCAAGCGGGCCAGTGCGCAAAAACACCCGCAGTCCGCGATGTGGCGATCCGATGGCAATGTCCTCTCCGTCGTGAAACCGGCAGGCGCGGGCAACCCACGGGCCGACCATGGACGATTCAGCCAAGCGCAGGGGCGCCAAGCCTGCGAAGGCTGGCGGCCGACCCAGCTCGTACCGCGATGAGTTCGCCGGCCAGGCGCGCAAGCTTTGCCGCCTCGGCGCGACCGACAAGGAATTGGCCGACTTCTTCGGCGTGTCCGAGCAGACGGTCAACAACTGGAAGACGGCATACCCCGAGTTTCTTGAGGCCCTAAAAGCGGGGAAGGAACTGGCGGACGCCGAGGTCGCGGACAAGCTGTACCAGCGCGCGACCGGCTATAGCCATCCCGCCGTGAAGTTCTTCGTGATCAATGGCGTGGTGGTCGAGAAGGAGTACACCGAGCACTATCCGCCCGACACCGCCGCGGCGATCTTCTGGCTGAAGAACCGGCGCAAGGCGCAATGGCGCAATACGCCGGACCCTGAAGGCGGAGGCGGTGAGGGCGGCCCGGGCCTCGACGACCCGAATCCCGACGTATGAAGCAATCCGTCAAGCTGCAGGAGCTTCATGCGAAGCAGGCCGAGATCGGCCGCGCCTTCAACGAGAGCCGCCGTGTTGTGATCCGCTGCGGCCGACGCTTCGGAAAGACGACGCTGCTCGAGCGCTGCGCCTCGAAGTGGTCCTACAACGGCCTGAAGGTCGGCTGGTTCGGCCCGACGTACAAGCTGAACCTGCCGACGTACAAGCGCATCCTGCGCACGGTGCAGCCGGTCGTCTATTCGAAGTCGAAGATCGACCAGGTCATCGAGCTGAATTCGGGCGGCTGCATTGAGTTCTGGACGCTGCAGGATGAGGACGCGGGCCGCTCGCGCTTCTACGATCGCGTGATCATCGACGAGGGCTCGCTCGTCCCGAAGGGTCTGCGCTCGATCTGGGAACAGGCGATCGCGCCGACGCTGCTCGACCGGAAAGGCCACGCCATCATGGCGGGCACGCCGAAGGGCATCGACCCGGAAAACTTCTTCTACGAGGCCTGCACCGACAAGACGCTCGGCTGGCGCGAGTTTCATGCGCCGACGGCATCGAATCCGATGCTCGACCCGGAAGCGGTCGCGAAGCTGAAGGACGAATATCCCGCGCTGGTCTACCAGCAGGAATATCTCGCCGACTTCGTCGACTGGAACGGCGCCGCCTTCTTCAGCGAGGACTCGCTGCTTGTCGACGGCGAGCCGGTCGATTATCCGACGCGCTGCGACCAAGTGTTCGCGGTGGTCGACACGGCGCTGAAGGATGGCCTCGAGCACGACGGCACGGCCGTCACGTACTTCGCGCGCAACGTCATCACCGGCACGCCGCTGACGATCCTTGATTGGGACGTGCTGCAGATCGAGGGCGCGCTGCTCGAGTCGTGGCTGCCGACGGTGGCCCAGCGCTGCGAGGAACTGGCCGCGCAAGTCGGCGCCCGCCAGGGCAGCCTCGGCGGCTGGATCGAAGACAAGGCGAGCGGCATCGTGCTGCTTCAGCAGGCCAGGCGGCGCAGCCTGCCGTTCCACCCGATCGAGGAAAAGCTGGTCGACCTCGGCAAAGAAGGGCGCGCGCTGTCGGTCAGTGGCTACGTGCACCGCGGCGAGGTGAAGGTCAGCCGCTACGCGCACGACAAGGTCACGAACTACAAAGGACAGACGCGGAATCACCTGATTTCGCAGGTATGCGGCTTCCGTCTCGGGACGAAGACGCCGCACCATATGGACTTGCTCGATTGTTTCACCTATGGCGTCGCAATCAGCTTGGGTGACAGCGAGGGCTATTGAGGTCGCGCATGAAGGAAATTCCATTGACGAAAGGCTTCGTCGCGCTGGTTGATGACGAGGACTTCGAGGCGCTCAGCAAGTACCGCTGGCACGTCACGGAATGCGGCCATAACCGATATGCAGAGCGCAGCGTTCGTGAGGGCAAAAGGGTTCGAAAAATTCTCATGCACCGCGAAATCATCCAGCCGCGCCTTGGTATGCACGTTGATCACCGAGATGGCGACGGCCTGAACAATCAGCGCGCGAATCTGCGGGAAGCGACGCGTTCCCAGAATCAGCACAATCGCGGGAAGTCTCGAAACAACACGAGCGGTTACAAGGGGGTGTCGCTTCACTCTCGTGACGGTTCATGGGCCGCGAGTATTTCGAAAGACGGAAAGCACATCAATCTCGGCTATTACGCGACGCCGGAGCTGGCGTACGGCGCATATTGCCGAGCTGCCGCAGAGCTTCATGGCGAGTTCAAGAGGATCGGTTAAATGGGCGGTTACTACGGCGACGCGGACGACAGCTCGCAGGCGAGCTTGAACGTCGGCACGGCCATGTCCGCCGAACTCATGCGCCTGCTTGGCGCTGACGATCTGCAGCCTGGCTCGCCTCCGTCGTACGAGATGTGCAAGGTCATCTACAGCTACCACCCGCTGGGCGCGAAGATGGCCGAGGCGCCGTACGAGGAAGCACTGTCGCAGGAGCGCGAGATCACGATCCCGGGCGCGCCCGAAGATGATCTCGTGCAGGCGTTCCGGAAGGAATGGAAGAAGCTGGGCGGCGTCGGCGCGGACGAGATCATCAAGAGCTTCATGACGCTCAAGCGCGTCTATGGCATCGCCTCGCTGATCGTCGGCGCGCGCGACTTCCCGACGAATGAGCCGCTGCCGCTTGAGCGCATGCACGAGCTCGACCTGTACTTCAACATCCTCGACCCGCTGAACACGGCAGGCTCGCTGGTGCTGAACCAGAACCCGAACGCGCCGGACTTCCAGAAGCCGCAGTTCCTGCGGGTGGCGAACCACGACTACCACCCGTCGCGCGCGGTGATCGCGCTGAATGAGGCGCCGATCTACATCGAGTGGACGAACAGCGCTTTCGGCTTCGTCGGCCGCTCGGTCTATCAGCGCGCGCTGTACCCGATGAAGTCGTACGTGCAGTCGATGATCACAGATAACCAGATCATCGAGAAATCGGGGCTGCTGGTCTACAAGATGCAGTCGCCGGGCGCGGTGATCGACAAGGTCGCGCTCGCATTCGGCAACCTGAAGCGCCGCATGCTGAAGGGCGCGAAGACGGGCAACGTGATGTCGATCGGCACCACGGAAAGCATCGAGTCGATCGACCTGAAGAACATCCGCGACGCCGCAGAGTTTGCGCGCATGAACGTGATCAAGAACATCGCGACCTCGGCGAAGATGCCGGCCGTGATGCTCGCGCAGGACACGCTGACCGAAGGCTTCGGCGAGGGCACCGAGGACGCGAAGCTGATCGCGCGCTTCATCGACCGCGTGCGGATCGAAATGGGCCCGGCATATGACTTCCTCGATCCGATCGTGATGCGCCGAGCATGGAGCCCCGAGTTCTACGCATCGATGCAGCGCAAGCATCCGAGCCTGTACGGCCAGATGCCCTACGAGACGGCCTTCTACGAGTGGAAAAATGCTTTCACCGCTACTTGGCCGAACCTGCTGGTTGAACCCGACAGCGAGCGTGTCAAGGTCGACGACACCATCACCAAGGCGGCGATCGCAGCGATCGAAGTGCTCGCGCCGCTACTGGATCCTGAGAGCAAGGCGAAGGCCGCTTGCTGGCTGGCTGAGATCTTGAACGAGCGCAAGCTGATGTTCTCGATGCCGCTCGAGCTGGATTACGACGCGATCGCAAGCTATGTACCGCCGCAGCCGCTGGCCGAGCCGCACCCGATCGTTGAATCGTCGCACGAGTAGCCGATGAGCGTCCGCCCCGCAATCAACCGCACGTTTCACGACGTGCTGACCGAGGCTATCCGCGACATCACGGAGCACGGGTACGACGATCCGGCCCGGCTGCAGGAATGGCTGCGCCGGCTGCGCTTCGCCGCGATGACCGACCTGCCGACGGACGCCGAGATGCGCAATCGGATGCAGAGCGCGATGGACGCGGTGTTCCACCGCACGCTGTCGAAGACCGGCGCGCTGCGGTATCACCCCGGCGTGCCGCGCTTCACGATCGAGCGGCTGGCGCCGTCACTGCGCCCCGAGCTCGACAAGCGCGTGCGTGCGAGCGTCGATCTGATCAAGCTGAACCGCGAGCGCGCGGTCGAGCAATCGCTGCAGCGTCTCGCCGGCTGGGTGTCATCGGTGCCCGCCGGCGGCTCGCGCGCGGTCGAGAAGGCTGACGTGCGCGAGAGCATCGCCAGGCCGATCCGGCAACTGCGCTACGAGGAACGCCGCGTCTCGATCGATCAAGGGCACAAGCTGATGTCGTCGATCAACGCGGTCATCGCCGAGCAGACGCAAGCGATCGCGATGATGTGGCGCTCGCACTGGCGGCAGGCCGGCTACGACTATCGGCCCGACCACAAGGAGCGCGACAAGCGCTTCTACGTCGTGCGCGGCTCCTGGGCGCTTCAGCAGGGGCTGATCACGAAAGGCGACGGTTACCTCGACGAGATCACGCAACCGGCCGAGGAGCCTTTCTGTCGCTGCTATGGCGTGTACGTGAACAACCTGCGCGACCTGCCGCCTGAGATGCTGACCGAGAAGGGTCGGCGGGCGCTTGAAGAAACCCGAATTCGCAAGGCGTAGTGATCTTCCACCAACGTATGAGGACGTGAAATGGCAACGAATATCAACGTTTCGGTCAGCATCCCGCCGAAAACTCCGGATTTGATCCACGCGCTCGATGAACTGGAAGGGCTGATGTCCCAGCTCGAGGAATCACATGGTCTGGTGATCGCGCGACTTCAGCCGGTACTTTTTCGAGGCGGTTGCGGATCTTGTGGCGAAGACGGAAAACCCATGGCGGTTCCGATGTCATCGCCGGTTACGGAGCGCCTGCACGACCTGCAGAAACGTGTATCGGCGCTGATCGAGCGCCAGAAAGAAGAAATCCTCGATCGTCTCGAAATCTGAACCTGAGGTGACGATATGCCGAGTGTGAGTGAACGGCAGCATGAGGCAATGGAAGCTGCCGCCCACGGCCACAGCACGCTCGGCATTCCGAAGTCCGTCGGCGAAGAATTCGTGAGCGCCGACAAGGCGCGCGCGGACGCGCAGACATCGGCCGACTGCGCCGGCATCCTGTTCCGCGCGCCGGGCCCGCTGTTTCTGCTTGTGCAGCGCAGCGACACCGGCGAGTGGGAACAGCCTGGCGGCCATGCCGAGGGCGACGAAACGCCGGAGCAAGCCGCGGTGCGCGAGACCGTCGAGGAAATCGGCGGTTGCCCGGATGGCCTGCGCTGGGCGGTGCGCCGCAACCTGATTCCCGGCGGCGCGGGCGAGTACACGTGTTTCCTGCAGAACGTGCCGGAACCTTTCAAGCCCGTCCTGAACGATGAACACACGGCGTGGCAGTGGGCCGCGCCCGGCAGTCTGCCGGAGAAGATGCACCCGGCGGTCGCGCAGACGATCGAGCTGCTGACCGGCAACGAGCTGGACATCGCGAAGCGCATGGCGGCCGGCGAGCTGCTGTCGCCGCAGCGCTACGAAAACGTCTGGCTGTTCGACCTTCGCATCACCGGCACCGGCACCAGCTACCGCACCGAGCACGACGAGTTCGTGTATCGGCCACCCGAGAACTTCCTGACCGAGGAATTCCGGCAACGGTGCAACGGCCTGCCGGTGATCTTCGAGCACCCGAAGAAAACGATCCTCAACAGCGACGAGTACCGCGATCGGTCGATCGGCACGATCTTCCTGCCGTACCTGACCGAAACGGAAGTGCGGGGCGTCGCGAAAGTATTCGACGATGACGCGGCCCGGCTGATGCCGACGTCGCACGCGTCGACCAGTCCCGCGGTGATCTTCCGCGACGCGGGCTCAGCCGAAGCCGTCGAGGTCGACGGTAAATCGGTCCTCATCGAAGGCAAGCCGTCCTATCTCGACCACCTCGCAATCTGCGAAGAGGGCGTGTGGGACAAAGGCGGCGAGCCCAGCGGAGTCAACACAGGAGATCCTGAAATGGATGGTATGGAAGAAAAAATCCCGGCGTGGGCCGATGCGCTGATCAAGCGCATGGACGCGATCGAAAACAAGGGCGGCGATCGCATGCCCGCGGAGCCGCTCGAGGCCGATTCGGCTGAAGGCGCGGCCGAGCGTGAAGGCGAACGCGAAGTCGAGCACGAGCATGCTGCCGCGCGCGAACTGGCAGAAGCCGAGCGTGCCGGTGCTGCCGAGCACCGCGACGAAGAACGCGCCGACGCCGCTGGCTGCGAGCGCATGGACAGCGCGGAAAGCGAAGAAGAGCGTGCGGATTCCGCCGCGCGCGCCGACTCGCAACGCCTGGCCCGCGAGAACGCCGAGCTGCGGGCGCAGATCAAGCGCATGGACGGTACGCTGTCGACGCTGACGAAGCCGCTGTCGGCCGAAGACCGCGACGCGCTCGCGACCGCCCAGATGCGCGCCGACTCGGTGATGCAGATGTTCGGCCAGAACGCGACCGCACCGCTGCACGGCGAAAGTCCGATCGACTACCGCCGCCGCCTCGCCTCGAAGCTCGCATCGCACAGCGCCGAGATGAAGGGTGTGAAGCTCGACGCGCTCGACGGCGCCGCGTTCAAGCTGGTCGAGGACCGCATCTACGCGGACGCCCAGACCGCTGCCATGAACCCCGCCGCGGCACCCGCCGGCCGCCTCATCCCGATCGTCTCGCGCGACGAAGCGGGCCGTCAGATCACCCGCTTCACGGGCGACATCGCATCGTGGATGCAGCATTTCACTGCACCCGGCGTCGTCTGCAAGCTCAACCGCCAAGCCAAGGGGGCATAAGCCATGTCGATTTCGTTCAACCCGATGGTGACGAGCTCGCCGACTGGCACCTTCCGCGTCGATACGGAAGGCTATGTCCAGGGCGCCGTCATGGACGATCCGGCGTCCAATAGCTGGCTCGCGAGCGCGATCATCGCCGCGTCTGTCACCGGCCCGGTCTGGGGCGGCATGGCCGTCACCGAGAACGTCGCCGCGCCGAATCAGAACGGCCTCGGCAACTCGCTGGTGATCGCCGCGAACAACGCCGGCGTGACGGGCTTCACCGTCATCAACCGGTCGTACAACGCGATCCTGACGCCGGGCAACAACGTGCCGCAGCTGATGGCGGGCATGACGGCGATGTTCTATCGCCTCGGCTCGAACGCGCGCATCGCGGTGCAATGCGACACGACGCTCGCCGGCAACCTCGATCTCGGCGCGATCAACCAACAGGTCTCGTGGGACTTCACGAACCAGAAGCTGGTCACGTACAGCTCGGGCGCCGGCGCACTCGCCTGCAAGGTGCTCTCCGTCAACACCAACAGCAAGATCGTCAGCTACAACTCGGGGACCGGTGCGCTCACCTGGACCCAGGGCGCGGCCGCGATCATCCAGATCTAAGGGGTTTTGCGCTTAGCTTTCGTGAGTTGATAGTTTTCTCTGCGGCAATGCAGGTGATAGACGGTAGCCGGATGGACATACAGATTGTCTGGATCGTCCCATTGCTGGCAATACCTGCATTTCCTCCAATTTGCATGGCCGCAAGCGTCGAAAGCTTCCGCCCTCTGATGAAGAAGTGAGTGATATGCCTGATCAGGGCAAATGACGAGATTCTCCTGAGCATTGTTCTGTGGATTCTCGTCGACGTGATGGACTTGGGCCCCATCGGGCAATTCTTTGCCGAGCGCTTTTTCAGCAATATGAATGTGCTGAAGCTTGAGCTTCCCATTGCTATGCATGTAAATGCGCCCCGTGATGGGGTGAATTGTCCCTGAGCCCCATTCTCGATTTACTCGGGAAAGAGTTCCGTTGCGTTTGAGCCGTTTGTAATGTTTGTTGCAAAGGCCGCGCGCAGTGATCGGGTTATTGCAATTTTCTTCTTTGCACTTTTCCACTCGGACACCTCCGGATATGGGAGCGGTGGTTGTCTAACGCCCCGCTCCCATATTTTGCATGGAGTTAACATAAATGGCTAGCTATTTTCCGGCTCAGGCCAAGGTCGCGCCGAGCTTCTCGGAGCCCGAGCTGATCGTCACCTACGCGCAGGCGTCGGGCGCGTTCAACGCGCTCCCCGGCGGCAAGCCGCGCGTGAAGATCGGCAGCGAAGACCTGTTCGTCTACATCAACGCGCTGGACCTGCGCACCGAGACGCAGGCCTCGCAGGGCGCGCCGAACCTGCTGCCGTCGGCATCGCTGACCGCGACGTTTTACGGCACGGCGACGTACCTGATCCGCACGCGTGCGCAATGGGACCACCACGACACGGCCGCCGCGGCCGCGTACTCGGTCGGCCTGCCGGCCGCGCAGGATCTCGCGCAACGCCAGGGCATCTTCCAGCAGATGCGCACGGGCCTGCTGTACGGATTCAACCCGGCGAATGGCGAAGGCCTGATGAACACGGTCGGCGCTACCGCCGTGACGCTGCCGCCGGACAGCTACGGCAACACAACGGTGTCGACCTATGACAACGGCGAAATGGCGCTGTGGATCCTCGCGCAGATCGTGTCGCTGAAGACTCGCATGTTCCAGTCGGGCGGCAACATCCACAGCAAGATCCGCATCGTCAGCCCGCAGCGCGTGTTCCTGCAGCTCACGTATGGCTCGATCGTGCAGGTCGTCCAGTACCAGCGCCCCGGCGCCGGTACGGCCACGGTCGGCCAGGTCGTAAAGAACGTCGTCGAGGAAATGGGCGACGAGATCGAGTGGTACTTCGACGACACGCTGATCGGCAAGGGTGCCGGCGGCTCGGACGCGGTGATCCTCACGATCCCCGAGATCGAGAAGCCGGACATCCCGGGCATCAACACCAACGTGTTCGCGGACGTGAACCCGAACATGAAGGCCGTGAACCTGATGTACGCGGACGCCGCGGCGCCGATCAAGATCCCGACGCCGATCCCGGACGGTGGCATCACCGAAGTGCAGGAGCTGCGCGTGACGTCCGGCTGGGGTGTTCGCCCCGAGGGCATCACGATCCTGTCGATGCCGCACTGAGCAGCACCGTAGCAAGAGTCAGCATCACCACCCTGAAGGGGCGCCCGCGTGGCGCCCCTTTCTTTTTCCCGAGGACGACATGTCGATTTTCATCGCCAACTGCACCAAGCAGCATCTCGATCACCACTTTCGCTCGCCCGAGCACGCCGGCAAGGCGCAGGTCGTGCACATCCCGTCGGGCCAGCAGCGCGAGATCGCGCGCGGCGCGTCGAGCGCCGTCATCGAGGCGCTGGTGCGACACCTCGAGCAGTTCGGGTTTCGCGACGCTTCGCAGGTGAACGGCAAGATCAGCGAGTTCTCGGGCTACCTCTACCGCGTCGGCAAGCCCGTCACGGAGACACACATCGTCACCGCGCATGATCAGCTCGTCGACACGCAGGAGCATCGCTCAGCGCAGGAAGCGACGCGCAGCGCGCTCGCCTTCGACAGTGCCACGCGCGACAAGAAGGGCGGCGGCAAGGGCCGGCGCATGGCGAGCGTGACCTCGGTCGAAGTGAAGCAGGACGTTCCGCCCGGTCAGAAGCCGACCGGTGACGAAGTGAATTTCTCGTTGTCGGTGGCGCCGGACGGCCGCACCGACACCAAGCTCCCGGTCTGATATGGCCTTCGTCGACCCGACCCAGCCGAATCTCGCGGACTTCACGACGTTCGTCTACAACCAGGGCGTGCCGCAAACCGACCTGCCGACGGACTCGCAGTACCTGCAATGGGCGTACACGATGGCGCTGAATCTCGCGCTCTCGCCGCCCTGCGAAGTCCCCGCGATCGTCTACGTGCTGGCCGTGTACAACCTCGGCATGCACCGGCTATTGAAAGTCGCGCAGGACACCCCGCCGTCGACGTTCTTCTCGCAGCAGCGCACGGCTTTCAAGCTGATGGCGTTTGTCGCGGGCGTCGTGCAATCGTCGGCGGACAACGGCACGTCGAACAGCCTCGTCGTGCCGGAGTTCATGAAGAGCCTGACGATGCAGGATCTCGATCTGCTGAAAACGCCGTGGGGCCGCGAGTATCTGGCGTACGCGCAGCAGTTCGGTCCCGACGTCGTCGGCGTTTCCTGATGCCAACCCTCCACCTCGGCGTGATCGATGTCGCCTATACCGGGCCGGACGCAAAGCCCGGCGTCACCACGGGCGACGTCGCAACATTCATCGAGGATGAGTACCACGTGATGCGCGTGTTCCTCGAGATGTACGAGGAGGAGATCGGCGAGCTGCTGGCGAACGACATCGCCGGCGAGATCGAAAGCATCGCGCAGGGCAAGCCTGTCGGCCGCCTGTCGGTCGACGTGTCGACGGGAAAGATCGGTGAGCTGTTTCGGGACTTCCTCGATGCGCGCGAATGGAAGCAGGCGAGCGCACAGACGGTCGCGGCCGCCGATGAGGGCGTGAACCATCGGAAGAAGCGGCCGTATGCCGCGGAGAACCCGGCGCGGCCGGAATTCGTCGACACGGGCCTCTACCAAGCGTCGTTTCGTGCATGGGTGACTGACTGATGGGACTGATCGATGAAGCAGCGGCCGCGCCGGGCGATCTCGCCGCGGCGCTCGAGGCCGGCGTCGAGCAGCTCTCGCGCAATCAGTCCGTCACGTTTCAGCAGTACACGAAATCGACGCTTCCCACGGACGGCTACGTGTTCTGGGTGGCGACCGGCACCGCGCAGCAGTTCAGCGGATCGCTGCATATCCTGACCGACCGTCGGCAGGAAGAAGATCAGACGATCGCCGCGAACAAGCTGCTGTTCACGGCCGAGCAGGAGATTTCCCAGCTCAACACGATCTCGCCGGGAACGATGTGGATCGGCACGTGGCAGGTCGACGGGGCGACGCTGCAGGTCGCGTTCGCCGAGACGGGGCTGAATTATCAGCAGGCCGGCCTCTGGCACTACCGCGGCTTCGCCGTCTACCCGGCGCTGGCGTCGCAGCTCGTCTCGAGCGCGGCCGATCTGCCGGTCGAGCCGATCGTCTCAAACAGCCTGCCGATCTGGCTGTCGTTGGCGAGCCTCGCCGGCGCGCCTGTGTATCCATCGTTCCTCGTGCCGGACAACGTTGAGCCGCCGTACGTGACGGCGCATATCGAGCCGGGCGAGACGATCGCGCTGCAGGCGTTCCCGACGTACACATGGCCCGGAACGCCGACACCGCCGACGGCATTGCAGCAGATGGCGAGCGCGCAGCTCATGCGCGACACCGTGCGGCTCACGTTCTACGGATTCACGAATCAGCGCGCGATCCAGTTCTACGCATCGCTGATCGACTACTCGCTGAACACCGACGATTTCGGCTTCTGCAATTCGCCGGCGATCCGCGACGAGAAGCGCATGCAGGTTGAGATCGCTGCGCTCGCGATGAAGAAGACCCTGACGATCCTCGCGTCGTACTACCAGGGAACCGCTGACGCGATCGCGCGGCGGCTGATCCTGTCGGCCAGCATCACCACCACCATCCAGGAGTAATCGAAATGCCCCAATACCCCATCGTTCCGCGCCCGGGCGGCTCGCTGTCCGCTCTCGACGTCAGCGCCCCGACCGTCATCAAGGCTACGCCGGGCACGCTCGTGCGCATCACGGTGCTGACGGCGGCCACGGCCGGCACGTTCGGCGCATACGACGCGGCCACGACCGGCGCGGCCGCCACGGCCAACGCGATCGTGCAGTACGCCAGCGGCTATCCGGCTGTCGGCTCGGTGATCTATCTGCAATGGCCGTGCAATACCGGAATCGTCGTGAACCCGGGCACCGGCGGCGCCGTTTCCGTCGCATACGCATAACCCCAGGAGCCGCCCACCATGGCGCAAACCATCACCTCGACGATCGTCAATCTGAACGTCACCGTCACCCGGGCGCCCGTGCCGTCGCAGCTTCAGCGCAGCGGTGCGATCGTCTCGGTGGGCGGCACGACGCTTACCGCCGGCACGTACCAGTACTGCGGACTCGTCAGCGACCTCACGTCCATTCTCAGCGGGTCGGGCAATTCGACCGAGCTGACGAACATGGCGAATACGCATTTCGCACAGGGTTCGGCCATCGGTTTCTATGTGCTCGAGCTCGGCGCCGAAACGGGCGTCGACCAGGGCATCGGGCTGCTGCAGACGTGGATCTCGAACAATCCGAACGTGTTCTACGCGTACCTCGTGCCGGCGGCATGGGACTACTCGAAGGACGAGGTCGGCAGCGTCCTCGTGACGAACGGCGGTTCGGGCTACACGTCCGCGCCGACGGTCACGTTCTCCGCGCCGACGTCGGGCACGACCGCGACTGGCACGGCCGTCATCCAGAACGGCAAGGTCGTGGCCGTCACGATCACGAATCCGGGCTCGGGCTATACCGCGGCGCCGACCGTCTCGTTCTCGGGAGGTGGTGGTACGGGCGCGGTCGCCACGGCGAACCTCGCATCGGCGCTGAACATCCTCGCCGGCCTGTACTCGTCGCCGACCAGCAAGACGTATTTCTTCGTCACGACGAGCTCGACGAACCTCGCGAACTACTCGACGCTGAAATCGGTGTTCGCGGTGGTGCCGAGCCCGCTTGCGCCGTCGACGGAGTTCACGGCGGCCGCGTTCTTCTACCAGTGGCTCGTCAACCAGCCCGGCGCGGCGAACAAGCTCGCGCCGATGGCCTACCGATACCTGTACGGCGTCACGGCGTGGCCGGCGCAAGGCTACAACGCGCAGATCACAACGATCCTGAGCGGCTACGGGAACATCGTGCTGACTGGCGCGGAGGGCGGCATTTCGACGGCATGCGTTTTCAAGGGCATGCTGATGAGCGGCGATCAGGCGAGCTGGTGGTATGGCATCGACTGGTTCCAGATCCAGTCGAAACAGCGCATCGCGGCCGCGATCATCAATGGCTCGAACAGCAATCCGCCGCTGCTCTACGACCAGCCCGGTATCAACACGGTCGAATCGGTCGCCGAAGGCGCCGGCTCGAGCGCCGTCAGCTTCGGCTGCGCGCAGTCGGTGTCGATTTCGGCCACGAGCTTCCTGCAGTACACCACGCAGAACCCGGGCGATTACGCCGCCGGCATCTACAACGGTCTCGCCGCGACGGTGGTCGGACAGAACGGGTTCCTGACCGTGACCTTCAACATCGACGCAGTGCAGTTCTAAGGAGAGCCTCAGATGGCAACCAATCCGCTTGTCAGCCAAGGCACCCTGAATCGCGTCCGGTGCTCGGTCATCGTGCCGGCGTTCACGTCGCTGAACATCACGGCGCCGTACATGGCGAAGTCGTTCGCACGCATCGCGTTCGAGGGCGACTTCACCGATCAGACCGGCACCGGCACGGGCCTCGTGAACTCGCCGGCACCGTATGTGCCGGCGACGATCACCGTCGGCATTCTGCGCACGCAGGCGCTGTCGATGGCATGGCGCGCGCAGTGGGAATCGAACAGCGTGCTCGGCCAGGTCAAGGTCAACAGCGATTCGGCCGCATTCGACTCGTTCACGCTATACGACACCGCGATCCGCCACTTCGACCCGAATGCGTTCGACGGCATGGACGCGGTATGCATGCTGGTGCTGCGCGGCACGTACTACACCAACAACGACCTGTGGAGCATGACGTGATCCAGATCAACGAGGCGATGAACCTCGTCGTGCCGGTCGTCGCTGACGAGGCCGGCGTGAAGGTGTGGGCCTACCACACGCCGATCTCGCGCCAGGTGTTCGAGTCGAACTACCGCGTGCTCGCGGCGACGAAGGCATCGCTGATGAGCCGCGGCGGGATCTACATGATGGATTCGGGCCCGCGCATCGCCGCGCTCACGCTGCTCGACGAAGGCATGCGCGAGGCCGAGGCGCGCGGCAGCTATGCGAAAGACGGCAAGACCGTCATCGACGAGGCGACGCCGGCGCTAATGGCCGAGATTCGCCGCCTGACAATGGTGCTTGTGCCGGGTCCGGGCGGCTGGGATCTCCTGCCGATCGAGAGCGCGGTGGCCGCCGGCAAGATCGATGAAGAGGATCAGTCCGAGACGGAGTCGGCGATCGTTTTTTTTACCTGCATCTGCTCGCTCGCGAGCAAGGCGGAACGGAAGAAACAGGCGAGCAGCACGGCTTCCCTGCTGAAGGGGTCGATTACCTCCTTGTCGCCTATGGAATTCGCCGATTCCTTGCCGAACTCGACGAAGGCCGCGCCTTCGGCGCAACAGGCGGTGTCCTCGGTTCCATCCTGAAGTTCGTGGCCGGCGAGGGCTTCGCGGAAACCGTGCAGCGTCACGGCTTCGAATACCGCAGCGCGCGCGACTTCCGCGATCGCAACATCCTCGAGCTGATCCGAACCCTGAGAGGCCCAAGTGGCTAATAAGCCGATCATCAACATCGACGTGAACGCCGAGCAGTTCAAGGCGTTCTACGAGCTGTACGAACAGTTCGAGGCCAAGGTCGGGAGCATGCCGAAGGAGTGGCAGCAGATCGACACGTCGATGCGCCGGAACGCGGCCACCGCGAAGTCGCTCGCCAGCGGCATCCAGTCGTCGACCGAGGCGCAGCGCCAGTTCAACATCATGGCGCGCGAAGGTCTGCACACGATGTCGAAGATGGCGAAGGAGGCCAGCAACGTCGGCAAGGCGGTGTTCGACATCGGCAAGTGGCTGCTGAAGTTCGGCGCCATCGGCGGCGGCATCGCCGGTCTGGGGGGCATCCTCGGCGCGATCAGTCTGCGCGACCTTGCACACTCGGCCGTGACCGAGCAGCGCGGCGCGCGCGGCGTCGGCCTGACGCCGGGTCAGTACAAGGCGTTCGGCATGGACTTCGGACGCTTCCTCGATCCGAGCATCCTGTCGCACGTGGCGGATGCGCAGAACAGCTACCAGGGCCGCGTGTGGCTCGGCCTTGCGACCGGGCTCGGCGCGCAAACAGTCGCGAACCAAGGTCCCGATCAGCTCGCGATGCGTCTCGCTACGCGCGCGCATGACTGGTGGACGAAGACGCCATCGTCGCAGCGCACGGCGGAGAATCTGGCCGCCGCCGGCTTCACGCAATCCGGTCTGACGCTTGAGGACGTGCGCCGGCTCGGCAACACGCCGATGTCGGAATTGCAGGCCGCCCGCTCGCAGTATGGACGCGACCAGCGCTCGCTGAACGTCAGCAATGGCACGACGCAAGCCTGGTATGAATTCGATCGCCAAATCACGCTTGCCGGTCGCACGCTCGAGACATCGCTGACGAACCGGCTCGTCGAGCTCGCACCGTCGCTGCGGAGCTTCGTGACGACGCTGACGAAGGATGCCGACCAGCTGATCAACGACATCTTCACGCCGAAGAACCTGAAGGCGGTCGAGGATGGGATCACGGGGCTGACGACCTATCTCGGGTCGCCTTCCTTCCGTCAGGATCTGAAGGATTTCGCGGACGGGATTGCCGACATCGTCGGTGCGATCCGCAAGGTAGGGCGCTTTTTCAGTGGCGGCGACAACGCGCCGAGCGCTGGCTCAACACCAAGCGGCCCATTCACGCCGTCCGCGCCGTCGTCGACCGATCAGTTTCTCGGCAAGCTTCGGCACCGCCTGAACATGCCGAGCGATCCGGCCGGTTATCTCGCGGACATCGAGAAGCAACGCGGTCTGCCGGCGGGTACGCTCGCGCGCATGTGGAAGGTCGAATCGGGGTCGGGCAGCAATCTGATCGGCCCGGCGCTGAAGAACGGCGACCAGGCGATCGGCGACTTCCAGTTCACCTCGGCCGCATGGCACGACTGGGGCAACGGCGGCGACCGTTTCAGCTTCAAGGATGAGGCGGGCGCGTCCGGGCGCTACATGCAGTCCCTGATGAAGAAATACGGCGGCGATATCCGCAAGGCGCTCGCCGCGTACAACTGGGGTCCCGGCAACCTTGACAAGGACATCGCGAAGAACGGCGGACAGTGGGAATCGAATCTGCCGGCCGAGACGCGCAAGTACATCGCGCAGATCGCCGGTGAGGTCGCCAAGCGCAGCGCCGTGAAGGTGCAGGTCCAGGTGAGCAACAACACGTCCGCGCGCGTCGCCGTGCAGGCCAACGCAGCAGCACCGGGTAATTGAAATGGCGGGACTCGACCTTTCTTCAGGCTTCCGATCGGCGTACGACCTGTCGTTTCAGGTCTCGCCGATCATCCTGAACGGCGGGATCGTCGCGAACACGCTCGGCGGCATGATGCCGATCATCGGGCTCGTCGGCCAGCTCGGCGCGCTCGCGCAGAGCGTGCTGTCAAGCGGAAGCGTCGGTCTCGACAACTTCTTCGCGCGCTTCGTCGTGTTGCCCGGCGGTACGATCATCAGCAACGCGGTCGGCACATACCCGTTCGCGAATCAGCAGGTCGCCGGCAATGCAATCGTGATGCAGCCGAAAAACGTCTCGCTGCTGATGATCGCGCCAGTGAAAGACACGGGCGGCTACCTGACGAAGCTGGCGATCTTCACGTCGCTGCAAAGCTCGCTCGAGGCGCACTGCGCCGCGGGCGGCACGTTCCATGTCGCGACACCCGCGCGGATCTACACGAACTGCATCCTGACGTCGATGACGGACGTCACGAACGGCGAGGGCAAGCAGCAGCAGATCCAGTGGCAGCTCGATTTCGTACAGCCGCTGCTGACCCAGCAGGCGGCGAGTAGCGCGTTCGGCGCGCTGATGAGCAAGCTCGCGGGCGGCCAGCAGGTGACATCGCCGGCGTGGTCCGGTGCCGTGGCCGCCGCCGGTTCGGCGGTGCAGGGCGCGCTCGAGGGTGTCGGTAACATGGCCGGCGTCGTGAACCAGTTCCTTTCCCAGCCGGCGCTATGACGACGCTCGTTCCTTTCCAGCCGTCGAATGCGACGACGCCACCGTTTCAGGCGACCGTCACGCTCGACGGCGTGGCCTATTCGCTGGCAGTGACGTGGAACATCGCGGGAATGCGCTGGTATGTGACGCTGACCGACCAGAACAGCAACATCGCCTGGAATGGCGCGATGGTCGGCTCGCCGCTCGGTTTCGACATCCCGCTCGCGCCGGGCGTCTTCTCGACGTCGACACTGCTGTACCGCGAAGACACCGGAAATTTCGAAATCAATCCCTGATCGATGCGCTACTACGACATCACCATCACGCCGGAAGGCGGCACGAAGCCGTTCCGGCGGTGGACGTCGCATCAGAACGGCAAGTTCGATCCGGGCGCGCTGAACATCGAATTCGACATCCCGGTCGCCACGTACGGAACGCCGCTCGGCGGCCAGTCGCTGCTGATCGAGGGCGTACCGCTCGAGGACCTGCTGCAGGCGCAGCAGTTCGCCGGCATGAACCTGACGATGAAGGGCGGCATGCAGGCCGGCCTGCCGCTGGCGAATCCGAAGCAGGCGGGGCTGATTGCGGCCGGCCAGGTGTGGCAGTCCTTCGGAAACTGGGAAGGCACCGAGATGACGCTTGATCTCGTGCTGAACCCGGCGCTGTACACGCTCGATGAACCCGGCAACATCGTCCTGAACTGGACGGCCGGGACGACGCTCGCGCAGGCGCTGAAGCAGACGCTGTCGGTGGCCTATCCGACGATGCCCGCGCTGATCAACATCAGCAACAAGCTGGTGCAGACGCACGATGAGGTGCATCGGTGCTCGACGCTCGAGCAGCTCGCGCAGCTTCTCGTCGAAATCACGCAGGGGAATTTCCTCGGCGCCGACTATGCCGGCGTGCAGATCACGATCCAGGCCGGCCAGATCGTCGTCTACGACAGCACGTACAAGCCGAACACCGTGCAACTCGCGTTCACGGATTTCGTCGGTCAGCCGACGTGGATTGCGCCGAACGTGATGCAGGTCAAGCTCGTGATGCGCGCCGACATTCAGCTTGGGTCCGAGCTGCTGATGCCGCAGGGGCTGCAGAACACGCCCGGCATCGTCCTAACGTCCTCGTCGTCGCTGCCATCGAGCCTGAAGTACAAGAGCGCGTTCCAGGGCAAGTTTTCGGTGATCGATCTGCGACACATCGGCAACTTCCGCGCGCTCGACGGCGCGTCGTGGGCGACGGTCGCAAACTGCGCGGTGATGGGCAATGGCTGACAACTATTCGAAGCTGCCGCTGCAGCGCTCGCTGAATCGTGTGGCGATCGCACGCGCGGCGCAGGCGATCGAGGATACCGGCAACGCGTTGCCGTGCCGCGTGACGAAGGTCGCGGGCGCGATCGTGACTGTCGAGTTCGAACTGCAGGGCACGTGGACGCTGCCGCCGGTGACGATCCCGAAGGCTGAAAGCCCGTGGATCCGCAATCCGACGCAGGAAGGCGACAAGGGCGTCACGATGCCGGCTGACGCGTATCTCGGCGGCATTTCCGGCCTCGGCGGCGGCACGGCCGATTTTCGGCGCCGCGGCAATCTGACGGCGCTCGTGTTCGTTCCGACCAGCAATAAAGCTTCGCCGCCGGATGATCCGAACGCGGCGCAGGTATGCGGCCCAAACGGCATGATCGCGCGCACCACGCAGGGCGCGACGCCATCGTCGTGCGTCGTGAATCAGAACGGCGTGTCGATGACATACGGCGGCGCGTCGCTCTCGCTGACGGCGGCCGGCATCGTCATGAGCTTCGGCGGCCACACGATCACACTCGATGCGTCGGGCCTGTCGATCGACGGCAATAGCTATGAAAATCATACGCACGGGTATTTCCCGGGCACCGGGTCGAAGGTTCAAAGCGACCCGCCCATCAATTGAGGGAGCGACGACGTGCGCACGTGGGGAAGGATCTACAACGCGGACGGCTCCTATCGCTGGGTCGCCGTCACGACAGACGCGAATGGCTACAACGACAACGTCTATCTGACGACGCTCTGCCAGGTGCTGAAGCTGAACCTCGGTGAATCTCCGTTCTATGCGAACTACGGCATCCCGGCACAGCAAACCGTCGTCACGCAGGTGTTCCCAGACTATTACGCGATGGTCACGCAGCAGCAGTTCGCGCCGTACTTCGCATCGCTCGCGATCGTGCGCGCGCCCGGCAGTTTCCCGCCCATTTACAACATCCAGGCCGTCGCACATAGCGGCGCGCTTCTGAACGCGACCGTAGCGATATGAGCAACATTCCTCTCGTCATGACTGCGGCCGGTCCAGTTGCAACCGATCCGACCACGCTGCGGCAGAACTTGATCGATGGCGTCGCCGCCGAGGTGCCTGACTACACGGCGAATCTGCCCGGCAGCCTGATCGAGGATGTCGCTTCGACCGACGTCGGCGCGCTGACGACGATCGACCAGGCGCGCGTCGAGGCCGTGAATAGCGTAACGCCATATGGCGCGAACGCCTTCGTGCTCGCGCAACTCGGCGGTCAGTTCGGCGTGCCGCAGGGCTCGAGCGCGAACGGGAGCGTCTATGTCGTCTTCACCGGGCCGGCCGGCTACGTGCTACCACCCGGTTTCGTGGTCGGCGACGGCGCGAATCAGTATGCACTGCAGGATGGCGGCGTGATCCTGTCGACCGGCCAATCGGCGCAGCTCTACGCGGTAGCGACGAACAGCGGCACTTTCGCGATTCCGGCCAACACCGTCAACCAGATCATCACGTCGCTGCCGAGCGAATACGCCGGGCTTATCACCGTGACGAACCCGCAAGCGGGCGTCTCGGCATCCAGCGCCGAGAGCCCGCAGACCTATCGCGGCCGCGTGTTGCAGGCCGGGCAGGTCGCATCGGTTGGCACACCGGCGTTCCTGAAAACGCTGCTTGGCAAGATCACCGGTGTGCAGCAGCGCCTGGTCTCCATCAATCAGGTGACGGGCGGCTGGCAGATCGTGTGCGGCGGTGGCGACGCATACGCGGTCGCTGCCGCGATTCTGCAGGGTGCAGGCGACATCGCGCTGCTCAAGGGATCGCAGCTCGGCATCACCGGCATGACAGCCGCGAACCCGGTTGTCGTTCAGACGAACCTCGCGAGCGGCTACACGGCGGGGCAGACCTTCACGGTCACCGGCGCGACGCCGAGCGCGTTCAATCGGACGTACACCGTCGCGTCAGTGTCGGGGAATTCAATCACGACGACCATGAACGGGACGGGCTTTGGCACCTATACCGGCGGCGCGACGTTCTCGCCGAACCCGCGCAACGTCAACGTGTCGCTGTTCCAGAACCCGAACACATACAACATCCCGTTCGTGAACCCGCCGCAGCAGGTCGTGACGCTCGCGGTGACGTGGAATACCACGCTGCCGAACTTCACGGCGGGCAGCTCGGTGAACCAGCTTGCGGCGCCGGCGCTGCAGTCATATCTGAACTCGATTTTTGCCGGCCAGCCGATCAACCTGAACGAGATGACAGCGACATTTCTCGACGCGGTATCCTCGGTGATCGATGGGACGAACGTGACGACGCTCAACTTCGCGGTGACGATCAACGGGGTGACGGCCACGCCGGCGGCGGGCACCGACATCATCACCTCGGACCCGGAAAGCTATTTCTTCTGCTCGGCCACGGGCGTGACCGTATCGCAGGGGTGACGAATGCAGATCGAGTCGTTCAGCACGCAGCCACTGCAGCAGGTCATCCCGTCGTACCTGTACAAGGAATACGAAGACGACGCATCGCTGCAGGCCTTCGTCGACAGCTTCAACTCGCTCTCGCAGGGCTATCTCGACTGGTTCAATCAGGCGCCGCTCGGCCTGTACACGTCGCCGTTTATCACGGGCCCGCTGCTCGACTGGATCGGGCGCGGCGTGTATGGAATCCGCCGTCCGGTTCTCGCATCGCAGACGTCGACGCGACTGGCGGGCTACAACGCGAATCCGTACAACACGATCGCGTACAACGCGCAGTACTACTCGGCGAGCCAGACCGCGTCGATCGCGAACGATGACATCTACAAGCGCGTCTTGACGTGGCATTTGTATCGCGGCGATGGCATGCAGTTCAACATGCAGTGGTTGAAGAATCGCATCGCGCGGTTCATCAACGGCGCGAATGGCGACGACTGGCAGGTGTTGAACGATCCGCCGTCGATCGCCGTGTCGGGAACTACCTTCACGGTGACAGCATACGACACGATCGGGTATGAAGCGCTGCAGTCGTGCTATGCGAACGGGCTTCTCGCGTTTCCGTTCGCGTACACGCTGCAGTTTGTCACCGATAAGTTCGTGAACAACGGCGGCGTTCTGACGCTCGGATTCCCGCTCACCTATCCGACAAGTCCCACGGGTCTCGCACCAGGCTCGGTATGGTGGAACGGCGGGGTAATCAGTGTCATTCCGGGCGTCATACCGGATCCGATGGCTCCCAAGCTGTATTTCGCCTACACATTCCCGCCGCAGCTGCTCGCACTCGGCGGCGGCAATCTTCCGCTCAGCAATCCGGGGCCGGGCACTGGCCAGCTCTGGAATGACGGTGGCGTCGTCGCGATCGCTTAGCTAGGAATTAACCCATGCCATCTCTTTTCACGTTCGCCAACAACATCAGCACCACGTTGGCGGGATCGATCTCGTCCGGCGCGACATCGCTCACGCTGTCGAGCGCGGCCAATCTGCCGTCGTCGATCCCGGCCGGTAAGGTCTTCGTCATCACGCTCAACGATGTGGCGACCCGTCAGCAGTTCGAAGTGATCTATGCGACTGCGATCTCAGGCGCAACGCTCAGTGGCCTGCAGCGTGGTCAGGAAAATACAAGCGCGCAGGCTTGGGCTACGAATGACTACGCCTATTGCTCGCCGACGATGGGGCAGATGCAGGCATTCGGCCAGCTCGGGGACAACAATACGTGGTCTGGCAATGACACGTTCAACAATCCGGTTTCTGTTGCCGCATCAACGCAAGATCAACATGCGGTTCGGCAATCTCAAGTGGTGGGCGTCGGCCAGACACTGCAAAACCTCACTTCTTCCAGGCTATTCGGAACGACCTACACCAACTCAACAGGACGTCCGATTGTTGTTTATGTATCTGGATTGACGACGACAACCAATGGTGGATTGTCCATCTCACTTAACGGGCAGTATGTCGCATTTTCGACAGATCCCGGTCCGGTCGGAAGTGTCGTTGCCGTCAATGCATTGATTCCAAATGGAGCCACCTATTTGGTGACAAGCACATTGGTTTCGTTGAGCTATTGGCAGGAGTTGCGTTAATGGAAATTTTCGGACTTCCACAGGCGATCACCGGGAAGGAACTCGTCACGATCCATCAGCTGCAAGACGGTAACTGGGCGAAGTGCACTGTTCCACTCTCGCAGCTTTTCATTTTCTTCAATGCTTGGATGACATCGCTGCCCTCTGACGCACCCACCGCGGCGGGCGTTCTTTGGAATAACAACGGCGTCGTCTCCATCTCCTGAGGTAATCCATGAAGAAGTTTCTCATCGCGGTGCTTTTTGCGCCGTTGGTGGCGCTCGCCCAGACGTATCCGTCGCCGACCTTCAGCAGCCTGACGCTGCAGAACCCGCTCACTCAGGTCAACGGCGGCACTGGCCTGACATCATTTGGAACTGGCGTATCTGCGGCGCTTGGTCAACCCGTAACCGGATCTGGAGGCATCGCGCTCTCGACGTCACCGGTATTCACGACGCCCAACCTGGGGACGCCTTCGGCCATTGCTTTGACAAATGGCGTGGGCCTTCCGCTCGCTACTGGCGTTACCGGAACGCTGCCCGTTACCAGCGGTGGTACGGCTGCTACGACAGCGACTGGTGGCGTCAATAACCTACAATACCTAACCGGCGCAACGGGCGGCGTCGCGCGTACGCTCCAGAGCAAGTTCGGGGATATCGTCAGCATCGCGGATTTCGGCGCGGACCCAACCGGGTCAGCCGATAGCACGAGCGCCATTCAATCTGCGATCACCTATGCCCTAAGCCTGACGAACGGCGGTCAAGTCTATATCCCGCAAGGGACGTATAAGGTCACGGCGCAGATCAATATTCCGAATACGGCCGGAGTCTCGATTCGCATTTTTGGCGCGGGCGCGGCCAGTAAGATCAAATACAGCGGCAGCGCGACTGTCACAATGTTCTACGCTGGCAGCGGCGCGCCTACGTTTGGCTCTCTGTATCAATTCGATAATTTCGGCGTAGCCAGCCCCACCGGCGGAACGATCACGGTGTTTGGCTTGCAGAACATCAACAATTCGCTGTTCTATAACGTGTCGGTGTTCGGCAATGCAACCGCTCTATCGCTGAACAATAGTTTCAATACTCGTGTAATCGGTTGCTATTTCAACACACAAGCGCAATATGGTATTACAACGGCGACAACTGGCACGAATGCTCTGTATGTGATGCAGACGGGCATCTCCAATGCAGGAGCGGCCGCCATCAATCTCGGGGTCGGCGGGAATAACATCGTCATCCGCGATAGCGACCTCGAAGCAAATGCAACGGCTATTGCTGCGGCGAATTATACGAGCGTATTGATAGCCGGCAATTACATCGAAAATGGTACGGGAGCCGTATTCAGTCTCACCGGCACGAATAGCCAATGGTCGTTCGTTGGCAACTGGCTCGGCGCCAATAGCGTCACGACGACGATCAATAATTTGTCTGGCGGGATGTTCACGCAAAACACGCTATTCAATTCTGCGTGGGCGTGGGGCGCAGCAGCGTTCGATATCGATAGCGGAGAAAATACGCTGCAAGGCACTGCCACGCTTGGCGCGGTACCATTCCATGCGGTGAGTTCGTTCACCAATAACTGGACCGGATCGAACGTTGGCTATCGTCTGCGCAGCAATGGGGTAGTCGAACTGCGCGGCGATATGACTGTCGGGACGTCCTCGCTTGGGAATGCTGCTTTCACGCTGCCGGCAGGATTCCGACCGGCGCAAAACTTGGCAGTCCCCAGCGCGAATACAAGTGGCAATACTTTATGTGTTGTCTATATCAATGCCAGTTCCGGAACGGTGTCCCCTTCTTGCGCTGGTGGCGCATCTGGGAATTTGGTGGCTATTGATGGCATCAGTTTCATGACTAATTGATATCGCTTGAGCGAGTCCCATTATCACGATTGTTGATGATAAGTTTACGGAAAAGATCGGTTGCTCGCGGCAGGCACGCGTAAGCATTGGTCGACTGCAAAACGGAAACTTGTTTCATCCGAATGGTGTGAATCATGCCCGGCACGATCTTGTGTATCGCGCCGGCGTCAATGACGTCGATGTTCCAACACCAATCCTCGTAGCCGATGCCGCCCTCGAGATCCGTGCCGGCATAGGGAACGCGTCGGAAGAGTTCGGTTTTTCCGAATGCCAGAGACGTCCAGCAATTCGTGATCGCCAGGGCAGAAACGTGAAACGTCGGATTGTCCATGTCAGGATGAGCGAATATGTGCTGTCGACCTTCGCTTCCGAAGTAGAGGTTGATCGCCGGATGCCACACCACTTCGCGCGGGTCTGCCTCCGCAGCCCGAAACGCCTCACGCAGCCATTCACTGAACCAAAGATCGTCGGCATCAAGCAGAGCTATGTACTTTCCTTTGGCGATTTGCGCTGCCTCATTGCGCGAGAACCCGGGATCGCCGAAATCGACAGTTCGCACCGATATGTCCGGAATGATTTCATGGGCATCGCGGAAAACCTCGATCGTCACATCGTCAGGTCGGTCTAGCATGGCAACAACTTCGACGCTGATCCCGGCCGCCCGTGCGCATTCCATTGCGATCCGTAGACTTTTGAGGGAAGGAATGGCGATCAAACCTTCGTGGTGCGCAGTGATTACCGCGGTGATGTCGAAGCTGGTCATTGTACGTTTCGCAGGAATGTTAGTAGGCGGCGATCTGACGAAATCTGTTGCCGCGCGATATTACCAGATCGGCATTCGCATAACCTGGGATGCCCCCGGCAAGCGCGAAACGTCGCTTTTTCATTGCCACATCTGGAATGGCCCGATTGGGCCTAGCGAACCCGCCGTTTGGCGGAAATGACAATAGCCGCCCATCGAGGCGGCTTTTCTTTTTCGGGGCCCATGAACCATTCACACGAACACGCGGAAGGCGCAGTGACGCCGGCCCGCATCTCGGATCTGGAGAATCGCATGAGTACGCTCGAGCAACAGGTCGCCGCTTATCACGCTTCCTATCATGAGGAGCTTTCCCGGAACACGCAGATGACGCAGCAGGTCGAGTCGAATACGGCTGAGATCATCGCGTTGATGAAGTTCGCGAGCAGCGGGATCAGCTTCTTCGCCGGACTCGGGCGGTTCCTGCGCAAGCTGGTGATCTGGCTCGGGCCGTTCATCACGATCGGCACGGCGCTCTGGGCGCTGCTGCATGGCAAGTGGCCGGAATGGCCGGGACAATCGTGAATCTGACCGCCGCGATCGTCGCGGCCGGGTGCGGCGCCGCGCCGGCGCGCGCGGCGCAGTGGATCGGGCCGCTGCAGGCCGCCTGCGATGCGCAGCAGATCAGCACGCCGCTGCGCGCGGCCGCGTTTCTGGCGCAGGTCGGTGTCGAGAGTGCGCGTCTGTCCGCCGTCGCCGAGAACTTGAACTATAGCGCGGAGGGGCTGCTCGCGACGTTCCCGAAGTACTTCAGCGAGGACGAGGCGCAGCAGTACGCGCGGCGCCCGCCGGCTATCGCGAATCGCGTCTATGCCGGCCGATACGGGAATGGTGACGAGGCGAGTGGCGACGGCTGGCGATACCGCGGCCGCGGCTTGATGCAGATCACCTTCCACGATAACTACCAGCTCTGCGGCGTGGTGCTCGGCCTACCGATCGTGCAGCAGCCGGACCTGCTGACCGATCCGGCGAACGCCGCCATGTCGGCCGCCTGGTGGTGGAAGGCGCATGGCCTTAACGCGCTGGCCGATGCCGGCCAATTCCAGCAGATCACGCGCGTCATCAACGGCGGCCTGAACGGCTATTCGCAGCGCCTGTACCTGTACGGCGCCGCAAAGAAAGCGCTCGGCATCGCGTGAAGCGCGCGAACCCCAATCTCGCCCGGCCGCGCGCCGGGCTTTTCGTTTCTGGAACCAGACATGACCCGATGCAGCCATGACATGCCGCTCGAGCAACCGTGTGAGCACTGTACGGCCGAGGGGCTCGCGAAAGTCACACACGCGCACACCGAGAAGGAAACACTCTCGGTCGCCGTGAACATCCCGGAGCACGCCGAGCGCAAGACGACGGCGCTGTTCGAGCGCACGCGCAAGGAGCTGATCGAGCGCGAGGGTGGACGCTGCTTCATCTGCAACGCGACGGCCGAGGAATCCGGCCATCCGCTCGAAGCACACCATCATCCGATCGAGCGGTCGCTCGCCGAGCTGATCGACTGGGAGCGCTTCAAATTCGATGCGCAGGCCGGCTTCTGGGGCGAGCACATCAGGGCATTCGACTGGGACGGCTTCACCGATTGGACCCAGTTCGTCGACGACATGACCGTGAACGGCATGTTGCTCTGCAAGGCGCACCACATCGGGAAGGACGAAGGGCTGCACGCGATGCCGTTCCCGCTCTGGATCACCCAGAAGTACGCGAAGGAGGGCTACCAGTTCTCCGACGTCGAAGTTATCCACCACAACCAGGAGTAGCCATGCCGATGAAATCCAGTCTCGTGAGCGGTGGCATCACGCTCGGCGTTACCGACCTCATCCCGACCGTCGATTGGGCCCTTGGCGGGTTCCACGGCGCCGTGCCGACCAGCGCATCATCGCTCGTCGCGACGCTGATCGTCGCCGGGCTGCACGCCGCCTACAACGCGCTCGCCGCGCGCGCGGCCGCCAAGGCTGCCCAGCAGTAACCATCCCGCCGCGCGCCGCGGCACCACTCCCGAAGGAATCCCCCATGAAGAAGCTCATGCTGCTCGCGGCAGGCATCGTCGCGTCCATTGCGATCGTCGCCTGCAATTCCCTGCCGTCCATCCAACAACAGGTCCAGACCGGCTGCACGATCGTGAACGGCGATCTGACCATCCTCGCGACGTCGCCGCTGCTGAGCGCCGACCAGCAAGCCACGATCTCGAAGACGATCCTGCCGGCGAACCAGGCCATCTGCAAGGCCGGCGCGCAGCTAAACGTCGCCGATCTGAAAGCGTTCCACGATTCGCTGTTGCCGGCCGCCATCACGATCGTGCAGGCCGTCCCGGCGCTGCCGCAGCAGCAGGCCGTCCTTCTGGGTCTGCAGACGTTCGGGCCGATGGTTCAGGCGCTCATCGATCAGATCCTGACGACGGCGGCGCCGGCCGCCGCCTCGACGCCGCTCGCGGGCGCGCCGCTTCAATGAACGGGCGGCGCGTATATGGCAAGGCTCCGCACGAGCTTGAGCCGGGCGATTACGGTCGCTGGGATGCCGACAAGGGCAACTGGTATGCACGCGTGCCGGATGGGAAGTGCGCAAACCTGACCGCTCATCAGGTCGTCGAGCATCCTGACGGTTCGATAACGGTGAGTCCGTCGATCCTCGTTTCGCAGCCCGGTGAGACGCCACCGGAGTGGCATGGCTGGCTCGAGCAAGGCGTGTGGAGGTCGGTATGACTCCGCGCGACTTCGCGCTGCTCGCCCAGGAGGCGTATTCCGCTAAGCCGGACATCGGCAAGGCCGACAGTGCCTCGCGCGCGATCGTGCGGCAGACGGCCGGCGGGCTCGTCGTCGCCTTTCCGGGCACCGACAACCTCGACTGCGTCGCAGCCGATCTGGACGCGCATCCGATCGACGTGATCGGCATCGGTCAGGTGCATCACGGGTTCTGGAAGGCGTGGGGAGCAATCGCCGTCGATGTGCTCGCGGCGATCGACGGCCGACCCGTGACGCTTGTCGGGCATTCGCTCGGCGCCGCGATCGCGATCATGGCCGCGGCGGCGATGGCGGTCGGAGGCAATCCGCCGGCGGCCGTCTATGGCTTCGAGCCGCCAAGGGTGAGCACAAACGGGAGCGTCGCCGCGGTGCTCGCCGCGGTGCCGCTGAACCTGTTCAAGAACGGGAACGACATCGTGCCGGATCTACCTCCCGACTGGGAGCATGCGGGTCCACTCCGGCCGATCGGCCGGGCGTCGCTGCCGTTCCCGAACATCGCTGACCACGCGATCGCGCGGGTGATCGCGGCGCTGACCTCCTCAGTCAAAAACTGAGCTGTAAGTGTTTGATTTGGTTGGTGTGTGATTGTGTGTTTTAGTTATCCTGAATTTGACTGAAATATCGCAATTACATTCACAAAATCATGGGCTTATGTCGTTTTTGGGCTTGTTCCTGTACGGAATCCGCTTCAGCACGCGCAAGGATTCCGGCGTGAAGGACTTCACGGATCTGGCCGGCAAGACGGTCGCGACGACGGCCGGCACGTCGGACGAGCGCCTGCTGCGCAAGCTCAACGAGGAGAAAGGAATGAACATGACGATCATCAGCGCGAAGGACCACGCCGAAGCGTTCATGAACGTCACGACGGGGCGCGCGGTCGCGTTCGTGATGGACGAGCCGCTGCTGTACGGCGAGATCGCGAAGGACCGCAATCCGGGTGCGTACACGGTGACGGGCACGCCGCTCGTTCACGAAAACTACGCATGCATGATGCGCAAGGACGATCCGGCGTTCAAGCACGTGGTCGACGGCGTGATCGCGAAGATGCAGACCTCCGGCGCGGCCGAGAAGCTCTACGACCAGTGGTTCATGCAGCCGATTCCGCCGAAGGGCGTGAGCCTCAATTATCCGCTGTCGCCGGAGATGAAGCAGCTGTTCAGGAATCCGACGGATCAGGCGCAGTACTGATCGACGCGTCGTCGGCGTATCGCACCGCAAATATAGGACCGCCGGCACCTGCCGGCGGCTTCCGTTTATGGCCCGGACCCTGGCGCGGCGCAAGCGTGCGTGAGACCTTGATTTCCGGCTGGCGCAATGCCGGTTCGTCAGTTGCCGACTGTGCCGAAATCGGCATTCAACCGTGCCCGCGCCATGGGATTCCTGTCGCGCTGCGCAACAACAGGCACAATACGCACTTCGCCGCGCACCGTTGTTCGTCGTTCGAACAGCACGGCGCGTGCCGCCGCCGTCCGAATCTTTCCCGGTTGTCATGAACGCCTCGCTCACCCCCGCGCGCGAATCGAACTCGCCGCGCTTCCTGTTGTTCCTGATCTGCCTGTTTGCCTCCGCCGGCCAACTCGCGATCGACATCTACGTGCCCGCGCTGCCCGACATGGCGCGCTCGTTCGCGACCACGCCGCAGGCGATCCAGTCGAGCGTATCCGGCTACATGGCCGCCTATGCGCTCGGCCAGCTGATCTTCGGCCCCGTCGCCGATGCGTACGGGCGCAAGCGGGTGCTCGCGTTCGGGCTCGTCATCTACACGATCGGCTGCCTGCTGTCGCTCGGCGCGCCGAACCTGGAGACGTTCGTGCTGGCGCGCTGCCTGCAGGGCTTCGGGATCGCGACCACGAACCTGCTCGCGAAGGCGATCATCACCGACTCGTTCTCGGGCCAGGCGCTGATGCACGCGTTTACGTACATGTCGATCGCGTGGGGGCTCGCACCGATCATCGCGCCGGTGATCGGCGCGCACCTTCAGGAATGGTTCGGCTGGCGCGCGTGCCTCGTGTTCCTGCTGGTGTACTCGCTGGTGATGTGGGCGCTGCTGTGGCGCTATCGCGAAACCTTGCCGAAACCGGTCCATCTCGAGCCGCGCACGCTGATGGCGAACGCGGGCAAGGTGCTCGCGAGCCCGGTGTTCCAGAGCTGCTTCCTCGCGCAGGGGCTGTGCTACAGCATCCTGCTCGTGTTCAACATCGTCGGGCCGTTCATGGTGCAGACCACGCTGCACAAGCCGCCGACCTACTTCGGCTATCTCGCGCTCGGGATCGGGCTGATGTATTTCCTCGGCGGGCTGTCGAACCGGATTCACGGGCGCGGGCTGCCGAGTGCCGAGCAGCGGTTGCGCATCGGCGCACGCGTGATGGCGGGCGCGGCGGTTGCGATGCTGATGTTGGCGCTGACCGTCGGCCTGCGCGTGTGGACGCTCGCGACGCCGGTGCTCGTGATGGGTTTCTGCGCGGGCGCGATGTATCCGACGCTGATGGCGAAGGGCAATTCGCTGTTTCCGCATATCGCGGGGCTGACGAGCGCGATCCTCGGGTGCGCGCTGCTGCTCGTGTCGTCCGCGATGATGGGGCTGGCCGGTTTCGTGTCGATTCACGTGCTGACGCCGCTCGCGGTGTTCTTCGTCGCGCTGTCGTTCATCGTCGTGTGGATGGTGACGAAGCTGCTGCGCTACCTCACGCAGCAGCAGGCGGCGCGGGTTGCTTGCGGGAGCGGGGAAGCCGCGTAAGCCGTAGCGGCTGCGCAAGCGCGTGCCGCAACGGCACGCCGGCCGCTCACAGCGGGTGCCCCGCGCCCGCCTGCGCCAGCAGCGAAACCGCGGCTGGATCCGGCATTCCGTTCGAATCGATCGCGCCGGCCTTGGCCAGCGCGTCGAGATCGCTGTCGACGCCCGGTTGACCGACCACGAACGGCGTCGTCAGGAAGGCCGGTGTCGACAGCGTGACCGAATAGCGCTGCTGCAGATTCGTCACGACCGCCGATTGCGCGGCCTGCACCGTGTTCGGGCTGCCCATCGCCTGCTGGAAGTGCGCATTCCCCTGAAAATTGCCGATCAGCCCGGCCGTGTTCGTACCGAGTTGCGCGGCGAGATAGACGAGCATCAGCTCGGTCTCGGGTGTCGTGTTGAAGGTGCCGCCCGCGTAGGCGAGCGAATGCAGGCTCGTGCCGCTCGATGCGACGGTGATCACGCACGGCAGCACGGCGTTCACCGTCACGCGGTAGTTGCCGCCGCCGTCGGTCAGCGTCGTCGCCGAGCCTTGCGCGCAACTGACCGTGACCGACGCGCTCGCGAGCGCGGAGCCCGTGGCGGCCGTGCCGGACAGCGCGACGGTCTGCGTGTTGTTGCCGTTGAAGCAGACATCGACGCCGAAGCAGGCGTCGCCGTTGCAACCGGCCAGTGCCGCGAGGGCGGCGACGCAGGCGGTGCCCAGCGCGGGGCGGAGAAAGCGCGGATGGCGAAGGTTCATGGTCGCGGGCATTTGGGCAAGTGTGGCAACCGGTGGGCGGCGGATAGGCAGCGTCGCTCATATTCTAGGTCTCGGATTCCGGCGGCGCATACTCGCTTTCTTGACAGAGCGCGGGGAGCGCGTGCCGGCAGGTGAGTCTTGTCAAACCTGCTCGCGCGAGCAGCACGTTGCACCGGCGCGATTCGGTAATCGCCCGGGTCCGGAACCTTTCGATTCCCTTCGCAATTGGTTATGCTGCGGGACGATCAAAAAACGACGAGAGAACGCGCCATTCCCGACGGAACCGGCGCGCCGTTTCCGACATGAACCTGAAACGACTGACGCGGCGGTCACGCCTCCCGGATTGCGAGGGCGATCCGGCATCGATGGCATGCACGACCCGCAACGCGGCGCGGCCCGCCCGCATCCGCGGCAAGACCGGCACCGGCAAGGTGGTGGCGGCCGCGCTGCTGGCCGGGGCGATGTTTCTGTGCAGCACGGCCTTCGCCGCGCCGGCCGCTGACGCTGGCGCGATTCCGTTGGCAGCCGGTGCGCCGTCGGCCTGCACGAACATGGCTACCGCAGCCGCCTATCCCGTCGCCAACGACCCCGAAGCAGCGCCGCCGCTGACAGGCCGCGTGACCGACATGACGGGCGTACTGAGTGTCGCATGTGCGTCCGAGCTGACCGACCGTCTGGCCGATCTCGAGCGCCGGCTCGGCGTGCAGATGGCGATCCTGCTGGTGGGCTCGACCGGCCACGCGACCATCGAGCAGTTCGCGACGACGGTGTTCGAGAAATGGCGTCTCGGCGCGAGCAAGATCGACAACGGTCTGCTGCTGGTCGCCGCACTGAACGATCGCACCGTGCGGATCGAGGTCGGATACGGCCTGGAAGACGCGATTCCGGACATCGTCGCGGGGCGAATCATCCGTGAACGCATCGTGCCGGCGTTTCGCGAGAAGCGTATCGAAGCCGGCGTGAGCGATGCGGTCGATGCGCTGGTGCGCGAGATGACGCCGCCTGAAATGGCGGCGTCGGATAGCGCACTGCCCGACGAGGACGCGCAGCGTGCGACGTCCGGCGATGCGAAGCGGTTGTCGAACGGCTTGCGGGAGAAACCCTCAGCCGACGTCGGGAGCTTCCTTTTCTGGTTACTGCTCGGGCTGACCGGTGTCGCGCTGGGTGTCGTCACCGAATGGCGCAAGCTGCGTTGGCAGGTGATGTTGCCGGCCAGCTTTCTCGTCGCGACGATCGTGCCGGTTGCGATGTTGCCGGTCGGCGCGATTTTCGAAGGCGATCTGGTCGCGATGCTGGGTGGGCTGGGGATCGTCGCGACGAGCATGGGTTACTGTGCGTGGCTCCTCGGCATCGCTCTCGTTCGATCCGCACGCGTCCGGAAGAATACGGCGATCATCGGCGTGACGTTGCTGGCGTTGATCTGGATCGGGCATCTGATGGGATATTCGCCCGGTGAGGTTCTGCTGACGGTCTTCTGCGTGGTGATGGGGATCCTGTTGATCGTCGAAAAACTGACGGGCAGCGATTGGTCGTCATCCCGCTCCACGTCCTCGTCTTCGTCGTTCAATTGGCCATCGTCCGGCTCGGATTCGTCCAGCTCCAGCTCCAGTTCGTCCGATTCATTCACCGGCGGTGGCGGCTCGAGCGGCGGCGGCGGGGCATCGGGCCGCTGGTAGCCGCCGTGCGCGGTGCGAGAGCGAACGTTTCTTTTCAACTTACCGCTCCAGCCGGAATCCAGCCGGAGCGTTCAACCGGAAGTCACAAACAATGAAATGGTTTCGAATCCTGCTCGCGTGCTGCGTGCTCGCGCCGCTCGCCGGTTGCGGCTACAACGCGATCCAGTCGTCGGATGAAGACGTCAACGCGGCGTGGTCGGAGGTGCTGAACCAGTATCAGCGTCGTGCGGACCTCGTGCCGAACCTTGCCGCGTCGGTGAAGGGCTACGCGTCGCACGAGGAACGCGTGCTGACCGAGGTCGCGTCGGCACGCGCGCGCGTGGGCAGCGTGCAGATGACGCCGGAGATGGCAAAGGATCCCGCCGCATTGGCGGCGTTCGATCAGCGGCAGGGCGAACTGTCGGGCGCGCTGAGCCGGCTGATGGTGGTGTCGGAGCGTTATCCGGAACTGAAGGCGAACGAGGCGTTTCGCGATCTGCAGACGCAGCTCGAAGGCACCGAAAACCGCATCGCGGTCGCGCGCGGCCGCTACATCAAGACGGTGCAGCAGTACAACGTGCGGATCCGCCAGTTCCCGGGCGTCGTGATCGCGCGGATCTTCGGCTACCAGCCGCGTCCGAACTTCAGCGTCGCGAACGAAGCCGCGATCTCGACCGCGCCCGTCATCGACTTCTCCAATCAGCCGCCGAAGGCGAACGCAGCAGGCCAGTAAGCGGCCGGCGCGGGCGCTCAGGGCCTGCGCCCAGCCGGCTTCGCGAACGCGCCGCGCACCTCGAAGCCGATCGCATCCGCCACGTTGCCGCGCGCGTCGACGAGTTCCAGCCGGTGCCTTCCCGGCCACGGCATCCACGCGACGCGGTCGGCGTGCCCGATCACCTTGTCGTCGAGCCGCCACGTGAACCGCGCGGCATGCCCGGACGACCGCTCGAACCAGATCCGCTGGTTCTTCGGCGGAATGTCCGGATCGATCGCGAAGATCGTGCCGTCGGTCGGCGCGCCGATCGTCAGCGGTGCGCGCGCGCCGTCCTTGCCCGGCGTGACGGGCGCCGCGAGCCGGATCGTGTCGAGTGCCGTGCCCGCGACGAACCACTCGTTGCGCGACGGCTCGACGTCGCGCTCGAACGTGATGCGACGCGTTTCGACGCCGGCCGGCGGACGTGGCGCCCGGCTCGGCAGGTCGCGGTGCAGGTAGCCGACGACGGCCGACCACACCGGCGACGCGCCCGTCACCCCCGACACGTCCCACATCGGCGAGCCGTCCGCATTGCCGACCCACACGCCGACCGTATAGCGCGACGTGAAGCCGACCGTCCAGTTGTCGCGCATGTCCTTGCTCGTGCCGGTCTTCACCGCCGAGAAGAAGCGCGTGGCGAGCGGGTTGTCGAAGCCGAACGTGCGCACGCGCGCGTTGTTGTCGGAGAGGATGTCGGCGACGACGAAGCTGGCCGCTTCGCTGAATACGCGCGTGCCGTTGTCCGCGCGCCCCGTTGCCGATGCGCCGGAAGCGGGCGACGGCGCGGGCAGGTCGACGATCTGGCGTGCGACGCCGCCGTTCGCGAGCGCGCGATACGCGTTGGTCAGCGACAGCAGCGTGACGTCCGCGCTGCCGAGCGCGAGGCTGAAGCCGTAGTAGTCGCCTTCCTGCGCGAGCGGCAGGCCGAGCGCGGTCAGCGTGCGTGCGAAGCGGTGCGGCGTGACGAGCACGAGCGTGCGCACGGCCGGCACGTTCAGCGAGCCGCCGAGTGCGCTGCGCACGCTCACCCAGCCCTTGAAATCCTTGTCGTAGTTCTGCGGAATGTAGAGTCCGCCACCGGCTGCGAGGTTGATCGGTGCGTCGTCGAGCAGCGATGCGGCGGTCAGCCGTTTCTCGTCGATCGCCTGCGCATAGAGGAACGGCTTGAGCGTCGAGCCGGCCTGGCGCGGCGCGAGCACGGCGTCGACGTCGCGCGCGCCCGACAACGCCCCCGACGAACCGATCCACGCGCGAATCTCGCCGGTCGCGTTGTCGATCACGACGACCGCGCCGTCCTGCACGTTGCGCCGGTGCGCGGGCGCGTTGAGCTCGGTCAGCGCGCGCGTCAGCGTGTCGCGCGCGAAGCGCTGAAGCGGCGCATCGAGCGTCGTGCGCACCTGCGCGCCGGCCGCCGGTCTGACCTCTGCCGCGATGCGGCGCGCGAAGTGCGGGGCGAGGGCGGCGCCGTCGTCGCGCACGGCGTTGGCCGGGCGGGCGATCACGAGCTGCACGTAGCCGTCGAGCGACGCGCACGCCTGTTCCGCATGCATGTCGCGCAGGATCCGGCACGCACGCTCGGCGACCTTCGCGCTGGCCGCGTTGGGCGCACGCACCAGCGCGGCCGCGATCGCGGCTTCACGCGCGTCGAGACCGGACGGCGCCTTGCCGAACAGCACCTGCGACAGCGCGGCGAGCCCAACCGTCTCGCCGCGGAACGGCACGAGATTCAGGTAGGCCTCGAGGATCTGGTCCTTGCGCCAGTCGCGCTCGAGCAGCAGCGCGTTCATCGCCTGCGTGGCCTTCTGCGGCAGCGAGCGCTGGCCCGAGCGGCGCGGCGAATCGCTGAGCAACCCGGCGAGCTGCATCGTCACGGTCGACGCGCCGCGTGTGCGCTCGTTCCACAGATTGCCCCACGCCGCGCCGGCGATCCCGCGCCAGTCGACGCCGCTGTGCGCATAGAACCGCTTGTCCTCGGACACGACGATCGCCTCGCGGAACGCGGGCGACACGTCGGCGAGCGAGACCCAGTCGCCGCGCCGTTCGGTGAGGTCGACGCGCGTGCGTTGCAGCGGCGTGCCGTCGCGCGCGAGCAGCACCCAGTCGGAACTGCGCCAGTTGCGGCGCACGTCGTCGTAGCCGGGCAGCGCGTGCGCGACCAGCGGCGCGGCCAGCACGACGGCGACGAATACGCGGCCGGCGAAACGCACCGGCCGCGGCGATACACGATCGATCATCACGTACTCGTTACTTGCCCGCGTCGGCCGGCTTCACGGTCATCGGCGGGTTCGGCCACAGGCCATACACGGACGGCGCGTACAGCGCCTCGACGCGCGTCGGCGGCAGCCCGAAGGTGCCGACGTTGTTCAGCCGCACCGTGTATTCGACCGAGAGTTTGCCCTTCGGCAGATAGTCGTAATACGCGCGGTAGCCGTCGAAGTCGCGTTCGATGAAAGCCGGCCATGCGCCGTCCGGCGATTTCTCGCCCTGCGTCGCGGCTTCGGAGTCGCGACCGAGGCCGGAGCCGAGGATCGTCGCGCCGGACGGGATCGGATCGTTGACGACGACCCATGTCATGTCGCTCTGCGCATCGATGTCGAGATGCACGCGCACGACGTCGCCGCGCGTCAGCACGCCCTTGACGGCGGGCGACACGGGCGTGACGGTCTTCGTGATCCGGTAGCCGGCCGCGAACGGCGCGCGCAGCGGCACGGCCGCGAGGCTTTCGACGGTCGCCCACGGGCGGCCCGTGCCGTCCTGGGTGACGGACAGCGTGGCCGGTGCCTGCGCCGCACGCGGCCACGGCATCAGCACGCTGCGCGCGGCGGCGGCGCGGGTCGCGGCGGTGGCCGATGCGGGGGGGGCGGCGGGTGCCGGCGCCTGCGACCACGAGATCGCGCGCTCGTTGCCGCCGAGCGCGACCTTCGTCGTGCCCGCCACGGGCGTGCTCTCGTAGGTGCGCGAGAAGCGCTCGATCGCGAGCTGGCCGAGCGCGTTCGACGTCGTCGTCTGCCATGCGCCCTGGCGTTGCAGCGCGAGCAGGCCGGTCGCGATGCGCGGCATCTCGTCCTTCCACGCAGGGTCACCCGCGAATTCCAGCGCGAGACGCGCGGCGTTGGTCTCGGTGCTCGTCATCAGCCACCACAGATCGTCGTCGCGCGCGGTCGAGAACACGAGCTGCGTGCCCTGATACGTGAGGCGCGCACGCAGGATCTGCTCGACCTGCGCGCGTTTCTCGTCACGCTGCGGGATGTCCTTCACGCGCGTGAGGATCGCGTGATAGTCGATCACCGCCGACGTCGGCCACTGGTTCGGCGCGATCTCGATCGAACCGAGCATGCGGCCCTGCGCGGCGCCGTAACGCGACAGCGCCTCGATCGCGGCGAGCTTGCGCAGATCGCGATCCTGGCGCGGCGCCCACGCGTTGCGCTCGATGCGGCCGTCGACGAAGCGCGCGAGCCCGGCCTCGAGCTGCGTGCGCAGGTCTTCCGGCAGCGCGAAGCGCGGGTCGAGGCGGCCGGCCTCGTCGGCGACCACGAGCAGGTACGACGACAGCGTCGGGCTGCCGTAGTGCGCATCGTCGGACGACGGCGGGAAGTAGCTCGCAAGGCCATCGCTGTCGAGGTACACGGGCATGCGCGCCACCAGCGCCTGCCATTGCGCGGCGTCGTGCAGGCCGATCGCACGCGACGTCTGCTGTTCGAGGCAGCGGTACGGATAGCGCTCGAACCAGCGCCGCACGCCGGGCAGGCCGTCGGCGAGCTTCGACTGCAGCGACACGGCGATGCCGCCGCGCGGCGCGCCCTGTGCGTTGTTGACGGCGCCGGCCGGGGCCGATACGGGCACCGTCAGCGTGCCGTCGACCTGCGTGAGCGTGGCTTGCTGCACGGTCACCGGCAGCGCGGGCACGACCTTCTGCGCGACGGCCAGCGCGTCGGACGCGCGCTTGCCGCCTTGCTCGGCCGCCTCGATGCGCCAGTTCAGCGCGCCGGCCGCGTCGAGCGCCTGCTCGGGCACCGTGATCGTCCATGCCACCTCCGTCGCCGCATTGGCCGCGAGCGACACGGTTTGCGGCGCGACGTCGAGGCCCGTCACGCGCGGCGTCACGACGACCTGCATCGCGCGGTCGGTCGTGTTGCGCAGCGTGACCTGCGCGCGGAACGCATCGCCTTCGCGCACGAGCGGCGGCAGCCCGGAAATCAGCTGCAGATCCTGCGTGCTGCGAATCGACGTGCTGCCGGTGCCGAAGCGGTCGGGGCCAACCGCCGCGATCGCGACGATCCGGAAGCGCGTGAGCGCGTCGTTCAGCGGCACTTCGACGGTCGCGCTGCCGTTCGCGTCGAGCGTCACGCGAGGGTTCCACAGCAGCAGCGTGTCGAACAGCTCGCGTGTCGGCGCGCCGCCGCCGCCGCCGCCGGCCGGCACGGCCTTGCGGCCGAAGTGGCGGCGACCGACGATTTCCATCTGCGCGGTGGCCGTCTCGACGCCGTACGCGCGTCGCTGCAGCATCGCGTCGAGCAGGTCCCAGCTGTCGTTCGGCATCAGCTCGAGCAGCGCCTCGTCGACGGCCGCGACCGCGATCTGCGTGCCGGCCGGCGCCGGCCGGCCGTTCGGCAGCGTGACCTTCACGTGTGCCTGCGCCTTGCCGCGCACCGTGTAACGCGTCGCGTCGGTCGTCACGGACACGCCGAGACGATGCACGCCCGTGCCGACCTTGATCTCGCCGAGGCCATAGCGGAACGCGGGCTTCGACAGATCGACGAACGCGGTCGGTGCTTCATAGTGACGGCCTTCGCGCCAGAACGCGCGGGCCCATTCGACCGGCGCCTTCCAGCCCCAGGTGAAGAACGAGTACCACGGCACTTCGCGAATCCGGCCGCGCAACGCGAGCACCGACACGTACACGTTCGGCCCCCACGACTCGCCGACCTTCAGGTCGACGGTCGGGTTCTTGCCGTTGAGTTCGACGACGTGCGTTTCCATCACACCGCCGCGTTCGACCGCGACGAGCGCGGTTGCGTAGCGGAACGGCATGCGAACCTGGAAGCGGGCCGTTTCGCCCGCCTCGTAGGACGTCTTCTCCGGGATCACGTCGATCCGGTCGGTGTTGTCGCCGCCGAACCAGAGTTCGTCCTCGCGCGTGACCCAGACGGACGTCGACGCGTTCGACGTGCGGCCGTCGCCGTCCTTCGCGACCGCGATCAACTGGATGTTGCCGGCCTGTTCGAGCGTCGCGTCGCAGGCCATGCGGCCCTTGTCGTCGGTCTTGCCCGAGCACAGCACGCCGAGGTCGCGCGTGTCGCTCTTGTTGTCGTATGCGTAAAAGCCGCCGACCATCCGCTTGCGCGACGACGTCGTGATGTGCGCGACGCCCTTGATCTCGACCGGCACCGATGCGCGCGGCTTGCCCTGCAGGTCGACCGCGAGCGCCTGCACAGGCACGCGCTGGCCGACCGACACCCAGCGGCCGGCCTTGATGCCGGCCACTACCGCGGCCGGCCACAGGATCGTGTCGCCGCGGATCGTCTGCACTTCGCCGTTCGGGTCCGCGAACGTCGCCTCGAGCGCGATACGCTTCGGCGCGTCGACGTCGGGCAGGCCCTTGAGCGTGACGGTGCCCGCGCCGTTGCGGTCGAGCGTCAGCGGCAGCTTGTCCGCGATCAGCCGGGTCGAGTCGGGATCGTTGTTCGCGGCCGATGCGCTGTCGCCGTCCTGCGTATCGTCGTCGGCATTGCCGTCGCTGCGCTCGGGACGATACGGTGTGAAGCTGAAGTCCTCGAAGCGATCCGCGAACGGCGGCGACGCCCATTTCATCAGCGCCGACACCTGCACGGGCAGGTTCGAAGCGCCGCCGCCCGACACGTAGTCGATCTGCACCGCGAGCGGCGCTTCCTTGGCCGCGACGAGCGGGCTCTTCTGCGCGTCGCGCGCGCCGATCGTCCCCTTGAGCACCGGCAGGCGGAACGCCTCGACACGGAAGCTGCCGCTGTAGTAGCTGGCGGTCGGCGCATCGTCCGGGCCGCCTTCGAGCGACACGCTGTACTCGCCGAGCTTCGCCGCGGGCGGCAGCGTGAACTGCGTGTCGGCGCTGTGGTCGGCCGACCACGTGAGCGGCAGCTTGTAGGTCTGGTCGGAGCCGAGATGGCGGATCGTCACGCGCGTCGGGTATTGCGCCGGGAACGCGAGGCTCTGCAGCGTCTCGGTGCGCAGGAAGTGCTTCATCGACACGGTTTCGCCGGCACGCAGCAGCGTGCGGTCGAATACCGTATGCGCGCGCACGGTCGGCGCGCTGGCGGTGTCGGTCGGCACGTTGAAGCGCCACGATTCGATCCCGCGGTTCCAGTTCGAGCTGACGAACGCCATGTCCGGGCCCGTCTTGGGATCGTCGACGCGCGCCGACACGAAGTAGTCGTCGAAGCGTTCCGACTGGCTGCATTCATGCTTCGGCTCGAATGCCCCGTCGATCTTCAGCAGGCCTTGCGCATCGGTCTTGCCGGACGCGATTTCGTCGCCGTTGCAATCCGACACGCGGATTCGCGCGTTCGGCACGGGCTTGCCCTTGTCGAGCGTCGTGACCCATACGAGGTTGTTCTCGCGGCCCTGTTTCAGATGCACACCGAGGTTCGTGACGAGCACGGTGGTACGCACGTACATGCTCGACGGCTTCGCGAGCAGCGAGCGGCCGAGCGCGGGCGACGCGAGTTCAAGCACGTAGAAGCCGGGTTTTTCGATCGGCACGCCGACGACCTCGAACGGACGCAGCGCCTTCGGATCGGCCTTCGGCAGCGTCAGTGCCTGCGCGCCCGGTTCGCCGGCGAGCAGCGACAGCGAGCGCACGTCGATGCGGCGGTTCTGCGGCGCGGGCATCTTCTCGCCGGCCTGGAGCGGCACGTAGACGGGGTGCTGGCCCTTGCGCCGGAGCAGGCCCGGGAGGCGCTCGTCGATCGTGCCGGCCGTCATCGACCAATTGTCGAAGCGCTCGACGGTGCGCATCCATTGACGGATCGCGGTGTCGTCGTCGACCTTCAGGTTCGAGAATTGCGCGCCGCTCGTGTTGAGGCCCGCGATATGCAGGTCGGCCTCGACGTTGCGCAGCGTGACCGGCACGAGCGCGGGCGTATCCGGTTCGGCGAATCGCTCGACGATCCCGAAGGTGCCCGACGAGAATTTCGCGAGCGGCGGCATCGGCGCGGTGCGCGTCGCGAGCGGGAACAGGTCGGCGTTCGCGAGCGGGCGGTCCGTCACGTCGCGCAAGCCGGACGGCAGCTCGATCGTCAGGTTCGCCTGCGCGGGCAGCGGCGGGTTGAACGTGACGGTGGTCACTTCGTCGCTGTGATCGTCGGCCGCGAAGGTGGGCGAAAGCGAGCCGTCAGGGCCGCGCAGCTTGATCGCCTCGGCGTTCTTGCGCGAGATCGGCGCATTGAACGACAGCGTCAGCGGACGCAGCGGCGTGCAGGGCGCCTTCGCGTTTTCGCGCTCGCACGAGAAGCTCGCGGCGAACGGTGCGCGCACGGTGAAGTCGAAGCGGCGCTCGGTGTCGTTCGCGATGCCGCTCGGGCTCGCGACGCCCTTGCCGTAGACGAGCTGCATCTTCGCGCTCGCGGGCAGCGCCTGCGCGCACGACAGCGTCAGCACGCGCGCGGCGTCCTTCTTCAGCCCGAAGTGATCGAGCAGCGCGTTGCGGGTATCGTCGTCGGCGGCCGTGACGGGGATGCGGTTGCCGATGCCGACCGCTTCGCACCAGATGTTCGCGAGCGCGGAGCGCGGCTCGGCCGGGCCGTTCAGCTTCAGCACGAACACCTGGCGTTCCTCGATCTCGCGCGAGCCCGGGCGCACCGTCACGGGAAACGGGCCGCCGGTTTGAAACGTGAAGCGGCGCGGGCCGCTGACCGCGTTGCCGGCGACCGAGCGCAGCGTGTCGTTGAGCGCGACGGAGCAGCGCACGCCGGGCGGCAGGTCGTTCTCGAAATCGTAGACCCAGGTTTTGTCGTCGAGCCAGTGCCCCTGGCCGCGCGCGGCGGTGGAGTCGTTGCAGGTCATGCGCGCGGGACTCGGCGCGGATGCCGAGCCGAACGCGACCATCGGTTCGTCGAACTTGACGACGCTTTGCCGGACTTCGGTGACGGTGCCTTGCGGCGACACGCTCACCGTGCGGGCGGCGCCCGCATGCAGCGACAGCGCCGCGGCAGCGCCGAGCGCCGTGACCGCGCCGATGCGCCAGAGCAGCCGTGTGGTGTGACGGGTTGAATTCGTGTTGTTGTGTTTGTTGTGCTGCTTCATCGCTCGATGCCCTCGGAGGGAAGCTTTCTGTTTGATTGCACGCGATTCTAACCGACGCGCATGTGAGCGGATGAAGGGAGGGGGAGGCGGCGTGTCGCCGGCTTGCGACACGCCGGCATCCGGAAGCAGAATTGTCGCGTCGACGACACAAAAATGCAGCGAAATGTCGATTGTCTCGGATTGCGGAACATTTATTGGACTATAAAAGCATTGTTCAATTCGAATTGTGCGCGTACATTTCAGGGCCGCGCGAAAGTTTGAGAAATATCAAGCGTGGTTTTCCCGAATCCGGTGTTCGAGAGAAGGAAACATGCACAACGACAACACCCCCCACTCGCGTCGCGATCGCGACGCAGCCGCATCCGGCATCACGCGGCGTCAATGGCTGCAGGGCGCACTGGCGCTGACGGCGGCAGGCCTCACCGGCTCGCTGGCGTTGCGGGCCCTGGCCGATAATCCCGGCTCCGCGCCGCTCGATACATTCATGACGCTCGCCGAGGCACTGACAGGCAAGAAAGGGCTGAGCCGCGTGCTCGGCGACCGCTTCCTGCAGGCCTTGCAGAAGGGCTCGTTCAAGACCGCCGACGGTCTGTCGCAACTCGCGGGCGCGCTCGCGTCCGGCTCATTGAATCCCGATCAGCAGGCCTCCGCGCTGTCGATTCTCGAAGCGTGGTATCTCGGCATCGTCGACAACGTCGTGATTACTTACGAAGAAGCGTTAATGTTCAGCGTCGTGTCCGATACGCTCGTGATTCCCTCGTATTGCCCCAACAAACCCGGCTTCTGGGCCGAAAAACCGATCGAGAGGCAAGCCTGATGGCCGATACCGATACGCAAAAAGCCGACGTCGTGGTCGTCGGATCCGGTGTCGCAGGCGCGATCGTCGCGCATCAGCTCGCGATGGCCGGCAAGTCGGTGATCCTGCTCGAGGCAGGCCCGCGCATGCCGCGCTGGGAAATCGTCGAACGCTTCCGCAACCAGCCCGACAAGACGGACTTCATGGCGCCGTACCCGTCGAGCCCGTGGGCGCCGCATCCGGAATACGGCCCGCCGAACGACTACCTGGTCCTGAAGGGCGAGCACAAGTTCAACTCGCAGTACATTCGCGCGGTGGGCGGCACGACGTGGCACTGGGCCGCGTCGGCATGGCGCTTCATCCCGAACGACTTCAAGATGAAGACCGTGTACGGCGTCGGCCGCGACTGGCCGATTCAGTACGACGACCTCGAGCATTACTACCAGCGCGCGGAGGAAGAGCTCGGCGTGTGGGGCCCCGGCCCCGAGGAAGACCTGTACTCGCCGCGCAAGCAGCCGTATCCGATGCCGCCGCTGCCGTTGTCGTTCAACGAGCAGACGATCAAGAGCGCGCTCAACGGCCATGACCCGAAGTTCCACGTGGTGACCGAGCCGGTCGCGCGCAACAGCCGTCCGTACGACGGCCGGCCAACCTGTTGCGGAAACAACAACTGCATGCCGATCTGCCCGATCGGCGCGATGTACAACGGCATCGTGCACGTCGAGAAGGCCGAGCAGGCCGGCGCGAAGCTGATCGACAGCGCCGTGGTCTACAAGCTCGAGACGGGGCCGGACAAGCGCATCGTCGCCGCGATCTACAAGGACAAGACGGGCGCCGACCATCGCGTCGAGGGCAAGTACTTCGTGGTCGCCGCGAACGGTATCGAGACGCCGAAGATCCTGCTGATGTCGGCGAACCGCGACTTCCCGAACGGCGTCGCGAACAGCTCCGACATGGTCGGACGCAACCTGATGGATCACCCGGGCACGGGCGTGTCGTTCTACGCGAGCGAGAAGCTGTGGCCGGGCCGCGGCCCGCAGGAAATGACGTCGCTGATCGGTTTCCGCGACGGTCCGTTCCGCGCGACCGAAGCCGCGAAGAAGATCCACCTGTCGAACATGTCGCGCATCAACCAGGAAACGCAGAAGATCTTCAAGGCCGGCAAGCTGATGAAGTCCGACGAGCTCGACGCGCAGATCCGCGATCGTTCGGCCCGCTACGTGCAGTTCGACTGCTTCCACGAAATCCTGCCGCAGCCCGAGAACCGCATCGTGCCGAGCAAGACGGCCACCGACGCGATCGGCATTCCGCGCCCGGAAATCACCTATGCGATCGACGACTACGTGAAGCGCGGCGCCGTGCACACGCGCGAAGTCTATGCGACCGCGGCGCAGGTGCTGGGCGGCACGGACGTCGTGTTCAACGACGAATTCGCGCCGAACAACCACATCACGGGCTCGACGATCATGGGCGCGGATGCGCGCGACTCGGTCGTCGACAAGGACTGCCGCACGTTCGACCATCCGAACCTGTTCATCTCGAGCAGCTCGACGATGCCGACCGTCGGTACGGTGAACGTGACGCTGACGATCGCGGCGCTGGCGCTGCGGATGTCGGACACGCTGAAGAAGGAAGTCTGACCGTGCGGAAATCTACTCTCACCTTCCTCCTCGCCGGCTGCCTCGTGCTGCCGGGCCTCGTGCGCGCGGCCGACTCGGCCGATCCCGCGCAGATCAAGCGCGGCGAATATCTGGCGGTCGCGGGCGACTGCATGGCCTGCCACACCGCGAAGGGCGGCAAGCCGTTCGCCGGCGGCCTCGGGATGCCGGTGCCGATGCTCGGCAAGATCTACACGAGCAACATCACGCCCGACCCGGACACCGGCATCGGCAACTGGACATTCGACGATTTCGAACGCGCGGTGCGTCACGGCGTCTCGAAGAACGGCAGCAACCTGTATCCGGCGATGCCGTACGTGTCGTACGCGAAGATCAACGACGACGACGTGCAGGCGCTGTATACGTACTTCATGCACGGTGTCGAACCGGTCAAGCAGACGCCGCCGAAGAACGAGATCCCCGCATTGCTGAGCATGCGCTGGCCGCTGAAGATCTGGAACTGGCTGTTCCTGAAGGACGGCGCGTACCAGCCGAAGCCGGCGCAGAGCGCCGAGTGGAACCGCGGCGCGTATCTGGTGCAGGGCCTCGCGCACTGCAGCACGTGTCACACGCCGCGCGGCATTGCGATGCAGGAGAAGTCGCTCGACGAGACGGGCGGCAGCTTCCTGTCGGGTTCGGTGCTGGCGGGCTGGGACGGCTACAACATCACGTCCGACCCGAATGCGGGGATCGGCGGCTGGACGCAGCAGCAGCTCGTCCAGTACCTGCGCACCGGCAGCGTGCCGGGTGTCGCGCAGGCGGCCGGTCCGATGGCCGAGGCGGTCGAGCACAGCTTCTCGAAGATGACCGACGCCGACATCGGCGCGATCGCGACGTATATCCGCACGGTGCCGGCCGTCGCCAGCGGCGACGCGAAGCAGTCGCGCTCGTCGTGGGGCAAGCCGGCGGAAGACGGCCTGAAGCTGCGCGGCGTGGCGCTCGCGGCGTCGGGCATCGATCCGGCGCGGCTGTATCTCGGCAACTGCGCGACGTGCCACCAGATGCAGGGCAAGGGCACGCCGGACGGCTATTACCCGTCGCTGTTCCACAACTCGACGGTGGGTGCGCCGAATCCGGCGAACCTGGTGCAGGTGATCCTGAACGGCGTGCAGCGCAAGGCCGGCAGCGAGGACGTCGGGATGCCCGCGTTCCGCAACGAGCTGTCGGATGCGCAGATCGCCGCGCTGACGAACTACCTGACCGGCCAGTTCGGCAATCCGGCCGCGAAGGTGACCGAGCAGGACGTCGCGAAGGCGCGTTGACGCCGGGCGCGACGCGGCACGAAGCAGGGCAACACTGACGAGAGGAGGAGCACAGCACATCGGGCGGGCCCCGATGCCGGTTGTTGCAGAGCGGGGCGGGCGGCCGGCGGTCGCCCGTCCCGGTTCACAGGCAATCCGGTGCACGCGTTTCGCGCACCGCTTTCGTTGATCACACCATGACACCGAATCAACCGTTTCTCGCGTCCCAGCGCGATGTGCTGCTGCTGCTGTCCCGAATCCTGCTCGTGATCCTGTTCGTGATGTTCGGCTGGAAGAAGATCGTCGACTTCTCCGGTACGATCGCGTTCATGGGAAGCGAGGGTGCGCCCGCACCGATCGTTTCGGCGGCCATCTCCGTCGTGATGGAGCTGTTCGCCGGCATCGCGATTCTCGTCGGTTTCCAGACGCGGCCGCTCGCGCTGCTGCTTGCGCTGTATACGATCGGCACCGGCTTCATCGGCCATCACTACTGGACGATGTCGGGCGGCGAGCAGATCGACAACATGATTCATTTCTACAAGAACATCGCGATCTCGGGCGGCCTGCTCGCGCTTTGCGCGGCGGGCCCCGGGCGTTTTTCGATCGATCGCGGGTGAACGGACCGCCGGCGCGTGCATGGGGCGCGTGCCGGACGGTCGAGACTCCGAGGGGGCATCATTTTGCGACTCAAACATTTCGCATGGCTGATCGTGGCCGCCACGCCGGCGGCCGCATTCGCACAGACCAGCGTGACGCTGTACGGCCGTATCGACGGCGGCGTCGAATACCTGAACCACATCGCGACGCCCAACGGCAGCTCGACGCGCTGGAGCGCGGAAGGCGGCGACTGGGGTACCAGCATGTTCGGCCTGAAGGGCGTCGAGGATCTCGGCGGCGGGATGTCGACGGTCTTCAACCTGGAAACCGCGTTCCAGGTGATGAACGGCACGACGGGCGGCGGACGCATGTGGTCGCGCCGCGCGTATGTCGGGTTGAAGAGCGACACGTGGGGCCAGCTGCAGGCCGGCCGCAACCTGTTCATCGACAGCGACGGCGTGTGGGAATTCGATCCGTTCGTGCAGCAGGCGTTTTCGTCCGCATCGCTCGTGCGCGGCCGCAACTGGCAGCAGAGCAGCAACAACATCGAATATCACAGCCCGGTGATCGGCGGCTTCGACGTGCAGGCGCAATATGCGTTCGGCAACCAGTCGCGAGGCTTCAACTACGGCGCGGCCGACGACTTCGGCCGCTCGGACGGGATCATGATCTCGTATCACTCTCCGGTGCTCGACGTGCGCGGCATCTACGACGAGCTGCGCGACAACAACGGCAAGTTCAGCAACATCTTCACCGCGTCGCGCGAGTATTTCGTCGGCGCGAACGTGAAGGTGTCGAAGTTCAAGATCCAGGGCGCCTATACGCACTACCAGGCGCCGGACAGCCCGGCGGGCGTCGCCGATCGCGCCGATCACTACTGGCTTGGCGCGACCTACACGGCAACGCCGCAGTGGGCCGTGACGGGCGGCGGGTACTACGTGAAGGTCGGGGATGGCGGCGGCGATGCGTCGCACGATCCGTCGGGGCACGCGATCATGTACGTGCTCGGTACGACGTACAACCTGTCGAAGCGCACGTTCCTGTACGGGACGGTCGCGTATGTGCGCAACGGCGGCAACTCGAACTTCTCGCTGCTCGCGTCACCGCGCGACGCGACGTCGGGCACGAGCCCGATGACGGGCGAGTCGCAGACGGGCGCGTATGTGGGGATGATGCATACGTTCTGAGCGGGGTGTCGCGCGCGCAAGGCACGGGTGACGGTGGCCCGTGCCTTGTTGCGTTTACGGGGCCGGCGTGCGGCGCGCCGTATGCGTTGCCGGTCAGAACCCGCATGCCTCGGTCGTCGTCAACGTCGCGAACGGCCCGCCGAGCGTCGCATTGTGATGCGCGACGATCCGCTCGGCCGGCAACGCGGGCGTATCCATGCAGGTATGCGCATCGGCGACGAGCACGGCGCGAAAGCCGAGATCGGCGGCCGCGCGGCACGTCGTGTCGATGCAGTACTGCGTCTTCATCCCCGCAATCACGATCTCGCCGATTCCGGCCGCGTGCAGCCATTCGGCGAGGCGCGTGCCCGCGAAACAACTCGGCCGGGTCTTGTCGAACGCGATGTCGCGTGCCGTATCGATCGCGAGCGCCGGCAGCAATGCGGCGAGTGGCGCATCGGGCGCGATCGGCGAACCCGCCGGGCCGGTGTGGCGTACGGCGAACACGGGCGCGCCGGCTTCATGTGCGCGGCGAATCAGCCGGTTGACGTTGGCCAGCACGCGTTCGCCGTCATGCGGACGATCGGGGCCATGGAACAACCCGACTTGCATGTCGACGACGAGCAGCGCACGTTTCGGGGATGGGGCTTCGGACATCGCGTTTCTCCTGAAAGGCCGGTGCGGACGGAGAAACGACGAGACCCCGTCAGGAACCGGCGGGGCCTGTGGGAATCGGTGAAGGGCGCTACGACCTTGCGCGCATTCGCCGCACGGGCCCGCCGAAGGCGGTCGTGCGCGTGGTCGTCGAAAGGGTGAGCGTGGCGTCGTGCATGGAGCGATCATGCACGATGCGCGTTCGCTGCGTCAATGACGTGTCGCACGTCCCGCGTCGCCACCGCTCAATCGAGCGCCTTCCCGGCCTTCTCGTCCATGCAGCGAATCGCGAGCAGCGTGAGCACACCGCAGCCGATCGCATACCACGCAGGCGCATTCGGGTTGCCGGTCGCCGCGATCAGCCACGTGACGAAGAACTGCGCGAAGCCGCCGAAGATCGCGACGCCCACGCTGTACACGAGCGCGCCGCCGGTCGCCCGCACCGCGCGCGGGAACAACTCGCCGAGCATCGCACCGGTCGCGCCGATGTTGATCGCGTGCACGACCGACAGCGCGGCGATGATCGACAGCAGCGACGCGGCGCCCGGCCATCGGTTCAGCGCGATGAACGCGGGATAGATCGCGGCCATCAGCACGATGCGCGTCCACCAGACGATCCGGTTGCGCCCGTAGACATCGGACAGGTGGCCGCCGATCGGCGTCACGAGCATCAGGATCGCGCCCGCGACGCAGCCGGCCGTCATGGACAGCCAGGTCGGCAGGTGCAGCACCTGCACGCCGTAGATCGCCATGTAGAACACGATGATGTAGTGGATCGACGTGCCGCCGATCGTCACGCCGAGGCCCGCGAACACGGCCTTGCCGTGGTGGCGCAGCACGTCGGCGAGCGGCAGCGACGCGACCGGCTCGTCATGCGCAGCGGCGGGCGCGGCAGCCGGCACTTCCTCGACGGTGCGGCGCAGCCAGTAACCGAGCGGCACGAACAGCGTGCCGATGATGAACGGCACGCGCCAGCCCCAGCTTTCGAGCTGCGCGGCATTGAGCGTCGACGTGAGCGCGACGCCGGTGAGCGCCCCGGCGAGCGCGGCGAGCCCCTGGCTCGAGAACTGGAACGACGCGTAGAAGCCACGGCGGTGCTGCGGTGCCTGTTCGAGCAGCAGCGTCGTCGACGCGCCGACTTCGCCGCCCGATGCGAACCCTTGCAGCAGCCGTGCGAGCACGAGCAGCAGCGGCGCGGCGATGCCGACCTGCGCGAAGGTGGGCGCGACCGCGATCGTTGCCGTGCCGAGCGTCATCAGCAGCAGCGTCAGGATCATCGCCTTCTTGCGGCCGGCGCGGTCGGCGTACATGCCGATCACGAGCCCGCCGAGCGGGCGCGTGACGAAGCCGACGCCGAAGCTCGCGACCGCGAGCATCAGCTGCCCGAACGACGAGTGGACCGGAAAGAACAGCTTGCCGATCAGGATTGCGAAGAAACTGTAGACCGTGAAGTCGTAGAACTCGAGCGCGTTGCCGACCGCGGCGGCCGCGATCAGGCGGCGTTTCTTCGCGGCGGCGCGGGCATCGGCCGGCGAGCCGGCGAACGGAAGGGCGGACGTTTCCATGGGGTTCCCCTGCTGAAGCGCGAAACTGCGTGATGAAGGGCCGTCAGGCCGCGAGCCAGCCTTCGGCGACGCGGACCCAGTAGCTCGCGCCGATCGCCAGGATGTCGTCGTTGAAGTCGTAGCCGGGGTTGTGCACCATGCAGCCGCCCTTGCTGCCGACCCCGTTGCCGATGAACGCATAGCAGCCGGGGCGCGCTTCGAGCATGAACGCGAAGTCCTCGCTGCCCATCAGCGGGGCGGCTTCGGTCTCGACGCGCTCGGCGCCGAGCATCTGGCGCGCGATGTCGGCCGCGAACGCGGTCGGTTCGGGATGGTTGACCAACACCGGGTAGCCGTAGTCGTAATCCACGTCCGCGGCGACGCCGAAGCTTTCCGCCTGGCCCTTCGCGAGCGCTTCGATGCGGCGGGCGAGCAGCGCGCGCACGTCGGCGTTCAGCGCGCGCACCGACAGCTTCATCACGACGGTTTCGGGAATGATGTTGAAGGTCTCGCCGGCCTGCACGCTGCCGACCGTGATCACGGCCGCGTGCTGCGCGTCGACTTCGCGCGCGACGATCGTCTGCAGCGCGACCATGATGCTGCCCGCGGCCGACATCGGATCGCGCGCGAAGTGCGGCATCGCGCCGTGACCGCCGACGCCGCGCAGCGTGATCGTCACGCGGTCGGCCGACGCCATCGCGGCGCCGGTGCGGAATGCCATGTCGCCGGCGGCGCGGCCCGGCATGTTGTGGATCGCGAAGATCGCATCGCACGGGAAGCGATCGAACAGGCCGTCGTCCATCATCGCTTTCGCGCCGCCGAAGTTTTCCTCGGCCGGTTGGAAGATCAGGTTCAGCGTGCCGGAGAACTGGCGCGTCGCGGCCAGGTGACGCGCCGCGCACAGCAGCATCGCGGTGTGGCCGTCGTGACCGCACGCATGCATCTTGTTCGCATGGCGGCTCGCGTAGGGCAGGCCGGTGGCCTCCGCGAGCGGCAGCGCGTCCATGTCGGCGCGCAGGCCGACGGTGCGCGTGCCTTGTCCTTCGCGCAGCACGCCAACGACGCCCGTCTTGCCGATGCCGCGATGCACTTCGTAACCCCACCCGGTGAGCAGTTCGGCGACGAGATCGCTCGTCAGCGTTTCCTCGAACGCGAGCTCCGGGTGCGCATGGATGCGGCGGCGCACTTCGATGAGGTCCGGGGCGATCGCGGCGATGCCGGGGATGACGGGGTTCACGGCTTGCAGCATGGTGTCTCCTGTGGGTCCGGTGGACGTTTGACGCGCATATGACGTGAAAGGATATAAATTTCTTTTGCGCACCAGAAGCTGCTAAATTGCTTTGGTGCACACCACCGGTTGCCGCTCGGGAATACCCTGAGCCTGCATGCGCCGCGCTCACGGGGTTTCCACGAATCACGCATGCCGCCATGAAATACCATCAGCTGAAAGCGTTCGTCACCGTCGCGGACGAAGGGAGCATCCGCGCAGCCGCGCGGCGCCTGAACGTGTCGCCGGCGGCGTTGACGAAAGCGGTCAAGGAACTGGAGATCGCGCTCGGCGTGTCGCTCGTCGTGCGCACCGCGCGCGGCGTGCAGCTCACGGCGTTCGGCCAGCAACTGCAGGTGCGCGCGCGGCTGATCGTCGCCGAGATGCAGCGTGCGCGCGACGACATCGAGCAGGCGCAAGGCGCGATGACGGGCTCGGTCGCGGCGGCGATCACGCCGGCCGCCGCGGTGACGATCCTGCCCGATGCATTTCGCGCGTTCCGGCGGCGCTTTCCGGTCGCGCGCGTCAGTCTGATCGAAGGGTTTCCGGGCGTCGCGCTGCCTCGCCTGCACGACGGCTCGCTCGATTTCGCGGTGGCCGTCGTCGTGCCCGAACTGCTGGCGGCCGAGTTCGATCACGCGGAACTCTACGCGAGCCGATCATTGATCGTCGCGCGCAAGGGGCATCCGCTCGCGTCGGCCACGTCGCTCGCCGATCTCGTCGAGGCCGACTGGCTGATGAATCCGTCGCCGGAAAGCTCGACCCAGGTGCTGTTCAACTCGTTCATCGCATACGGGCTGCCGGTGCCGCAACGGGTCGTCGAATGCCCGAGCTTCGGCCTCGCGCACAGCCTGATGACGAGCTGCGACCTGATCGCGTCGATGCCCGAACAGTTGCTGCAAGGGGAGTGGGCGCGCGACCAGCTCGCCGTGCTGCCGATCCGCGAGCGGTTGCCCGGCGTGTCCGTGCAGGTCGTCACGCGGCGCGACAGTCCGCTCACGCCGGCCGCGGCAATGCTGCTCGACTGCCTGCGCGATTCCGCGCGCCGCAAGGGGCTCAGATGAGCCGCTCGATGCGGGCCACGCAATGCATCGGGTAGTGATCCTTATGATTGGTCGCCCGCCTCGAGTCAGTCCCGCTTGCGGCCCGCCCGCCGCGAGCCGGTATCATAGCGGCCGGCCTGCCGCCCCGGCCGGCTTCCGACAACACGCCATCCGGCATCCAGCAATCAGAGGCATCACATGACCAGTGCAACCCAATTCGACAACGTATCGGTCGTCAAGCGCGCAAACGTCTATTTCGACGGCAAGTGCGTGTCGCATACCGTGCTCTTCCCGGACGGCACGCGCAAGACGCTCGGCGTGATCCTGCCGTGCGCGCTCAACTTCGGCACGGACGCGCCCGAATTGATGGAAGTGCAGGCCGGCAAGTGCCGCGTGAAGCTCGACGGCAGCAGCGAGTGGCAAACCTACGGCGCCGGCGAATCGTTCTCGGTCCCGGGCAAGAGCCGCTTCGACATCGAGGTGCTGGAGACGCTCGACTACGTCTGCAGCTACCTGTAAGCGCGCAGGCAAGGGTCGCGGCGCGTGCGCGCGGCCCATGCGCCTAAACAAAAAGCCCCGCCGAAGCGGGGCTTTTTGCATGCGGGCGGCGCAATGCCGTCCGGCAGCGGTGCTTACAGACAGGCGTTGATGTCGCCGGCGGCGGCCGCGTCGCCGCGCACGGCGACCCACGTCTTCGCGCCCGGATTCGGCGACGGACGAACCATCGCGGCCGCGCCGTTCGGCGGTTGCTGGCCCGGTGCGTAGACATCGGTCGCGAGGCCGTTGGCGAGCACGTTCTGCGAGATCACTTGTTGCTGCGACTTGTCGGCCCAGGTCTTGGCGATGCACGCCGAGACTTCCGGGGCGGCCTTCTGGCTTTGTCCCACGTTCTGCGCGGCCGGATCGGCCGCGTGAGCAGAAATTGCCACGGTCAATGCGATGAGCGGTAAGTATTTCACGTTCACGTTTATCTCCCTCGAGTCGTGATTGATTGAGTGGGATGCGCAGCAGAACTGCGTGCTTGTGAGATTGCATCGGACAAATGCGGTTCCGGCGATTCCGAAACAAGTTGTTAACGCGCTTGCCAAATGGCAATCCGGATGCTGTGCGTTCTGTCGCGCGGCCGCATGCGTCGTGCGTGGTCCGTATGGAGATACGGCGGCGACGTCATGCGTCGTGCGGTCGGCTCGCTGCCCTGAGGTGTGGCGGATTGACGGTCGCGGCGTGCTGCATGTGTCTGCATGTCGCGCCGCGACGCTTCTTTATTGGATGACGATGTGGAACGGCTGAATGATGGCCCCGTCGCATGCAGACCATGATGACAAACTTTCGTCCGATCGATTGTCAACGAAGTTTAAACGCCGGACGCGGCGGCGCGCGCGGTGCGTATCAGCGGGCCTTGCGTATTTCTGCGTCGCGCAGGTTGACGGGTACGACGGGACGGAAGCGTTCGCGCTTCTGTTCGTCGTCGAAATGCTGGAGCGCGGGTTTGATCAAGTCGCTGCGCGACACGATGCCGATGATGCGCAGCGATTGCGGATCGTCGACGACCGGCAGGCGTTCCAAGCCGAGCATCGCGAGCCGCGATGCGACCACGCGGCACGTTTCGTGCGCCTGCGCGACGGCCGGCACACGTTCGGCGAACGCGCTTGCGAGCACGGCGCCGGGACCGCTCTGCGCGCGTTGCGCGTCGAGCGTCGCGCGATCCACGACGCCGAGCAGGCGACCGTTCTGCACGACCGGGTATGCGCGGTGCGTCTGCTTCACGCTGAAGTACTGCGACTCGACCGCATCGAGCGTCGTGGCGCCGTCGATCGCGACGAGCGCGTCGGCTGGCGTCATCACTTCGGCCACGTCGTGGCGTTCGAGCGGATCGACGCCGTATTCGCGATAGATGTGATACCCGCGGCGCGCGATCTTTTCCGTCATGATCGAACGCTTCATCACGACGGTCGCGAAGCCGTGCGCGACGAGTGTCGCGGCGAGCAGCGGCAGCAGCGCGTTCGCGTCGTGCGTGAGGCCGAACGCGAACACGATCGCGGTCAGCGGCGCGCCGAGCGTGGCGCCGAGCGTCGCGGCCATGCAGACGAGCGGCCACAGTGCCGGATCGCCGCCGGGCAGCACCGGCGACAGCACGGTGCCGAGGCCGGCGCCGAGCATCAGCAGCGGGGCCAGCACGCCGCCCGACGTGCCGGAGCCGAGCGCGATCACCCACATCACGGCCTTCACGATCAGCAGCGCGAGCGCGATCTTCAGCGCGATGTGCTGGTGCAGCAGGTCGCCGATCACGTCGTAGCCGACGCCGAGCGCGCGGGGCTCGAGCCAGCCGCCGACGCCAATCACGATCGCGCCGAGCGCCGGCCACCACATCCAGTGCACGGGCAGCTTCGCGAAGGTGTCCTCGACGCGGTACAGCGCGGCAGACAGGCCGCACGCGAGCATGCCCGACAGCAGGCCCGCGACGATGCACGACAGCAGCGCGACGGGCGTCGGCGATGCGGTGGCCAACGGAAACAGCGGGTCGACGCCGAAGAACACGGCGCGGGCGAAACCGGCCACCGCGCACGCGAGCGCGACCGGCAGGAAACTGCGCGGACGCCATTCGAACAGCAGCAGTTCGACCGCGAGCAGCACGGCGGCGACCGGCGTGCCGAACACGGCGGTCATGCCGGCGGCCGCGCCCGCGACGAGCAGCGTCTTGCGCTCGGCCGCGGTCACGTGCACGCATTGCGCGATCAGCGAGCCGAGCGCGCCGCCGGTCATGATGATCGGGCCTTCGGCACCGAACGGGCCGCCGCTGCCGATCACGACGCCGGACGACAGCGGCTTGAGGATCGCAACCTTCGGCGACATGCGGCTCTTGCCGAACAGGATCGCCTCGATCGCTTCGGGAATGCCGTGGCCGCGGATCTTCTCCGAACCGAAGCGCGCCATCGATCCGACGATCAGCCCGCCGATCACCGGCACGACGATCACCCACGCGCCGAGCGTGTTATGGGCGGGCGAACGATCGGCGAACGAGAACTGCTGGAAGAAGAACAGGTTCGTGAACAGGTGGATCAGGCTCAATAGCACGAACGCCGCCAGCGTGCTGAGCACGCCGATGCCGGCGGCCAGCAACGCGATCCTGGGCAGGCGTTCGTTGGTCGAGAAATCGCGTTTGTGTGGTGCGTTCATCGGAGTAGGGGAAGGTCGGTCAAGCCTGGATCAGAAATCGATCTGCGGAACCTGGAACGTGCCCTTGAGCGATTTCAGTTCCGTGCGGTGCATGGCCGCGAGACGGGCGAGCAGCGTCTCGCCGGCTTCTTCGAGATGGACCTCGACTTGCCGGCGGTCGGCTTCGCTCGTCTTGCGCTTTACGAGCCCGAGCGCCTCGCAGCGCGTCACCAGCGCGACGACGCCGTGATGCTGCGCCTGCAGGCGTTCGGCGAGTTCGCCGATGGTGGCCCATTCGCGATGCGGGTAGCCCTTGATGTGCAGCAGCAGCAGATATTGCAGCGGCGTCACGCCTTCGCTTTGCGCGGCGCGTTCGGAGAAGCGCTCGAAGCGGCGCATCTGGTAGCGGAACTCGGACAGTTGCTGGAAATCGCCTTTGGTCAGCGCGCGTCGGGTATCGGTCATTGCGGTCGGTCGGGCAGCAGTTTCGGTAGCGCAAAATATATCACAATATGATATAAATGGACGATTTTCAGCGAAATGGCGCACATTTTTCTGTTCATCGGCGTTACGCGGCTTCGAGCATCCGCGTCTGCTGGTACAGGCCCGTGACGAGATCCGTCTGCGTAATGATGCCGACGAGCCGTTGCGATGCGTCGACGACCGGGATGTGGTGGTGGCCTGAATGCGTAAACAGCGGCACCAGCGCCGTGATCGGCAGGGTCTGCGGCACGGACGCGACGTCGCGGGTCATCACGGTGGCGACGTTGGGCGGCCGGCCGCCGAACGACTGCGGCAGGCGCGCGGCCAGCCGTTGCCACAGCGGGGCCGGGCGGCGCAACTGGCGCGTGAGGTCGGCGCGCGTGACGATGCCGATCAGGCGATCGTCGCCGTCCACGACGGGCAGCGCCTTTACGCGATGGCGGTCGAGCAGTGTCAGCGCGGCCGTGACCGATGTCGACGGCGCGACTTCGATCGCGTTCTTCGTCATCAGGTCGGCGCACGTGAGCTGGCCGAACGTGCGCGCATACGCTTGCATCTCGGTTTCGCGCAGCAGCATTTCGAGGTCGTCCGGATCGACGTCGAGCCATTCGCCGCGGCGCTTCAGCACGGCGTCGAGATCGGCGCGCGTGAAGCCGCCGCGTGCCGGCGCGGCGCTGCCGCCTTGCGGCTTCGCGTCGGGACGCACGCCGCCGTGCGGATAGCGGTGGCCCGTCAGCGCGTGGTACACGAGCGCGGCCGACAGCAGGATCGCCGATTGCAGCGCGATCGGCTCGACCACGAAGCCGAAGCCGAGCGAGCGGATCGCGGGGCCGCCGAGCACGGCCGTCAGCGCGACCGCGCCCGACGGCGGGTGCACGCAGCGCAGTACGAACATGCCGCCGATCGCGAGGGCGACCGCAACCGCGGCGGCCGTGATCGGATCGGCGATCGACTGCGCGCAGGCGACGCCGACGGTCGCCGCCACCAGATTGCCGCCGATGATCGACCACGGCTGCGCGAGCGGACTCGCGGGCACCGCGAACAGCAGCACCGCCGACGCCCCCATCGGCGCGACGAGCAGCGGCACGAGGCCCGGCACGCCGGGCAGCAGCCGCATCGTGACGCCGACCGTCGCGATACCGACGAGCGCGCCCGCGCACGAGCGCATGCGCTCGCGCCAGCCGAGCGTCATCGGATGGGGAATGAAGCTGTGCAGCCATTGGCGGAATGTGCGGCGCGACGGGGAGGAGCCTGACGACATGGACGATAAGCGGTAGAAAGGACGACGCGGATGACGCAGCGCAAGGAAGGCGCAAATTATATCGCGTCGTGATACAAATTGTCGCGCCGCATCAATACGTTGCGGGCGTGCGACGTATTCGTCTTGCAAAAACCTTTCATCCGATGAAAGCCTGGAGGCGCGGCGATCGCGCAAATTTGCCTGCGGCGGCGTACAATTCGGGCCACCGAATCCCCCGATATGCCACAACCACGCACGCGATGCCCGCTCTCCCGCCCGTTCCCCGGCATGGTGATCGCTTGCGCGTGGTTCGCGCGCCCGCCCCGATTCCCGTCTGACGCGAGCGCCGCCGACGTTCCTCCACCGATACTCCCCAAGCCAATTCAATGGACATGCTCGAAAACATGCGCCTGTTCGTGCGCGTTGTCGAAGCCGGCAGTTTCACCGCGGTCGCCAAAGAAATCGATGCGACCACCGCGCAGGTGTCGCGCGCGGTGTCGAATCTCGAAGCTCACGTACAGACGCGGCTGCTGCATCGCACGACGCGCCATCTCGGCCTCACCGAAAGCGGCGAGCGCTACTTCGAGCGTGCGAAATCGATCCTCGCCGAATTCGACTACGCGAACGCCGAGGCGCGCAACGCGCTGCTGCGGCCGAGCGGCAAGATGCGCATCCATGCGATGACGGGGCTCGGGCAGAGTCATGTCGTCTCGTCGATCGTGCGCTACCAGGAAGACAACCCGGACGTGTCGATCGAGCTGACGCTCGCGCAGCGGATGCCGAACCTCGTCGAGGAAGGCTACGACGTGTCGATCGTGACCGCGTCGCAGCTGCCCGATTCCGGCTACGTCGCGCAGACTTGCGGCACGAGTTGCAGCGTGCTGGTTGCATCGCGCGAATACCTGGCGCGGCATGGCACGCCGACCACGCCCGATGATCTGCCGAACCACGTGTGCCTGCGCCTCGATACGCCCGCATCGCCGGCCAGCGAGTGGCGGCTCGAGCGCGGCGACGACGAGGAAACCGTGTACGAGCTGCAGCCGGCGCCGTTCCAGGTCAACGTGCCGGATGCGTTGTGCGTCGCAGTGCGGGCAGGGCGCGGCATCGCGTGCGTCGCGCTGTACACCGTGCTCGACGACATCCGCGAAGGGCGGCTGATTCGCGTGCTGCCCGAGTACCGTCTGCAGACGGTCAGCGTGTATGCCGTCTATGCGACGCGCCGCTATCTCGACGCGAAGATCCGCACCTTCCTCGACCATCTGCGCACGACGCTCACGCCCGCGCTGGAAAACGACCTGCGAGAACTCGACCGGCTCGCGGTCGCGCCGACGCCGGGCGCGCGCCAGCGCGCGTGATGCCGCCGCCGGGCGTCATGCGTGCCGCGTGATCCGAATCCGTTCGAAGCGGCCGGCGAGCGATGGTCCCGGAGGTCTCGGTCGGCGTGCGCGGCGCGGGCCGCGCATCGGCTGCAATCGAGTATGGGAATCGTATCGATATCGGTCTAACATCAAGACGCGATCGATTGATTCAAGATTTGAATGATTGAACTGAACCAGCTTCGCTGCTTCGTCGCCGTGGCCGAGGAACTGCATTTCGGCCGTGCGGCCAGGCGGCTCTTCATGACGCAGCCGCCGCTCAGCCGGCAGATCCAGTTGCTCGAACATGCGCTCGGCATCGCGCTGCTCGAACGCAGCAGCCGGCAGGTCAGACTGACCGCGGCCGGCGAGCGCTTCTTGCGCGATGCGCGGCACATCCTCGAATTTTCCGCGCGGGCCGAGCAGGCCGCGCAGCGCGTCGCGCACGGCGGGGCTGGCCGCATCACGCTCGGCTTCACTGCCGTCAGCGCATACCGGATGATTCCGGAACTGCTCGCGCATGCGGCGCACGCGCTGCCGGACGTCGATGTCGAGCTGCGCGAAATGGTGTCGACCGTGCAGATCGACGCGCTCGCGTCGCGCATGCTCGACGCGGGCTTCGTGCGCCAGCGCGCGGCGCGCCATCCGCTCGAATACCGGCTCGTGCAGCGCGAGCCGATGCTCGTCGCGGTCGCGCAGGGCGCGCCGCTGGCCGCGTACGAGCAGATCGGCCCGGACGAGCTCGACCGGCAGCCGTTCATCGCGTATTCGCCGAACGAGGGCAAGTACTTCCACGACATGATCTCGGGGATGTTCGCCAGCGCGGGGCGCTTGCCGAATTACCTGCATTACGTCGGGCAGACGCATACGATCCTCGGCCTGGTGCGTGCCGGGCTGGGTGCCGCGCTGGTGCCGGCGTCGGCGCGCGAGCTGCATGTGGACGGCGTGGTGTTCCGGCCGCTCGCGGGCGTCGACGTGGCGGCCGAGCTGTATCTCGCGTGGCGCGCGGACAACGACAATCCGGCGCTGCCGGTGTTCAACGCGATGGTCGGGCAGTTTCTGACGGACGGTGCGGACGGCATCGCCGTTTAGAAAAAGTCAGTTGTCTGACGATATCCGCCGGCACGCCTGACGTGCGCCACGGTCCGGAAAGACCGAAATGCGGCGACGCCGCATGGCACTTCGGCCCGAAATTTCCACCTGCCCGTCACGGGAAAACCCTCATTTCTCGCTCATCGGTCGTCGTATTACTGTATCGATACACTAAATCGATACAGTCGCATCGGAAGACGCGATTGGAAAGGAGACGGCCATGACTACCTTCACCCGGCGGCGCTTTCTGCAAACGGCATCCGCCGCCACGCTCGCGGTCGCGGGCGGCTTGCCGGAAATCGGTCGCGCGGCGCAGGCCGTGACGCTGCGCTGTTCGTCGTCGATGCCGGCCGATCGGAACGCCGCGCACTACGTGTGGTACGAGCGCCTCGCGGCGAACCTGAAGGCGAGCGTCGGCGACGCGATCCGGGTCGACTACTTTCCGAACAGCCAGCTCGGCAAGGAGAGCGACGTCGCGCAGCAGGTGAAGATCGGCGCGATCGACATGATGATCGCGGGCTCGTCGATCTGGGCCACGGTCGCGCCGGAGCTCGGCATGCTCGATCTCGGCTACCTGTTCGACAGCTATGCGCACGTCGCGAAGGTGCTCGACGGCCAGGTCGGCACCAGCCTGAACGCGCTGCTGCAAAAGCGCGCGGGCTGCTCCGTGCTGACGTGGGGCTCGCACTTCGGCGGGCGCTGCGTGTTCACGAAGCAGCCGGTGACGGCGCTGCAGGGCGTGAAGGGCACGAAGCTGCGCGTGCTGCCGACGCCGGCCTTCATGGACACCTTCAAGGTGATGGGCGCGGTGCCGACGCCGATTCCGTTCGGCGAGCTCTACATGGCCGTGCAGACGGGCGTCGTCGACGGGCTCGAGCACGATCCGGCCACCGTGCTCGCGAGCCGCTTCGACGAGATCGTCAAGTCGTGCTGGCAATCGCACCACGTGTTCGCGGCGATGACCGTCGTGATGGGGCGGCGCGCGCTCGAGCGGATTCCGGCGAACCTGCGCCCGGCGTTCGACCGCGCGGTGGCCGACGCGACCGCGCAGCAGCGCGCGATCGCGGCGCAGAAGGCCGAGCAGGCGGAGGCGGCGCTGAAGCAGCACGGGATGACGTTTCATCCGATGGCGGATGCCGAGCGCGCGGCGCTGCGGCAGGCGATGCACGACCGCCTCTACATGGCATTCGCGAAGCAGTATCCGGCCACCGCGCCGCTGTTTCCGGCGATCGCCGCCGCGCGGGGTTGAGCGATGGACACCGGTTCCGTTTCGAGCGCCGTGCCGGCCGTCGCGTCAGGCCGTCCCGTGCGCGCCGTCGCTCGTGCGCTGGATGCGGCGATGCGCTGGATCGAATACGTGTCGGCCGCCGTGCTGGCCGTCGACGTGCTGGTCGTATTCGTGTCGGTCGTCTTTCGTTATTTCCTGCACGATCCGGTCGACTGGGCCGAGGAGGTCGCGAGCGCGCTGATGATCGTGCTGGTGTTCTTCGGCGCGGCGACGGTGCTCGGCCGCAGCCAGCACGTCGGCATCGACCTGTTCCGCGGCTGGCTGCCGGCACGCTGGCAGGGCGCGCTCGTGCAGATCGGGCACTGGATCGTCGCGGCGGTGTCGCTGAACCTGCTGGCGTCGTCGTGGCAGTTGCTCGGCGACTCGTACGATCAGTTGACGACCGGCGGCCTGCCGGGCTGGATCAACGTGTATCCGATGATGTTCGGCGCGCTGTTCATGAGCGTGTTCGCGCTCGCGAACGCGCTGAACGCGCCGCGCCGCCGCGTGCTCGGCACGCTGGCCTGCTGCGCGGTGCTCGCGGGCGCCGTGTACGGCTGGAACGCGCTGCGGCCCGAACACGCGATCGCGCCGGGGGCGCTGCTGGTCGCCGGCTTCGTCGGCGGGCTCGTGCTGGGCGTGCCGATCGGCTTCGTGCTCGCGTTCTCGGCGCTGCTGTACTTCCTCGCCGATCCGACGCTGCCGTTGCTCGTCTACTCGCAGCAGGTGATGGCCGGCGCCGACCACTTCGTGCTGCTCGCCGTGCCGTTCTTCGTGCTGGCCGGCTTGCTGATGGAGTCGAACGGGATGTCCGCGCGGCTCGTCGAATTGTTGCTGCGGATCTTCGGGCGCGTGCGCGGCGGGCTCGGGCTGATCGTGATCTTCGCGACGGCGTGCTTTTCCGGCGTGTCGGGTTCGAAGCTGGCCGACATCGCGGCGGTGGGCGGCGTCGTGATGCCGGCCGTGCGCCGCGCGCGGCAGGATCCCGACGAAACCGCGGCGCTGCTCGCGTGCAGCGCGGTGATGGCCGAGACGATTCCGCCGTGCGTGAACATGATCATCATGGGCTTCGTCGCGAACATCTCGATCGCGGGGCTGTTCGTCGCCGGGATCGTGCCGGCGGCCGTGCTCGCCGCGTCGCTGGCGGTCGTGACCGTGATCTGCGGACGCCGGATCGACATCGACGCGGTGTTCGTCGAACGCCGCGCGTGGCTGCCGCTCGCCGGCGGCGCGCTCGTCGCGCTGATCATGGTCGCGATGATCGGCAAGGGCGTGACGTCGGGCATCGCGACGTCGACGGAAGTGTCGGCGTTCGCGGTGGTCTATGCGCTGGTGGTCGGATGGGCGGCGTTCCGCGAGCTGACCTGGCGCTCGGTCGGCCGCGTGTTCGTCCGTGCGGCGTCGATGGCGAGCGGTATCCTGTTCATCGTCGCGGCGGCGTCGAGCGTGTCGTTCGCGCTGTCGATCGAGCAGATTCCCGCGCTCGTCTCGGGCACAATGACGGCGTTTGCCCATCAGTACGGCTCGACGGCGTTCCTGTTGCTGGCGGCGCTGCTGATGATCGTGTTCGGCGCTGTGCTCGAAGGCGCGCCCGCGCTGATCATCTTCGGGCCGCTGCTCGCGCCGATCGCGCTGCAGCTCGGCATCAACCCGCTGCATTTCGGCACGGTCGTGGTGGTGGCGATGGGGCTCGGCTTGTTCGCGCCGCCCGTCGGGCTCGGGCTGTTCACGACCTGCGCGATCACGGGGACCGAGGTCGCGCGCGTGGCGCGGCCGATGGTGAAATACCTGCTGGTGCTGTCGGTCGCCCTCGTGGCGCTGATCTTCGCACCGGCGTTTTCGTTGTGGCTGCCGGCCCGTTTCGGCCTGTAGCCCGTTCATTGCAAGACGACATGAGTACGATTCAGGACGTGGCCCGTCATGCGGCTGTTTCGGTCAGCACGGTTTCGAACGTGCTCAACGGCCGCACCGATCAGATGAAGCCGGAGACGCTCGAACGCGTGAAGGCGTCTATGGATGCGCTGCAGTACCGGCCGAGCACGCTCGCGCGCCAGCTCAAGACGGGGCAGACGCCGCTCGTCGGGCTGCTGGTGCCGTCGATGGCGAATCCGATGTACGGCTACATCGCGCGCGAGATCGAGGCTTGCGCGCAGGAGCAGTACGGCCATCGCGTGCTGATCGGCAACACGTACCGCGACGCAAGCAAGGAGGCGTCGTTCTTCGACGACCTGTTCGCGCACGGCGTGCGGCGCGTGATCGTGATCTCGTCGCTCGCCGACGAAAGCCACCTCGAACGCGCGGCCGAACGCGGGATGACGGTCGTCAGCTACGACCGCCGCGCGACGCCCGGCGAGCAATCGAAGGTCGATCACGTGACCGCCGACAACGAGGCGGCCGCGCGGCTCGCGACCGCCTGTCTCGTCGCCGCGGGCCATACGCGGCTCGCGTTCGCGACGGTGGCCGGCGTCACCGTGAGCCGCAGCGACAAGATCCGCGGCTTTCTCGCGGCTGCGCGCGACGCGGGCGCCGATGCGCAAGTGCTCGACGGCGGTCCGGCGAACGAATACGGCGACGCTGTGATCGTCGAGGTCGGGCGCGCGCTCGGCGCCGCGCTCGCGGCCGATCCGGCGCGGCCGACCGGCATCGTCGCGGTCAACGACCTGTTCGCGCTGGGCCTGATGGCCGGGCTGCGCGACGGCGGATTGCGCGTGCCGGACGACGTATCGGTCGTCGGGATGGATGGTCACTTCCTGTCGGCGATCTCGTGGCCGGCGCTGACCACGGTGCAGTTGCCCGTCACGGACATGGCCGCGGAAATGGTGCGGCGCGTGATGCGGCACGACGGCGACCCGTCGGAGCCCGGACAGTGCGTGTTCCCGGGCGTCACGCTCGTCGAGCGCGCGTCGGTCGCGCCGCCGCCGCCACGTGCGGTCGAATCGGACGGAGCCCCCGCATGACGCGCGTCTACGTGACCCATCCGTCCGGGATGCTCGATTACTACTTCGGTGCGAAGGCGCTGGGTGCGCTGAAGGCGATCGCGGACGTCACGTGCAATCCGCTCGACCGCGAGCTCGGCACGGACGAGCTGATCGCCGCCGCCCAGGGATGCGACGCGATGATCGCGTACCGGCAGACGCCGGCGCCGCGCGCGCTGTTCGCAGGGCTGCCCGCGCTCGCCGCGTTCCTGCGTTGCGCAGTCGACATTCGTACCGTCGACGTCGACGCGGCGAGCGAATTCGGCGTGCTGGTCACGCAGGCGAGCCCCGGTTTCGGGCCGGCCGTCGCGGAGTGGGTGATCGGCGCGATGATCGACCTCGCGCGCGGTATCGGCGCGTACGCCGATGCGTACCACCGCGGCACGCCGCCGCTGCCGCGGATGGGCCGCGAATTGCGCGGCGGCACGCTGGGCGTGGTCGGCTATGGACAGATCGCGCGCCATCTCGCGCCGATCGCGACGGCGTTCGGGATGCGCGTGCTCGTGTGCGATCCGTACGTGCGGATCGACACGCCGTCGATCGAACAGGTCGACCGCGCGACCTTGCTGCGCGACGCGGATTACGTCGTGTGCCTCGCGCCGGCGACGCCCGCCACCGCGAACCTGTTCGATGCGGGTGCATTCGCCGCGATGAAGCCGGACGCGTGCTTCGTCAATGCGTCGCGCGGCGAGCTCGTCGACGAGCAGGCGCTGGCCGACGCGCTCGACAGCGGCCGGCTGGCCGGTTGCGCGCTCGATGTCGGCCGCGCGACGGACCAGATGCCGACGCCCGCACTCGCCGTGCATCCGCGCGTGATCGCCACGCCGCATATCGGAGGACTGACGCGGCCGGCGGTCGAGCATCAGGCACTGGAGACGGTCGAACAACTCGCCGCGCTGCTCGACGCACGTGTGCCGAACGGCGCGGTCAACGCCGCGCGCGCGACGCGGCTCGCACGCTGGCGATCGGCCGACGCATCCGCCGCGCCGGGCGCACGATGACGCACGACCGCCCCGGCGCACGGCCGTCGCCCGCCTGCGATTGCCATATTCATATTTACGATGATGCGTATCCGCTCGCACCGACGGCGACGTTTCGCCCGCCGCATGCGCCGGTGGACGCGTATCGCCGCGTGCAGCGGGCGCTCGGCCTCGCGCGCGTGGTCGTCGTGCAGCCGACCGGTTACGGGTTCGACAACCGCTGCACGCTCGATGCGCTGGCCGCGCTCGGCCCGCAGGCGCGTGGCGTCGCGACGTTGCCCGTCGACGTGCCGGACGCCGAACTCGAGCGGCTGCACGCAAGAGGCATCCGCGGTGTGCGGTTCATGACGCTGTCGGGCGGCGTCGCGCGATGGGACGAGCTCGAGCGGATGGCCACGCGGATCGCGCCGCTCGGCTGGCACATCGACCTGCAGCTCGACGGCCGGACGCTGCCCGACGTCGAGTCGATGCTGACGTCGTTGCCGGCGCATGTCGTCGTCGATCACACGGGCAAGTTCCTGACGCCGGTGACGCCGGATGTGCCGGCGTTCGTCGCATTGCGGCGCCTGCTGGATCGCGGCCACGTTTGGGTGAAGCTGTCCGCGCCTTACGAGACTTCGCGATCCGGTGCGCCCGGTTACGACGACGTCGCGCGCCTTGCCACCGTGCTCGCGCGCGAGCATTCGGCGCGCTGCGTGTGGGGTAGCAACTGGCCGCATCCGAACGCGTCGCCGGTGCCCGACGATGCGCACCTGCTCGGCTGGTTGCACGCCTGCGCGGCGGACGAGGCGGTCGGCCGCGCGATGCTCGTCGACAATCCGGCCGTGCTGTACGGGTTCGATGCGGACGCCGCGATCGGCGCCGAGACGTAACATCCCGGCGGCCGGCCGCGGGCCGCGTTTCGATCGACGTCGATTTCGACCGAGCGCGACGCGTCGCGGCGTCGGCAACATCCTTACCGTTCGGAAAGCTGACGCGCCGCGCACGCTTTCGATCGCGAAAGGGCAACGCACCGCGCCGACCGCTTGACGCTGCATGCCGGTCGGCGCAGGATACGTGCGTGCATTTGGAGCGGGGCGCGCTGGCCGCGCGCTCCCGCATCAGCGACGCGCACAAGAACAACGATGAGCCTTCACGCACTCGTACCGGAATCCCGGCGCCGCAGCCACCGGCCTGCCGGAATCGCGATTTTCCCGACGCCCGTCGCGTCACGTATCCGTCATCCCGTTTCGTACCGTGCATCGGTACACTTTCCCGTTCGCGCGCCGGCCGCGACGATGGGCGGTGCCGATCGGCGCCGCCGCGTCGTGCGTCAGCCTGTCGCGCCCGAATACCGTATCGCGCATGACGCTTACACCGGCGTTTCGTGACGCCGCCGCCACGCGTTCACGCATCGTGCCGTCGACCGTCCCGCGCGCGCGGCGGCACCGGAGTCCGAAGCATTTCGATTGAGCAGACGCAGCTTACGCACGCAGTTCAGTTCGAGGTTCAAGGAGAAAAACTCATGTCGCAGCTTTCGAATGAAGCAAACGGCAGTTCGGGGAGTGGCAAGGCAAAGCTGATCAAATGGGCGATCATCGTCGCCGGCGTCGCGATCGCGGCACCGGCCGCGCTGTTCATCCTGAAGGGGATGATCGCGCTGATCACGGCGGCCGTGATCGGCCTCGGGGCGATCTATTTCGCGCCGGTCGTCGCGATGAAGTTCGCGAACCAGAAGGTGAAGATGATCGTCGAGGAAGCGCAGTCGAATCCGATCGAGACGCTCATCAACCAGCTCGCGGAAAAGCGCCAGGCGGCGCAGAAATTCGCGGACAGCATCACCGCGTTCCGCACCGAAGTGAAGAACTTCGGGGACAAGACCGAACTGTTCGAGAAGCAGTATCCGGACGACGCGCCACGCTTTCGCGCGCAGCTCGACACGATGAAGCAACTGCTCGCGTTTCGCGAAAGCCGCTACAAGCAGGTGCAGACGGAACTGAAGAATTTCGCGTCCGCGATCGATCGCGCGAAGGCGATGTGGGACATGTCGCAGGCGGCGCAGCACATGAACAAGCTCGCGGGCCGGCAGACGGCCGATACGTTCGAGCAGATCAAGACCGACGTGGCCGTCGATTCGGTGATGCGCTCGGTGAACAAGGCGTTCTCCGAAATGGAGACGTCGCTGCTGGACAATCCCGAGGTCAAGCAGGCGCAACAGCAGGCGGCGATGAACGGCACGCCCGTGCCCGGCCCCGATGCGGCACGGGCCGCTGCATTGCCGTCGAAACAACAATGACTTCCCGCAGGCACGCAACCATGAAAAAACTTCTCGGTGCAGTCGTGTTTCTGGTGGTGCTCGTCGGCGTATGGATCGTCCACCAGGGCGGCCTGTCGACACTGATTCCCGCGCACGATGCGGCGCCCGGCGCGACGTCCGCGCAGGCGGGCGGCGCAGGCCAGCCCGCGCAGCCGTCGACGTCGGGCAACGTGCTGCCGGCCGGCTTCACGCCGCAGGCGAGCACGCTGAAATCGATCGCCGAAAACGGCGTCGTGCGAGTCTCGGTGCAGAACCCGAGCGAGCCGTTCTTCGGCGAAGACAAGGGCGCGCCGCACGGCTTCAACGTCGAATTCGCGCGGCTGCTGTTCTCGGATCCGTCGTTCTCGCACGGCGGCAAGCCGGTCGTCGTCGATACGCGTCACGAAGTCGACACGTACCCGGGCGTGCCCAAGCAACTGCTCGACACCGATGCGAAGGGCAACCATGTCGTCGACGTCGCGATGGACGGGCTGACGTTCCCGGACAACACGCCGGCGGGCGTCGTCTACTCGGTGCCGTACGTCGACGATTTCGGCTATTCGCTGATCGTGCGGCAAGGCTCCGCGATCCGCTCGGCCGACGATCTGGCCGGCAAGACGGTCGGCATCCTGAAGGGCGACCCGGACGTGCGTGCCTTCGTCACGCGCCAGTATCCGAACGTCCGGTTCGTCGAGGTCGACGATTCCGACCCGGCGTTCATCGCGAAGAGCCTCGACGGCCATGCGGTCGACGCGTTCATCTACGACTATCCGTTCGCGGTCAGCTCGATCAAGGGCACCGACCTGAAGTTCGCGGTGACCAAGCTCGACGGCTCGAACATCGCGTACAAGATCGGCGTGCGTGCCGACGACCAGGACCTGCTGATCTACCTGAACGCCGCGATCGCGAAGCTCAAGCAGTCGCCGCAGTATCTGGACCTGCTGCGCAAGTACTTCGTCAGCGACCAGGCGATGACGACCGCGGCCGCGTCGGGCGAAAAGACGTACGTGGTGAAGGCGGGCGACACGCTGAACATGATCGCGGCGAGCAAGCTGGGCAGCGGCCAGCGCTATCGCGAGATCCAGCGCCGCAATAACCTCGCGAACCCGAACCTGATCCTGGCTGGCCAGCATCTCGTGATTCCGGCCCGATAGGCGCGGCGTGAAGCGAAGAAGGTGAAGCGGGGAAGATGAAGCACGGCGCGCGGCACGGCGAATCGTTTTCGCCGTGCCGCGCGCCGTTTTGCGTCAGTGCGTGATCGACAGGAACAGGTAAGCCGCGAACAGCGACAAATGCACGACACCGTGCAGCACCGTCGTGCGTCCCTGGCTGAGCGTCAGCGTGCTGACCAGCAGCGTCAGCGACAGCAGCACGGTTTCCATCGCGCCGATGCCGAGCGTGAGCGGCTGGCCGACCCAGATGAACACGGCCGCGACGGTCGGAATCGTGAGCCCGATGCTCGCGAGCGCCGAGCCGAGTGCGAGGTTCATGCTGGTCTGCAAACGATTCGCACGGGCGGCGGTGACGGCCGCGAGCCCTTCGGGCAGCAGCACGAGCGCGGCGATCACGATGCCGACCGCCGCTTCCGGCGCGCCGAGTTTCATCACCGCATGCTCGACGGCCGGCGACAGCAGCTTCGCGAGCAGCACGACCGCGACGAGGCTCGCGAACAGCAGCACGAGGCTGATCAGCGCGGTACGGCTGCTCGGCGGCGCTGCATGCACCGATTCGTTCGCGCTGTCATGCTCGGTGAGGAAGTAGTCGCGGTGGCGTACGGTCTGCACGAATACGAATGCGCCATACAGCACGAGCGACGCAACGCCGGCGAACGCAAGCTGCGATTTCGAAAAGAACGGGCCCGGCGCGGCGTTCAGGTAGTTCGGCATCACGAGCGACAGCACCGACAGCGACGCGAGCACCGCGAGCGCCTTGCTGGCGCCGCGTCCCTGGAAATCCTGTTCGCCGTGCTTCCACGCACCGACCAGCAGGCAGAGGCCGACGATGCCGTTGCAGATGATCATGACGGCGGCGAACACGGTGTCGCGCGCGAGGCCCGATTTCTCGGGGCCCGCGCCGAGCATCACCGACACGATCAGCGCGACTTCGATGACGGTCACGGCGACCGCGAGCACGAGCGTGCCGAACGGCTCGCCGACGCGGTGCGCGACGACTTCGGCATGGTGGACGGCGGCGAACACGGCGCCGGCGAGCGCGGCGGCGAACACGGCGATGACGAGGCCTTCGGCCGGCACGACGCGCGACAGCGCGAGTACCAGCCATGCGGCAAGCGGGGCCCAGAGGGTCCAGCGCGGGAGCTGGTTGGACGAGAGCGGCATGGACGGTTTCCTATGCGGGTGGCGGCGCGACGCGCCGTCACGGGTTGACGAAGCCCGGCCGGATGATCCGCCGAACGAGGACGATGAAGCTGATGCACGGCAGCACGGAACGGCGCTGCCTCGGGTTCGCCGCCGTGAGGCGACGAGGGGCGCGGGCGGGCCGAGGCCCGTCGCTGGATGAAACGGTTCGATGCGACCGAGTGCCGAAGGCGGGACGCTTGCACCTGACGACAGACGTTCCGGCGGGACTGAACCGACCCCGAAAGGGCGCGGACGATGGACGGCAACGGCGTGACACGCGGTTTCCCCCTGAAATCCGGCGAATTGTCGAATTTTATCAGGCGTTCGGGGGCCACTATCTCATATTTGGACGCTTTCATTGACCTTTCGGTTTACAAAAAGTGCCCCAATCGTTCGATTTTTTGAGTTCTACAGTTTCCGTAACGGTCTCTTGCACGACAAATTCGGGCTCGCTCTGACATAAATCTACCGACCGGTCGGTTTATAATCGCTCGCACTTCCACTTCATGACGGATCGCAAGCGATGGCTGTTTCTTCTGCACATTCGGTGAATTCGGGCGCGCTGGCGCAATCGGCGGTCGTCGGCGTGATCGGCGCAGGCGCAATGGGCGCGGGCATCGCGCAGGTTGCCGCGGCGGCCGGCCATGCGGTGCTGCTGTACGACCTGAACGAAGCCGCGTGCGACAAGGCGCTGGCCGGCATCCGCGCGCAGTTCGCGCGGCTCGCGGAGAAGGGCCGTCTCGAGCCGGCGCAAGCGGAGGCGGCCGGCAACCGGATTCGCGCGGTGCGCGCGCTGGCCGAGTTCGCCGGCGCGGCGCTGATCGTCGAGGCGGCGGCCGAGCGGCTCGACGTGAAGCGCGAGATCTTCGCGACGCTCGAGCGTCACGTCGACGATCGCTGCGTGCTGGCGACCAACACGTCGTCGATCTCGATCACGTCGATCGCGGCCGGACTGCGCGCGCCGCAGCGCGTGGCCGGCCTGCATTTCTTCAATCCGGCGCCGCTGATGGCGCTCGTCGAGGTGGTCAGCGGGCTCGCGACCGCGCCGGAAGTCGCGCGGGCGCTGTACGACACGGCCGTCGCGTGGGGCAAGCGGCCGGTGCTGGCGAAGTCGACGCCGGGCTTCATCGTGAACCGCGTCGCGCGGCCGTATTACGCGGAGGCGCTGCGCGTGCTGAACGAGCAGGGCGGCACGCCGGCCTCGATCGATGCCGTGATGCGCGAAGCCGGCGGCTTCCGGATGGGGCCGTTCGAGCTGATGGACCTGATCGGCCACGACGTGAACTTCGCGGTGACCGAGTCGGTGTTTCGCGCTTACTTCAATGACCCGCGCTACACGCCGTCGCTGATCCAGCAGGAACTCGTGAACGCAGGCTTCCTCGGACGCAAGTCGGGCCGTGGCTTCTATTCCTATGCCGACGGCGCGACGCCGCCCGCGCCCGAACTCGAAGCGCAGCGCGATGCGCCGGCCGACGTCGCGCTGTTCGCGCAGGACGGCCCGGCCGCCGCGCTGCATGCACGCTTCGCCGAACGCATCGCGGGCGCGCGGCAGAGCGGCGCGCATGCCGACGAACTGCTGGCCGTGGCCGGCCGCGCGTCGATTGCGCTGACCGACGGCCGCACCGCGACCGTGCGCGCCGCGCAAACGGGCGTGGCCGACCTCGTGCTCGTCGATCTCGCGCGCGATTACGCGCAGGCCGGGCTCGTCGCGCTGACGCGCGCGCTCCAGTGCAGCGACGACGCCTATGCGGATGCGGTGGGCCTGTTCCAGCAAGCGGGCTTTCGCGTCGTCGGCATCGCGGACGTGCCGGGCATGGTCGCGATGCGCACCGTCGCGATGCTCGCGAACGAGGCGGCCGACACGGTGAACCAGGGCGTGTGCTCCCCCGCCGATCTCGATCTCGCGATGGAGAAGGGCGTGAACTACCCGTGCGGCCCGCTCGCGTGGGCCGATGCCATCGGCATCGGCCGCGTGCATCGCGTGCTGTCGAACCTCGCGGCGGGCTACGGCGAGGACCGCTATCGCGTGTCGCCGCGCATCGCCGCGCTGCAGGCGGCCGGCCGCACGTTCCGCTAGCCGCCGGCAGCCGCACCCCGATCACGATAACGACATCACTCCATTGGAGGAGCACCCCGATGACTCACCCGACGCATCCCGCCGCCGCCCTCGAGCCGATCGAGACCGCCAGCCGCGACGAACTGCAGGCGCTGCAGCTCGAGCGCCTCAGGTGGTCGCTGCGCCACGCGTACGACAACGTCCCGCACTATCGCCGCACGTTCGACGCGGCCGGCGTGCATCCGGACGACCTGAAGACGCTCGCCGACCTCGCGAAATTCCCGTTCTCGACCAAGAACGACCTGCGCGACAACTATCCGTTCGGGCTGTTCGCGGTGCCGCGCGAGCAGGTCGTGCGCGTGCATGCGTCGAGCGGCACGACCGGCAAGCCGACGGTGGTCGGCTACACGGCGCGCGACATCGATACCTGGGCGAACGTGACCGCGCGCTCGATCCGCGCGGCCGGCGGCCGTCCGGGCGACACGCTGCACAACGCGTTCGGCTACGGGCTCTTCACGGGCGGCCTCGGGATTCACTACGGCGCGGAGCGGCTCGGCTGCATGGTCGTGCCGATGTCGGGCGGCCAGACCGAGAAGCAGGTGCAGCTGATTCGCGATTTCGAGCCGAAGATCATCCTCGTCACGCCGTCGTACATGCTGAACCTGATCGACGAGATGGTGCGGCAGGGCATGGACCCGGCCGAGTCGTCGCTGAAGATCGGCATCTTCGGCGCGGAGCCGTGGACGCAGGCGCTGCGCGAGGAGGTGGAGACGCGCGTGGGCATCGACGCGCTCGACATCTACGGGCTGTCGGAAGTGATGGGCCCGGGCGTCGCGTGCGAATGCGTGGAGACGAAGGACGGCCCGGTGATCTGGGAAGACCATTTCTATCCGGAGATCATCGATCCCGTGACCGGCGAAGTGCTGCCGGACGGCAGCGAGGGCGAACTCGTGTTCACGTCGCTGACGAAGGAAGCGATGCCGGTGATCCGCTACCGCACGCGCGACCTCACCGCGCTGCTGCCGCCGACCGCGCGCGCGATGCGCCGGCTCGCGAAGATCACGGGCCGCTCCGACGACATGCTGATCGTGCGCGGGGTGAACGTGTTCCCGAGCCAGATCGAGGAAATCGTCGTCGCGCAGACGAAGCTGTCGGGCCAGTTCCAGATCACGATCTCGCGCGACGGCCACATGGACCGGCTCGATCTCGCGGTCGAGCTGCGCTCCGAGGCTGCCGCGTGCGTGACCGACGGCGACCGCGCGGCGATCGCGCGCGAGCTGCAGCACCGGATCAAGACGATGGTCGGCGTGTCGGCGGGCGTGACGGTGCTCGGCGCGGGCGGCATTCCCGCGAGCGCGACCGGCAAGGCCCGGCGCGTGATCGACCGCCGGCAGGCCGCCTGAGTTTCGCCGTTCCCTGTTCTACCCCGAGGAAACCTGTGCGATGGATGGATTGAAGACCCTGGCCGTCGCCGTCGATGCGCGCGGCATCGCGACCGTCGCGCTGCAGCGCGGCGACGTGCTCAACGCGTTCGACGAGACGATGATCGCCGAGCTGACCGACGCGTTCACGACGCTCGGCGGGCGCGACGACGTGCGCGCGATCGTGCTGCGCTCGGACGGCCGCGCGTTCTGCGCGGGCGCCGACCTGCAGTGGATGCAGCGCGCGAGCGCGAACGACGCGGCCGCGAATTTGCGCGACGCCGAGCGGTTCGCCGCGATGATGCGGGCGATCCGGCAGTGCCCGAAGCCGACGGTCGCGCGCGTGCAGGGCCACGCGTTCGGCGGCGGCGTCGGCCTGTGCGCGGCGTGCGACATCGTGATCGCGAGCGATCACGCGCGCTTCTCGGTCAGCGAGGCCCGTTTCGGGATCCTGCCGTCGGTGATCGGCCCGTATCTGGTCGAGGCGGTCGGCCAGCGCCAGGCGCGCCGGCTCGCGCTGACCGCGACGCAGATCGCGGCCGGCGAGGCCGTCGCGATCGGGCTGATCCACCAGGCCGTGCCGCCCGACTCACTCGACGCGGCGCTCGACAAGACGCTCGCCGAACTGAGCCGCAATGGCCCGAACGCGCTGATGGAGATCAAGCGCTTTTTCGACGCGATCGGCGAGTATCCGCCGTCGGACGAACGCGCGGCGTTCACCGCACAGACGATCTCCCGCGTGCGTGCGACGCCGGAAGCGAAGGAGGGCTTCGCCGCGTTCTTCGCTAAGCGGCCGCCGGCGTGGGAGCCGGTCGCCGAATAAGGGCGTCGCGCGGCCCGTCGGGCCCGGGGGCGCGATTTGCGTCGCGGGCGCGGGCGCTTGCTCTACAATGCGTGACCCCCGGCGCGCCGCCGGCCCAGCCCCGACCGTTTCCTCGCTTCCGATGATCGTCAATCGCCTTATCTCCGAGATCCTGTTCGGCTTCACCGGCCTGATCGGCATCATCAATCCGATCGGCATCGCGTTCCTGTTTCTCGAACGCACCGAGGCGCTGACCGAAGACGAGCGGAACCTGCTGGCGAAGAAGGTGGCGTTCAACGCGTTCATCGTGTTGCTGGTCGCGTTCTTCGCCGGCACGCCGGTGCTGCATTTCTTCGGGATTTCGATGGAAGCGCTGCGGATCGGCGGCGGCTTCGCGGTCGCCGTCGCGGGCTGGCAGATGCTGAACGAGCCTGACGGCCCGGCGGGCGGCGGCGATACGCCGATCAAGCCGATCAATGCGAACGCGATTATGACCCGCGCGTTCTTCCCGCTGACCGTGCCGCTGACGGTCGGCCCCGGCTCGATCGCCACCGCGATCGCGCTGAATGCGAACCGCACGCACAAGCTGTCGGAATTCATGCTGTCGAGCATCGTGTCGATCGCGGTTTCCGCGCTCGTCGCGGTCGTGATCTGGCTGACCTACAGCCGTGCCGCGCTGTTGTCGCGTTATCTCGGCACCGAAGGCACCAAGGTCGCGAAGCGCGTGTCGGCGTTCCTGCTGCTGTGCATCGGCGTGCAGATCATGCTGACCGGCTTCTCCGAATTCCTGCAGCCGCTCGCCGACCAGATCAAGTAACGCCGTTTGTCGTTCGACGCGCAACCCGGAACCGAGACGCATCCGGGCTGCGGGGGCGGCGTTCGTCCGTCCAGCCTTGGCCGGTAGCGCGCGAGTGCACCGATACGCGTTTGCGCGCCGCGGGATACCATGCGACGTCCGGCGGATGCATGCCGCGGCGTTCGTGCCCGCCGCCGCACCGCCGCGCAAGGCGTTCAGCGCGCGGCGGCGAGCATCGGGTAGGTGAACAGCCCGAAGTGGATCGCGTTCAGCCCCGCATGCGCGAGCGCGGACGCGAGCAGCCCGCCGCGCCGCCAGGCAAGGCCATAGCCGATGCCGGCGACCGTACCGAGCACGATCCAGGGCCAGCCGCCGGCCGCGTGCGCGGCGCCGAACAGCACCGCGCCGATCGCAAGTGCGGCCCATGGCCCCCAGCCGAACCGGCCGAGCACGCGCGTGAGTCCACCCTGCACGTAACCGCGGAACAGCGCTTCCTCCGCGAGCGTGACGAGCAGTACGTTGTTGACGAGCCACATCCAGCCCGACGCCGGCCATTTCGGCGCCCAGCCGACCATCCCGAAGGCGAGTGCGCCAGCCAGGCAGGCCGCCGCCGTCGCGACGGCCGCCACGGCGCCGGTGCGCAGCGCGCGTGCCGGCGGGACGTCCGGCGCGATCCACGGCAGCGCCCACAGCAGCCACAGACCGACGAGCGGCTTGTCGAAATTCAGGTACATCGTGAACGGCACGGCATCCGGCGTGAAACGCGTCGGTTCGATCACGCGCGGATTGTGGAAGCCGGGGATCAGATGCAGGCTCAGCGCGATCGCGAGCGCGGCAAACACGACGTGCGCGCCGATCCGCACCGCGACCGGACGGCCCGGCGCGACGCCCCAGGCGGCGGCCACGAGCAGCGCGAGCGGCGCGAGCACGATCGGCTCCAGCTTGCCGAACGCCAGCGCAGCGGCATAGCCGAGCGCGGCAAGGGCGATGCTCAGGCCGTGCAGCGGGCGCTGCCACGCGAATGCGGCGGCCGCGAACAGCGCGAGCCAGATCGTGGCACACGGGAGAAGCGAGAGAGACATGGGGCGATGCAGGGTCGGACGAAACGCCGCGCATCATACCCTAGCGGCCGTGACATGCCGCGGGGCGGGCGCTCAGCGGCCGGCGATTTCGGTGATGCCATCGCGGCCAGGGATGTCGACGCGGTTGCGCTCGCGCATTCGCCGCCGGTACCAGAAGGTCCACAGCAGCAGCGTGCCGAACACCGTGTAGCCCATGATCGGCGACACGACGAGCACGCGCTCGACGGGCCAGGTGACGACCATCCACAGGCGCAGCAGCATCTCGAGCGTCATGCACGCGCCCCACACGAAGGTCATCAGCCGCAGCATCTGGCGCAGCCCCGGCTGCTCGGCCCAGACCGTCTCGAAACGCGCGGCGCCGCCGGCCATCTCGCGGGCCACCGTCGCGCGCGCGAGATAGAAAATCAGCGGACGATCGCGGAACAACGACAGCAGGAACACGACGCCGATCGTGCCGGACGCGAGCGATTCACGCATCAGCAGCGTGCGCGCGCTGCCGCCGAGCGCCATGCCGGCGATCGACAGCGCGATGCCGAGCAGCACGATGGCGGCCACCGCATCGATGCGGCGGGAGCGGATGAATTCGACGATGGACCAGACGATGGGCGGAATCGCCGACGCATACAGCGCGCCGGTTTCGCCGAAATACGGATGTGCCGCCCGGTATGCGACCCAGGGCAGCAGCAGGTTGACGACGAGTTCGAGGATCAGGCCGGCTCGTGGTTTCACGGAAGCGGGCGCGCGGGCGGCGCGCGGGGCGGTGATGTCGCTTCGAGTATATCGAAGTCCGACCCCGCGCGCCCGCGCCCGTGCCGTTGTGCGCGCACCGAAAACGGGCGGGAACATGTGCCGGTTGGCCGGCCCCGGTTCGTCAGGCGGTCGCGGGCTGGACGATGATCTTCACGTTCCGGTCCTTGTGGTTGACCAGTTCCTCGAAGCCGTGCGTGACGATGTCGCCGAGGTTGATGCGTCCGGTGATCAGCGGCTGCACGTCGATGCGGCCGTCCGCGATGAAGCGGATCACGTCCGCGAATTCGCCGTTGTACGCGAGCGAGCCGATCACTTCCTTCTCGGTCGACACGATGTCGAAGAAGTTGAACGAGGTCGGCTCCTCGAAGATGCCGACCATCACCGACTTGCCGGCCTTGCGGATCACGTCGATCGCGAGCTGCGCGGTGGCCGTGTGGCCGATGCACTCGAACGACACGTCGGCACCGTAGCCGCCCGTCAGCGCCTTGACTTCCGCGATCGCGTCGGACGCCTTCGGATCGATCACGACCGTCGCGCCGACTTCCAGCGCCTTCTGCTTGCGCGCGGCCGACATTTCCAGCGCGATCACGCGTCCGGCGCCCGCGGCCTTCGCGCACATGATCGTGCAGAGGCCGATCGTGCCGGCACCGACCACGACGACGGTCTGGCCGACGATGTTGCCGGCCTTCTTCACCGCATGCAGCCCGACGGCGAGCGGCTCGATCAGCGCGCCGGCTTCGGTCGGGAAGTCGTCGGGCAGCTTGTACAGCAGTTCGGCCGGCACGTTGACGAATTCGGCGAACGCGCCGTTGTTCATCAGCCCGGTGAACGCGAGGTTTTCGCAGATGTTGTACAGCCCGTGCCGGCAATACCAGCAGGTGCCGCAATGCTGGCACGCGTCGGCCGTCACGCGCTCGCCGACCGCGAAGCCCGTCACGCCGGCGCCGAGCGCCGCGATTTCGCCGCTGAATTCGTGGCCGAGGATGCACTGGCCCTTCAGGCCCGTCAGCGGGTGCGGCGCGTCGACGGGGATGAACACGGGTCCGGCGACGTACTCGTGCAGGTCGGAGCCGCAGATCCCGCACCAGTGCACGCGGATCTGGACCCAGCCGGCCGGCGGATGCGCCGGAACGGGAACCTCCTCGACGCGGATGTCGTTGCGGCCGTGCCAGACGGCGGCCTTCATGCTGGGAGCGGTGTTCGGTGCCGGTGTACTCACGTTGTTGTCTCCGTCAGGTTGTCGTCGGACGCGCGGCAAGGGAGCCGGCGCGTCCGTCGCGCGATTGCGCGAGCGACCGACATGCAGGAACGGGGCCAGCCCGAATCGGCGGTCGGGTGGCGACGGAGCGGGAGGGGCGGTGTGCGGTGCAGCATCCGGTTTTGCGGCGAGATCAGGGCGTGCAGAGCGAATCGCACGTGAAACGTGCTGCGCTTGCGATGGGCTGGGACGGGTGAGACGCCGGGACATTCGTCTCAGCCGATTGAGACGAAACGCGAGACGCTGCCGCCGCCGTCGGGCAACCCATTGTGCCGATCGGCGAAACGCACCGTTGCGCGCGCCACCTCTTTACTTAAAGTTAACTTCAATTTGTATCATCTGCGGCAATGTCCGATCGCGTGCGTGCGCGGCGCGGCTCGTTTCAATCTTCACGGAATGTTGTCCAGCATGCCAAACCTCATCGAAAGCCTGATCTGCGAGTACGTGTCGTACCACATGCTGGTAGCCGACGAGCGGGACGCGATGTCGTTGCCGGCAGAGGTCGGGATGGCCCGGCAGTCGGAGCGCGCCGATCGCGCGCCGTTTCCGGAGCCTGTCGCGCCTGGCGTTTCACCGTTGCGGCCGCAACTGTTCGTGTCGATTCTGGAGGCTGGCGACGACGGCTTGCTGGTGCGCTGGAGCGAAAGCGGGCGCTGCCATTACGGCGAGCAACGCTGGCGCTTGCGCGTCGCGTTGCAGCCGGGCCGCTGCGCGATCTCGGGGCAGGCGATCGAGCCGGGCGAACCGGTGTACCGGCCGGTGCGGCGGCCGGTGCCCGTCAACGGCGACGAGATGATCCACCCCGCGTCGGTGCCGCCTGCGGCCGGCGCCGCGTGTCACGTTGCACCAGCCTGCGGCGAGGCGACGGATCCGGTCGACGCCCTGGGCTGAGCGCGACCGGTCGCACCCGCGCGTTACTTGAGATCCTTCCGGTACTGAATGAACCCCGCGTTGGTCGCGAGCTTGTCGTACAGCGCGCGTGCCGTCGTATTGGTTTCGTGCGTGAGCCAGTACACGCGGCTTGCGCCGGCTTCGCGGGCCCGCTCGTACACGGCTTCGATCAACGCACCGCCCGCGCCTTGTCCGCGGGCGTCGGCCGCCGTGAACAGGTCCTGCAGATAACAGTACGGCCCTTCGGTCCAGCATGAGCGGTGATAGATCGCGTGCACGATGCCGACCAACGTGCCTGACGCGTCGAAGGCGCCGAGCGCGAACATCGGTTCGGCGGGGTCCATCAGGCGCGCCCACGTCGTCGCGAACACGGCGTCGCTCAGCGCGGTCTCGTAGAACCTCTGGTAACCCTGCCACAGCGGGCGCCATGCGGCTTCGTCGGCGGCGACGAGCGGGCGGACCGTGACGCGCGTCGCATCGTTCGCGCGGCCGGCTGCGTCGCGCGCACGAGCCCGCGCGTGGCGGATCGCAACGAGCGACTCGCGCTGCGCACCGTTGGCGTCGAAGTTCTCCGGCGCGAGCCAGGCTTCGAACGCGGCGCGCACGTCTGGCCATTCGCCGTCGACGATCGAGAACCACGCCGTGTCGCGATTGCGGCCCCTGTAGATGATCGCCTGCCGGAACGTGCCTTCGTAACGGAAGCCGAGCCGCGCGGCCGCCTTGCGCGACGGCTCGTTGAGATCGTCGCACTTCCATTCGTAGCGCCGGTAGCCGAGCGTGTCGAACGCATATTTCATCAGCAGGTACTGCGCTTCCGTCGAAATCGGCGTGCGCTTGAGCAGCGGCGAGAACGTGACGGAGCCGACCTCGATCACGCCGTTGGCCGGGTCGATGCGCATCAGCGCGAGCGTGCCGACCGCTCGGTTCGTCGCGCGGTCGATCACCGTGTAGTGCAGCGGATCGGCGCTTGCCGCCGCGCCGCGCGCGTAGTCGCGGTAGCTCGACTCGTCGGTGTACGGCCCGTGCGCGAGATAGGTCCAGTCGCCGCCGTCGGGCGCCTGCGCATACGCGGCGTACAGGTCGGCGGCATGGCGGTCGGCGTCGAGCGGTTCGAGGCGGCAGTAGCGGCCCTCGAGCACGATGCGCTCCGGGCGCGGGCGCGCGGACCAGTCGGGAACGGGGTGGCCGATGGGCTGCTGGAAGTCGTTGGTGAGCGTGGACAAGGTCGATCTCGCTTCGGTTGGCGGCCGGCGACATGCCGGCATGCAGACGATCGTAGTCCCGGCGAGGTACCATGAGAAGCGCCAGACAATGGCAAATTTATGGTGCCACGAACGCGCGACGATGGCGCCATGCACCGACACTTCCACGCCGCGATATCCCGATGACGACTGCCATTCCTTCCGGCGCCGCGCCGCTGCTGCCGCTCGACGCGCCGCTCGCGCGCACGGCCGGCGCTCCTTCCTTGCAGCGGCAGTTGCTGCGCCGTGTGCGCGACGCGATTCTCGGCGGCGCGATGCCGGCCGGCACGCGGCTGCCCGGCACGCGCGCGCTGGCCGAGACGCTCGGCGTGTCGCGCAACACGACGGCGGCCGTCTACGAACAGCTCGTCGCGGAAGGCTTCCTGCAATCCGATCGCCGTGGCACGCGCGTGGTCGGCCTGTCGCGGCCGGCCGCACCGCGTCGGCGGGCCGCGCCGCCGGCCGTCGCGCAGCGGCTTGGCCGGATCCGTCCGAGCCTGATCGGCACCGGCGAATCGGAGGGCTTCCGGCCGGGCGTGCCCGCGCTGTCGCATTTTCCGGTCGATGCGTGGCGGCACGCGATCGACCGCGCGTTGCGCCGCGCCGGCCGCGACCTGCTCGCGTACGGCGACCCGCTCGGCGAGCGCGCCCTGCGCGAGTCGATCGCGCGCCATCTGGCCGTGACGCGCGGCGTGCGCTGCGATCCCGAGCAGATCGTGATCACCGAGGGCGCGCAGGGGGCGATCGCGTTGTGCGCGCAACTGCTGACGAACCCGGGCGACACGGTCTGGGTCGAGGAGCCCGGCTATCGCGGCGCGCGCACCGCGATGCAGGCGGCCGATCTCGACGTCGTGCCGATGCCGGTGGACGCGGAGGGGCTGCGCGCGGAAGACGCGGACTGGCGCGAGCGGCCGCCGCGGCTCGTCTACACCACGCCGTCGAACCAGTTCCCGACCGGCGCGGTGCTGTCGATCTCGCGCCGGCTCGCGCTGATCGACGCCGCACGCCGGCATCGCGCGTGGATCATCGAGGACGACTACGACAGCGAGTTTCGCCACACGGGCGAGCCGATCGGCGCGTTGCACGGGCTCGCGGCCGATTCGCCGGTCGTCTATCTCGGCTCGTTCAGCAAGACCATGTTTCCGGCGTTGCGGATCGGCTTTCTCGTGCTGCCCGACGCGCTGCTGGCCGCGGTGCGGCCGGCGTTGCCGGAGATGCTGCGCGGCGGGACGCGCCACGTGCAGCTCGCGCTCGCCGATTTCATCGAGACGGGGGAATACGGACGGCATCTCGGGCGGATGCGCCGGCTGTATCGCGACCGGCGGCGCTTGCTGCTCGCCGCGCTGGACGACGCGTTCGCCGTGCCGCATCAGGTCGAGGGCGGGCCGTGCGGGCTGCACCTGGCGCTGCGGCTGCCGGCACGCTATCGCGACCGCGCGATCGTCGAGGCGGCGCGCACGCACGGGATCGGGCCGTTTCCGCTGTCGGGGTTTTCGATCCACGCGACGTCGGCGGCCAACGGGCTCGTGCTCGGTTTCGGCAATACGTCGGCCGATGCGTTCGCGCCGATGCTGCGGACGTTGTCGACGATCGCGCATCGGGTCGCGGGAGAGTGAACCGCAGTCGCGTCGCTGCGAATCGGAACTTACCGCACGCGTTCGTCGCGCATGATCCGGCGCGCAGCCGCCAGGCCGAGCACGAGCAGCACCGCGACATACGCGGCGACCGCGCGCCACGCACCGTGCTGCCAGAACGTGCCGCCGACCGAGCCCAGCACGCTTGACCCGAGGTAATAGGCCAGCAGGTAGAGCGACGCGGCGTGCCCCTTCGCGGACCCGGCGAGCTGCCCGACCCAGCCGCTCGCGACCGCATGCGCGACGAAGAAGCCGATCGTGATCAGCACGATCCCGACGATGATCGCGACGAGCGAATGCGATAACGTCAGCGCGAGGCCGGCCGCGAACACGAGAATGCCGCTGACGAGGACGGGCGCGCGCCCAAGACGATCGGCGAGTGCACCGGCGCTCGACGACGACACCATCCCGAACAGATAGGCGCCGAAGATCAGCCCGCATGCGGTCGCGCTCAGGTTGAACGGGGCGGCCGTCAGCCGGAACCCGGCGTAGTTGTACACGGTCACGAACGCGCCCATCACGAGGAAACCGATCGCGAACACGAACGGCAGGCGCGCGTGATGCAACTGCGCGTTCCACAGCCGCAGGTGGTGACGCAGCGTCAGGTCGGTTCGCTTCACGAAGCGTCGCGACTGCGGCAGCAGCATCACGAACGCGATCGCCGCGACCAGGTCGACGACGCCGATCGTCAGCATCGCGGTGCGCCAGGAGAAATACTCCTCGAGCGCGCTCATCCCGATTCGCCCGATCATGCCGCCGAACGCGGTGCCGCCGACATAGAGCCCCATCGACAGGCCCAGCCCGTCGGCGGCGATTTCCTCGGCGAGATAGGCCATCGCCACTGCCGGGACGCCGCCGAGCGCGAAACCTTCGAGCGCGCGCCAGATCAGCAGCAGGTTCCAGTTCGGCGCGATCGCCGAGAGCACGTTGAACAGCGCCGCGAGCGTCATCGACGCGAACATCAGCCCGCGTCGGCCGAAGCGTTCGGACAGCGCGCCGGCGCACAGGATGGAGACCGCCAGCATCCCCGTCGACAGCGACAGGGACAGCGAGCTCGACGCCGCGCCCAGGTTGAACTCGCGTGCGAACGCGGGCAGCAACGGCTGCACGCAGTACAACAGCGAGAAGGTGGAAAAGCCGGCCAGGAAGAGCGCCAGTGCAATGCGCTTGTACGCCGCCGAGCGCGGCGACACGCCGGCGGGCAGCGCATCCGGCGCGGCGCTCGGGGCGCGAGTCGTGGTGGACGAAATCGCGGGATTCGACATGCTATGTACCCGATGGGCTGGGGAATGCCCGAATTCTTGCGCACGATCATATATATGTCCAATATATGAAAGAAACCGTAGCAATACTTTTTGAGAATGGCTCGATCGCCATTTCCGTCTACCCGAGATCACATGGAACTTCGACATCTCCGATACTTCCTGGCCGTGGCGGCCACGTCGAACTTCACGAAGGCTGCGGAAGCGCTCGGCATGGGGCAGCCGCCGCTGAGCCAGCAGATCAAGGCGCTCGAAAACGAACTCGGCGTGGAGCTGTTCAGGCGGACCGCACGCGGTGCCGAGCTGACCGTCGCGGGAGAGGTGTTCGCCGAGGAGGCACGGCGCGTGCTCGACGATGCGGAGCGCGCCGCGCGCGCGGCAAAACGGGCCGCGCGTGGGGAAATCGGGCAACTGCGAGTCGGTTTCACCGGGACGGCGGCCTTCAATTCGAAAGTGGCCGACCTGATTCGTCGCTTTCGCGAAGCGTTTCCGGATACGGACCTGACGTTGCAGGAGGCGACCTCCGGCGTGTTGCTCGAGGCGCTGGACGCCGGGCGGCTCGATGTCGCCATCGTGCGGCCGGAGCGTCGCATCGCGGACACGTTGCTGGCCGCGGATTGGGACGAGGAGCCGATGTTCGTCGCGATGCCGGTCGCGCATCGGCTCGCGCAGCGGCGCCGGATCGATCTGGCGGAACTGGCCGACGAGGCGTTCGTGCAGGTGCCGCGCGAAGCGGGCAGTGCGCTGTTCGACGACATCGTCGCGGCGTGCAATGCCGCCGGCTTCCAGCCGCGCATGGCGCAGCCCGCGCCGCAAATCGCGTCGGCGGTGACGCTCGTCGCGGCCGGGCTCGGCGTGTCGATCGTGCCGAAGGCGATCACGCAGGTGCAGGTCGCGGGCGTCGTGTATCGGCAGGTCGCAGGCAACGGGCTGCGCGCGCGGCTCGCGATTGCGTCGCGACGCGACGATCCGTCGGCGGTGGTGCGCAACTTTCTGCAGCTGGCCTGGTAGCGCGGGACGTACTTCGCCGCGCGCATCGCCGCGATGGCGGGTGAATGTTCCGATTGACGAACCGTGAACTTTGCCCGGAACGAACGCTGTCGCGGCTCCCACGCCGCGCGACGACCCGGCATGCGGGTTTCGATTCGTATGTTCCGCATGCTGCGTGGACTATAAATGGAGGGGTGTACCGGTGCTTGTCGGCGCCCGCGCGGGGCGGGGCCGCGACTGCCGGGGGAGGTGCACCGTGGTTCGCCAGACGCTTGCTCGCGCCGTGCTTCGCACCGCGTTGATCGGGGGCGTATTCGCCTCGTTGCTGTCGCCGTCGCCAGCCGTTGCCGGAACCGTCGCACCGCCCGCCACACCGCCTGTCATGAAGAACCGGCTCGCCGCATCGCCTCACGCGATGCCGGTCGACTTCCCGACGATCGTCGACCGATACGGCCCGGCGGTCGTGACCATCATGACCGCCGCGCCCGACCAGCAGGCCGGTGGCCCGTCCTTCGCGATTCTCGATTCCGACGATCCGCTCGCCGCGTTCTTCCGCCGCGGCGGTCCGCCGATGTCCGCACAGGTTCCACCGGCGCCCGATACGGCGCCGCGCACGCTGTCGGGCAGCGGCTCGGGTTTCATCGTCAGCGCCGACGGGCTGATTCTCACGTCCGCGCATGTCGTCGACGATGCGACCGACGTCACGGTGCGACTCGCCGATCACCGCGACCTGAAGGCGACGGTGCTGGTCGTCGATCCGCAAAGCGACGTCGCCGTGCTGCATGTCGACGCGACGAAGCTGCCGGTCGTGCGCATCGGCGATTCGTCGCGGGTGCGCGCCGGCGAACCGGTGATGACGATGGGCGCGCCGGACGGCTCGGGCAACACGGTCACGGCCGGCATCGTCAGCGCGACGTCGCATGCGCTGCCCGACGGCAGCGCGTTTCCGTTCTTCCAGACCGACATCGCGGTGAATCCCGACAACTCGGGCGGCCCCGTATTCAACCGCGCGGGCGACGTGATTGGCATTGCGGTGCAGGTCTATACGGGCGCCGACCGCTACGCGAGCACGACGTTCGCGATTCCGATCGCGCTCGCCGTGAAGGTGCGTGCGCAAGTGCAGGCGCAGATGCGGGCCAGTGCGCAGACGCAGCGCGCGTCGTCCGGCAACGCGTTGGGTGTCGACGTGCAGGACGTCGGCGCCGGGCTGGCTGCGGCGTTCGGCCTGCCGCGTCCGGCGGGCGCGCTCGTCAACGGCGTCGATCCCGGCTCGCCCGCCGCCGCGGCCGGCGTGAGGCCCGGCGACGTGATCGTGAAGTTTGGCGGCAAGCCGATTGGCAGGTCGGCCGAACTGAACGACCTCGCCGCCGAATTGCCGTCAGGCGCGAAGGCGCCGCTGCGGGTGATCCGCAACCGCGTGCCGATGATGCTGACGGTTACCGGCGTGGGCACCGGCGATGCGATCGACAGCGCGGGAGTGACGGGGAACGGGGGCAACACGGGCAGCGCGGGCACGGTCGGCGCGGGCGGTGCCGCCGGCGTGGCGATGGCGGCCGCGCGGCCGGCTGACAGCGGCGATCGGCTCGGGCTGACGATGCATCCGCTGAGCGATGCCGAACGGCGTTCGACCGGGCTCGCGGTCGGGATGATGGTGGATGCGGTGCACGGGCCGGCCGCGAACGCGGGAATCCGGCCCGGCGACGTCGTGCTCGAACTCAACGACACGCTGCTCGAAACGCCGGACGACGTGCAGTCGCTCGAAGCGAAAGGTGGGGTGATCGCCGTGTTGATTCAGCGCGAGAATGCGCGGAAGTTTGTGTCGGTGCGGGCGCGGTAGGGGTGTTGAGGGGGCGTGGGGAGGGGGCGGCGTGCGGCCATGAAGAGACGTTCGACGTCGGAGCTGAGGCCATTGACAATGGTCGTACTGAGACCAAGACTACCAACCCCGCAATCAGAAAATCAATCGACGGAATGGCGCCTGTTTCCATCAACATAATTGTTGCTGCAGTCGAAATTCTCGGTGCTCAAGAATGTATCGATGACGAAATCGAAAACCGAATTCGAGCATTAGTCAGAGATGACACGACAGTGCGTAGACTAGTCGATATCATTCCGGAAGCGTTTGGCTTGGTTGTGGCGTCACATCTGCCGGCGGCATCGGGCATGACGCTACCGGACACTTTTGCAGTGCGAGATGAATCCGGAGCTTGGGTGGAGGTTCCAATCACTCATGAGCCGGTTTTCGTGGCGGCGCTGGAGATTGCCCAACACATCTTTCATTCCGGCCCTCGTCACGTATTGAGAAACAACGCGGCCAGGAGTGGCATTCTCGCTGCCGTATCCAATGCTCTTAGTAGCGGTGGCTCGCTGGACGGGGCCACGCTCAGTGGCCCGAGCTTCCTTGGATTATCGGCTTCTCTTTATTCATGACACAGGCTATCCGTCTGCAAACTAGGTCGATACCGACGACAAACGACCGATCGTGGCATTGGCCAGAGACAGCTCCGGGTCGATCTGCGCCGGTCGCGCGTTGCAGGGCGGCGGCCGGCCGCGAGCGGCCATTATGAGCCGTTCGACCGCATGGCCGAAATCGCCGACAATCCGTGCCAAGAAACTCCTATATTGGAAATCTCGCACCCCCATGTACTCCATCACTCTCGGACCGCTCACGCTCGATTTCGACGCCGCCCTGATCACGGTGCCGAACAATGCCGACTATGACTGGATGAACGAGGAATGGGGCGATATACGGCAGGAAATTGTGATCCTCCAAGGTGAAACTTCGACCAAAGTCATTGGGGTGACGGGTCGGTTTGCCGAGAAAGGCCCACATGCGGTCGAGATCATTTCGCCGCACATCTTCATTGAAAGCGAAGTCGTTGACCACCTTTTGACGAAACCCGATACGTCTGGCCTTAGCGAGACCAAAGTGCGAGGCGCTGTGCGCACCGTGCGCCACTCATGGGGAAAACTGATCTCGCTGAACTGGAAGGAGTTAGGCTACGCACCGGGTGGTACGGAATATTGCATTCTCCCGACGGGTGGTCCTGCGATCTCGATGGGTTTCCTTCGTCTGGATTGGAACGGCCTTCGCATTCGCCCTACATCGTGAAGCACCGTGGGTACGGCGACTCCCAACTGTGCTCTGATGTTCTTGGTGTATGTCCGCTTCCGGTAACGTCGAGCGCCTCTTGTGGGTCGATCTGCGCCGGTCGTCTGTCACCGGGCGGCGGTCGGCGGCGGTCGGCCGCGTTCGGCCAGAATTGGACGCTCGACGGGAATCCCGGAATCGTAAACAATCAGGCGATTGACCATGAGATGAGGTTAAATTCAAATCACGGCCAAATCCTGTCCCCACGCACGGACCCCATCCACCAAACAGAATGACCTGGACGCCTCCACCTCAAGGCGAGAGCAATGCGCCAACGTGGTTAAAGACGAGCCTTACTCCGCTCTATCGCTTGCTATGCGGACTTTTGGTACTAGGCGCGCTTGTCCTCATTGTGATGCAAGTATTTGACATTCCGATTCCGTTCGATACGCCTCTGACGTTTTCGCTATTTATCCTGGCCGGGGGCGTGCTCGCGCTCACACACGCCTTGCGCACTTGGCTTTTGCGCCTGCCTATCCCGACCCGATACTCCCAACCGGTGCCATATGGCTATCCAGGATGGCGCGGCTTTCTCCAAGCCCAGTTTGCTACAGGATGTTTCCTGTTTTTCTTCGGTGCGCTGCTGCTCCTGCTTTGAGTCGCAAACGTCGCCGAGTCTAATGGCCGCTTTGTAGAAAGATCGTTGTCTCTTATGGGTCGGCAACCGTCGGCCGCATCCGTCGGTTGGCGGCCAGAAGCAGACGGTCGCGAAAGGCAGCTTTCGGGGCAGTTCATTAAGTCGGCGGTAAAGTTCTCGGCAGACGCGGATCGGCTTGCGCTAATCAGCCCCCATTTTCGGATCGCGAACCGGGTACTCGGTCAGAATTTCGCGGCACTGCGAGATGATTGCCGGTAAGTACGATTGGTCAATCGACTCCTTGAACTCGTGCCTCTCCAACATGTGGTCGGGCGTGATGTCAATCTGCACGTCGATGTGCCCAACTGTTTGGGCTGTCAAGGTAACGCTGAGATTTGGCTCGATGCAATCAAGTTTCGCAACCCCAGATAGAGACTCGTAGAGACGCTCACATTCATCAAGGAGCCGCGCCAACTCACCCAAGTGAACGATGGAGCCGCGTGTTGCAACGGATGAGTGTCCAGAGTCGCATCGCGCTGTCACGTACAACCAGTTTCCATCCCAGTAATCTTGTGCCAACGGAAATTGACGGCAATGGACCCAGAGTTTCAAGCTCGCAATCTGCAAGCTAGGTTCACTCAGATTCACGTGAGGTTGCGTGGACATTTCATCTGACTCGGATGATGCTGTGCTGCACGATAGCTCCGCTCAGATAGGAGTATATAGGCTAACCACATGGGTTTTCGAACGTCCAGTTTCTGGCACTCGATCCAGCGCACGCAAGCGGCAGCAATGGGTCGATCTGCGCCGGTCGCGCGTCACGGGGCGGCGGCCGGCCGCGTTCGGCCAACTTGGGTCATTCGACATCGCTACCGAGATCGGTGACAATCAACAATGTCGCCTGCGCTTCGAAGGGCACGCCGTATCCGTCAATTTTAATCGAGGGATGAGCGTCGGAATTCCGGCCTTATAGGCTCAATTGAACTCGAGGGGCTTTAGTTGCAGTGACTATCTTTCCCACCGACTTGCCAAGCTTTTTGTGGGGTGTGGCAATATCTGCCTTTACCGCCTTCGGGACTGGATTTGTTAAGAAGGCAGGAGAGGATTTTTACTTGTGGACGAAGAAGAAGGCCAACCCTCCTCCGCCAGAGCCCGTTGAAGTTGACCGGCGCTTTGTTCCCGCCGGCTATGAAGGCGGTGGATGTGCATGGGTAGCGGAACAGCGGATCGACGAACTGAAGGAGCGGGGGTACGCGTTATATCTAAGGCCCGACAACAACGCCCCTTGCTTTCGCGTCACAGCCGTCGGTGGAAGGCAGATTAGAGAGTTTGTAATGGTGAGCCATCCTTAATTCATCGAAGTTCGGGAGGGTCGCTCACGCTTCCTGAGCAGAGGAGTCCCATGTTACAGACAATTATCGACGCCGTGCAGAATAGGCGCATCCTCAGCTTCGTGTATGACGGACTCTCGCGAACCGTCGAACCTCACGCAGTTGGGCGCTCGACAGCCGGGCACGACGTGCTTCGTTGCTATCAAACGACGGGCCAAAGCCATCATCCGCCGATCCCAGACTGGCGGTTCATGGAGGTTCGCAAAATTCAGAATCTAGTCGTGTTACAGAATCAGAATTTCGCTTCTCCACGCCCCGGATACAGACGTGGGGACCGAGGGATGACCGTCATTTACTCGCAGTTGTAGGGTGCTAACGGTACGTGCCGTCAACGCCGATGACGACATTGCGCGATGGGTTTGAATGGCCGCTGTCGGAAATTGAGATTGTCGCTTTCGGGTCGGCTACAGCCAAGCGCGTTGGGTTGCAGTTGGCCACGAGCCGACCTTCGCCAACGGCCGCCTTGCGGTTGGAAAATCACAAGGGCACTTACGACCTCATCACTATGACACCCGATCAGATTAACGCCGTCTACCAGAATCTCTGCCAGAGGACGCTGAATCCTGCAGAACTTAAGCGGCGACTGGACAGCGTCGTAAACAATTTCACTGCTGTCGACGCTGTCCTCTACTTGCCGATGTATTCGATGGGAATGGGCCAAGCCGGCATAACTCGACGCATTGACGCGCTCCGAGCGCTGCCATTCACGATAGAAGATGCCGTCAGTGGTAGACAGACGGTTGCCGACATTGAGCAGCTCGCCGTTGTCGGCGGAAAAGAATTCGGGATGCGCAGGCGCGTCGAGGAACTCTTCATGCGGGCGAAAGAGATTTCCGCTTATGGAACGGACCGGCTCGCGACGGTTCTTCAACCGAAGAAGAATTGGTCACTCGACGATATCGTAGATCCATTCACGGTCCTCTATACCTTTACAGGTGTCGCAGACAAGGCGGCGCTTCATATCCTGATGGACCTGGGATGGGGAGTGGTAAAACCGGATCGGCATATTTGTCGGTTCGTCAGCAGGCTAGGTGGCCAATGGAAACGATACTTTCCTGACGGCGCTACGGATGATCTCCGCCCAGCGCTCACGCTTCCGTTCGTGAGAGCATGGCAGGACGCTTGCGCACCCTTCTCTTCGAGTGCGCTGGCGCCACCGCCATCGCGCAACGGTGTGATGTTCCCAGGTGTCTCTGAGCTCAGCTCTCGCCAAGTCGATCGCTTGGTTATGTGGTACGCGCAGGACCGAGCGAAGGAGGAGCACGAGTGGCGCCCAAAGCCTGTTTGCGGCAAACAACCGGACTGCCAAAGTTGTTCGGTTCAGGATTGTGACGCGCGCGAGCAAGACTCGGCATGACACAACACTCGACGTACGGAAGTGACATCAGCCCATAGTTTTCGGGAGTCTGCTTTTCGGCTTCGAATCCTGACCGCGGAAGTTCCGGATTGGGATGTGCTCGGATCAAATGCATGCCTAGATCGAGCGACCGGTTTGGAGAAAAGCGGCTGACCGCTCCGGGTCGACAAGCGACATCCACGGAAATCCACAAGCTCCTTTTCCATTGCGCACGGCCACGCGCCCGGAGGCCACCCGCTTGCAACCAAACCCGCCGATCGCTTCCGAACGAGCCGCACCGCGACCCGCGACGCTGATCCTGCTATGCGCGTTCTCGGTGCTGCCGTTGAGCCTGTTCCTGCCGTCACTGCCCGCGATCGCGCTTGACCTGCGCGCCGACTACGCACTCGTCGCACTGTCTCTCGGCGGCTACGCAGCAGTCGCCGCGTCGCTCGAGTTCGTGATGGGGCCGCTGTCGGACCGCTTCGGGCGGCGGCCGATCATCCTGACGAGCCTCGGCGTCTTCACGTTCGGGTCGCTCGGCTGCGCGATGGCGTCCGACATCCGCGCGTTCCTCGCGTGCCGGCTGATGCAGGCGGCGATCACGTCGGTCTATCCGGTGTCGATGGCGACGCTGCGCGACACCGCCGGCGGGGCGCGCGCGGCGAGCCGGATCGGCTATGCCGCGATGGCGGCCGCGTTCGCGCCGATGATCGGGCCGACGCTGGGCGGCGTGCTCGATCAGACGGTCGGCTGGCGCGCGAGCTTCTGGCTGCTCGGTGCGGGCGGTATCGTGCTGCTCGGCTGGTGCGCGTTCGATCTCGCGGAGACGCATACGACGCGCGCCACGACGCTCGCCCAGCAGCTTCGCGCATATCCTGCGCTGTTCCAGGCGCGCCGCTTCTGGGCCTATGCGCTTTGCATGGCGTTTTCGACCGGCGCGTTCTACGCGTTCCTGGCCGGCGCGCCGCTCGCCGCCCAGGCCGTGTTCCGCATCCCGCCGGCGGAAATCGGCTTCTACATGGGGGCGATCACGGCCGGCTTCGTGTGCGGCAGCTTTCTGGCCGCGCGTCACGCGCATCGCTATCCGCTCGCCACGGCGATTCTGTGCGGCCGCGTGGTCGCGTGCATGGGGCCAGCGATCGCGCTCGCGCTGCTTTTCGGAGGGGTGACGCACGCGATCGCATGGTTCGGGCCGTGCGTGCTGATCGGCATCGGCAACGGGCTATCGAATCCGGGCGCGCATGCGGGTGCGATGTCCGTGCGGCCGGAACTGGCCGGTAGCGCATCGGGGTTGGCCGGGGCGATGACGATCGCGGGCGGGGCGGCGCTATCGTCGCTGACGGGTGCTGTGCCGACCGTCGGCAACGCCGGTCATGCGCCGCTGGTCATGATGCTGCTGTCCGCGGCGATCGCGCTGGCGGCCGCGGTGTGCATACGAATTTTCGACGCACGCGAACGGGGTGCGTAATCGATGTGACACGCACGGGGCATGCCGATCCGGCGCGATGCGGTCGCAGCCCGGATCGGCAGGGAGCGACACGACGCGACGTCCGTCGGACGAACGCCACGTCACATGCCCCCGCACGCTGCGTTACGGCTTCGCCCCCATCACGAACTCGAACGTCGCGACGCCGTTGACGCCACCCGTCACGCGGTCGCCCGGCTGCAGCGCGCCGACGCCGGCCGGCGTGCCGGTGAAGATCAGGTCGCCGGCCTTCAGCTCGACCGAGCGCGACACGTACGCGATCACGTCCGGCACGGCCCAGATCATGTCGGCGAGATCGCCTTGCTGGCGGGTTTCGCCGTTGACCGCGAGCCAGATCCGGCCGCTGGCCGGATGGCCGGTCGCGGTCGCCGCGCGCAGCGCGGTCACGGGGCCGGACGCATCGAAGCCCTTCGCCCAGTCCCACGGCCGGCTCAGCTTTTTCGCCTCGGCCTGCAGGTCGCGGCGCGTGAGGTCGACGCCGACGCCGTAACCCCACACATGCGACAGCGCCTCGGCCGGGTCGATCGACCGGCCGTCCTTGCCGATCGCGACGACCAGCTCGATTTCGTGATGGAGGTCGCCGGTCAGCGGCGGATACGGGACGGTGCCGGCGGCCGGGACGATCGCGTCGGCCGGTTTCGTGAAGAAGAACGGCGGTTCGCGGTCGGGATCGGCGCCCATTTCGCGCGCGTGGTCGGCGTAGTTGCGGCCGACACAGAACACGCGGCGCACCGGAAAGCGCGCGGACGACTGTTCGACTTCGACGGAAGGACGCTCGGAAGCGTCGATGACGTATGCGGACATCGGATGGCCTCGTTCGATGAAAAGACGGATGCCGTCGCCCGCGCAATCCACCACGGGCCGGCATGCATGGAACGATACCCGACGCATGCGTGCCCGGATGCGACGCAACTGCGCTTTAACCGGACAAATCTACGCGTCGCCGGCCACCGGCGCGTCGTCGGCATCCGGCAGCGCGGCATTCGCGTCGCGGTACGCCTTCGGCGACACGCCGACCCGCGCGCGGAAGCGCCGCGCGAAATACCCTTCGTCCCGGAAACCGACGGAACGCGCGATGTCGGCGATGCGCCGGCTCGTATGCGCGAGCAGCGATTGCGCGAGCGCGATCCGGCGCTCGGTCACGAGATCGGTGAAGGTGCTGCCGGTTTCCTTGCGCACCAGATGCGCGAGGTAGTTCGGCGACAGGAAGGCGGCCTCGGCGGTGGCCGCGAGCGTCAGGTCCTCGCGGGTCAGGTTCGCGCGCACGTGGCGCAGCACGCGCGCGAGCGCGTCGCGCCGGCCCGCGCGCTGGGCGCCGCGCTGCGCGAGCTTGTCGAGCGCGCCCGCGTACTGCGTGCAGACGAGCCCGATCAGCTGCAGCAGGTAGCCGCGCAGCAACGTGGTCGAGCCGAAGGTGCGCACGCGGTCGGCATCGAGCATGCACAGCGCGAGGCGGCGCGCCTCGTCGAAGGCGTCGCCGGTCAGGATGAAGTCGAGATGTTCCTGGAAGCGGAACGGCGTCAGCTCGGGAAAGCGGTGCGCGGGCACGTCCTCGAGATCGAGCGGATCGACGTCGAGATCGGCGCGCAGGAACGCCTGGCTGAAGTTGATCACGATGAAGTGCGCGCCTTCCGGATGCGGAATCAGGTGCTCGCGGTGCGGCAGCACGAACGCGAGCGCGCCGCGCGGAAACGGCCGCGTGACGCCGCCGATCCGCTGTTCGGTGTCGCCGCCGAGGTTGAACTGGATCTGGAAATACGCGTGCCGGTGCGGCTCGGTGATCGCCTGGCGCGACGCCTGGTCGCGGATGTAGAAATCGAGCCGGTCGCTGCGTTCGGGCATCCCGTACAGGCGCGGCGGGGCGGTGGAGGGCATGAAGGATTCTGCTGTTCGTGACGCGGTTGAGCCGCGATGGTACAGCGAACCGGGCGCGGCCGGAATCCGCGGGCGCGATCCGCATCGGCCGGCGGGGCGGCGCGCACCCGCCCGGCGACGAGTCAATCAGGCGGCCGGATGAAAGCCCAGGTAGCGGCAGCGCGTGCCGGCCTCGTCGGACGCGGCAAGCCGGCTGGATGCGCCGACCGAGCGGAGCGTGTCGGCCGTCGCGCTGCGATTCGTGAGCAGCGTCCATGCCGTCGGGGCGGTCTCGGCGGCGGCCGTCGCGCGCGCATCGTCGAGCAGGCTCAGCGCGGCCAGCAGCAGGTCGGCGGGCGGCGCATGAATCGCGAAGCCTTCGTTCGCGACGGCTGCCGTATCGATGCCGAGCGCCGCGCACAGGCGCGCGCGCAGCGGCGCCTCGGCCGCGCTTGCTTCCCGCGCGCGCACGATGTTCTCGCGCGTGAGCGCGTCGACGATCGTGCCGCCGCGGGTGAGCGGCGCGTGCTTCCACGCGTCGGACGGGCACTGCTTGCCGTCCGGCACCAGCGGCACGAACGGATTGACCTCGGCCGGGTAGATCCGGCACACCAGCGGCCGTTCTTCATAGATGCCGCAGCGCAAATCGTCGAGCAGGTTCGGGCATGGCCCGGCATGGGACGCGGTGAGCAGGGTGGTGACGCGCACCGGCAGCGTGCCGCTGAGCGCGGGCGACGAACGGGCGCGCTTGTACGCGGCGAACGCGTCGTCGGCGGCCGGTTCGACGGGCCATGGCATGGCGTCGCACAACAGTTCCACGTGGCCGCCGCGCCGCAGCCAGGCAGTGGCCTCGGCGACGGTCAGCGGAATGCGCAGGTCGTGGCAGCAACGGCCGCAGCCGGTGCATGAAAAGTCGATGTCGTTCTGATTCATTTCGGTAGGGAACGGGGCACGGCCGGCATGCGTCAGCCGGCGATCAGCGGCGCGATGCGCCGGCGCAGTTCGGGCACGATCTCGGCGTCGAACCACGGATGATGTTTGAACCACGCCTGGTTGCGCGGCGACGGATGCGGCAGCGGCAGCACGCCGGGCCCATAGTCGCGCCACGCGTGCACGGTGTCGGTCAGCGTCGCCTTGCGTGTGTCGCGCAGGAAATGCCGCTGCGCGTACTGGCCGATCAGCAGCGTCAGCCGGATCGACGGCAATCCGGCGAGCAGCCGGTCGAGCCACAGTCGCGCGCATTCGGGGCGCGGCGGGTTGTCGCCGCTCGCACCGCGGCCCGGGTAGCAGAAGCCCATCGGCACGATCGCAAAGCGTGTCTCGTCGTAGAACGTGTCGGGCTCGACGCCGAGCCAGTCACGCAGCCGCTTGCCGCTCGCATCGTCCCACGGGATGCCGCTCGCGTGGACGCGGGCGCCGGGCGCTTGCCCGACGATCAGGATGCGGGCGTCGCGATGGGCGCGCACGACGGGGCGCGGGCCGAGCGGGAGGTCGGCTTCGCAGGCGCGGCACGCGCGGATTTCGGTGAGCAGCACGTCGAGCGGCGTGCGCGTTCGTTTCGGCATCGATTCTGAACGGGGACGGAGTGGCGGCACGCACGCAGATGCGTCCATGCCACGCGGCGGGCCGGCGCGGACCGGCGCATCGCGTCAGGCGTTCCGCGGGATACGGCATCGCGCTGCGCGGCGGCTCCGGCAGCCCGTGTCGGGATCACCTGTCCGCCGCATCGCCCTCGGCGACCGCAGCATCATACAACGCCGTCTGCGCGATTGCCGCGGCGATCGCCGCGTCGTCGTGCGTGCCGTCGAGCATGCCCCAGCGCCGGTATTGCAGCAGGAACCAGCGGCCTTCCTGCGGATCCGGCCGGTTCACGGCGCCGCCGTCGTGGAAGCGGATCGGCAGCGGCGGCTGCGCGAACGGCCCCGCGCCGTAGTCGCCGAGCAGGCGCGGCGCGATCAGCCGGGCCGGCACGCCGAGCGCGTCGGGCGACGCGAGCCAGTCCGCCGCGTCGCGACGGTGCACGGGGTTGTCGAGCCACGCGCACGCATCGACGAGCGTGCGGATCAGCGCCCGCGCGGTGGCCGGATACAGCGCGACGAAATCGCGCCGGGCCGCGAGCACCTTCTCCGGATGATCGGGCCAGATCTCGCTGGTGACGGCGACGGTCCGGCCCGCGCCGCAGGCTTCGGCCACCGCGTGCCACGGCTCGCCCGCGCAGAAGCCGTCGAGCTCGCCGCTCGCGAGCGCCGCGACCATCTCGGGCGGCGGGATCACGACGCTGCGCACGTCGCGCAGCGGATCGACGCCGTGCGACGCGAGCCAGTGGTTCAGCCACATCGCATGCGTGCCGGTCGGGAAGGTCTGCGCGAGCAGCGGCTTGCGGCCGAGCGTCGCGAGCGCCGCGCGGACGTCGCCGCTTGCGCGGTACGCGTCGGCGAGGCCGCGGGCGAACGTGATCGCCTGGCCGTTGCGGTTCAGCACCATCAGCGCGGCCATGTCGGCCTGCGGGCCGCCGATGCCGACCTGCAGCCCGCACACGAGCCCGTACAGCGCGTGCGCGGCGTCGAGTTCGCCGGTCAGCAGCTTGTCGCGCACGGCGGCCCAGGAGGGCTGGCGGCACAGCTCCAGCGTCAGGCCGTGGCGCGCGCCGAGATTCAGGTGCTGCGCGACGATCAGCGGGGCGGCGTCGCTGAGCGCGACGAACCCGAGACGAAGATGCGCGCGTTCCGGCGCGGCGGGAGGCGAAGGTTTCATGGCATTCATGACGGGTGGGTCGCATCGAGCAGTTGGCGCGCGACGTCGACGATGCGCTGGCCCTGATCCATCGCGCGCTTGCGCAGCAACGCATACGCATCGTGCTCGGACAGCCTGCGCTGATCCATCAGCAGGCGCTTTGCGCGATCGATCAGCTTGCGTTCGGCGAGCTCGCGCTCGACGTCGGCGAGCCGGCGGCGCAATGCATCGTCGTGCGAGAAGCGCGCGAGCGCGACTTCGAGGATCGGCGCGAGGCGCTCGGCCGACAAGCCTTCGACGAGATACGCGCTGACGCCGGCGCCGACCGCCGCGTGAATCAGCGCCTGGTCGGCATCGTGGCTGAACATCAGCACGGGGCGCGGCGCGGTCGCGTGCATCACGGCGAGTTGCTCGAGCGTGTCGCGCGACGGCGAATCGGTATCGATGATCACGACGTCGGGGCGCTGCTCCTCGACGGCGGCGGGCAGGCGCGCGGGCGTCGCGACGTCGTTGAGCATCTCGTAGCCGAGGCGCGCGAGCGCGTCGCCGAGTTCGCCGATCGGCTTGTCGGTGTCGGTGACGAGCAGCACGCGCAGGCGTGCGGGCGGGACGGACGAACTCATGACGCGAACGGGGACGAGCGAGCGTCGGTGCAACGGTTGAACGGCGGTTGCGGGGTGCTCACGGATGTCGACGGATTCAGGGCCTCCCGACCGCATCCCCGACAGCCGGCGCGAACGCCGCTGCGGTGACCGGAATGCCGATGCGGACCGCGCATGCTATGCCGCCCGGAACAGCATCGCTTCGCCGGCGGCATCGGTGCCGTGCACGGCGGCTTCGCCGATCGCCGCGCCGACGAGCATCACGGCCGGGCTGCCGAGCCCGGCTGCCGCGACGCCGCGCGCGAGGCCGCCGAGCGTGCCCGTCCAGCGGCGCTCGTGCGACGTGCCGGCCCATTGCACGGCGGCGGCCGGCGTCGACGCGGGCAACGCGGCGAGCAGGCCCGCCGCGATGCTGTCGACGCGGTTCATGCCCATGTAGATCGCGAGCGTGGTGCCGGTCGCCGCGAGCGTCGCCCAGTCGGGTTCGCCGTGGTCCTGGCGGTGCGCGGTGACGAACGTGACGCCCTGGCAGTGCTCGCGGTGCGTGAGCGAGACGCCGAGGCTCGCGGCGGCCGCGAAGCCCGACGAGATGCCGTTGACGATGTCCACCCGAATCCCGGCGGCGCGCAGCGCCGCGAGTTCCTCGCCGGCGCGGCCGAACAGCAGCGCGTCGCCGCCCTTGACGCGCACGACGTGCGCGCCGCGCAGCGCATGGCGGCGCATCAGTTTCTCGATGAATGCCTGCGGCGTGGAGCGGCAGCCGCCGCGCTTGCCGACGCGGATCACGCGCGCGTGCGGCGCGAGTTCGACGATGCCGGGCGCGACGAGATCGTCGAGCAGCAGCACGTCGGCGGCCGCCAGCGCTTTCACGGCCTTCAGCGTGAGGAGATCGGGGTCGCCGGGGCCGGCGCCCAGCAGCGTGACTTTTCCAGTCGTCATGTCGTGTTCCATTGCCGCGCGCGTGCGAGCGAGCGGCTGTCGATAACGCGTTGTTGCTTGCGGCGGCGGCGGGCGGTCGAAGCGACCATGGCATCCGGTCGTGCCGCGCACGGGGGGACGTCGTTGTCCTGATCTGCTGCGCCCGCCTGCGATGGCGGGCCGACTTGCGGGGACTGCCCACCGGCGCCGTTGCCGGTGTGTGGACGGAATTCAGCAATATCCGGGCCAACCTGACCGCGCGGCGGCGAGCGCGCCGACATGCGCGGCGCGACGCCCCGCGCGACGGAGGCAGGCAAGCATGCGACCGCGCTGACGCGGCGCACGCGATGCCGCATCGACATGCATCGCGCCCCGTCATCGCGCACCGCGATGTCGCACGGCGACAGTGCTGCAGCGCACCACATCTGTGCCTGGCTGCATCGCGACGCACCGCGCGCCGCGCACCGCAGCCACGCGTCCGGCGGCCCGCGCGCCTTGTGCGACGGGGCCGCCGGCGCGATTCGGGCCGACATGGCATGGCGTTTGCGTAAGCTCGTCAGGGCGGATCAACGGCGATTCGTCCGCAGTACCGATTACCGACGCGCCCGGAAACGGGCTTCATGGGCAACGGCGTCCTACACATCGGGTCTCGACGAGACCGGGTGTGCAGGACGCCGTTTTTCGTTTGGCGGATGACAATGACCGACAAAGCTACCCGTATCGATCTCTTCAGCTTCCGCACCGCGCCGATGCGCGCGTTCCACATGACGTGGATGGCGTTCTTCGTATGCTTCTTCGCGTGGTTCGCGTGTGCGCCGCTGATGCCGCTGATTGCGCGCGAATTTCACCTCACCGCGGCACAGGTCGCGAACATCAACATCGCCGCGGTGGCCGCGACGATCGCCGTGCGGCTGCTGGTCGGCCCGCTGTGCGACCGCTTCGGCCCGCGCCGCGTGTATGTCGGGCTGCTCGTGCTCGGCGCGATTCCCGTGTTCGCGGTGTCGTTCTCGCACGACTACCTGACGTTCCTGATCTGCCGGCTCGGCATCGGCGCGATCGGCGCGGGCTTCGTGATCACGCAGTACCACACGTCGGTGATGTTCGCGCCGAACGTGGTCGGCACCGCGAACGCGACGACGGCCGGCTGGGGCAACGCGGGCGCGGGCGCGACGCAGGCGATGATGCCGCTGCTCGTCGCCGCCGGCCTGATGCTCGGCTTCGGCGACGACGCGTCGTGGCGCATCGCGCTCGTCGTGCCGGGCGTCGCGATGCTCGCGATGGCCTGGGCGTACTGGCGCTTCACGCAGGACTGCCCGCAAGGCGATTTCGTCGCGCTGCGCAAGCAGGGCGTGACGGTCGACAGCGGCAAGAAGGGCGGCTGGGCGAGCTTCTTCGCCGCATGCGGCAACTATCGCGTGTGGATGCTGTTCGTCACGTACGGCGCGTGCTTCGGCGTCGAGGTGTTCATCCACAACATCGCGGCGCTGTACTACGTCGATCACTTCAAGCTGTCGCTGAAGGACGCCGGCTTCGCGGTCGGGATGTTCGGGCTGCTCGCGCTGTTCGCCCGCGCGCTCGGCGGCTGGCTGTCGGACAAGATCGCCGCGCGGCGCAGCCTCGACGTGCGCGCCACGCTGCTGTGCGCGCTGATCGTCGGCGAAGGGCTCGGACTGATCTGGTTCTCGCATGCCCAAGGCATCGGCATGGCGCTCGTCGCGATGCTGACCTTCGGCCTCTTCACGCACATGGCCTGCGGCGCGACCTATGCGCTCGTGCCGTTCATCGATCGCAAGGCGCTCGGCGGCGTCGCGGGGATCGTCGGCGCGGGCGGCAACGTCGGCGCGGTGGCCGCGGCGTTCCTGCTGAAGGGCGTCGGCGACGTGCAGCACACGCTGAGCCTGCTCGGGCTCGCCGTCACCGCGACCGCATTGTGCGCGATGGCCGTGCGCTTCAGCGAAGAACACAAGGCACGCGAGGCCGAGCTGCGCGATCGCGCGCTGGCCGCCGCCAGCGTCGCGAACTGATCGACCGAAGGACACGTCATCATGAAACTCATCGTCATCGGCCACGGGATGGTCGGCCACAAGCTCCTCGAATGCGTCGCCGCGCAAGCCGGCGCGGCGGGCACGCTGCAGGTCACGGTGCTCGGCGAGGAACCGCGCCCGGCGTATGACCGCGTGCACCTGTCGGAATTCTTCGCGGGCAAGTCGGCGGACGATCTGTCGCTCGTCGAACCCGGCTTCTTCGAGCGTCATCCGCAGTTCGATCTGCGCCTGAACGCCCGGGTCGCGTCGATCGACCGTGCCGCGCACACGGTCACGCTCGCGTCCGGCGAAACGCTCGCGTACGACAAGCTGGTGCTCGCGACGGGCTCGCGTCCGTTCGTGCCGCCGGTGCCGGGCCGCGATCGCGCCGGTTGCTTCGTGTACCGAACGATCGAGGATCTCGAAGCGATGCAGGCGTGCGGCACGCACGCGAAGCGTGGCGTGGTGATCGGCGGCGGGCTGCTCGGCCTCGAATGCGCGAAGGCGTTGCGCGACATGGGGCTCGACACGCACGTCGTCGAATTCGCGCCGCGGCTGATGGCGGTGCAGGTCGACGACGGCGGCGGCCGGATGCTGCGCGCGAAGATCGAGGCGCTCGGCGTGACCGTGCATACGGGCAAGAACACGCTCGAGATCGTCGACGGCGACGAAGGCACGCACCGGATGGCGTTCGCCGACGGCTCGCATCTCGACGCCGACATGATCGTGTTCTCGGCCGGCATCCGCGCCCGCGACGAACTGGCGCGTGCGTGCGGTCTGGAGATCGGCCCGCGCGGCGGCGTCGCGATCGACGACGCGTGCCGCACGAGCGACGCCGACATCTACGCGATCGGCGAATGCGCGGCCTGGAACGGGATGGTGTACGGCCTCGTCGCGCCGGGCTACGACATGGCGCGCGTGGTCGCGAAGCAGGTCGGCGGCGACACGGAAGAAGCGGCCGAAGCCGCGTTCGCCGGTGCCGACATGAGCACCAAGCTGAAGCTGATGGGCGTCGACGTCGCGAGCATCGGCGACGCGCACGGCGCGACGGCCGGCAGCCGCATCTACCAGTACGCGGACGAACGCCGCCAGGTCTACAAGAAGCTGGTGGTGTCGGACTGCGGCAAGTTCCTGCACGGCGCGGTGATGGTCGGCGACGCGGCCGAATACGGCACGCTGCTGCAGATGATGCTGAATCGCATCGAGCTGCCCGAGTCGCCGGAATTCCTGATCCTGCCGTCGTCGGACGGCGCGGCGAAGCCGGCGATCGGCGTCGACGCGCTGCCGGACGGCGCGCAGATCTGCTCGTGCAACAACGTGTCGAAGTCGCAGATCTGCACGGCGGTGGCGGATGGCGCGACGAGCCTGGGGGCATTGAAGTCGTGCACGGGCGCGGGCACGTCATGCGGCGGCTGCGTGCCGCTCGTCACGCAGATCATGAAGGCCGAGATGAAGAAGCAGGGTCTCACGGTCAACAACCATCTGTGCGAGCACTTCCCGCATTCGCGCCAGGAATTGTTCCACCTGATCCGCGTCGAGCGCATCACGACGTTCGACGAACTGCTCGCGAAGCACGGCCACGGGCTCGGCTGCGACGTGTGCAAGCCGGCGGTGGCGGGCATCCTCGCGTCGTGCTTCAACGAGTTCGTGCTGAAGAAGGAGCATGCGGGGCTGCAGGATTCGAACGACTACTACCTCGCGAACATCCAGCGCGACGGCACGTACTCGGTCGTGCCGCGCATGCCGGGCGGCGAGGTGACGCCGGAAGGGCTGATCGCGGTCGGCCAGGTCGCGAAGAAGTACGGGCTCTATACGAAGATCACGGGCGGCCAGCGCGTCGACCTGTTCGGCGCGCGCGTCGAGCAGCTGCCGTCGATCTGGGAAGCGCTGATCGCGGCCGGCTTCGAATCGGGGCATGCGTACGGCAAGTCGGTGCGCACCGTGAAGTCGTGCGTCGGTTCGACGTGGTGCCGCTACGGCGTCGACGATTCGGTCGGCCTCGCGATCGACATCGAGAACCGCTACAAGGGCTTGCGCGCGCCGCACAAGATCAAGTTCGGCGTGTCGGGCTGCACGCGCGAGTGCGCGGAAGCGCAGGGCAAGGACATCGGCATCATCGCGACCGAGAAGGGTTGGAACCTGTACGTGTGCGGCAACGGCGGGATGAAGCCGCGCCATGCGGAACTGCTCGCGTCCGATCTCGACCGCGCCACGCTGATCCGCTACATCGACCGCTTCCTGATGTTCTACGTGCGCACCGCCGATCGGCTGCAGCGCACCAGCGTGTGGCGCGACAACCTCGAAGGCGGGCTCGACTACCTGACCGACGTCGTTGTGCACGACAAGCTCGGGATCGCGGCCGAACTCGAGGCCGACATGCAGCACGTGGTCGACACCTACGAATGCGAGTGGAAGAAGGCCGTCACCGATCCGGAAACGCGCAAGCGCTTCCGCCACTTCGTGAACAGCGACGCGCCGGATGCGACCATCGCGTTCGTCGAAACGCGCGGCCAGATCCGTCCCGCCACACCCGACGAGCGCGCGGGCGGCAGGCCCGTTGCGATTCCCGTCGTCGCCGAACCCGCAACCGTCTGACGCTGACCGACAGCCGCGTCTTTTTCAAGGAGCCCATCATGAACGATCGTCTTCACCTGTCCTGGACCCGCGTGTGCCCGCTCGACGACATCGTGCCGAACACCGGCGTGTGCGCGCTCGTCAACGGCGAGCAGGTCGCGGTGTTTCATGTCGCGCATGCCGAGGAAGGCGGCGTGTTCGCGATCGACAACGTCGACCCGGTGTCGCAGGCGGCCGTGATGTCGCGCGGGCTGATCGGCAGCCTCGGCGAGCGCGTGGTGGTCGCGTCGCCGCTGTACAAGCAGCATTTCGACCTGCGGACCGGCGAATGCCTCGAATCCCCCGAGAAATCGGTGCACGCGTATCCGTCGCGGGTCGAGGACGGTTTCGTGTGGATCGCCGTCTGAGCGCCGACGGAGCACGCATGACCGCCACCTCCGTCAAGAGCGTGTGCCCATACTGCGGCGTCGGCTGCGGAATGGTGCTGCACGTCGAGGATGACGAAGTCGTCAAGGTGTCCGGCGACTCCGATCATCCGACCAACTTCGGGCGGCTGTGCACGAAGGGCTCGTCGGCGCACGTCGCGTTGCGCCGTTCCGGGCGGCTCGACCGCGCGTTCGTGCGGCGCGCGCGCGAGGACGACCTCGTGCCGCTGCCGGCGCGCGACGCGATCGTCGAGACCGCGCGGCGGCTGCGCGCGGTGCTCGACGCGCACGGGCCCGATGCGTTGTCGTTCTACGTGTCGGGGCAGATGTCGATCGAGGCGCAATACCTCGTGAACAAGCTCGCGAAGGGCTTCGTCGGCACCCACAACATCGAGTCGAACTCGCGCCTGTGCATGGCGAGCGCGAGCACGGGCTACAAGCAGTCGCTCGGTGCGGACGGCCCGCCCGGGTCGTACCAGGATTTCGATCGCGCGAACCTGTTCTTCGTGATCGGCGCGAACATGGCCGACTGCCACCCGATCCTGTTCCTGCGCATGATGGATCGCGTGAAGGCCGGCGCGAAGCTGATCGTCGTCGATCCGCGCCGCACCGGCACTGCCGACAAGGCCGACCTGTTCCTGCAGATCCGGCCCGGCACCGATCTGGCGCTGACCAACGGGTTGCTGCATCTGCTGCACGCGAACGGCCGCACCGATGCCGCGTTCATCGATACGTACACCGAAGGTTGGGACGCGATGCCCGCGTTTCTCGCCGACTACACGCCCGAGCGCGTCGCGGCAATCACCGGTCTCGCGGAAGCTGACATCCGCACGGCCGCGCAATGGATCGGCGACGCGCAGGAATGGACGAGCTGCTGGACGATGGGCCTCAACCAGAGCACGCACGGCGTGTGGAACACCAACGCGATCTGCAACCTGCATCTGGCGACGGGCGCGATCTGCCGCCCGGGCAGCGGGCCGTTTTCGCTGACCGGCCAGCCGAACGCGATGGGCGGGCGCGAGATGGGCTACATGGGCCCCGGCCTGCCGGGCCAGCGCTCGGTGCTGTCCGACGACGACCGGCGCTTCGTCGAGCACCTGTGGCGCGTGCCGGCCGGCACGCTGCGCAAGGATGCCGGCCGCGGCACGGTCGACCTGTTCGAACGGATGGCGGCCGGCGACATCAAGGCGTGCTGGATCGTCTGCACGAATCCGGTCGCGACCGTGCCGAACCGGCAGAACGTGATCGCGGGGCTGCAGGCCGCGGAACTCGTGATCGCGCAGGACGCGTTCCTCGACACCGAGACCAACCGCTACGCGGACATCCTGCTGCCTGGCGCGCTGTGGGCCGAGGGCGACGGCGTGATGGTCAATTCCGAGCGCAACATGACGCTGATGCGTGCCGCGGTCGCGCCGCCCGGCGACGCGCTGCCGGACTGGCGCATCGTCGCGGAAGTGGCGCGCGCGATGGGCTTCGGCGATGCGTTCGACTATGCGTCGGCGGCCGACGTGTTCGACGAGATCGTGCGGTTTTCGAATCCGGCGACCGGCTACGACCTGCGCGGCGCGAGCCACGCGGCGCTGCGCGACGGCCCCGTGCAATGGCCGGTCGCGCCGGGCACGGCGCGCGAGCGGCACCCGATCCGCTACCTGAACGACGGCGTGAGCCAGACGCCGCGCCCGGCGGCCGACGGGCACGACGCGCCGCGTATTGCGTTTCCGACGGCGTCGGGCAAGGCGCGCTTCCTCGCGCGGCCGCACGTCGCGCCGGCCGAACTGCCCGACGACACGTTCCCGATCGTGCTGAACACCGGCCGGCTGCAGCATCAATGGCACACGATGACGAAGACGGGCAAGGTCGCGATGCTGAACAAGCTCAATCCGCGCCCGTTCGTCGAACTGCATCCGGACGATGCGAGCGCGCTCGGCATTGCGACGAAGGACAGCGTCGAGATTCGCTCGGCGCGCGGCCGCGCGGTGCTGCCGGCCGTCGTGACCGAGCGCGTGCGGCGCGGCAACTGCTTCGCGCCGATGCATTGGAACGACGTGTACGGCGACGACCTGTGCATCAATGCGGTGACGAACGACGCGATCGATCCGGAATCTCAGCAGCCCGAACTGAAATATTGCGCGGTCGCGCTCACGCGCGTCGACACGGACGCGTTCGCGTCCGCCGACGCCGCCGCCGACGACACGGCGCGGCCCGATGCCTCCGCTGCCGACGCGCGGCCCGCGCCCGCGCCGGCGCAGATCACGGCTTCACAGGAATCCGACATGGCAGACCTCGACACTTTCGCGGCCGCGCTCGGCGTGGCCGATCTCGCGCCGCCGCCGCTCTCCGATACGGAGCGCCTGTACGTGGCCGGCCTCGTCAGCGGGCTGAAGGCGAGCGCCGGGCGGCGCGACGGCGGCGTGCCGGTGCTGCCGGCCGGCGCGCCGCTCGCGCCGCCGGTGCGGTTCTGGGTCGAGGGGATGCTCGCGGGGCTGTTCAGCCGCTCGGTGCCTGCCCACGCATCGGACGGTGCCGCGCCCGCGCTGCCGTCCGAGGCCGCCGCGCCCGGCGGCGTGCGGATCGTGCGCACGCGGCCGAAGGTCGTGCTGCTGTGGGCGTCGCAGACGGGCAACATCGAGTCGCTGACCGAGGACTACGCGACGCAGCTGATGAATGCCGGCTTCGAGATCCGCACCGCGTGCATGTCCGACTATCCGGTCGCGTCGCTGGCCGGCGCGCAATACGTGCTGCTGATGACGAGCACGTTCGGCGATGGCGACGCGCCCGACAACGGCAGCGAGTTCTGGGATGCGCTGCAGGCCGGCAGCGCCGCGTGTCTCGACGGCGTGCACTTCGCGGTGCTCGCGTTCGGCGATCGCAACTACGACCAGTTCTGCGGGCACGGCCGCCGGCTCGATGCGCGGCTCGCGGAACTCGGCGCGGCGCGCCTGTGCGCGCGCGTCGATTGCGACGTCGAGTTCCAGCGCGATGCGGACCAGTGGCTCGAACGCGTGGTTGCCCGGATCAAGGAAGCGGATGCCGCGCTGCACGCGGTGCCGTCCGCCGGGGTAAGCGCGTCGGGGCTGCTGCCGACCAAGGCGCATCCGGCGCCGTCGAAGCTCGTCGCGAACCTGCGTCTCAACCGGCCGGGCGCCGCGAAGGACACGCGCTACGTGTCGCTGTCGACCGAAGGCGCGAACCTCGAATACGAAACCGGCGACGCGCTCGGCGTGTGGCCGACCAACTGCCCGGAGCTGGTCGACGAGCTGCTGTCCGTCACCGCGCTGAAGGCCGATGCGCCCGTGTCGGTCGCGGGCATCGGCGACGTGCGGCTCGGCGATGCGCTCGCGCGCCACTTCGACATCACGCGCCCGCATCCCGACACGCTCGCGTTCATCGCGTCGCGCAGCGCGAACGGCGCGCTGAAGGCGCTGCTCGGCGACGATCGCAAGGCCGACCTGAAGCAATGGTTGTGGGGGCAACAACTCGCGGACGTGCTGCACGAGTTCCCGGTCGATCTGTCGGGCACGGAGCTGGTCGGGATGCTGAAGCGGCTGCAGCCGCGCCTGTATTCGATCGCGTCGAGCCCGAGCGCGCACCAGGGCGAGATTCACCTGACGGTGTCGGCCGTGCGCTATCACAACGGCCGGCGCGCGCGTAAAGGCGTCGCGTCGACGTTCCTCGCCGATCGCGCGGACGACGGCCGCGTGCCGGTGTTCGTGCAGAAGTCCGCGCATTTCCGGCCGCCGGTGAACGGCGACGTGCCCGTCGTGATGGTGGGGCCCGGCACCGGCGTCGCGCCGTTCCGCGGCTTCCTGCACGAGCGGCAGGCGCGCGGCGCGCGCGGACGCAACTGGCTGTTCTTCGGCGAGCAGCATGCGCAGACCGACTTCTACTACGGCGACGAACTGAGCGCGATGCGCGACAGCGGTTTCCTCACGCGGCTCGATCTCGCGTTTTCGCGCGACCAGGCCGACAAGATCTACGTGCAGGACCGGATGCGCGAGCAGGGCGCCGAGCTGTACAAGTGGCTGGAGGAGGGCGCGCATTTCTACGTGTGCGGCGACGCCGCACGCATGGCCAAGGACGTCGATACCGCGCTGAAGGCGGTCGTCGCCGAGCACGGCGGGATGTCGTACGACGCCGCGAACGACTACGTCTCGCGGCTTTCGAAGGCGCGGCGCTACATGCGGGACGTGTATTGAGCGCAGGCGGCGCGAGTTGACGCGGCCGTGCGGGCTTGCCGGCCCGACACGGCGGCCGGCAAGCCGAAACCGCCGGCGGCCCGGGTTGCCGGCATGGCATCTTCGCGATCATTTCCTCCGGGCGTGCTGCGCGAACGGGCCGGCACCGACGAGCGCGCACGCTGCAGCGATGCGCGGGACGGCGCATGATGACGGCGTCATCCATACAGCCACGGAGTCGCGTCATGACGGCACGCCGGAATCACCCGCTTCGAACCCTTGCGATCGTCGCATCGCTGGCCGCGGCCGCATTCTGCGGCGCGCCGGCCGTCGGGCAGACGTCGACGGTACCGGCCGGCACGGCCGCCGCGACGCCCGACAACGCGGTGCTCTTGACGGTCTTCCTGAAGCACGACCAGTCGCGCCCGCTCGCCGAGCTGAACGCGCAGCTCGCGAAACAGGGGTTCTACAAGGCGTTTCCGCCGCCGGGCGTCGAGGTGGTGAGCTGGACGGTGGCGATGGGAATCGGGCAGATCGTCGTGCTGCGGTTGCCGGCGTCGCGGGTGCGGGAGGTCAATCGCGTGCTCGAGGACACGGCCTGGGGCGCGTACCGGACGGAGTTCTATCCGACCTACGACTACAAGGCGATCGGGCTCGCGGCGCACGAGCGGGCGAAGTGACGAAGGGCGCGGCGCGGCGATCCGTCCCTATTCGCTGAAACCCGCGCCCGGTCGCGGTTTTGCCCTCGCTCGCCCGGCCGGGCCGGAGAATTTCTCCCAAATGCATCACAAGTCATTCATCTGATGAGAAAACCCGGTCGGTTCCCGGTATCATGCGCACCTTGCGTGTGTCGAACCCACGATTTTGATGCGGTATTGATGCGCCTCGCGTGCCACAAAACCGCACAATCCGAACTTGAAAGATTCTGTAATATAAATTCCGTATACTCGTAAGTTCTGATCCAGGCGCCGCCTGCCTCCGTCTTCGGCCGACCGCCCACGCAGAACAACCCGATATGTCGCCGCCGGGCCAACCCGCGCCGCGACTCGCTATGCACCGCCACTGAACAACCTATGTCTTCCCGCCACCCTGGTTCGCCCGGCCGCGCCGCGGCGGTGATCGCCCGTGTCCGGGCGCTGATCCGCAACGAACGCGTGCTGTCGCCGCTGCTCGCGCTCGGCATCGGGCTGCTGCTGATCGTGGTTTTCCAGCACCTGTCGGAATCCGTCGACTACCGGTCGGTGATCCGCGAGTTGCGTCACATGTCCGCCGAAGAGTGGGGCGCGTCGCTGGCCGCGACGGCCCTCAGCTATCTCGCGCTCGTCGCCCGCGACGCGGTCGGCCTGCGCTATGTCGCCGCGAAGGTGCCGCGCGTCGCGTTGTGGATCGGCGCGATCGCCGGGTCCGCGCTCGGCAACGCGACCGGCTTCGGCGCGCTGACGGGCGGCGCCGTGCGCGCGCGCGTGTATGGCGTGTCGGGCGTCACGCCCGCGCAGATCGGCCGCATGACGGTATTCACGAGCGGCACGCTCGCGCTCGCGCTGGTGCTGATGACGGCGGTCGGCATGGTCTGCGTGCCGCAGACGCTCGCCGCGATGCTGCATGTCGCGCCCGGCGTGCTCATGTGGAGCGGCGCCGCGCTGCTCGTCGTGCTGGCCGTGATGACGATGATGTGCGGCAACACCGCGCGCCCGGTCGTCACGCGCTTCAAATGGCTCTCGTTCGACGTGCCGGCGCGGCGCGACCTCGTCGCACAGGTCGTCTATGCGGTGCTCGACGTCGTGGCCGCCGGCCTGACGCTGTGGGTGCTGCTGCCGGCCGCGCCGGTCGGTCTCCCGACCTTCATCACCGTATACGCGGCCGCGCTGCTGCTCGGGATGATCGGCCATACGCCGGGCGGGATCGGCGTGTTCGAAGCGGCGATGGTCTTCACGCTGGGCCGCGAAGTGCCCGCGCATGCGATGGTCGCCGCGCTGATCGCCTATCGCGCAATCTACTTCGGCGTGCCGCTCGTATTGTCGGCCGGCCTGCTGGCCGGTTTCGAGGGCCGCGCGCTGCGCCGCCGGCTCGTGTCGCGGCAGGCCGCGCGCGTGTCGCAGCTGGCGCCGCTGTTCCTGAGCCTGGTGACCTTCGCGGTCGGCAGCATGCTGGTGATTTCGAGCGCGACGCCTGCGTTCTGGTACCGGATCGCGATCCTGCGCAACATCGTCCCGCTGTGGGTGCTCGAAGGCTCGCAGGTGATCTGCAGCGTGCTGGGCGTCGCGTTGCTGTTCGTCGCGCGCGGGCTGCTGCGCCGGCTCGACGGTGCATGGTGGATGACCTTCGCGCTGACGCTCGCGAGCCTCGCGCTGTCGCTGGCGAAGGGTCTCGCGTTCGTCGAGGCCGGCGTGCTCGGCACGCTGCTGGTGCTGCTGCTCGTCAGCCGCCGCCGCTTCAACCGGCATTCGTCGCTGCTCGCCGAGCGCTTCACGGTGAGCTGGTTCGTGTCGGTGACGATGGTGCTGATCCTCGCGGTGTGGGTGCTGTGCTTCGCGTTCCGCGACGTGCCTTACACGCGCGATCTGTGGTCGCATTTCTCGTTCGACGCCCGCGCGCCGCGGGCGCTGCGCGCGACGCTCGCGGCCGGCGTGTTCGTCGCGATGTTCGCGCTGTGGCAGCTGCTGCGGCCGGCGCCCGGACGTTTCGTGAAGCCTGCCGAGCAGGACCTGGTCGACGCGGAGCAGATCATCCGCGCGCAGGAATGCAGCGATGCGGGCCTCGCGCTGATGGGCGACAAGTCGTTCCTGTTTTCCGAATCGCGCCGCGCGTTCCTCATGTATGCGAAAAACGGCCGCACGTGGGCCGCGCTGCACGACCCGGTCGGGCCGCGCGAGGAATGGCCGGCGCTGATCAGCAAGTTCATCGCGCTGGCGCACGCGCACAGCGGCCGCGCGGCGTTCTACCAGGTGCGCGCGAACGCGCTGCCGCTGTATCTCGACGCCGGGCTCACGCTGATGAAGCTCGGCGAGGAAGCCCACATCGCGCTCGACCGGTTCGACCTGAAGGGTTCGAACCGGTCGCACCTGCGCTATGCGCTGCGCCGCGGCGACAAGGACGCGCTGACGGTCGAGGTGATCGCGCCGTGCGACGTGCCGGCCGCGCTGCCGTCGCTGCGCGACATCTCCGACGGCTGGCTCGACAGCCGCGACGCGCGCGAGAAGAGTTTCTCGGTGGCCGCATTCCACGACGGCTATCTCGCGACGCAATCGGTGATGCTCGTGCGTCAGGCCGACAAGCCGATCGCCTTCGTCACGTTCATGACGACCGACCTCAACACCGAGGCGACGGTCGGCGTGATGCGTCATCTGCCGGACGCGTCGCCGTATGCGATGGAGTATTTGTTTACGCAGCTCGCGCTGCATCTGAAGGAAGCGGGGTTCCGCAAGCTGAGCCTGGGCATCGCGCCGTTCTCGGGGATGGGGGCGGCGAAGATGCCGTCGCCGTGGCACCGGTTCGGGCTGATGGTCTGGCGCTTCGGCGGCCGCTTCTACAACTTCCGTGGCTTGCGTGCATTCAAGAGCAAGTTCGAGCCGCACTGGGAGCCGCGCTATCTCGCGGCCTCGGGCTCGGTCGGCGTGTTCGTCACGCTCGCGGATCTGTCCCTGCTGGCTGGAGGTCGGCGTTCATGATGTTGAAGAAGGGTATCGCGCAGGCGGCGCTCGCCTGTGCGGGAATGATGTTGGCCGGCGCCGCGCTCGCGGCGCAACCGGAAACCGTATCGGGCGGCCGCTACGGTCCCGTGACCGTGACGAAGCCGGGCGGCCCGCTGCGCGGCTTCGTCGTGCTGTTCTCGCGTGAGCGGGGCTGGGGCGCCGCCGACCAGCAGGCGGCCGATGCACTCGCGAAAGCGGGCGCGATGACCGTCGGCGTGGATTCGGAACGCTATGCGGCGAACCTCGCCGCGAAGCAGGAAACCTGTCACCACCTCGACGGCGACGCCGAGGCGGTCAGCCACCAGCTCGAACGCCTCGCGCAATCGGCGCGCTATTACACGCCGATCGTCGCGGGCGTGGGCCAGGGCGGCGCGATCGCGAAGCAGATCCTGTCGATGGCGCCGGAAAACACCATCGCCGGCGTCGTGTCGGTCGCGCCGGCGGCGAAGCTCGATGCGCGCTTCAAGCCGTGCCCGCCCGATCCGACGATCGTGCGCCGCGCGATGCCGGGCTTCGTCGAAACGGCCGCGGCCGGCGACACCGCGAAGCTCGTATCGCTCGTCACGTCGCACCTGCACGACACCAGCAGCAGCGACGAGCTCGACGTGTCGGACCTGCCGCTCGTCGAGCTGCCGGCCAAGGGCGGCAGCGACCGCCTCGCGATCGTGATCTCGGGCGACGGTGGCTGGCGCGATCTCGACAAGACGATCGCCGAGGCGCTGCAGCGTGACGGCGTGTCGGTCGTCGGCATCGACAGCCTGCGCTATTTCTGGAGCGAGAAGCCGCCCGCGCAGGTGAGCCGCGACCTGGCGCGCGTGATGCGCACGTACATGGCGCGCTGGCATGCGAACCGCGTGGCGCTGGTCGGCTACTCGTTCGGCGCGGACGTGATGCCGTTCGCATACAACCGGCTGCCGGCCGACCTGCGCGACAAGGTCGCGGTGATGTCGCTGCTCGGCTTCGCGCCGGCGGCGGACTTCCAGATCCGCGTGACGGGCTGGCTCGGCATGCCGGCGAGCGACAAGGCGATGAAGGTCGCGCCGGAAATCGCGAAGGTGCCGCCGCAGCTCGTGCAGTGCTTCTACGGCGCGGAAGAGAAGGACACGATGTGTCCGGCGCTCGCGAATACCGGCGCCGACGTGATCAAGACGGGCGGCGACCACCACTTCGGCCACGACTACATCGCGCTCGAAAAGAAGATCCTCGGCGCGTTCGGCAAGGCGGTGGCGGCGCGCTGAACGCCGGCGCCCGCTTCGCGGCGGGCGCGGTTGTCGTTCATCGGACGGGCGGCCTGCGGGCCGCCCGTTTTCATTGCGCCGTCTGCGTCGCCGCGTCCTGCCGCGGCGCTACCGTTCTCGCGTCGCGCTGATAGAAGCCGGGAAACCGGTCGAGCTGCCGGCGCGCGGCCGCGAGATCGGCATCGGCGCCGAGCACCGCGCTCGAAAACCCGGTGCGTTCCATCAGCAGCAACTGGTCGATCAGCACGTCGCCCGTCGCGCGCAGGTCGCCGGCGAAGCCGAAGCGCTTGCGCAGCAGATACGCCTGGCTGTATGCGCGGCCGTCGGTGAAGGACGGGAAGTGCAGGTCGATGCGCGCGGCCTGCGCGATCCGCTCCGCGAGCGGCGCCAGTTCCTCGTCGTTGCCGATCGTCAGGGGCGTGAGCGTCGCCGTGTCGGGCGAGTGCGTGTCGTCGGCGTGTTCGGCCGGTGTCAGCAGCCGGATGCGTGCGTGGGTGTTTGGGTCGGTCGCGTTCATGCGTGCTCCGCCTGGTGACGTGCGTCGTTTGCCGCAACCTTGAAGGGCTCGACGCCGATGCGGCGCACCGTGTCGATGAATCGTTCGTCGCGGCCGTCGGCGTCGAGCCGCGAGTCGAGATAGACGTTGACGAGCGCGTCCACCACATCGACGATCTCGTCCGCCGAGAACGAAGGGCCGATCACCTTGCCCGGCCGCGCGGGGCCGCTCGCGCTCGAACCGTCCGAGCCGCCGAGCGTCACCTGATACCACTCGGCTCCGTCCTTGTCGACGCCGAGGATGCCGATGTGCCCACTGTGATGGTGGCCGCACGAGTTGATGCAGCCGCTGATGTGCAGGTCGATGTCGCCGACGTCGTGCAGCATGTCGAGATCCTGGAACCGTTCGGCGATCGCGTCGGCGATCGGAATCGAGCGCGCGTTCGCGAGCGCGCAGAAATCGCCGCCCGGGCACGCGATCATGTCGGTCAGGAGTCCGACGTTCGCGCTGGCGAGACCGATCGCGCGCGCGTGTTCCCACAGCAGGAACAGGTCGTCGACGTGTACCCACGGCAGCACCACGTTCTGCGCATGCGTGACGCGCGCTTCGCCGGCCGAGAAGCGGTCGGCGAGTTCGGCGAGCGCGTCGAGCTGCTCGGGCGACGCATCGCCGGGCGCCTGCAGGCGGCGCTTGAACGACAGCGTGACGATCCTCAGCGCCGGGTCGCGGTGCGCGGCGACGTTGCGCGCCAGCCACCGCGCGAAGGCCGGATGGCGACCGGCGTGCGCGGCCATGCGTGCTTCGGCATCCTGCACGTCGAGCGCACGCGGCGCGATGCGCGGCGGCACGAACGATGCCGCGATGCGGTCGAATTCAGCCTGCGGGATCGTGTGCGGGCCGCCGTCATGCTCGACGATCTGGCGAAACTCTTCCTCGACGTCGTCGATGTAGCGCTGGCCCTCGCTCTTCACGAGGATCTTGATGCGTGCCTTGTACTTGTTGTCGCGCCGTCCATAGCGGTTGTAGACGCGGACGATCGCCTCGATGTAGTTCATCACGTGCCGCCACGGCAGGAACGTGCGCAGCGGCGTCGCGATCAGCGGCGTGCGGCCCATGCCGCCGCCGGCGCTCACGCGAAAGCCGAGCTCGCCCGCGTCGTTGCGCACGAGCTTCAGCCCGACGTCGTGCCAGTCGGTTGCCGCACGGTCCTCGGCCGCGCCGGTGATCGCGATCTTGAACTTGCGCGGCAGGAACGCGAATTCCGGATGCAGCGTCGTCCACTGGCGCATCACTTCGGCGAACGGACGCGGATCGGCGATCTCGTCCGGCGCGACGCCCGCGCGCTCGTCGCACGAAATGTTGCGGATGCAATTACCGCTCGTCTGGATCCCGTGCATGTCGATGGTCGCGAGCAGGTCCATCACGTCGGCCGCCTTCGCGAGCGGAAATCCAGTTGAACTGCACGTTGGTGCGGGTCGTGAAGTGCGCGTTGCGGATCGGCAGGCGCAGCGTGCCGAGCAGCGCCTGCGCGTCGCGGGCGGCGCGATAGGTGGCATCGTCGGGCACGTCGTAGTCGCGTGCGATCCGGGCCAGCACGCGAAGCTGCGTGCTCGACAGTTCGCCGTACGGCACGGCCACGCGCAGCATCGGCGCGTGGCGCTGCACGTACCAGCCGTTCTGCAGGCGCAACGGCCGGAACGCGTCCTCGCTCAGCGTGCCGTGCTGCCAGCGTTCGAGCTGGTCGCGGAACTGGGCGGCGCGGCTGTGCACGAGCGCCCGGTCGAAATCGGTATATCGGTACATGACGTGATACGCGAGAGGAGCGGCGGTGCAGGGCGCGCGCCGCTCGGAAGGGGACGTTGCGACGGGTGTCGGGCAACCGGAGACAGCGTAGGGAACGCGGGGCGGCGGGACAAGCAGCAGATCGGGACGAAAAGGGCGCAGCAGATCAGCGATGCGCCGGCGGCCGCCTGCGTGCGGGCTCAACCGGCCTTGCGTACCGCGGGCTCGGCGACCAGTTCGCCAAGCACGCGGATCGCGCGTTCGATGTCGCGGCTCCACGGATGGCCGAAGTTCACGCGCACGCAGCGCTCGAAGCCGTGCGCGGCCGAGAACAGCGGCCCCGGCGCGAAGCTGATGCCGCGCGCGATCGCCTGGCGATGCAGTTCCATCGCGTCGATCGCATCGGGAAACGACAGCCACAGGAAATATCCGCCGTCCGGCCGCACCCACTCGACGCCGTCCGGCAGCCAGCGCCGCAGCGCGTCGTCCATGCGGGCGAGCTGCGTCTGCAGCGCGCCGCGCAGCTTGCGCAGATGACGATCGTAGCCGCCGTGCTCCAGATAGTTCGCGATGCCGGCTTGTGCGGGGATGCTCGCCGACAGCGTGGTCATCAGCTTGAGCCGCTGCACTTTTTCCGCGAACCGGCCGGCGGCGGCCCAGCCGATCCGGTAGCCCGGCGCGAGCGTCTTCGAGAACGAACTACAGTGCATCACGAGACCGTGCCGGTCGAAGGCGCGCGCGGGCAGCGGATAGTCGGGGCCGAAATGCAGCTCGCCGTACACGTCGTCCTCGATCAGCGGCACCTCGCGCGCGGCAAGCATCTCCACGAGCGCGCGCTTCTTGTCGAGCGGCAGCGTGACACCGGTCGGATTCTGGAAATTGGTCATGAACCAGCACGCGCGGATGTCGTGCCGGTCGAGCGCGTTCGCGAGCGCATCGAGATCGAGGCCCGTGCGCGGATCGACGGGAATCTCGACCGCGCGCAGGTCGAGCCGCTCGATCGCCTGCAGCGCCGCATAGAAGCCGGGCGATTCGACCGCGACGACGTCGCCGGGCCGCGTGACGGCCATCAGGCACAGGTTCAGCGCCTCCAGCGCGCCGTTCGTGACGACGATCTCGTCGACGGGTTGCGCGACGCCGGTTGCCAGATAGCGCCGCGCGATCTGCTGGCGCAGCGCCTCGTTGCCCGGCGGCAGGTCGACGACCGTGCTCCACGGGCTGACGAGCCGCGTCGCCTGAGCGAGCGATTTCGCGAGGCGCGGCAGCGGAAACAGCTGCGGCGCGGGGAACGCGGAGCCGAGCGGCACGATGCCGGGTTGCGTCGCGGCGTCGAGCACCGAGAACACGAGATCGCTGATGTCGACCTTGCGCGTGGCGCCGGCGCGGCTTGCGCGGTGTTTCGCGGGCGGGTGCGCCGCCGGGCCCGCGCCCGGCGCGACGTAATAGCCGGAGCGTTCGCGTGCGCGGATCAGCCCCCACTGTTCGAGCAGGTAGTACGCGCGAAACACCGTCGACTGGCTCACGCCATGCTGCGCGATGATCTGGCGCAGCGATGGCAGGCGCGTGCCGACCGCGAGGTTGCCGTTGCGGATTTCGTCGGCGATCGTATGGGCGAGGGTTTCGTAGCGTTTCATGTGCGCGGGTGGAGCATGCGTGCGCCGCGCGGGGGCCGGTGCGGCGCCGCGCGCGGCGGGGGCGGGACATTGTCCGACGAGCGGCCCGAAAAGAAAAGTGCGACGGCCGGGGCCGGTCGCGCCGTCGTGGCGATGCCGATGCGTGCGCATCCGTCGCGCGTGATCGCGGCGTTCACTCGTGTGCTGCGTGGCTGCAACCGGAAGCGGCACGCGTCGAGTCATGCCTTTCACCTGATGATTCTTCGCGCGCGGACGCGGTGTGCGTGCGGCTTGTTCCAATTGCGCGGCGATATTTTTTGTGGTCTTGTTGCAAGCTCAAGCATCGACTTAAAAAAGGCCAGTCGAATGCATACGGGGAATGCGGGCGAGGACCGATTGATCAGGGGAATCGGCGCGCGTCGGCGTGCGCGCCGGGCCGTATGCCGGTGGTTTGTCATCCTGACGCTGGGCTTGCAGGGCCTGCCTGCGTGCGCTGCTTCTCCCGAGACCGTCAACGATAACGTCCTGCGCGTCCTTGCATGGCCCGGCTACGCGGACAACGATGTCGTCAATGCGTTTGAGACGCAATTCCACGTACGCGTCGAAGTGACGTTCGTCGATTCCGACGAAGCGTTGTGGACGCGAATGCACAGCGCGTCGCCGCCGCCGTACGACGTGCTCGCGGCCAACACGGCAGAGATCCAGCGCTACGCGCGCGACGGCCTGCTCATACCGATCGACCTGTCACAGGTCCCCAACCGTCGGCGGCAACAACCGAATTTCCAGCAGCTCGCGACGATCGGCGGACTCGTGCACAACGGCTCGACCTATGCGATTCCGTTCACATATTCGTCGATGGGACTGATCTACGATCGCAAGCAGGTGCCCGCCGCGCCGCGCTCGATGCTGGAACTGTGGAATCCGCGCTACCGCGGCAAGGTGCTCGACTTCAACAGCGCGCAGCATAATTTTTCGTTCACCGCACTCGCACTCCGCTACCCCGACCCCTTTCACCTGTCGCCCGCGCAAACGCTTGCCGTTGCGCACAAGCTGGTCGACCTGCGACGCAACCTGCTCACGTATTACACGCTTCCGGAAGAGGCGACCGCGCTGTTCGTCCAGCATCACGCGGCGCTGATGTTCGGCAACTACGGCACGCAGCAGGTCGAACAACTGCGTCGCGCCGGTGCGGACGTCGGCTACGTGATTCCGGATGAAGGCGCGCTCGCGTGGCTCGACTGCTGGGGCGTCACGCGCGGCGCGGAGCATCGCGAGCTCGCGTTCGCATGGATCAACTACATGCTCGAACCGGCGATCGGCGCACTGCTGACCGAACGCCAGGGGCTCGCGAATACCCTCGAGCCGCCACCCGGTCTCGAGTCCGGCAACCAGCACCTCGTGTGGATCCAGCCGGTCGAGGACATCGCGCGGCGCGAGTCGCTGTGGAGCCGCATCGTGTCGGGCGACCGACCGGAGCGGTTCGACAAATGATCAGGCTCGGGCTCACGTCGAAGCTGTCGGTGCTGTTCGCGTGCATCGGCGTGATCGCGTCCGGCACGACCGGCTACTCCACCTACCGCGCGAACCGGACGATGCTCGTGCAGGAAGCACAGCACAACCTGCTGATGTCGACGCAATTGCTCGGACAGCGCTTCACGACCGCGCTGTCCGACGTGGCCGACGATGCGCTCGTGCTCGCGCAATTGCCGTCCGCGGCGAGCGTCGCGAGCGGCGAGGGCACCGATCCTGCGCCGCGCTCGCGGCTCGAGCAGGTGTATGTCAGCTTCATGAAGAACCATCCCGAGTATCTGCAGATCCGGCTGATCGCGCGCGGCGATTTCGGGCTCGAGCGGATTCGTGTCGATCGCGACGCGCGCGGCATCGTCGTGCTGCCGGAGAGTGCATTCCAGGAGAAAGGACAGTTTTCCTATGTATTCGATACGCTCGCGACGGCGCCCGGTCATATCTACCTGTCGCCGATCGTGATCAATCACGAGACCGGCGCGCATGCGGCCGAAGGGCTGCCGATCCTGCGCGTGGGCACGCCGGTCGTCGACCAGGCCGACGTGGTGGTCGGCGCGCTGGTCGTCGACGTCGAGCTGTCGCGCATGTTCGATCGGCTCGAGCGCGACCTGCCGCAGGACTACGCGGTGTTCCTCGCGAACGAGTGGGGCGACTTCCTCGTGCATCCCGATCCGTCGCAGACCTTCGGCTTCGATCGCGGCCGGCGCGTGCTGATGCAGGACCGCTTTCCCGGCACGCGGCTGCTGTTCGCCGGGACGCGCACGAACGTGACGCTCAACGGTCTCGCGCAGCCCGACGACGTACCGGGCGAGATGCTCGCGTTCGTGCGCACGCCGTTCGGCAACAACGAGGGCAACCGCTTCGTTGTCCTCGGCATGGCGCGTCCGCTCACGGACGTGCTGGCGCCGGCCGGGATGCTCGGCGAACGGATCATCCGGATGGTGTTCCTGATGAGCCTGGCGGCGGTGATTCTCGCGATCCTGTTCGCGCGCGCGATCACGCGTCCGTTGCAGATGCTCGCGCGCGCGGCGACCCACGTGTTCGACGATCCGGCCGCCGAGCGATTGCCCGTTGCGCGGGCCGACGAGATCGGCGTGCTGGCGCGCTGTTTCGACAGCATGCGCGTCGAGATCCGCACGCAGGTCGCGATGCTGCGCGCGAAGCAACTGGAGCTCACGCACCTGGCCGGCCACGATCCGTTGACCGGGCTGCCGAACCGCCTGTTGTTCATGGAGCATCTCGAGGCCGCGATCCGGCATGCGGCGGCGGTGCGCGAGGGGCTGGCGGTGATGTTCGTCGATCTCGACCGCTTCAAGCAGATCAACGACCAGCACGGGCACGCGGCCGGCGATCGCACGCTCGTCGCGGTCGCGAAACGGCTGAGCCTCGTGCTGCGTAGCGGCGACATGGCCGCGCGGCTCGGCGGCGACGAATTCATCGTGCTGATTTCGGACGTGCGATCGCCCGAGGTGATCGGCGATATCGCGTCGCGTATCCAGATCGTGATGGCCGAGGAGCTGGAGTTCGGCGAACGTCACCTGGCCGTGGGCGCGAGCATCGGCGTCAGCGAATATCCGGCCGATGGCGCGTCGGCCGAGGAGTTGCTGGTCAAGGCCGACGCGGCGATGTATGCGGCGAAGGCGTCCGCGCAATGCGCGTACGTGCGTTACCAGGAATTGCTGGGCGGCGGCATCGGCGCGGATGCGGGCGCCCGCGTGGCGGCGGGCGGCAGCGGCTGACGGCGGGTCGGCCCTGCGTGCCGCGCAAACGCGACGAGCCCGTCACGGGACGGGCTCGTCGGAACCGGGCGGACTGCGCGATGCGCGCAGCGGCGGGCTTAGTGGCCGAAGTAGACCGAGTCGCGCGCGTTCTGCACCTTGACTGCCGGTGCGCCGCCCTGGACGACCGGGGCCGGTTGCGCGCCGTAGCCGCTGGCGTCGGCGGCGTGCACGCGCGCTTGCGCGGCCTGGATGTCGGCCGGGTAGTACGGGCTCGACTGGCTCGGCTTGTAGCCGGCGCTTTCGAGCTGGACGAGTTCGTTGCGCACTTGTGCGCGGGTCACGGTGCTTTGGGCGAATGCGCCGAACGAAGCGGACAGGGCAACAGCGGCAACGACTGCGGAAACGAGCGATTTCATGATGACCTCCGATGTTCTATTGAGTTCGCCGGCGACACCATGTCGTAAGCGATTGATTACATCGTAGGCGTCAGCCGATTCAGGGTAAACGTGGATTCCGACGAAAGATCGTTGCGGCCGAGGTAATAATCGCTGCGGAAATTCGATCCGTCCCCGTCCGGCGTTGCGGGAATGGCAAACCGATGGCGGGCGGGAGATACGAGGGCACGGTGCACGGACGAGCTCCCGGCGGCGCGGCGCGGCGCCGGCCGTCGGGGCGGGAACGGGGATGTTGCGCGATCAGACGCCGTCGGCGTCGTCGATTTCCTTGCGCTCGCGGCGTTCCTCGTTGCCGCGGCGGGCCCGCAGGCGCTGGCGCGACAGGACGGCGATCACCTGCTGGGTCGGCGCGCCGGACGGCAGCTCGTTGCGGATGCGATCGGGCACCATCGGCAGGCCCGCGCGCTGCCGGCGCAGGGCCTTCGCGATTGCCCGGCGGCATTCGTCCCCGTGGCAATCCCATTCATCGCGGATTCTCTGGCAATAACGGCATTGTTCCATCGGGACAGTCTAACGCGTCTTGGGGATCGGGGCCGAAGGGGGGCGCGGACCGTGACCGGGCCGGCGGGCGGCCGACGTCATTTCGCGTTCGCGTGCGGGCTGTCGACCGGTGCGACGGGCGAGGCTGCGTGCCGGAAGACGCCCGACTTCCAGATCATCTGGGACGCGGCCACGAGCACGAACAGCAGGACGACCATCCGGAATACACGCGGCGACATCTTGTCCCGCAGCGGCCGCACGAGCCACATCCCGGCAATGGCGGGCAGGCTCGCCGCGGCGGAAATCGCGAGGTCGGCGGCGCTCGCGTGCGCGGCGCCGCTGAACGTCGTGATCAGCGTGACGATCGACACCACGAGGATGATCGCGATCTGCTTCGTGAACGCTCGGCCGGTCGCGCCGGATGAAATCAGGTAGATGGCGAGCAGCGGCCCCGGCACCGACGCGATGCTCTCCATCAGCGCCGCGCCGAACCCGAGCACGAACCCGACCGGCTTTTGCCATGCCTCGGGCAGGTTCAGTTTCGGCGCGCTCAGCATCAGCGCCGCGGCGACGATCAGCAGCGCGCCCGATGCGGCCTGTGCGTGGCCCGCGTTCAGCGACAGGAGAATCGCGACGCCGACGACGTTGCCGAGCACGGTGCCGGCGATCGGTGCGGCGATCTTGCGCGCGGTCGCCAGTACCTCGCCGCCTTCCAGCGCCTGCGGGATGTTGCCGAGGATGATCGGCATCGACAGCAGCAGCACCGCGTGACGGATCGGCAGGAACTGGCTCAGGATCGGCATCGCCACCAGCGGAACGCCGATGCCCGTGATTCCCTTGACCATCCCGCCGAGCAGCAGCGCGACGGCGATGCCGATCAGGTCGAGCAGCGCGAGCCCGTGCAGGCTGGACACCAATACACCTTCAGTCAGATCGAGATGAGTCATCGGGAGCAGGTCGGGACATGAGCGGCGGCGGGACGGTCGACGGCACCCGTTGCCGGTGCGTGCGATCGCGCACGCCGTTGTATGGTTTTGGGTCGAACCAGTCGCCCCGGTGCATCGTCCGCCGTCGGCATTCGACACGTTTCGAGGCTGAATCTTACCCGAGCGCGGCGCGGGGCATCGGGCGTGGTCGAGGGCGCGCGTTCGTCGAATGTCGTTGAGGCGATTCGATGCAATTCATGATGCACGGCTCTATCATGTGAAAAATACATGGACCGAAACAAGGAGGCGAAATGACGCTTGCGCAGTTGCAGGCCCTGGCGGCCGTGGTCGAACTCGGCTCGCTGACGGCCGCGGCCGAGCGGCTCAGTCGCAGTCAATCCGCGATCAGTCATGCGTTGACCGAACTGGAGGACATCACCGAGGTCAAGCTGCTGTTGCGCGACCGGCAGCCGGTCGTCCTGACTGCCGCCGGCGAACGCCTGTGGCCGTACGTGCAGAACGTGGTTCGCGAGGCACGGACGCTGCGCCAGCAGTTCGGCCTGTCGCGCGGCAAGCTCGAAGGGCGTCTGGTGGTCGCGTCGCTGCCGAGTGTTTCGCTCGCATTCGTCGTGCCCGCGCTCGAGGCGTTGAAGGCGGCGCATGAGGGCGTGACGGCGGTACTGCTCGAAGGCACGGACGCGGAGGTCGAAGGATGGCTCGATGACGGCACCGCCGACGTCGGCGTGGTCGCGGGCACGAAGACCTTTGCGAACAATCTGCCGCTGCTCGACGAGGATTTCGTCGCGGTGGCGGCGGACGGCATGTTCGACGGCCGCAAGAGCATATCCGCGAAACGGTTGTCCGCGATGCCGTTCATTTTCTCGAAGGCGGGGTGCGGGCCGCTCATCGCGGACTACTTCGCGCGCAACGGTGCGTCGCTTCGCGCCGCGTTCAACGTGGTCGAGATGCGGACCATCCTGTCGATGGCGGAGGCGGGAATGGGCGTGTCGATCGTCCCGCGCATCACGCTCACCTACACCCGGTTCGGCGGCCAGGTGCTGGCGCTGTCGCCCAGGCTGCACCGTTCCGTGCGGCTGTCGTGGAATGCGACCGGCAACGCGGTCGCAGACGCCTTCGTGAAGCTGGTCGACGCCCAGCGCGCGAAGGCGGGAAAGGCGATTCAGGCGCGCACGAAAAAGGGAAGGTAGCGCATCGGCGGCGCGATGAGGCGATGAAGAGCGCTCATGGGCGACTTGCAGTTTATTCATGCCGGCAGCTGTTGACATGCAATACATTGTGGGTCACTTGCCCTGACCTCACTGCCTCGAAGGAGACCGCCGTGCCGGCCTTGCCCACCCTGATCGCTTTCGGACTCGTGTCGCTCGGCATGGTCCTGACGCCCGGCCCGAACATGATCTACCTGATCTCGCGCTCGATCTGCCAGGGCCGCCGCGCGGGGCTGGTGTCGCTCGGCGGCGTCGCGCTGGGGTTCGTGTTCTACATGTTCTGCGCGGCATTCGGCATCACCGCGCTGGTGCTGACCGTGCCGTACGCGTATGACGCGCTGCGTTTCTCCGGTGCGCTGTACCTGTCGTATCTCGCGTGGCAGGCGCTCAAGCCGGGTGGGCGCTCGGCGTTTCAGGTCCGGCAATTGCCGCACGACAGCGGCGCGCGGCTCTTCACGATGGGCTTCGTCACCAACCTCGCGAACCCGAAGATCGCCGTGATGTATCTGTCGCTGCTGCCGCAGTTCATTTCGCCGGGGCACGGCAGCGTGCTCGCGCAATCGCTGGCACTGGGCTGCGTGCAGATCGCGGTCAGCGTCAGCGTCAACGCGCTGATCGCGAGCATGGCCGGTGCGATCGCGGCGTTTCTTGCCGGTCGGCCGGTCTGGGCACGCGTGCAGCGCTGGTTGATGGGGACCGTGCTGGCCGGACTGGCCGTGCGTATCGCGCTGGAATCGCGCCGCTAGCCGGTTGAACGGCTTGCGGACGCGATGGACGTACCGATGCGCACGCAACCTTCGGATGGCGAACGGATGCAGCCGATCCGCGTGAGGCAGGCCACCGCCCATTCGCCATACCGGTAAGCGGACGGCGCGCGTTGCGCGCGATGTCCCGCACGAGCCGCACCCAACCTCGACCGCCCGCCGCGCGATCGCGCGCCGCGGGCGGCCGTCACTTCAGCGCTCGCGGCGCTTCTTGCTCAGCTCGATCGTCTCGAACAGCTCGTACTGCGCGGTCGGGTGCTGATCCGCGCCCGGCGCGTGGTAATAGCGCATCGTGATCGTCGTGTGGCCGCCCGGCTGGCCCGGATCGTGGTCGAACACGGCGATCCCGTAGCCCGTGCCCGTATCGCGGCGTGCGGACCAGATCGCATCCTCGAGCGCGTCGGCCGGCTTGCGCACGAACGTGTTCGGCGCGGTGCCCGGCACCGGCCGGTTCGGCTTCGTGAAGACCTTGGCCTGTGCAAAGCCGGTCGCCGGGTTTTCTCCGTACACGTCGAGCGGCGCACTGGTGCCGCCGCCGCCGAGAATCAGGTGGATCGTGCCGTGGCTCGTGTCGAACGTCGTGCTGTTCGGATCGGTCGACCCGACCGGACGCGGCTGCAGCGTCTCGACGACTTCGCCGGTCGAGGCATCGACGCCCGCGCGGTGATTGCAGCCGCGCACCGGGTAGCTGCGCTCGTAGTCGTGATCGTGACCGCACAGCACGAGGTCGACGCCATAGCGGTCGAACAGCGGCAGCCATGCCTCGCGAATGCCCTTGTCCGACCCGTTGCCCGTCTTCGACGAACTCAGCGCGTCCTGGTGCATCTGCACGACGATCCAGTCGATGTCGTCGTCGTGCGACGCGTGACGCAGCGTGTGCTCGAGCCAGCGCGTCTGCTCGCCGTTGCTGTAGCCGCGTACGTAGAACGACGTGCCCGGTTCGATCGGCGCGCGGCCGGTGCTCGCGGCCGGCACGAGCGGATTCGGGCCGCCGACGAATGCGGCCGCATCCTGGTAGACGACGTCGTCGGCGTCGAGCGAGATGAACAGCACCGAGCTCACGCGGAAGCTGTACCAGCGGCCCGGAAAGCGCGTGCCGTTCTCCGGGAGCGTGTAGCGCGCGAGATACGAGTCGAGCCCCTGCGGGCCGTTGTTGAATTCGATCTCGTGATTGCCGGGGCATGGCATCCACGGGCGGTTCGCGGCCGACGTCTGGTTGTTGTTGCCGAAATCGCGCCACACCTCCGGCTGATGCGCGGGGTTCAGGTTCGCGTAGCAGAGGTCGCCGTTCAGCAGGTGGAACAGCGGCTGGAACTGCTCGACGGCCTGCACCGCGAAGCGGCTTTGCGGCGACGACAGCACCCATGCGCCGTTCGGCGTCGCGAGGTCGCCGTAGCTCGTGAAGCGGAACGGCGCGCGCCCGCGCGGCGCGGTCGTGAAGGTCGCGGCAAACGGCTGCGCGGCGTTGCTGTCGTTGTCGGCCGTCAGTTCATAGCGGTAGCGCGTGTTCGGCTTCAGGCCGTGCACGCGTGCGTGGTACGTGAACACGGTTTCGCCGTTCAGGCCGTCGGTGTAAAGGCGCTGCACGCCGTGCACGGTGCGTGCCGGTTCGCCGTCGGCGACGATCCGCGCGCGCGGATTGACGGCCGGTGCGAGCGACGCCCACGAGATCGCGACTTCCGATGTCGGGTCGCTGCCCCACGTCAGGTGCACCTGCTCGGGCGTGCCGTCCGGGTTCGACGCGGCGGCGCGGGCGGCCGCGAGCCCGCCCGCGGCGGTGGCGAGGCCGGAAACGCCGGCCAGTTTCAGGAAGCCGCGACGCGATACGGAAGCGGCCGGCTCGTTCGACTCGGCGGGGAGGTTTTCCTGGTTCGACATGATCGTATTTTCGTTGAATGACACGCGAGATGAGGAACTGCCCGGCCGTGCGCGAGCGCGTCGGGGGCGTAGGCCGGAAACGAGCGGGATCCCGGTGACACGCATTGTCGAAGGGCAGTTTTGCCGGGTTGTGACAGACGGTAATCGATGCGTCGGCCCGATGCGTCGATGGCGCGCGCGGCGTTGCCGGCGCGGCAGAAATTTATTTGCGTGTGTCGCGACGGATTTTTTTCGCATGCGTCGTTTAACGAACGAACGGCCACCTCCGGCCGGGAAACGATGCTTCGGAGTCTTGCATGAAACTTTCCATTTCATTACGGTTTGCCACGGGATGCGTGGCCGCGCTGGCGACGTCCGCCGCATTCGCGCAGGCCGTCATCGTCGCACCGGTCGCACCGCCGCCGCCGCGTGTCGAAGTGATGCCGGCGCCGCGCGCGGGCTACGTCTGGGATCAAGGCCACTGGCACTGGCGGCAGGGCCGCTACGTGTGGATTCCGGGGCACTGGCAAGTGGTACGTGCCGGCTATCACTGGGTGCCCGGACAATGGGCCGCGCGCGGCCCCAACTGGCGCTGGGTACCGGGCCACTGGGCGTAACGCGCAGGGCGCCGCGCGGCGCGCAGTGCCTGCCCGCGCGGCGGGATTTCCACACAACCTCATCGGCTGAGCCATGCCTTTTCGAACCATACTTGTCCTGACAGCCGCGGCCGTCGTGCTGGCCGGTTGCGTCGTGGTGCCGGCGCGTCCGGTGTATTACCGGCCCGCGCCGGTCGTCGTATATTGATCGCGCCGGTCGGTGGGCGATCGACAGGATCGATATGCCGTTCGAACTGGATCTCGGTGAAATCGACCCTCTCCGCCAAAATGAACTTAAGAGTGTATTGACGCGTCTACCAGGCGACCCATTGGCTAGCGCGCCGGAGGCTGTCCTGGCACTCACGCACCATGCGTTCGAGCAGTTCCGCACAGCTAGGAATATCGTTGAAGAGTCCGACGCATTGGCCTGCCGTGATGATGCCGCCGTCGCGATCGCCGAACTCGAGCGCGGCGCGTCCGCGCTCCCCGAGCACGAGTGAGCGAATCTCACTGAACGTGCAGCCGCCAGGGCGTGTTTCAATCGATATGACCTTTCTTGATACCGCGTTATTGAGGACGCGCGACGTATTATTCAACGTGCGAAAAATGAGTCGGGTATCGCGTTCGGTGGCGGCAACAAGTGCGTGCTTGATCTCGACGTGTATGGGGGCCTCTTGCGTCGCGCAAAAACGCGTACCCATGTTCACCCCTTCGGCGCCGAGCGCGAGTGCAGCCGCCATGCCACGGCCGTCGGCGATGCCGCCTGAGGCGATTACGGGCACTTTGAGTGCTTGCACGGCCGCGGGGATAAGCACCATGCCGGCGATATCGTCCTCCCCTGGGTGCCCAGCGCATTCGAAGCCATCGATCGATACGGCGTCGACGCCCAGGCGTTCGGCGCAGCGCGCATGGCGAATCGAGGTGCATTTGTGAATGATCGCGACGCCGTGCTCCTTGAGTCTCGTAATCAAGAGGGAAGGGTTGTTGCCGGCGATTTCGACGATCTTCACACCCCTTTCAATGATTGCGTCGACATAGGCTTGATAGGGCGGCGGGTTGATCGACGGAAGAATTGTCAGGTTGACGCCGAAAGGCCGGGCAGTCAGTTCACGGGCTCGGTCGATCTCCGAACGCAAAGCATCGGGCGTGGGCTGGGTCAGCGCGGTCAGGATGCCGAGGCCGCCCGCATTTGAGACGGCGGCGGCCAGTTCGGCGCGGCCGACCCATTGCATGCCGCCTTGGACGATAGGGTAGCGTATGCCGAGCAGTTCGGTGATTCGGGTTTGCATGGCGTTCCTTGATTCGATTAAGAAGCTGTTGCGAAATTACCCGTAGGGGGCTGTTTACTTTTTCCCGTTGGTGTTAACTTTCTGTCTTGTTTTGTCCGACAGGAAGCGATGCCTAAAGAACTCATAGACGACGCTGTGGTCACTTATAGAGCCGTTGCTGCCCGTACCAGCGTCGCGCAATCGCCGATACGCCGGGCGCAAACCGACTCCGGACCGCGCTGTACTTACCGGCATCGTGTTCGTGCTGCGCTCAGGCATTGCGTGGAACCTGCTGCCGCAAGAGATGGGTTGCGGCTCGGGCACCGCCTGCTGGCGACGACTGGTCGCGTGGCAGCAGGCGGGAGTCTGGCAATGTATCCACGAGACGTTGCTGGCCGAGTTACGCCGTCGCGGCCAGCTCGATCTGGCACGCGTCATCGTCGACAGTTCTTCAATTCGCGCCATGCTGGCAGGAAAAAAACCGGGCAGAACCCAACGGATAGGCGCAAGCTCGGCAGCAAGCACCACCTCATCGTCGACGCGCAAGGCATTCCGCTCGCGGTCATCCTGACCGGCGCGAACCGTCACGACATCACCCAGCTTGATGCCTTGGTCGGCGCGATTCCGCACATTCGTGGCAAGCGGGGACGTCCGCTGCACAAGCCGCGCGTCGTTCAAGGTGACCGGGGCTACAGTTCCGAACCGCCCCGACAACGCTTGCGCGAACAAGGCATCACTCCATTGCTGGCCAAAGTTCGCTCGCCGCATGGTAGCGGCCTGGGTAAAACCCGTTGGGTCGTGGAGCGCTCGATTGCCTGGCTTCATTCCTTCCGACGCCTGAAAATTCGCTATGAACGATATGCCCATGTTCACGAGGCCTTCCTGTCGCTCGCCTGTTCTCTGATTTGCTGGAAACAGCTAAAGCCCTTTCTTAACTAATTTCGCAACAGCTTCTAAAGCGGTCGGACTTGCTGGCTTCGCAGTCCGGGTGACAGTCAGGATAGAGCGGTGCACTGGTCGTGTTTCGCACTCAGGTCAAGAGCTTCGCTTCCGTGAGCGAGCGGAGCTGATCCAGCGTCAGGCCATCGACAATCTGCTCGACGCGCAGGCCATCGCGTTCGACGCGCAAGATGGCAAGATCCGTATAGATGCGCTTAACTACGCCGCGCGCGGTGAGCGGCAGGTGACATTCGCGCAGTAGACGGGGGCGGCCATCGCGGGTGACGTGTTCCATCAGCACCCACACTTCGCGGGCGCCGAATGCCAGCTCCATTGCACCGCCGACTGCTGGCTGTTGATTCGGATCCGCACGCGTCCAATTCGCGAGATCGCCGTTTTCGGCGACTTCATAAGCGCCAAGGATCGCCAAGTCGAGATGACCGCCGCGCATCATGGCGAAGCTGAGCGCCGAGTCGAAGATCGACGCGCCTGCTTGCAGGCTGACGGCTTGCTTGCTGGCATTGATCAAATCGACATCCTCGAGTCCAGAAGGCGGGCGCGGACCGAGATGCAGGATACCGTTTTCGCTATGCAAAAAGATTTCACGGTCCTGCACAAGCTCGTCGCCGATGAGGGTAGGTAGGCCGATGCCGAGGTTGACGTGGGCACCGTGCGGGATATCGCGCGCGGCGTGCTGCGCAATCCGTTGTCGAGTCCAGTGCTTCATGCTCCAGCTCCGGGCACGACAACTACGCGATCCACGAATATGCCAGGTGTGTCGATGTGTTCCGGATTCAGGCTTCCCGCTTCGACAAGCGTGTTGACTTGCGCGATTACGATACGCGCGGTCGTGGCCATGACGGGATTGAAGTTACGTCCCGCAAGGTGATAAATGAGGTTGCCGAACCGATCGGCAGTGTGTGCGCGCACCAGGGCGATGTCAGCATGTAGTGGCAGTTCGAGGACATGCTGCATTCCGTTGATCCATTCGGTGCGCTTTCCCGCTGCGAGTGGCGTGCCGACTGTAATGGGGCAGAAGAAGCCGCCCAGACCGGCGCCAGCACACCGGATCCGCTCGACCAGCGTGCCTTGTGGCACCAGTTCGAGTTCGATCGCGTGGCGTCGGTATGCGTCGCGAAATGCTGTGGCTCCTGCAGTGATCGGGTAGGAGCAGATCAGCTTGTGCACGCGCCCGGCCGCGATCAGTTTGGATACGCCCCGGTTGTCGAAGCCGGCGTTATTCGAGATAACGGTAAGATCGGTGGCGCCGTGTGCTAGCGTGATGTCGATCAGGGCGTCGGGCAGCCCCGAGCTGCCGAATCCTCCTACCATCACGACTGCGCTGTCGTGCAAACCGGCGAGTGCGGCGACATCGCGATTCACAATCTTGTTCACTTGTTGCATGAGCAATCCGCTCCGTATTCGATTCGAGCTTCCTCGCTCGAGCATCGCTTGCCGTCATGCTCGTCCCGATAACCCATAGTTTCAACTGGTATTGGGTTAAAATTTGATAACTTTATCTTATTGAAATGAGCGCATGAATCTTGAGCTGAGGCACTATCGTTATTTCGTCACCTTGGCCGAGCTCCTCCATTTCGGTCAGGCCGCCGAACGGCTTGGCATCTCGCAACCCGCGCTCAGCCAGCAGTTGCGTGTAATCGAGCGAGCCGTCGGCGTGCCCCTGCTGACTCGTTCAGGACGGCGTCTCGCATTGACGGAGGTTGGCACTGTGTTTCGCGACGAGGCGCAGGCCGTGTTGAACCAAGTCGAACGAGCTGAACTGGTGATTGCGCGAGCATGCCGCGGCGATATTGGTGCCTTGTCGATCGGCTATGTGGCATCAGCCACGCTGTCGGGCATGCTGCCCCCGCTACTCGCCGAATTTCGCGACACCTATCCCGACGTTCAGATATCGATCCGCGAAATGGACATGACGGCCCAGCTCGCGGCCGTGGCGGACGGAACGCTTGAAGTTGGCTTCGTGCGGCTACCGATATGCGATGTGTCCGACGAGGTGGACTTGCGGATGCTCGAGGCCGAGCCAGTGGTGGCCGTGCTCAATGTGAAACATCCGCTGGCTCGGCGCGCGCGCGTCGACGTCGCCGACTTGCGGGATGAAACCTTCATTTGTACCGATACCCAGCATGGAACGGGCTTCTATGCGACCACGATCGAGGCTTGTGCAGTTGCCGGGTTTCATCCGCGCATCGAGGCGCTGTCGCGGCAGATGTCGACAATCATCAGCATGGTAGCGGCGGGTTTCGGGGTGGCGCTCGTTCCCGCCTCCCTATCTCGCTTTGCTCAGCCCGATGTCGTGTTTCGCGCGCTGGTACAGACGGACCTAACATCACATCTCGCGTTGGCCTATCGCAAAAATCGACCCTCCCCACCGGCTCAGCGGCTGATTCTGCTATGTCGGCGGCGTTATACGGTGCCGACGTGAGTGCCGACTGGTGACACGCTGGGGCAGTACAGGCTGAGCTGTCGCGCCGCTCCGTCTCTTAAGAGGCCAGTTCAAAAAGGCTGCTCGATGCGCCTGAGGATGTTCCAACAGACAAGCGAGCAACCGAGTTTGAGGAATGCTTCGTGAATGTCAGAGCGTCGCTCGAAGCGAGTACGTAGGCGACGGAAATTGTGGAGCCAGGAGTGCGTGCGTTCGACCACCCAGCGATATTTGCCAAGTCCGATACCGTGTTCGGCGCGGCGCTTCGCGATCATCGGCTGGATGCCGCGATTGCGCAGGGCTTGGCGATGCCGCTCGGAGTCGTAGCCGCGATCGGCGTAAACCACGCGAGGCCGTTGAGTCGGGTGGCCGCGCAGGCCGCGAATTGGCGGAATCGCGTCGATCAGCGGCAGCAACGGCGTCACATCGTTGACGTTCGCGGCAGTCAGGATCGCAGCCAGAGGTGTGCCGTTGGCGTCGGTGACGATGTGGTGCTTGGAGCCGGGTCGCGCGCGATCCGTGGGGTTCGGGCCAGTTTTTGGCCCGCCCCAACAGCCCGTACCGATGATGAGTCGACGGCCGCACGTGAGAAATCGATCTGGTCGGCCGCCCGCAATTCGGCGAGCAATAGTTCGTGGAGGCGATCCCACACGCCGACTTCGTGCCAGTCGCGAAGTCGGCGCCACAGGTCGTCCCCGAACCGAAGCCGAGCTGGGTTGGCAGATGGTTCCATCGAATGCCGGTCTTGAGCACGAACAGGATGCCGTTCAATGCTGCCCGGTCCGGAACCGGAAACCGTCCTGGATTCTTCGAGCGTCGCGGTTTCGGCGGCGGGAGCAATGATTCGATGAGTACCCACAATTCGTCATCAACGATCGGCGCTTGCATTCCTCATGATCCTGTTGCTCAGATGCTTGAGGTTAACAGCTCGCCGGTGAAGCTAACAGCCCCTCGAGGGCCTTTTTGAACTGGCCTCTTAGCCATTGATTCGTCAAGGGCGTTTTTCTTTGGTTCAAGCGACAGGTGTCACGGACCGGTGTCCCACTTTTTGGTTCATCGCGGATCACCACCTTGCACCTGCCTTCGCACCTCGCCAAATCGCGCCACGGCGTTTTCTATTCCTTCGGCAGTTCAGGCAGCGGCCCGCGGGCCGCTGCCTGGGACGCTACCATTCGTCGTTTCTTCTTCATCGGCATATCCATGATTTTTACCTCTCATGATATGCACCGCCCACATAATGGCGGATAGGTCCCGTCAAGTACGAGGATGTCTACCTGAAAGCATACGAGTCGATCAACCATGCCCGCGTTCCATCGGCGAATACATCGAGTTGTACAACCGAAAACGGCCCCATTCGAGCTTGATCGATCAGACGCCGGATCAGGCCGACGCTTCACCGCAAGCCTGCTCCTGAAAGCCGACTTCGGGAGGCCGTCTTCCATCTTCTGAACAGCATCGCTGGCTTCCGCCAGCGTACGTGACACACTCCGGCCAACCCTCTATTCCGACAGATCGGATAGCAACTGAATTTGAGGAACGCGTCTGCGCTACGCCGCCTCTGAATGACACCGCTGGAAACGTACGGATTTCGACCGCCATCGACGACTAACGTAAGGTATCGAACAAAAGCATTCCGCCCAAAACATTAGTATGGCGACGTTATTATTCCGCGATCCTTAAACTCTCGTCATCAATGCCCCTGTGCGCGCCAATCTTCCTTCCCGGTTTCATCACGATGGTTTTGCGGTTATCAACCAGCTGGTCGACGTATCGGAAATCGAACTTTTGCATGAAATCGGCCATCGTTTGTTCAGCAACCGCACCGGCTATGCGCAGGGTCTGATGTTTGACTTCTATCCGGAGTCGGATGAATGCAATTCTGCACCTCAACTTCTCCAACTCCACTGGGCGTCATATTACGAGCGTCGGCTGTCGAAACTTCACGTCCGCCGGAACGCCTTCGACATTGCAAAGGCGCTGCTCGGCCCGGATGTTCGTTTTGCCGGCGACAGCTTTTTCCTGAAGCAGTCACATACGCACACCCCTACGCCATGGCATCAGGACGACGCGTTCACCGATGCGCGCATCGACCATCGCGAAGTCAACTTCTGGATTCCACTGCAAGCCGTCTCGGTCGATAACGGTTGTATGCAATTCATCCCCGGATCGCATCTGTACGACGTTCTGCCGCATACGATGCTTAGGGGTGACGCGACGGCACATGGACTCGAGTGTATTGGCGAGTTTGATCGAGCGCGCGCCGTGTCGTGCCCGCTCATAACCGGAGACTGCACCGTGCATGCGGGGCGCACACTGCATGCCGCAGGTCCGAACCCCTCGAACGAGCCGCGTTACGCCTACGCGCTCCATTTCCGGCTGCCGCGACGACGCTCGAACAGCGCGGTGAACTTCCCTTGGCACGACGAGTGGCAACCGTTGCGCATCTCACGATCCCGGGCGTCCTGGTGTCTGCGCGGATACTGGCCGTACTTCAGACGCGAAATGTATACGTTCGATTTCCGCAATCCGTTTGAGTGGCAGCTCATAGGCCGCAGAGTTGCACGTTGGCTGCGCGCGTTGCGGCAACCAATACCCGAAGCAATGCCGGGGGAAGCGACAGGTACCGATACCTGACCAACGACCATTGCCTTGCCGACCGGTCATCGTGCACGGCGTTTCGCCGGATCCCGAAGTTGCTCTGCATGTCCTGCCGCTGTCGTTATCGCCTCCGAAGGGGCAGTGAACCGCCGTGAGCGGTGGCAGATTCAACCGATCAATTCAACAGCTTGATGGGGCAGAGTCAACCAGTTACCGTAACACCGCATTTCTGAACAGATTTCAGGTACTCGTCGAGAGCTTCAGCCTGCGCCTTCCAGGCGAGCGTTTTCCGGGACCTGGCGTTCAACGTATTGGCAACGGTTTGAATCCTTCGCGCGCCCTGACCACGGCAGGATTTTGTTGCCAGTTAAGCAGTGAGTCGCATGTCGATATTATCGGACTCCAGCCACGCTCGACGGATCGTAGCTGGAGGTTGGTAGCGATGAGCGCTATGCAGGCGTCGCTCGTTGTAACACTGCCGCCACTGCTCGATGATCCCCTTGGCTTCGGCGCGGCTGTGGAACCATTCGCGATTCAGCAACTCGTCGCGCAGCTTGCCATTGAAGCTTTCGACGAAGCCGTTTTGCCATGGGCTTCCGGGCGTGATGAAGGTCGGGCGCGATAGACGCACCGCGCAACCAGCGCATGACGCAGGCGGCGGTGATTTCCGCGCCGTTGTCCGACCGAATACACTCCGGCTTGCCATACAACCGCATCAACCTCGACAGCACCAAAATCACGTCCTGCGAGCGCAGGCTGGCGCCGACCTTGATCGTTAGACATTCCTGCGTGTATTCATCGATTACACACAGCGTCTTCAAGACCGGGCCGTCCACCGGCTGATCGTGGACGAAGTCGTAGCCCCAGACCGAATTGGGCCGCATCGCACGGGCAGGCGAATGTCGCTGCCGCAGCGTCGCCGGCTCGCCGTCTCGGGATGCTCAGCTTCAGGGCTCGCCACAGGCGACGCACCTGCGATTCGCCCAACGACAGCCAGGCCGAGATACGGCGATAGCCAAAGCGCGGCGCCTCCTGAGATGTTGCGATCAACTGCGCGCCCAGAAGCCGATCTTTCTCTGGCTGCTTGGGTTTATAGGCCGGCACCTGGCGACTCAACCCCAGGTAACGATATACCTTGCGTTGTGGCATCCCCGCTAAGTCAGGACTTCCAGCGCTTCGCGCCGGCCCGTCGGGGTGTTCATTTTTTCGACCGAACTCCTTCATGCCATCGATCACCAGCAGTTGCTCGGCGATCAGGCGTTTCAGCCGCTCGTTTTCCAATTCAAGCTCTTTAAGCCGACGGGCTTCGGCCACACCCATACCGCTGAATTTGTTTCGCCAGCGGTAGAACGTCTGCTCCGTGATGTTGTGCCGCTTGCACAGGTCTTTCACCGGCTCTTCACGGCTCTCGGCTTCCCGCAGAATGCGGATGATCTGTTCGTCGGGGTGTTGCTTCTGCATCGAGTTCTCCTTGATTCCAGGATAAGAGAACTCACTTGCCGTTTGGCCATATGATCCGTCTCAGGTCAACACCACTCCGATGTATTCACCGTAACGCGAGGCGGCAATCTCGAGCGCCGCGCCAGGAGCGAACCATGGATCGAAGCGAAGACTTTATCGTGCGCACCATGTCGGCCGGCGAAGTGGTCATGTCGGTCGAATGGGCGGCTGAGGAAGGGTGGAACCCCGGCCGGCATGACCCGCATTGTTTCAGGGAAGCGGACCCGGCCGGGTTCTTCGTCGGTGTCTGGCGCGGCGAGCCGGTCGCGTGCATCGCTGCCGTCGCCTACGACGAGCGCTTCGGCTTCATCGGTCTCTACATCGTGAAACCTGGGTTTCGCGGTCAAGGCTTCGGCTTGCGCGTCGGCAGCACGGCATGCGTTACCTTGGAGAACGAAACATCGGCCTGGACGGTGTCGTTGCCCAGCAGGCGAACTACAGGAAGTCCGGGTTCCGGCTCGCATATCGCAACATCCGCTATCAGGGGCGCGTGGATGACATCGGGTGCGCGCATGTGGCGGCGGCCGATGCACCGTTCGAGCTGCTGCTTGCGTACGATCGCCAGTGTTTTCCGGCGGCGCGCGAGCGTTTCGTCTCCGCCTGGATCGCACATCCGGATGCCGTTGCGCTCGCAACGGTCGAGGCCGGCCGTGTCGCCGGATACGGTGTCGTGCGCCGCTGCCACGCGGGCTGCAAGATCGGTCCGCTCTTTGCCAATGACGCCGACGTTGCCACGGGGCTGTTTCGTGCGCTGACATCGTGCATGCCGGGCGAGGTGATCGTGCTCGACGTGCCGGAAACGAATCCCGCGACCGTCGCGCTGGCGAAACGGCACGGCATGTCGAGCGTGTTCGAGACCGCGCGGATGTATACGAAAGAGCCGCCCGCGATTGCGATCGATCGCGTATTCGGGGTGACGTCGTTCGATCTGGGATGATCGTCGCGAGCATGGCGGCCCCGGAACGGACGCCGGATTCGTCCACGCGTTCGCCGACCTGAAGCCATCCCCTGACTACTTCTCGAACCAGTATTCGAACCCGGTGTGGTTCTGGTTGAAGTCTTTTGCGTCGGACATCGTTTCAGCGCGCACGATGCCGTGGATGCCACGGAACTTGCCAGTACCGCCGGTGATGTCCAGTTCCGTGAGGTTCTTCAGCCGGTTGCCGTCCGGCAGCTTGTGGTTGAGGAAATAACCGCGCGCGAAAATCCAGTCGCCGTTCTCCATTCTGTATTCCACGTAGCTGCGGCAGAGCCCGTTCAAGTCGGTCAGATCGCTGTCGCGCGGATGACGGCTTCCTTGAGAACGACGCCTTCGATGGTCTGGACCTTGCCGCCGTAGCTGCGGACCAGTTCGTATAGCCGCAACTGGTGCCCGGGAACATCGCCAACCTCGAGGACGTGTTGCTGCGTGTACTTGTTTCCGCTCGGTGGCGCATCGAACGCGGCGACATGCTTCTCCTGGGCAACGGCAGTTGTCGAAGCGAACAGCGCGCAACACGGCGCCGCGGAGGTTCCGGGTTTCATGACATCCTCACAGCGGGGAACGGTTGCACGCCGGCAAGACCGCATGCCCTTGGAATGGTGGCAAGGGCGGAAGGCGCCATCATTGTTCCTTTTGCCTATCGGCCGGCGGGGGCGAACGATCTGCCGATTGGGCAGGACAAACGCATGCTTGCCGCGGCTTGAAAGCCGATAGCAAGCGCCGACATCTTCGCGCTGAACCGAAAATATTTCGCTCATCCCGCGACGGATTTTCCGCCGGCCCCCGTTAAACACGGATACGCATCGCGAGAGCCCCGTCAGGGACCATCCGATCGACATCTCACCGGCCGCCATCGCGCTGAACCGTTTCGGTCTCGGCGCGCGGCCGACGAAGCGCCGCCTGTCGATCCGAAGGCCTCGCTGTTCGCCCAGTTCGACTGCTACGCCCCGAGGCCGGCCGCATGGGCCGGCGAACCCGACGCGGTCACGCTCGCCACGCGCTTCGCGACGACCCGCAACGCGACGACGAGAGACGAGGCGGCGGCCAGGCGTGCGACCGAGCAGTCGATTCGCCGCGACGGCTACGACGCCTATCGCAGCGCGGTCGCCGCACGCCTGAACGGCGCGCTCGTCACGCCCGCGCCGTTCGTCGAGCGTCTGGTGCATTTCTGGGCGAACCATTTCGCGGTGTCGGTCGACAAGGGGCAGGTGGCCGCGTACGCGGGCGCATTCGAGCGCGATGCGATCCGCCCGCACGTGCTCGGCCGCTTCGAGGACATGCTCATCGCCGTCGAGCAGCATCCCGCGATGCAACTATTCCTCGACCAGGCGCGCTCGGTCGGTCCCGACAGCCCGGCCGCGCTGCGCGCCGAACCACGCAATCCGGAGGTGCGACGCGGCCTCAACGAGAACCTCGCGCGCGAAATCATGGAACTGCATACGCTCGGCGTACGGACGGGCTACACCCAGGCGGACGTGACGGAATTCGCGTGTGCGCTGACCGGCTGGAGCATCGCGGGCGGACGTGGGCCGCAGCCCGGCGATGCGGCGCCGGGCGCTTTCGTGTTCCACCCGAAGCTGCACGAACCGGGCGCACGCACGGTGATGGGGCGCACGTACGACCAGCAGGGCGAAACGCAGGCACGCGCGATCCTGGCCAACCTGGCACGTTCGCCGGCGACGGGCCGGCATATCACGTTCCAGCTTACCCGCCATTTCGTCGCCAACAATCCGCCGCCGGCGCTCACCGACTGGCTCGCCCGCGCGTTCGAGACGGGCGGCGGAGATTTGCCGACCGTCTATCGCGCGCTGGTCGATGCGCCCGACGCGTGGTCGCCGGTCAATTGCAAGTTCAAGACGCTGTGGGAGTGGGCCGTGTCGTCGCTGCGTGTATTGAAGCGCGCGCACGGCGCGCCGCTCACCACCCGATCCGGTGCTTCTCCTCGGTTTCGCTGTGCCGCCAGTCGTCGTCCGCGTGCAGATACTGGCTCGTCGTCGTCAGCGACACGTGCCCGAGGTTGTCGCGCACGAGCCGCAGGTCGACGCGGCCATCGGCCATGTGCGAGCCCGCACTGTGGCGCAGCCAGTGCGCGGATGCCTGTTCGAGCACGCGCGCCTGTTCCTCGCCTCCATTCCCTTGCGCACGCAACCGATCGGCCGCGAACCGGAACACCTGCTTCACGATCCGGTGCAGCGCCGCGCGCGTGAGCGGCTTGCGCGTGCGATTGGCCGGCAGCACGAGCGGCGTGGATTCGCCGTCGGCCGGCTGCGCGGGCAGGCCATGCGCGCGCCGGTAGCGCGCGAGCTCGGCCATCATCTCGGCGGTGGCCGGCACGAGCCGCTGCCGGCCGCCTTTGCCGGTCACGTCGAGCCACCAGCGGTCGCGCCCGTTCGCATCGCGCCGTGCAAAGAAGTGTCCCATCGTGGTGTCGGCTGCTTCGGTGATGCGCAGCCCGCCGAGATACAGCAGCGTGAACACCCAGCGCGCGCGATCCGCATGGAGGGCGGCGCGCGCGTCGTCGCGCGGCATCGCGGCGATCGCGTCCTTGACCGCCTGCCACAGCGGCGGCCCGAGATGGCGCGTGACGCGCGGCGCGGGCCGTCGTTGCCGCTGCCGGGACAGCGCGAGCGGATTGCCGGCGAGATAGCCGGCCTGCACGAGCCACGAGAACATCACGTTCAGGATCACCATCGCCTGCCGCTGGCTGGCCGCCGACAGCGGGCCGTAGAACGGCCGCCAGCGCGGGTCGCCGCGCGGATGCTTGCGGCCGCCGTTCGCACACCAGAGTTCGGCCGGCGCGGGCGCGAGCAGGAACTGCCGATAGCCGACGAGATCCTCGTGCGTGAGCGACGACAGCGGCTTGCCGCACGCGATCACGGCCCACAGCAGCAGGCGTTCGGCTTCCTTGCGGTAATTCTGGAACGTGGTGGGCGTATCGACGAAGCGAGCGAGCCACGCGCGCACGGCGTCGAGATCATGCGTCGCGGCGATCTGCGGATGCGCGCTGGTCGAGCGGTTGGTGCCCGCGCGTCCGTCGAGCGCGGCCGGCACGGTCAGCGTATCGATCGGCTGCGGCCGCAGCGCGACGCCGGACGGAACGGGTGAGGTCATGCGAAGAGGGGGCGCGGCTCGCCGATGACCGGGCGGGCGCACGCGGCGCGACAAAGCGTACGAGGAAGCGCCGATGGTAATACACGATCGTCATTTGGCGAAACGCAACGAGTTTCCAGTTGGCGCTTATACCGTCTACATCGGTCGTTCAGGCGCGAACCATTTCCTGCTTTCCGGTGTCAGCAGCAGTACTGCGGCGATGAGAAGCAGCGCATGGATCAATCCGAATCGATAGGGCTGATAGTCGTAGAAGAGCGATGACACGTTCAGCGTCATAGTGACGATAAGCCGCCATGTTTCGCGCACCTCACCCCAGCGACAACACGCTGTTCAGCAACGTCCGCACCAGCGTCGCCTGCCGCGTGACGCCCGTCTTCGAAAAGATCGCGCGCAGATGCGAGCGCGCGGTGTTCTTGCTGATGTCGAGCTCGTCGGCGGCTTCCTCGAGCGTCGATCCGTTGACGAGCGCGAGCGCCAGGGCGGTCTCGGCCGGCGTGAGGTCGAACAGCTTGCGCACGATGTCGTGCGACGCCTGCGACTTGCGTTCGCCATCGCGGATGAAGATCGCGCACGCGGGCCGGCGCGGATTGTCCTCCGACCATTCGCTGAGCGGGACCGTGCGGATCAGCACGCCGAGCGGCGGCTTGCCGGACGGGCGCGGTACGGCGATCGCCTGCGCGACCGTCGGCGCGCCGCCCGCGCGCTCCGCGAGCACCTGCCGGATCAGCTTCTGCAGCTTGCGGTTCTCCAGCGGATACGCGGCCTCGAGCGCGCCGCCGCGCACGCGCAGGCCGTCGCATTCGGCGAAGATCTCGTCCGCGACGGAGTTGGTCTTCATGATCGTGCCGCGCTCGTCGAGGATCGCGGTCGCGACGAGCATGCGGTCGATCGTGCTCGCGTACAGCATGCGCTCCGATTCGACCATCCCGAACTTCGCATGCAGGCGCACCGCGCGCTTCAGGTGCGGCAGCAGCGCGTTGCAGACGGCCTTGTCGGTCACGGAGAACGCGCGGCCGTGATGCGAGCGGCACACGCGGAACCGGCATTCGATCCCGTCGGGCGTGCGCAGGTCCGCGCCCATCAGGTAGCCGACGTCGAACGGCTCGAGAAACTCGCGATACATCGCGCTGCCGCGCCACACGCCGACGCCGAGCAGCTCGTCGACGGTGACGACGCGATCGCTCGGCAGGTTCACGAACGGATCGAGCGCGTAATAGTAGTTGTTGTACGAGGCGACGCCCGGCAGCGGCGCGCCGTGCCCGGACGCATTGATCATCAGCCCCGTGTGACCGCTGGCGGGCCAGCGCAGGATCATCGTCACGTAGTTCGCGTCCAGGTGAGCGCGGATCCGTTCGAGGGCGCCGCCCCATGGCACGTCCTCCAGCGGGCCTTCGTAGATGGTCGCGAGCAGCGCGTCGAACTGCTCGAGCGTCAGGCTCGATCGGGCAAGGCTCGGGGGAAGGGCCGGGGGCGCCGTGGTCATCGGGGGTGTCTCCTGTTGCCGCCGCCGGGTCGCGGTGCGCCGGGCGTGCGGGTGCGTGCACGGGCGTATCCGGACCGCCGGCGGCGGCGCGCAGCGGCCTGCACCGGAATACGGTAGCGCGCCGGCGCACGCGCGACATCGCACGAATGAGGGTGGCGGCACGCCGTTGTAAGCAATTCGTGAACTTTCCCGAAACGCCGTTCGTCTAATCGGCCCGCCAACGCTTCCCGAGGAACACCCGATGATTCGCAAGACCAGAACGCTGCTCGGTGCGGCCATGATCGCAGGCAGCACGCTGCTCGCCGGATGCCAGACCGATGCGGCCGCGACGGACGCGCGCGCGGCCCGCCCGGCCGACGGCCGGCCCGTGAGCAGGACCGTGTATGTCGCGCCGCAGGCGGCGCGCTGCACGGGCGTCGCGCCGATGGACTGCCTGCAGGTGCGCAGCAGCCCGGCGGAGCCGTGGAGCCTGTGGTACGCCGGTATCGAGGGCTTTGCGTACCAGCCCGGCTATCAATATGTGCTGGAAGTCGACGAATACCGCGTCGCGCAGCCGCCGGCCGACGGTTCGTCGATCCGCTGGGTGCTCAAGCGGGTCGTCGAGCGCCGTCAGGTGAACTGACGGCCGGCCGTGCCCGCCCGCGGCGCCGCTTACGCGGACGGGCGCGACGCGACCGGCCTCGGCGGCGCGGCGGCATCGATCCGCCGGAACACGACGGACGACAGCAGCGTGACCGAGCCCATGCAGACGAACGACAGCATGAAGCCGTTCGCCATCGAGCCCCAATGCGCGGCGAACAGGTTCACGAGCCCGCCGCCGATCGACACGCCGAGCCCCATCGCCAGCATCTGCATCATCGTGAACAGGCTGTTGCCGCTGCCGGCGTCGGCGTGCGACAGGCCCTTCAGCGTCACGGCGTTCATCGCGGCGAACTGCATCGAGTTCGCGGCGCCGAACACGATCAGCAACGCAATCTCCAGCGCCGGCGCGGGCCGTGCCGAGACCAGCGCGAACCCCGCGATCGCGCAGCCGACGATCCCCGTGTTCACGACCAGGAACGTCGCATAGCCGAAGCGTTTCGCGAGCGGCGCGATCCAGCGCTTCGCGATCACGCCGGCGATCGCGGCCGGCAGCATCATCATCCCCGACCGCAGCGGCGTATAGCCGAGCTGCACCTGCATCAGCAGCGGCAGCATGAACGGCACGGCGCTCGTGCCGATCCGGCACAGCAGGTTGCCGAGCAGCCCCGCACCGAAGTTCGGCTCGCGGAACAATCCGAGCCGGAACAGCGGCTGCGCACGGCGCCGCGCATGGGGCAGGTATGCGAGCGCGCTCGCCATGCCCAGCACGGCGAGCCCGATCGCCCAGCCGCTGCGGTGCGCGGGCATCGGCGGATCGATCGCGAGCGACAGCGCGATCATCGCGACCGACAGCAGCGCGCAGCCGACGAAATCGAACGGCGGCGGCCGCATCGCCTGATCGTGCGGCAGGAAGCGCTGCACCGCGAGGAAGCCGACCATGCCGACCGGCACGTTGACGATGAACACCCAGTGCCAGGAAATCGCCTGCGTGAGCCAGCCGCCGAGCGTCGGCCCGACGATCGGGCCGAGTTGCGCGGCGATCGACACGAACGCGATCGCCGCGACGTACCGTTCGCCCGGCACGCGGCGCAACACCGCGAGCCGCCCGATCGGCAGCAGCATCGAGCCGCCGATGCCCTGCACGGCGCGCGCGACGACGAGCTGGCCGAGCGTGTGCGACGCCGCGCAGCCGATCGACGCGAGCGAGAACACCAGGATGGCGAGCGAGAACACGCGGCGCGTGCCGAACCGGTCGGCGAGCCAGCCGGACGCCGGCGTGAGCATCGCCATCGTCAGCGTGTAGACGACCACGACAGGCTGCATCGCGAGCGGCGACGCATGCAGGCTTTGCGCGATCGACGGCAGCGCGGTGTTGACGATCGTCGTGTCGAGCGACTGCATGAAGAACGCGGCGGCGACGATCCACAGCAGCGCGGAGTGTGAGGGTTCGCGGGACATGACGAAACGGGAAGTGCGGCGACCGGCGCGGCGGCGACGTGACGGGCGACGCGGCCCGGCAGGCTCGCGCCGGCGCACGGCCGGTCTTCAAGCGTTCGATGGTACCGATTCCGGTGGCCATCGGGAAGCTGCCCGAGCGCATTGACCGTCATCGAACGTGCCGATGAAGCGGCGGGACGCTCGATCCCGTCTGGCTCATGACCCGACACCGACCGTTCCCGCGGCATCCGGCCGGGTTCCCGCCGGCCGGATCGCGTGGCACGCGCGCCACACGTGGCCGCGTCACGCGGCGCGTTTCTGCGAAATCACCAGCAGCGCGCCGTTGCGGTCCTCCAGCACCGCGCGGTATTCGTGCGGTCCCGCCTGCACCGGCACGCGCACCGACGCGCCGGCCTTCACGACCCGCGCCATCGCCGCGTACAGGTCGTCGTCCTCGTCCACGCGCAGCGTGAGCGCCGCGCGTTCGACGATCTGCTCGTCGCCGGCCACCAGCGCGATCGTCAGCGGGCCGCCGTCGAGCGCGCAATAGCGGTCGCCGTCGCGGAACTTCACGTTCAGGCCGAGCCCGTCGACGAACAGCGGCAAGGCCGTGTCGATGTCGTCGACCGGGTACAGCAGCATCGATACCTTCATTCCCTCTCTCCCTCGTCGTGGTGTGTACGGCCGCACCGGGCCGTCGTTCGATGCTAGCGCGCGGTGCCGGCCGCGACGCAGTCTGTTCGGATGACGGTGAAACCCCTCTGTCCCCGCATGCATGCCGTTACTCCAAACAGACGATGCCCGTGCGGGCCCGCGCGCCGACACTCCCATCCGTGGACCGTCGCTATTCGTCCGTATCGTGCGGGCGGCTGCACGACCCCGACTCGTCCAACATACATGGAGACGCACGCAATGAAGTTTTCCCTCATCTACGAAGCCCAGACCACCGACGCATCGCGCGAGGGCGACCACCGGGTGTTCAAGGAGACGGTCGAGCAGGCGCTGCTGGCCGAGCAGGTCGGTTTCGACACGATCTGGTGCGTGGAGCACACGTCGCTGACCAACTATGCGCACATGAGCGCGCCGGAAACCTTCCTTGCGTACCTGGCCGGGCGCACGACGCGCATCGGCCTCGGTCACGGCGTCGTGTGCCTGCCGCCGGCGATGAACCATCCGATCAAGGTGGCCGAGCGCGTCGCGCTGCTCGACATCCTGTCGGGCGGCCGCGTGCATTTCGGCGTCGGCAAGGGCGGCAGCCAGCAGGAAGCGGGCGCGTTCGGCTACGACCTCAACGAACTGCAGCCGATGATCGACGAGTCGATGTACCTGGTGCCGAAGATGTTCGTGCAGGACGAGATCGAGCACGACGGCACGTACATCAAGATTCCGAAGCGTCCGATCCACCCGAAGCCGTTCCAGGATCCGCATCCGCCGATGTACCTCGCCTGCACGAACACCGACGCGCTGCTGCGTGCCGGCCAGCGCGGGATGGGCGCGCTGGTACTCGGCTTCGGCGGCCCCGACGAAGTCGCGAAGAAGAACGCGATCTATCGCGAGGCATGGGCGAACCGCAAGCCGGAAGACCAGGTCGGCTTCCGCCCGACCCAGCACCTCGCGGCGCTGTGCCCGACGGTCGTGATGGCCGACGGCCAGAAGGCCCGCAAGATCGGCATCCGCGGCCAGCGCTACTTCATGGAATCGCTCGCGTACTGGTACACGGGCGGCGAGCGTCCGGACCCGGCGAAGTGGGGCGACGACCTCGTGCAGGCCGACACCGGCGAGATGGTGATCCGTTCGCGCTTCGCGTCGGAGGAAGTCGTCGTGAACTTCGCCGATCCGGCGCTCGCGATGATGAACCCGAACCACGCGTACGGCACGGTGGACGACTGCATCGGCTACGTGGGCCGCCTGCAGGAGGCGGGCGTCGACGAAGTGCTGTTCCTCTGCCAGATGGGCACGGTGCCGCACGACGCGCAGATGGAGACGATCCGCAACATCGGCGAGCACGTGATTCCGTTCTTCAACAAGGAGAAGGAGCGCGCCTGCGCGTAAGGCGGGCCGGGCCGTGCCGTGCCGCGCCCGTCGTCCCTTCGGACGATGCGGCGCGGCCGCGCGAGCCCGAGCATCGTCGGCAGGAGCCCTCGCTCGCGGCGCCGGCCGCGACGAACCACTTAGAGAGAGACCGGGATGAGCGCCGCCGCGCGCGCCCCGTATCACAGGAGACATTCGTGCACCGCGACAACGATTCGAACGCACTGGCCGCCACCCTGATCGCCCGGGCCGAGGCGCTGGCGCCGACGCTTGCCGGCCGCGCCGCGCAGGCGGAAGCGCAGGGCCGCATCCCGGCCGAGACGATCGCCGACATGCAGGCCGCCGGCTTCTTCAAGGTGCTGCAGCCGAAGCGCTACGGCGGCTACGAGCTCGATCCGCAGACCTTCTTCGACATCCAGATGGCGCTCGCGCGCGGCTGCATGTCGACGGCATGGGTGTACGGCGTCGTCGGCGTGCACAACTGGCAGCTCGCGCTGTTCGACGAACGCGCGCAGCAGGACGTGTGGGGCACGGATCCCGCGACGCTGATCGCGTCGACGTACATGCCGGTCGGCCGCGTGACGCCGGTCGAAGGCGGCTTCCGCCTGTCCGGCCACTGGAAGTTCTCGAGCGGCAGCGAACTGTGCGAATGGGTGTTCCTCGGTGCGCTGGTGCCGGCAGCCGAGGCCGGCCAGCCGCCGGAATACCGCACGTTCCTGCTGCCGAAATCCGACTACCGGATCCAGCAGGACTGGGACGTGCTCGGCCTGCGCGCGACCGGCAGCCACGACATCGTCGTCGACGACGTGTTCGTGCCCGCGTATCGCACGCACAAGGCGCTCGACGGGATGATGGGCACGAGCCCGGGCCTGGCCGTCAACGACGCGCCGCTGTTCAAGCTGCCGTTCGCGCAGATCTTCGTGCGCGCGGTGTGCACGTCGTGCATCGGCGCGCTGCAGGGCGCGCTCGACGATTTCACCGGCTATGCGGCCACGCGCGTGTCGGCCAACAGCGGCGCGAAGACGACCGACGATCCGGGTGCGCAGAACGCGTGCGCGAACGCGGCCGTCGCGATCGACGAGATGAAGGTGCTGCTCAAGCGCAATTTCGCAGAACTGATGGCATCGGTGACGGGCGGCCCGGCCGTGTCGATCGAGCGCCGCGTGCATTTCCGCTACCAGTCCGCGCAGGTCGCCGAGCGCTGCGCGCAGGCCGCGAACGCGCTGCTGCGCTATGCGGGCGGCAACGGCATCTATCACCGCAATCCGCTGGTGCGCCGCTTCCTCGACCTGCACGCGGCCCGCGCGCACTACGCGAACAACGTGGACCGCTTCGGCCAGAACCTCGGCGCCGTGATGCTCGGGCGCGAGAACACGGACTACTTCATCTGACGAGGCCGCGATGAACGACACGCAAGCGCAGCAATACGTGTTCGACGTCGTGGTCGTCGGCTCGGGCGCGGGCGCGCTGCTCGCGGCATGCCGCGCGGCCGACCGCGGGCTGTCCGTCGTCGTGATCGAGAAGACGACGCTGTACGGCGGCACGTCGGCGATCTCCGGCGGCGGCATCTGGATACCGTGCAACCACCATATCGCGGAACTCGGGGCGACCGATACGCGCGAGGCCGCGCGCCGCTATCTCGACGCGTGCACGGCCGGCGCATCGTCGCGCGAGCGGCTCGACGCGTATCTCGACCAGGCGCCCGCGATGTTGCGTTACCTCGAAACGAAGACGCCGGTGCGCTACCAGGCGCTGCCGAAGTACGCGGACTATTTCCAGAAGCTGCCGGGCGCGATGCCGGGCTATCGCGCGCTCGATCCGCTGCCGTTCGACGGTGCGCTGCTCGGCGACGAGCTCGACCGGCTGCGTCCGCCGTCGCCCGGCACGCTGATCGGCGGCCGCGTGGCCGTGACGTCCAAGGAGGCGCACACGCTGTTCTCGCGCGGGCCGGGCTTCATGAAGCTCGCGATCGCGCAATTCGGCCGCTACTGGCTCGATGTCGGCGTGCGTCGCCGCACGCGGCGCGACCGGCGCCTGACGCTCGGCAATGCGTTGATCGGCGGGCTGCGCCGCGCGCTGCTCGAGCGCAACGTGCCCGTCTGGCTCGACACGCCGATGCGCGACCTGCTCGACGTCGACGGCCGCGTGACGGGCGTGCGCGCGCAGCGCTTCGGGCAGCCGGTGACGATCGTCGCGCGGCGCGGCGTGATCCTCGGCGCGGGCGGTTTCGAGCGCAACCAGCCGATGCGCGAACGCTACCTGCCGCAACCGACGCAGATGCGATGGAGCGCGACGCCGCCGGCCAACACCGGCGACGCGATCGCCGAAGGCCACCGGCTCGGCGGCGCGCTCGCGCTGATGGAACACGTCTGGGGCGCGCCGACGGTCGGCGTCGCGGGCGAGGAGAAGCAGCGCGCGCTGTTCGTCGAACGCAACCTGCCGGGCTGCGTGATCGTCAACGGCCTCGGCAAGCGCTTCGTCAACGAAGCTGCGCCGTATTCCGAATTCGTGCCGGCGATGTATCGCGACCATGCGCGCACCGGCGCGTGCGTGCCGGCGTGGATGGTGTTCGACGCGCGCTTTCGCCGCAAGTATCCGTGCGGTCCGATCATGCCGGCGCCGATGATGCCCGATTCGCGGATTCCGGATGCGTTTCGCGACGTGCTCGTGAAGGCCGACACGATCGATGCGCTCGCCGCGCGGATCGGCGTCGACGTGGCGGGGCTGCACGACACGCTGCGCGACATGGCGCGTTACGCGGCAACCGGTATCGACGAAGCGTTCGGCAAGGGCGACAACCTGTTCGACACGTATTACGGCGATCCGAGGAACCAGCCGAATCCGTGTCTCGGGCCGGTCGACGAGGCGCCGTTCTATGCGGTGCGGATCGACGCGGGCGACATCGGCACGAAGGGCGGGCTCGTCACCGACGCGCACGCGCGCGTGCTGCGCGCCGACGGCGCGCCGGTCGACGGCCTGTACGCGATCGGCAACACCAGTGCATCGGTGATGGGCGCGAGCTACCCCGGGGCGGGCTCGACGCTCGGTCCGGCGATGACCTTCGGGTTCATCGCCGCCGACCACCTGGCCGCGCAAGCGGCCGACGCCGGCGGCCGGTCAGACCGGCCGTCCACGACTGAACTTGACGGAGTCCAATGATGAGCGATCTCACTACCCATCCGCTGCGCACCGACATGCTGCTGGCGATGCGCCGCCTCGCGCGCTCCGTCACGGTCATCAGCAGCGCGCACGACGGCCGGCGCTACTCGATGTCCGCGACGGCGGTCGATTCGCTGTCGACCGAGCCGCCTTCGTTGCTGATCTGCATCAACCGCAATGCGTCGCTGTATCCGCCGCTCGACGCGGGCGCGCCGTTCTGCGTGAACGTGCTGTCGGCGCGCCACGAAGGCATCGCGATCGACTGCAGCGGCCGCCTGAAGGGCGAGGCGCGCTTCACGACGGGCGAGTGGCGCACGTCGCCGCTCGGCGTCCCGTATCTGCACGATTCGCAGGCGAGCCTCGTGTGCGAGCAGGACGGCCGTTTCGAATACGGCACGCATACGGTGTTCATCGGGCGAATCCGCGAAGTGCTGATGAGCGGCGACGTCGATCCGCTCGTCTATCTCGACGGCGCATATACGACGCCGGGCGCGCCCGCGAACCGCGCGGCCGCGTGACGGCCGCGCGCTTTACCGCATCGGAAAGAGACGACTCATGACACGCAGACTGAACCGCAATATCGCGAACGATGCGGACACAACGATCATGCGAGCGCTCGTGCCGTTGATCGGCGCTGCGGCAACGCAAGTGCTGAACGCGTTCGCATGCATTGCACCGGCGCTCGCGTCGAACCCGGCACGGATTCGCGCGGGCGAAACCGGCCGGGATGCGGCCGGTGCGGCATGAGGAGCCGGCGATGAGCGATTCCCGTTTTCACCGGCTGACCGTTGCCGACGTCATTGCCGAAAGCGACGACGCATGCTCGTTCGTGTTCGACGTGCCCGCCGCGTTGCGCGATGCGTTCGCGTACCGGCCCGGCCAGTTCCTGACGCTGAACGTGCCGTGCGCCGATGCGGCCGTCGCACGCTGTTACTCGCTGTCGAGCGCGCCGGGCATCGATGCGGCACCGAAGATCACCGTCAAGCGCGTGCGCGACGGCCGTGCGTCGAACTGGCTGTGCGACCGCATCCGTGCGGGCGATGCGCTCGACGTGCTGCCGCCGGCCGGTGTCTTCACGCCGCGCACGCTCGACGGCGACCTGCTGCTGTTCGCGGGCGGCAGCGGCATCACGCCGGTGCTGTCGATCCTGAAATCGGCGCTCGTGCACGGCCGCGGGATGCTGACGCTGATCTATGCGAACCGCGACGAGCGCTCGGTGATTTTCCGCGACGAACTGCAGCAGCTCGCGCACCGCCATCCGGGTCGCCTGCGCGTGATCCACTGGCTCGACAGCGTGCAGGGCGTGCCGCAGCAGCGGCATCTCGAGGAGCTCGCGCGGCCGTTCAGCCAGCAGGAAACGTTCATCTGCGGGCCGGCGATGTTCATGGAGAACGCGCTGGCCGCGATGCTCGGCCTCGGGCTGCCGCGCGCGCGCGTGCATGTCGAGCGCTTCGCGTCGCTGCCCGACGCGCCGGTGCAGGGCGACGCGGCGGCATCGTCCGCAGCGACTTCCGCGGTCGACTCCGGCGACGGCGCGGCGATCGAGACGGTGCTCGACGGCGAGGCGTTCGCGTTCGACAGCGCGCCCGGCGAAACGCTGCTCGACGCGATGCTGCGCGCCGGCCTGCCCGCGCCGAATTCCTGCCGAATGGGCCAGTGCGGCGCGTGCATGTGCCGCGTCGAACGCGGGGAGGTGGCGCTCGACGATAACCATGTGCTCGACGACGACGAGATCGCGGCCGGCTGGACGCTCGCCTGCCGCGCGCGGCCCGCGAGCGACGCGCTGCGCGTGGTGTTCCCCGATTGAGCCGTGGCGCGCCGGCGGCGCGCGCGGCAACCCTGTTGCGATGCCTATGACGATGGACAACGAAATCCTCACCACGCCCGCGCTGATCGCGCGGGCTGCCGCGCGCCACGGCGCGCATCCGGCGATCGAGTCGGAGCACGGCCGGCTGACCTACGCGGAACTCGACGCGGCGCGTCTCGAGGCGGCGCGCGCGCTGCTCGCGAGCGGCATCGACGCGGGCGACCGGATCGCCGTATGGGCGCCGAACCTGCCGCAATGGATCGTCGCGGCGCTGGCGATCCATACCGTCGGCGCGATTCTCGTGCCGGTCAACACACGGATGAAGGGCATGGAGGTGGGCGGCATCCTGCATGACGGCGGCGCGCGGCTGCTGTTCTGCTGCGGCACCTTCCTCGGCGAATCCTATCCGGCGATGCTCGCGCCGCATCGGCCCGCGACGCTCGAACGCGTCGTCGTGTTCGACGGCGAACCGCCGTCCGGCGCGCGCGACGAAACCTGGAACGCGTTCCTCGCGCGCGGCGCGGCGGTGCCGCTCGCCGCCGTGCGCGAGCGGGAGGCGCAGGTGACACCGGATACGGTGATGGACCTGATGTTCACGTCCGGCACGACCGGCCGCCCGAAGGGCGTGATGACCGCGCACGGACAGAACCTGCGGGCCGCGCAGGCGTGGGCCGCGATCGCCGGCGTGCGCCAGGACGACCGCTACCTGATCGTCAATCCGTTTTTCCATACGTTCGGTTACAAGGCGGGCTGGCTCGCCGCACTGTCGAGCGGTGCGACCGTGCTGCCGCATCTCGTGTTCCAGCCCGCCGACGTCTTGCGGCGCATCGCCGACGAACGCGTGTCGGTGCTGCCCGGCCCGCCGACGCTGTATTACGCGCTGCTCGATGCGCCCGATCGCGCGACGCGCGACCTGTCGTCGCTGCGGATCGCGGTGACGGGCGCGGCCGCGATCGCGCCGAGCCTGATCGAGCGGATGCGCGCGGAGCTCGGCTTCGAGACCGTGCTGACCGGCTACGGGCTGACCGAATCGTGCGGGTTCGCGACGCTGTGCCGTCATGGCGACGACGCGGAGACGATCGCCCGCACCTCGGGCCGACCGATGCCAGGCGTCGAGCTACGCATCGCGGGGCACGACGGCGCGGCGCTCGGGCCGGACGAGACCGGCGAGATCTGGGTGCGCGGCTACAACGTGATGCGCGGCTATTTCAACCAGCCGGACGCGACGCGCGAAACCGTCGACGCGGACGGCTGGCTGCATACCGGCGACCTCGGCTGCGTCGACGCGAACGGCAACCTGAAGATCACCGACCGGATCAAGGACATGTTCATCGTCGGCGGCTTCAACTGCTATCCGGCCGAGATCGAGCGGCTGCTGGCCGCGCACCCGGCGATCGCGCAGGTTGCGCTGGTCGGCGTGCCCGATACGCGGCTCGGCGAAGTCGGGCATGCATACGTCGTGCTGCGTCCGGGCGCGCACACCGACGCCACCGCGCTGAACGACTGGGCGCGCAGCAACATGGCGAACTACAAGGTGCCGCGGCATTTCACGTTCGTCGAGCAACTGCCGACGAGCGCGGCCGGCAAGGTGCTGAAGTACCGGCTGCGCGCGGGCACCGAAGCGGCGGCCTGACCGCCGGCGTGCGATACGTCACCAACGGGATGAACGCATGAACGACAACGGATTTCCGCAGGGCGCGGTGCTCGTGTTCGGCGGCAGCGGCGGGATCGGGCAGGGCGTCGCGCGCGAATTCGCGTGTGTCGGCGTGTCGGTCGCGCTCGGCTATCGCAGCAAGGCCGACGTGGCCGAGCGTGTCGCGCGTGACCTGCGCGGCACGGGTGTCGCGGCCACCACGCATCGCGTGGACGTGACCGATCCCGCGCAGATCGATGCGGCGCTCGCGGCCGCGATCGCCGCGCACGGTCGCGTGCATACGATCGTGTGGGCGGCCGGCCCGTTCGTGAACCAGCGCCATATCGGCGACGTGACGCACGACGACTGGCGGCGCGCGATCGAGGTCGAGACGGTCGGCTTCTTCAATGCGGCGAAGGCCGCGTTGCCGCATTTGCGCGCGTCGGGCGGCGGGTCGTTCGTGACGCTCGGCTCGGCCGGGCATCTGCGCTGGCCGGATCGGGATGGATTGTCGGTCGCGCCGAAGGCGGCGAACGAGGCGCTCGTGAGGGGGCTCGCGCGCGAGGAGGGCCGTCACGAGATTCGCGCGAATTCGATTCTGGTCGGCGTGATCGAGGCCGGGATGTTTCCGGTGCTGCTCGAACAAGGACAGTTCGACCAGGTGTGGATCGACGAGACGCAGAACATGCTCGCGCTCAAGCGCTGGGGGAAGGCGCACGATATCGGCCGCGCGGCGGTGTTTCTCGCGTCGGATCGCGCGAATTACATCACGGGGCAGCAGTTGAATGTGTCCGGTGGGTACGGGTTGTAGCGGATGCATGGGGCCCGCTCGGGCGAGCGGGCTTGGCAGACGAACGCGTCAGTTGCTCTCGGCACCGAATTCGGCGAATCTGCACACCGCCGGCCAACGAGATCGTCGGCCCACATTGCATGCATCGACGCGCATGAACGGCCATCTCACCAGCGACTGGTTGCGCACGCACCGTCCTCGGTATTCACCCTGACCCGCACCGCACGATCTCGCATCCCAGACCACGCACGGCTGGCGCGAAGTCACGTCGATGAAACATTTTCTTCCGGGCGTGGCGACACACGCGCTTGCCGGCCGTCGCGACTTCGCGTCTGCCGACGGCCGCGCACGCTTGCACGATGCGCGTCGCTCTGCCCGATGCGCTGTTTTCCGGCATCGGGCACGACGCTGACGCGCCGAAAACAGATGCGTTCCTGAAACATTTCCGTCGATTCCCTCCCGCGTAACCCCGGACGTCAGGCCGCGACGCTTGCCCCGCGCCGATCCGCGCCGCATGGCACACCCCTTGCGGTTAGGCCGGGGCTGCTCGACATAACCGCGATCGATGGCAACCACGAATCGCGGGAGCGGCACGCAACGACATCGAAATATCGGGGATCGGATCGCGCCGCGGGATGACGGCGGGTCGTGTCGGACGCGCGATGCGTCGTATCGGCGACACGAACGGACACCGCACGTGCGATCCGTCAAACAGCAAGCTTGCTTGCAAGATGTCGTGCCGGGGGACCCGCTGCGCGTGGCGGCATGCGCTGCACGCGGCGGGTCGGCTCGCCCGGCACATGTCGGGGAGACGCCCGTGAAAACGACAGTGAACCAATGGGCAGCGCTGGCGATGGTGTTCGCGGCTGGCGCGCACGCGCAGGAAATCTACCTGCAGGGCGGCACGCAAGGCGTGGGCATCGGCGCGGCCGTGAGCTTCAACTCGGTGCTGGGCGCACACGCGGATTTCAATGCGATCAATCTGACGCATGACTTCACCGTGGCCGGCAATCGCTATCAGGACGACATCAAGCTGCGGCAAGGCGGCCTGTATGCGGACATCTTTCCATGGCGCGGCAGCGGCTTTCGCGCGACGATCGGACTGCGCTTCAATGACGACGAAATCCGCGGCGTGTCGGTGCCGACCAACGGCACCTACGTGTTCGCCGGCAAGCGCTACCCGGCGCTGCCCGGCATGTACGCGGTCGCGGAGGCGCGCTATCCGACCGTGATGCCGTATGTCGGGATCGGTTATGGGCATCGGCCGGCGTCGAAAGGGCTCGGCTTCGTCGCCGACATCGGCGTCGCATACGGAATCCCGCGCTGCTCGTACACGCTGTCGCCGGAACTCGCCGCCGCGGCCGGACCGCAGAAGAGCCAGGTCCTGGCCTCCAGCGGCCTCGACGAACTGAACCGGATGATGTCGCGGTATCGCTGGTATCCGGTGCTGCAGATCGGGATCTCGTACCGGTTCTGAGCCGGACGTGCTACTGGATGCGAATCAGCGCGGCGCTCACCGGTGCCACCTTCACGGTCACCTGCCGATTCGCCACGGCAAGCGTCAGCTGCGGCGTGCCGTTCCATGCGCCATTCAGCGCGACCGCCTGCCCGCCGAACGTGATTGGTGTCCCGCCGTTGTAAATGCCCGGATTGGCGAGCTGGGCGCCCGTTGCGTCACCTGACGAAGCGAGCGTCATCACCGTCGCGCGCGACGCCTGCGAACCGAGCGTGACGGTAACGTTTGCGGTGCTGACCGTATCCTTGTTGTTGATGATGACGTAGGTCGCGCCTTGACTGGTCGCGACCGCGAATGCGCTCACGGCCGCCGTGCTCGCGCTGAGCGTCGTATTCAGGAATTCACCCGCGCCGCCGCCCGCGAAGATTTGCGAAAAGAACAGCAGCGCGTAATAGAGCGGCTGCACGGCCGTGACTTCGCCTTGCGAATCGGCGATCGCGGTATAGCTCGCGATCGATCCGTTGTTGTGGAAATTCAGGCCGCTCGCGCCGTACTGCGCATGCGTGAAGATGAAATCGATCGCCCACAGCGCGCTCGCGAACACGTTGCTGACGCCGGCCGGCTTCGTGCTGTTGAAATACGAATTGGTCTCGTCCATCCGGAACGGCACGCCGGCCTTCTGCGCGGCGGACCGCATGTTTTGCAGGGCCGTGACGAGATTCGCATCGGGGTAGGCGAGCATCCCGGCGATCGTGGGCGCGTTTTCGTTGTAGTTGCTGATGTAGTAGTGCTCGGTCAGCAGTGCGATGTTCCTGCCCTGGCTCGCCGCGAACGACTCCGCCCAGCCCGGCGTGTCGCTGGCGGCGGCCGGCCCGCTGAACACGGCGCCGCTGACGGCGCCCGCGATCGCCTGCGCGAACTGGTTCCATCCCGCGATCGTGCCCTGGGCGACCGTGCCGCCGTTCAGGAAGATGCCGTAGGTGATCCCGGCCAGGTTCGGCGTCCTGCTGTCGCCGTATTGATCGGGTTCGTTGCCGATCTCGAACGCGAGCAACTGCCCGCCGAGCTGCTGCGACACATACAGCGCTTCGTCGGCCGCTTGCGCCGGCGATGCCACCGAGCCGCGCGCACCGGCGAAATTGATCCCGTAGATCACTTTCCATGCGGGACATTGCTTGAGGCACGCGACGAATCGCGCCACGTCGACACGCGACACCTGCCCGCGGATCTGCCCCGGCCCGTTGGGCGCCCACGTCATGCGGTCGACGCTGTTCCCGCCGATGCGCAGCACGCCGCCGCCGAGCGCGTTGAGCAGCCCGATCAGGTTCGTGTTGTCGGCGCGGAAGTAGTTGTTGTTGATGTCGGCTTTTTCGAAGCTGAGGCTCGCGAAGTGGGCATCGAGCGCGGCGGTGCCGGACGCGGGCTGCTGCACGGCGAGCGTCAGCGAGACGCCGTCAGGGTGCGGGTCCGGCGGCGGTGCGTCGGACCCGCCGCCGCCGCATGCGGCCAGCATCGATACGGCTGCATACGCGCCAAGGCGAATGAAGTCGCGCCGGTTCATCGCCGCCGACGCCTCGTACAGGTCGGACAGCGAAAGCGGGTTTTTTGTGGTTTTCAATTTGTCATCCTCGTAGGCCGTTATTGATATTTATGAAAGACATTAAACGCCGCCTGCGTAACATACCCGTTACAAGGATCGAAGTCCATGATGCGCGTGTCGAAGTTTGTCTCGGCGCTTCGCGACGCGTTTCCAGAAAGCCGGCGGAAGGCCGCGGCGCTTGTCCCGACGGGGCAGACGCCATGACGCCGGGTTATCGACGACGATTCCCGGCGAGTGGGTAAATGGTTGATTTCTACGCAGAAGAAATAAGCATTCCGGCCGATTTTTTCAGGCATTCCTGATGTTTCGACCGTAAGAAAGATAATCCGCCGAACCGGTTATTCCGGCCGAGCCGCACGCATGCTGTCGGCGTCGTCGCCGATGCCCGCGCGTCGTTGCGGCCACGCTCCGTCGACTGTCGTTTGCGGCGCCGCAGCAACGCGGCATCGTTTCGCTGCGCGCACCCGCCGCGCCGCGCTCCCGCCCCCCGCCGGCTCTCGTCCCAACAGACGATGTGACGCCATCCCCGACCGGCCAGAATCCTTTCACGAACAACGGAATCTGAACCTGGAGGAGGCCGACATGATCGATGTCCGTGCGCTCGGCTACGTCGTCGTCGAGGCGACCCGCGTCGATGCGTGGCGCCGCTACGCGGAAGACGTGCTGGGCATGCAGGCGCTCGACGCACCCGACGGCGCGCTGTACCTGAAGATGGACGAGCGTGATTTCCGCTACGTGATCGTCCCCGGCGCGACCGACCGCTATTTCGCGTCGGGCTGGGAGCTGCCCGACGGCGCCGCGTTCGACGCCGCGCTCGCGGCGTTGCAACGTGCGGGCCTCGAAGCCGTGCGCGCCACGCGCGACGAAGCTGCACTGCGCCGCGTGCAGGCCATGGCGTGGTGCACCGACCCGTCCGGCAATCGTCACGAGCTGTACTGGGGCGCGCGCTGCGACTTCCGCCGCTTCGTGTCGCCGCTCGGCGTCGCGCGCTTCGTCACCGGCGACATGGGGCTCGGCCACGCGGTACTGCCCGCGCCGCAGTTCGACGCGACCGACGCATTCGTGCGCGGCGTGCTCGGCTTCGAACTGTCCGACATCTACCGCGTGAAGTTCACGCCGGACCCCGCCGAACCCGAGAAGCGCATTCACTTCATGCACTGCCGCAACGCGCGCCATCACAGCCTCGCGCTGTTCGAGATGGCCGTGCCGTCGGGTTGCGTGCACGTGATGGCCGAAGTCGACTCGATGGACGAAGTCGGCCGCGCGCTCGATCGGGTCGCCGCGCACGACGTGAAGATGTCGGCGACGCTCGGCCGGCACTGCAACGACCAGATGATCTCGTTCTACATGAAGACCCCCGGCGGCTTCGATCTCGAATACGGCTTCGGCGGCCTCACGGTCGACTGGTCGAAGCATGCGGTGTTCGAGGCCACCAAGGTGAGCCAGTGGGGCCACGATTTCAGCATCGGATACCGGTAAGCCAGCACGATGACGATGAAACCTCTCGACAAGACGATGTCCGCGCGCGACGTGGTCGCGCAACTCGCCGACGGCATGACGATCGGCATCGGCGGATGGGGGCCGCGGCGCAAGCCGATGGCGCTGGTGCGCGAGATCGCGCGCTCGAACCTGAAGGACCTGACGGTCGTCGCCTACGGCGGCGCCGACGTCGGCCTGCTGTGCGCGGCGGGCAAGGTGCGCAAGGTGGTGTTCGGCTTCGTGTCGCTGGACGTGATCCCGCTCGAACCGCATTTCCGCCGCGCCCGCGAACAGGGCCGTGTCGACGTGCTCGAACTCGACGAAGGGATGCTGCAGCTCGGCCTGCGCGCGGCCGCCGCGCGGCTGCCGTTCCTGCCGACCCGCGCCGGGCTCGGCACCGCGCTGCTCGATCACGCGCCGGAGTTGCGCACGGTCAGGTCGCCGTACGACGACGGCGAGACGCTGCTCGCGATGCCGGCGCTCGAGCTCGACGTCGCGCTGCTGCACGTGAATGCGGCCGACCGGATGGGCAACACGCGCATCGACGGCCCCGATCCATTCTTCGACGCATGGATGGCGCGCGCCGCGCGACGCTGCTACGTGTCGGCGGAAACGGTCGACGCGTCGCTCGCGACCGAAGACCTCGATGCCGCGAAACGCAACCCGTTCGAGCGTTCGCTCGTCACCGGCGTCGTGCCTGCGCCGGGCGGCGCGCACCCGACGTCGTGCGGGCCGGCCTACGGCTGGGACCTGCCGCACCTGCGCGCGTACTGCGCGAGCGCGGAAGACGATGCGAAGACGGCGGCGTACCTGCGCGACGTGGTCGGCCAGGACGAACGCCAGTATCTCGAAGGCGTCGGCGGCCTGCCGCATGTGACGACGCTGCCGTTGCCGATTCTGTAAAGGAGCGCTTGTGAGCGAATCTCTCGACCATTCCCTCGCGGAACTGATGATCGTCGCGTCCGCGCGACTCTGGCGCGACGACGGCGAAGTGCTGGCGACCGGCATCGGCACGGGCCCGCGGCTCGCGGCCGGCCTCGCGCGGCTCGCCTACAACAACGGGCTGATGCTGACCGACGGCGAGGCGTACCTCGTCGAGGAGCCGGTCCCGCTCGGCCCCCGTCCCGACGGCTATCGCGTGAAGGCGAGCGGCTGGATGACCTACGAACGCGTGTTCGACTGCCTGTGGCACGGCCGCCGCCACGCGCTGGTGATGCCGACGCAGATCGACCGCTTCGGCCAGGCGAACATCTCGTGGCTCGGCGACGACTACGCGCGTCCAAAGACGCAGCTGCTCGGCGCGCGCGGCTTCCCCGGCAACTCGACGAATCACGCGAACTCGTTCTTCGTGAGCGGCCACGGCAAGCGCACGTTCGTCGAAGGCGAAGTCGACATGGTCTGCACGGTCGGCTACAACCCGGCGCGCCGGCTGCCCGGCATGAAGACCTTCGTCGACCTGCGCAGCATCGTCACCGACCTGTGCGTGATGGATTTCGGCGGCCCCGATCACGCGATTCGCGTGCGTTCGCTGCATCCGGGCGTGAGCTTCGACGAGGTGCAGGATGCGACCGGCTTCCCGCTGGTTGCCGCACCGGAACTCGGCACGACGGCCGCGCCGAGCGCGGAAGACCTGCGCATCGTGCGTGCGCTCGACCCTCACAACCTGCGCGCGACGATCGTGCGCAACAATCCGGCGCCGCGCCGCGGATGAGGTCCGACATGGAAGCGACCCAGATGACGTTCGGCGACGGTGTCGTCGACTACGCGGTCGAGGACGGCATTGCGACGATCACGATGAACCGTCCCGAGTATCACAACGCGCAGAACTCGAAGATGACGTATGCGCTCGACGCGGCGTTCCGGCGCGCGTCGCACGACGACGCGGTGAAGGCGATCGTGCTCGCGGGCGCCGGCAAGCATTTCTCGGCGGGCCACGACATCGGCACGCCGGGCCGCGACATTCACGAGTCGTTCGATCGCGCGTCGCTGTGGTACGACCACGTCGACAAGGAGGGCGGCGAATTCCTCTATGCGCGCGAACAGGAGGTGTACCTCGGGATGTGCCGGCGCTGGCGCGACCTGCCGAAGCCGACCATCGCGATGGTGCACGGCGCATGCATCGCGGGCGGGCTGATGCTCGCGTGGGTATGCGACCTGATCGTCGCGTCGGAGGACGCGTTCTTCGCGGATCCGGTCGTGCGGATGGGCATTCCGGGCGTCGAGTATTTCGCGCATGCGTACGAGCTGAACCCACGCATTGCCAAGGAGTTCCTGTTCCTCGGCGAGCGGATGCCGGCCGAGCGCGCGTATCAGATGGGCATGGTCAACCGTGTGGTGCCGCGCGAGCGGCTGCGCGACGCGACCTACGCGATCGCCGCGAAGATCGCAACGATGCCGCGGCTCGGCCTCGCGCTGACCAAGCAGGCGCTGAACCACGTCGAGGAGCTGCAGGGCAAGCGCGCGGCGATGGACGCGGCCTTCGCATGGCATCACTTCGCGCATGCGCACAACGAGCTCGTCAGCGGCGACCGCCTCGGCGGCTACGACGCGCGCAAGATGGCCAGCTCGCAGCGCAGGCCGGAGCAGGCGGAAGGCGAAGGGCGGACCGATGCGGCAGCGGCCGCCGTCAACGGAGCCGCCGCATGAGCACGACGCTGCATACCCCGTTGTGCGACCTGCTCGGCTGCCGCTACCCGATCGTGCAGACCGCGATGGGCTGGGTAGCCGACGCGCGGCTCGTCGCGGCCACCGCCAACGCCGGCGGCTTCGGCTTCCTGGCCGGCGCGACGCTCGAACCGGAGCAGGTCGAGGCCGAGATCCTGAAGGTGAAGGCGCTGACCGACAAGCCGTTCGGCATCAACTTCCACATGTTTCAGAAGAACGCCGCGCAGGTGGTCGATCTCGCGATCGAGCATCGGCTGCGCGCGGTCAGCTACGGGCGCGGGCCGGACGCGAAGACGATCCGCCGCTTCAAGGACGCCGGCATCGTCTGCATGCCGACCGTCGGCGCGCCGAAGCACGCGGCGAAGGCGGTCGAGCTCGGCGCGGACATCGTGACGGTGCAGGGCGCGGAAGGCGGCGGCCATACGGGCTCGGTGCCGACCACGCTGCTGTTGCCGAAGGTGCTCGACGCGGTGCGGGTGCCGGTCGTCGCGGCCGGCGGGTTCTTCGACGGGCGCGGGCTGGCTGCCGCGCTCGCGTACGGCGCGGCCGGCATCGCGATGGGCACGCGCTTCCTGATGAGCGCCGAATCGCCGGTGCCGCGCGCGACGCTCGAGCGCTACGTCGCGGTGGGCGATCCGGCGCGGATCCGCGTGTCGGACGCGCTCGACGGGCTGCCGCAACGCATGATCGACAACCCGTATCTGCTGAAGCTCGAACGCTTCGGCCCGCTGCGCCGCACGCTGTTCGCGCTGAAGACGGCCGAAGCGTGGCGCCGTCAGAACGGATTGCGCACGACCGACATGCTGGGCCTCGCGATCAAGGCGCTGCGCTCGCACGACTACACGGCGAGCCAGACGCTGATGGCCGCGAACGCACCGTTCCTGATCCAGCGCGCGATCGTCGAGGGGCGGCCGGACGAGGGCGTGCTGCCGAGCGGCCAGGCGGCCGCGATGATCGGCGCGATCGAATCGTGCGACGCGCTGATCGCGCGGATCGTCGCGGAGGCCGGCGAGCGGCTCGACGCGCTGGCCGCGTTGCGCGGCGTGGCGGCGGCCCACGCGGCTTGAAAGACATCACAGGGAGGCAGTGGAGATGACTACATCCAAACAACCGGGCGGCGCGATGCCGTTCCGGATCGAGCGCGCCGACGGCATCGCCGAACTGGTGATCGCCCATCCGCCCGTGAACGCACTCGATGCGCAGGGCTGGCACGCGCTCGCGCGGGCGCTCGATGCGCTCGGCGAGGACGACGACGTGCGCGTGATCGTCGTGCGCGGCGAAGGCCGCGGCTTCTGCGCGGGCGTCGACATCAAGGAGCTGGCCGCGCATCCGGAACGGATCGTGTCGGTCAACGCGGGCAACTACGAGACGTTCCGCGCGGTGCACCGCAACCCGAAGCCGGTGATCGCGGCCGTGCACGGCTTCGTGCTCGGCGGCGGGATCGGCATCTGCGGCGCGGCGGATATCGTCGTCGCGGCCGACTGCGCGCGCTTCGGCGTGCCGGAGATCGACCGTGGCGCGATGGGCGGCGGCGCGCATCTGCAACGACTGTTCGGTGTGCAGAAGGTCCGCGCGATGTACTTCACGGGCGAGATGATCGACGCGGCCGAGGCATACCGGCTCGGTGCGGTCGAGCAGGTCGTCGCGCGCGATGCGCTGCGCGACGCGGCGCTCGCGATCGCCCGCAAGATCGCGGAAAAGAGCCCGGCGATGGTGCGGCTCGCGAAGGAGGCGCTGAACGGCGTCGAGGACGGCGATCTCGAGGACAAGTACCGCTGGGAGCAGGGCTTCACGCTGCAGGCGTACATGACCAACGACTCGACGGAGGCGCGTGCCGCGTTCGTCGAGAAGCGCGACGCGCATTTCGACGCACGGACCAGCGTCGAGGAGGCACGCGCATGAACCTGACCTATACGCCGCAACAGCAGGCGTTCCGCGCGGAAATCCGCGAATGGCTCGCCGCGCACGTGCCGCGCGAGCGGCTGCCGAGTTTCGACACCGAGGAAGGCTTCATCGCGCACCGCGAATGGGAGCGCACGCTGCATTCGGGCCGCTGGAGCATGGTCACGTGGCCGCGCGAGCTGGGCGGGCGCGGTTGCGACCTGATCGAGTGGCTGATCTTCGAGGAAGAGTACTGGCGCGCCGACGCGCCGATGCGCGTGAACCAGAACGGCATCTTCCTGCTCGGCCCGACGCTGATGGATTTCGGCACGGCGGAGCAGAAGGCGCGCTTCCTGCCGGCGATGGCCGCAGGCGAGCACGTGTGGGCGCAGGGCTGGTCGGAGCCGAACGCGGGCTCGGACATGGCCGCGATCCGCACGACGGCGATCCGCATCGGCGACGAATACGTGCTCAACGGCCAGAAGATCTGGTCGACCCGCGCGGTGTGGGCCGACTGGCTGTTCGGGCTGTTCCGCAGCGATCCCGAATCGTCGCGTCACCACGGGCTCACGTTCCTGATGGTGCCGCTGTCGACGCCGGGCATCACCGTGCGACCGATCCGCCAGCTGAACGGGCAGACGGGCTTCGCGGAAATCTTCTTCGACGACGTGCGCGTGCCGGTCGAGAACCGCCTCGCGGCCGAAGGCGCGGGCTGGCAGGTCGCGATGGCGACGGCCGGCTTCGAGCGCGGGTTGATGCTGCGTTCGCCCGCCCGTTTCCAGCGCACCGCGCAGGCGCTGCGCGACCTGTATCTGGCGCACCGCGACAGCGCGGATCGCGACCCGACGCTGCGCGAACGCGTGGTCGCCGCATGGATGGATGCGCAGGCGTACGCGCTGTCGACCTACGCGACCGCGAGCCGGCTGCTGAAGGGCGGCCATATCGGCGCGGAGTCGAGCACCAACAAGGTGTTCTGGTCGGAGCTCGACCTGCGGATGCACCAGACCGCGCTCGACATTCTCGGCGCGCACGGCGAGGTCGTCCCGCAGACGGCCGCGCAGCACGCGACGCTCGGCCACTGGCTCGACGGCTTCCTGTTCGCGCAGGCCGGTCCGATCTACGCGGGCACCAACGAGATCCAGCGCAACATCGTCGCCGAACGGATGCTCGGCATGCCGCGCGCGTAAGCGCGCCGGCGCCAACCTCACTGAACGGACATCGTATGGATTTCGTATTCGATGAAGACCAGGAGGCGCTCGCGGACAGCGTGAAGCGCCTGCTGATGACCGAGATGACCCCGGAGCTGATCCGCGAGCTGTGGGCCACGCCGACGGGCCGCTCCGACGCGCTGTGGTCGCTGTTCGCGTCGCAGGGGCTGACCGCCGTGTCGGTGCCCGAGGCGCACGGCGGTCTCGGCCTGACCGAAGTGGAATGGGCGCTGCTCGCGCAGACCTACGGCTACTTCGGCAGCCCCGAGCCGTTGCTCGACACCGCGCTCGTGTCGGCCGGCGTGCTCGCGCGGCTGCCCGCCGCCGACTGGCGCGACGCGCTGCTGCGCGACATCGCCGAAGGGCACGCGCGCGTCGCGCTCGTGCATCCGGTGAACCCGTATGCGGCCGACGTGCACGTCGCGCAAGCGCTGCTGTGCGAGCACCGCGGCGAGCTGCACCGCGTGAATCCCGCGCAGTGCGCGTGGCGCGCGGTCGACAGCGTCGACCCGTCGCGGCGCCTGTTCACGCTCGACTGGGAGCCGTCGGCGGCCACGCGCATCGCGCGCGCCGACGAAGCCGCGCCGCTGCTCGATCGCGCGCTCGACCACGGCGCGTTCGCGGTCGCGGCGCAACTGCTCGGGCTCACGCAGCGCGTGCTCGACGTCGCGATCGACTACAGCGCGCAGCGCAAGCAGTTCGGCAAGGCGATCGGCTCATACCAGGCGCTCAAGCATCTGCTCGCCGACGTCGCGATTCGCTACGAGTTCGCGCGGCCGGTGGTGGCGCGCGCGGCCCGGGCGATCGCCGACGATCACCCGCAGCGCGCGGTGCTGGTGTCGCACGCGAAGCTCGCGGCGACCGCCGCCGCGCAACTGGCCGCGCGTCACACGATGCAGGTGCACGGCGCGATCGGCTACACGTGGGAGCTCGACCTGCAGATCTTCATGAAGCGGATCTGGGCGCTCTCCGGCAGCTGGGGCGACAACGCATTCCACAAGGCCCGCGTGGCCGACGCGATCCTCGGCGACGCATTGCCGATCGGCCCCGCGCAGACCTTCGACTTCGAGGAAACCCACCGATGAAACAAGCCTATATCGTCGACGCGCTGCGCACGCCGACCGGCCGCCGCAAGGGCGGGCTCGCGCACGTGCATGCGGCGGACCTCGGCGGCTTCGTGCTCAAGACGCTCGTCGAGCGCAACGCGATCCCGGCCGACGAATACGACGACGTGGTATTCGGCTGCGTCGATACGATCGGCCCGCTCGCCGGCAACATCGCGCGCACCTGCTGGCTCGCGGCCGGGCTGCCGCTGCAGGTGCCGGGCGTGACGGTCGATCGCCAGTGCGGCTCGTCGCAGCAGGCCGTGCACTTCGCCGCGCAGGCCGTGATGAGCGGCGTGCAGGACGTGGTGGTCGCGGGCGGCGTGCAGACGATGACGCAGATCCCGATCTCGTCCGCGATGACGAGCGCAGCGCCGCTCGGCTTCAACGATCCGTTCTCGGGCAGCGCCGGCTGGCGCGCGCGCTTCGGCGACGCGCCGGTGTCGCAGTTCGTTGCCGCGCAGCGGATCGCCGATCACTGGAACCTGTCGCGCGATGCGATGGAGCGCTACGCGCTGGAAAGCCACCGCCGCGCGGTCGCGGCGATCGAGGCAGGCCATTTCAAGCGGGAAATCGTGCCGCTCGAAGGCGTGCTGCATGACGAGACGCCGCGCCCCGACACGTCGCTCGAAAAGATGGCGACGCTCGAACCGCTGATGCCGGGCGGCTCGCTGACGGCCGCCGTCGCGAGCCAGACCTGCGATGCGGCCGCCGCGTTGCTGATCGTGTCGGAGGATGCGCTGAAGCGCTACGGGCTCACGCCGCGCGCACGCATTCACCACCTGAGCGTGCTCGGCGACGATCCGCTTTGGATGCTCACCGCGCCGATCCCGGCGACCCGGGCCGCGTTGAAGAAGAGCGGGCTCGACTGGTCGCGGATCGACGTCGTCGAGATGAACGAGGCGTTCGCGTCGGTCGCGCAGGCGTGGCTCGCGGACACGCGCTTCCCGCACGAGAAGACCAACCCGAACGGCGGCGGCATCGCGCTCGGCCACCCGCTCGGCGCGACCGGCGCACGGCTGATGACGACGCTGCTGCACGAACTGGAACGCACCGGCGGTCGTTACGGATTGCAGACGATGTGCGAAGGCGGCGGCCTCGCGAATGTCACGATCATCGAGCGCCTGTGAGCGCGGCACTTTCACGATCTCTCGATCCAGGAGGCACAAGCATGGGAATCTGTAACGGACGCACCGCCATCATCACCGGCGCGGGCGGCGGCCTCGGGCGCGAATACGCGCTCGCGTTCGCGGCCGAAGGCGCGGCGGTCGTCGTCAACGACATCCGTCACGAGGCCGCGCAGGCCGTGTGCGACGAGATCGCACGACGCGGCGGCCGCGCGCTCGCGAATGCCGACGACATCACGCGGATCGACACCGCGCAGCGGATCGTCGATGCCGCGCGCGAAGCGTTCGGCGACGTGCACGTGCTGGTCAACAACGCGGGCATTTGCCGCGACAAGATGTTCACCAGCATGACGGAAACCGATTGGGACGACGTGATGCGCGTGCATCTGCGCGGCCACTTCTGCCTGTCGAGCGTGCTGGCGCGCGTGTGGCGCGACGCCGCGAAGGCCGGCCACGCGGTCGACGCGCGGATCGTCAACACGAGTTCCGGCGCCGGGCTGCAAGGGTCGATCGGTCAGTCGAACTATGGCGCGGCGAAGGCCGGCATCGCGGCGCTCACGCTGATGCAGGCGGCCGAGCTGCAGCGCTACGGCGTGCGCGTGAACGCGCTCGCGCCGGCCGCGCGCACGTCGATGACCGAAGGCGTATTCGCCGACATGATGAAGAAGCCCGAGGACGGCGGCTTCGACTATTTCGATCCGGCCAACGTCGCGCCGCTGGTCGTGTGGCTGGGCAGTGCGCTGTCGGCCGACGTGACGGGCCAGGTGTTCGAGGTCGCGGGCGGGATGATCGCGGTCGCCGAAGGCTGGCGCACCGGCCCGAGCGTCGACCGCGGCGCGCGCTGGGCGCCGGCCGAGGTCGGCCCGGCGGTCGCGCGGCTGATCGCCGACGCGCGTCCCGCGCAGCGCGTATACGGGAGCTGACGCATGGATCTGGCGCTCACCGACGAACAGGCGATGATCCGCGACGCGGCGGCCGACGTGCTCGCCGAACGCAGCGCGTCCGCCGACGTGCGACGCGCGCTCGAGCAATCGGCCGGCCGCGACGACACGCTGTGGGCCGCGCTCGCGGGCGAGCTCGGCTGGAACGCGCTGTCGCTGCCGGAGGCGGCAGGCGGGATGGGGCTCGGCGCGGTCGAGCAGACGTTGTTGATGGAGCAGCTCGGCCGGCGCGTCGCGTGCGTGCCGTATTTCTCGACCGCGTGCCTGGCCGCGACCGCGCTGGCGAGCTGCTCCGACGTGCCGCTCGCGACGGGCTGGCTCGCGAAGATCGCCGAAGGTGCGTGCAGCGCGACGCTGGCCTTGCCGTTCGAGCTGCCCGCAGGTTCATGGCAGTTGCCGGTCGTCGCGGAAGAAGCAGCGGGCGGCTATGCGTTGTCCGGCACGATCGAACAGGTGATCGACGGCGCGCGCGCCGATCTGCTGCTCATCCCCGCGCGGATCGCGAACGAGGGGCAGTCGATCGGCCTGTTCGCGATCGACGTCGCGACGGCGCCCGGCCTGAGCATCGCGCCGCTCGACACGCTCGACGCGACGCGGCCGATCGCGCGCATCGTCCTCGACGACATCCGCGTGAACCGCGACGCGCTGTTCGCCGGCGGCACCGTCGCCGCGCAGGTGCTCGAGCGTGCCGCATGGTTCGCGGCGCTGGCGCTGGCCGCCGAACAGCTCGGCGGCGCACAGCACTGCCTCGACCTGACGCTCGACTACACGGGCCAGCGCGTGCAGTTCGGCCGTGCGATCGCGTCGTTCCAGGCCGTCAAGCATCGCTGCGCGCAGATGATGGTGCTGATCGAATCCGCACGCTCGGCGGTGCTCGGCGCGGCGCACGCATGGGATGCGGAAGCGGGCGGGGTGGCGCCGGGCGCGGCGTTGCGCGCCGACGTTGCGGCCGCGAAAGCCGCCGCGAACGACGCATATGCGTTCTGCGCGCAGGAAGCGATCCAGCTGCACGGCGGTGTCGGTTTCACGTGGGAATACGACCCGCATCTCTACTTCAAGCGCGCACAGGCGTCGGGCACGCAGTTCGGCAGCACGCCGCAACTGCTCGAATGGATCGCACGCCATGCGATCGACGGCGACACGTCGCGGCGCGAGGCGGCATTGGCGTCGCCACAGGCGTCGATCGCCACGCGTCCGTCCGCCGCGCGCACCGGAGCACGCCAATGAACAGCGAAACGCGCGAACAGCAATTGCGGCACGAAGTCGCCGACTGGGTGCAGTCGCACCTGACCGGCGAATTCGCGTGCCTGAAATACCGCGGCGGCCCCGGCGACGAGGAAGCGTTTCCGGAACTGCGCAAGGCGTGGGAACGGGAACTGGCGCACGGCGGCTGGACCGGCCTCGGCTGGCCGACCGACGCGGGCGGCCGCGGCTTCACGGTCGCCGAGCAGGTGATCTTCCACGAGGAATATGCGCGTGCCGGCGGCCCGGGCCGGATGGGCCATATCGGCGAGGGGCTGCTCGGGCCGACGCTCGTCGCGTGCGGCACCGACGACCAGCGCGCGCGCTTCCTGCCCGGGATTCTCGCCGGCACGCAGTTCTGGTGCCAGGGCTACTCGGAGCCGGGCGCGGGCTCCGATCTCGCGAACGTGCGCACGCGTGCCGAGCAGGACGCCGACGGCACCTGGCGCGTGTTCGGCCAGAAGGTGTGGACGTCGCTCGCGCACGATTCCGACTGGATCTTCGTGCTCGCGCGTACCGATCCGGCATCGAAGGGCAACAAGGGGCTGTCGTTCCTGTTGCTGCCGCTCGACCAGCCGGGCATCGAAATCCGCCCGATCAGGCAGCTCAACGGCGGCGCCGAATTCAACGAAGTGTTCTTCGACGGCGCGCGCGCGGCAGCACGCGACCTGGTCGGCGCGTCGGGCGACGGCTGGCGCATCGCGATGACGCTGCTCGGCTTCGAGCGCGGGATGTCGACGCTCGGCCAGCAGATGCAGTTCGTCCGCGAGCTCGAATGGGTGATCGACGCCGCGCGCGAGACGGGCGCCGATCGCGACCCGGTGCTGCGCCAGCGGATCGGCCGCGCGTGGGCCGGGCTGCGCGTGATGCGCTACAACGCGCTGCGGATGCTGTCGGGCGCGGACGACGCGAACGGCGCCACCGCGCCGCTGCGCCGCGAGGCGCTGATCTACAAGTATTTCTGGTCGAACTGGCACCGCGACCTCGGCCAGCTCGCGATGGACGCGCTCGGGCCCCGCGCGAACGTGATCGATCCGGCCGACGAGAAGCTCACCCATCTGCAGCGCGTATTCCTGTTCTCCCGTGCGGACACGATCTACGCCGGCACCAACGAAATCCAGCTCAACATCATGGCCGAGCGCGGGCTCGGCATGCCCAGGGAACCACGAGGCACAGCATGACCGAACCCCAGATCCAGAAAGCGCCGGCCTACGTGCCGGGCCACCAGCTGCTCGCCGGCAAATCGGTGCTGATCACGGCCGCCGCCGGCGCCGGCATCGGCTTCGCGGCCGCGCGCCGCTGCGCGGAGGAAGGCTGCCGCGCGCTGTTCATCTCCGACATCCACGAGAAGCGCCTCGAACAGGCCGTGGAGACGCTGCGCGCCGAAACGGGGCTGCAGCAGATCTACGGCCGCCTGTGCAACGTCGCGGTCGAGGACGACGTGCAGGCGCTCGTGGCCGATGCGCAGGACAGGCTCGACGGCGTCGACGTGCTGATCAACAACGCCGGGCTCGGCGGCGCCAAACGCATCGTCGAAATGGACGATGCCGAATGGTCGCGGGTGATCGACATTAGCCTCACCGGGACGTTCCGGATGACGCGCGCGATGCTGCCGCACATGCAGGCCCGCGGCCGCGGCGCGATCGTCAACAACGCATCGGTGCTCGGCTGGCGTGCGCAGGCGGAACAGGCGCACTACGCGGCGGCGAAGGCGGGCGTGATGGCGCTCACGCGCTGCGCGGCGCTCGAGGCGTCGCCTTACGGCGTGCGCATCAACGCGGTCGCGCCGAGCATCGCGATGCACGATTTTCTGAAGAAGTCGGCCCCGGCCGACTTGCTGAATCAACTGGCGTCGCGCGAAGCCTTCGGGCGCGCCGCCGAAGTCTGGGAGGTCGCGAACGTGATGGTGTTCCTTGCAAGCGATTACGCGTCGTACATGACGGGCGAAGTGCTGTCGGTCAGCAGCCAGCACGCATGATGGAGACGACCCTCGACCCCGTGCGCGCGACGCCCCGCGTGTTCGCGCATCCCGATGAACTCGCGGCGGCCGTCGGCGACACGCTCGGGGCGAGCGCGTGGCTCGCGATCGACCAGATCCGCATCGACGGCTTCGCCGACGCGACGGGCGACCACCAGTGGGTGCACGTCGACCCGGTGCGCGCGAAGGACGGCCCGTTCGGCGCGTGCATCGCGCACGGCTACCTGACGCTGTCGCTCGTCAACCATTTCCTGCCGCAGATCGTGCGCATCGACGGCGCGCGGCTCGGCGTCAACTACGGCTGCGACAGGATCCGCTTCCCGGCGCCGGTGAAGGTCGGCGCACGCGTGCGCGGCGTCGGCGAGCTGCTGCGCGTCGAGCCGCTCGACGGCGGCGTGCAGGCATGGATTCGCGTGACCGTCGAGATCGAAGGCGACGCGAAACCCGGCTGCGTGGCCGACACGATCAGCCGTTACTACTTCTAGATTCAGAGAGCCAGCTCATGGAAGACGCAGTCATCGTTTCCGTCGCACGCACGCCGATCGGCAAGGCGTTTCGCGGCATGTTCAACGACACCGAGGCGCCCGCGCTGGGCGGCCACGTCGTGCGTACCGCGCTCGAACGCGCGGGCGTCGCGCCGGCCGACGTCGACGACGTGCTGATCGGCTGCGCCGCGCAGCAGGGCACGCAGGGCTACAACATCGGTCGCCTGTCGGCCGCGGCGGCGGGGCTGCCGGCGTCGGTGCCCGGCATGTCGATCGACCGCATGTGTTCGTCGGGCCTGATGTCGATCGCGAGCGCCGCGCGCAGCATCGGCGCGGGCGACGCGCGGATCGTCGTCGCGGGCGGCGTCGAATCGATCTCGCTCACGCAGAACAAGCACAAGAACGGCTACCGCGCGCGTTCGCAGGCCGTGCTCGACCACCAGCCGGCCGCGTACATGGCGATGATGGAAACCGCCGAGATCGTGTCGCGCCGCTACGGGATCTCGCGGGCGGCGCAGGACGAATTCGCGTTGCAGAGCCACCAGCGCACGGCCGACGCACAGGCGGCCGGCCGCTTCGACGCGGAAATCGCGCCGCTCGACGTGACGCGCGCGCTGTTCGACAAGGAAGGCAACCCGACCGGTCACGAGGCCGTGCGCGCGGCGCGCGACGAAGGCGTGCGCGCCGATACGACGGCCGAGCGGCTCGCGGGGCTCAAGCCGTCGTGGAGCGGCGGCAAGGTCGTCGAGCAGGGCGAGTTCGTGACGGCCGGCAACGCATCGCAGCTGTCGGACGGCGCGGCGGCGGTGGTCGTGATGTCGCGCGCCGAGGCCGCGCGTCGAGGGCTCGCGCCGCTCGGCACGTTCCGCGGGCTGGCCGTGGCCGGCTGCGAGCCGGACGAGATGGGCATCGGCCCGGTGTTCGCGATTCCGAAGCTGCTGGCGCGCTTCGGGATGACCGTGCGCGACATCGGGCTGTGGGAACTGAACGAGGCGTTCGCGTGCCAGGCGCTGTATTGCCGCGACACGCTCGGCATTCCCGACGAGCGGCTGAACGTCGACGGCGGCGCGATCGCGCTGGGCCACCCGTTCGGGATGTCGGGCACGCGGATGACGATGCATGCGCTGCTCGAAGGCGCGCGCCGCGGCGTACGGCATGCGGTCGTGACGATGTGCATCGGCGGCGGGATGGGTGCCGCCGCGCTGTTCGAAGTCGGCGCGTAACGGCATGTAACGGCGTTCGACGCAGCCGCACCGGCGGTGGACCGACAACCCGGTTCGGCCGCCATCCATTCGGAACCATGCGAGGCCGCGGCAACGACCGACGGCCCGGAGACTTGCAGCGGCAGGGCGAGCGCGTCGGCGCGGGCCCGGGCCGCTTGCCAGGACAGGAGACAACCGATGAAACGTACCTTGCCAGGACTCGCGATGTCGGCGCTCGTGCTCGGCGCCGCGCTGTTCGCGTTCTCGCCGCGCCCGCTGCCGGCGTTCCCGGTCACCGCGATCCATGCGGACCGCCTGCAGATCAACGGGCTCGCCCGGGCCGGCACGCGCATCGTCGCGGTCGGCGAGCGCGGCGTGATTCTGCTCAGCGACGATGCGGGCCGCCGCTGGCGGCCGGCATCGGTCACGCCCGACCAGGGCTCGACGCTCACGCAGGTGAGCTTCGTCACGCCGACGCTCGGCATCGCGGTCGGCCACGACGGCCGGATCGTGCGCAGCGACGATGCGGGCGTGCACTGGCGCGCGGTCCACAGCGACAACGCGCATTCCGATCCGCTGCTGTCCGTCTGGGGCAGCGCGAACGGCCCGCTGTTCGCGGCCGGCAGTTTCGGCCAGCTGCTGCGCTCGGACGACGCCGGGCTCACGTGGCAGCCGCTGAAGACACCGGCGGGCGACCGCCACCTGAACGCGATCGTCGGCGACGGCCACGGCAATTTGCTGATCGCAGGCGAGAGCGGCACGCTGCTGCGCTCGACCGATAACGGCGTGACCTGGGACAAGCGCCCGTCGCCGTACGCAGGCTCGCTGTTCGGCGCGCTGATGCTCGCGAACGGCGACTGGATCGCGTACGGCATGCGCGGCAACGTGCTGCGCAGCAGCGATCGCGGCATGACCTGGACGCACGTCGACAGCCACGTGCCGGTGTCGTACTTCGGCGCGACCCAGCTTGCCGACGGCGAACTCGTGCTGGTCGGCCAGGGCGGCGCGATCGTCGCGTCGCGCGACGGCGGCCTGACCTTCGACGTGCGCAAGCTCGGCGGCGTGCAGAGCCTCGCGGCCGTGCTCGACATGGGCCGGGGCGCGCTGCTGCTCGGCGGCGAGGCCGGCGTCGCGCCGCTCGCCGCGTCGCCGTCCTGATGCGCGGCGGCGGCGCTTGCCGCCGCCCGCATCCGTTCGCGTCGCTGCGCCGACCCGTACCGCCCGCATCGTCCGTCCCGTCCGTTCCGACCCGAGAAATCCATGAACGACCTGTCACGCCCCACCGAAGCCGTTCCCGCATCGCGCCTCGCCGCGTTCGTCGAGCGCTGCGCCGACACGATCATCCGGCAGCGCCGGCTGCTGATGCTGCTGTGCATCGCGGCGACGCTCGCGCTCGGCCTGTCCGCGACGCGCCTGAAGCTCGATCCGGGCTTCAACAAGATGATCCCGATGCAGCACCCGTACATGCAGGTGTTCGAGCGCTACGCCGGCGCGTTCCCCGGCGCGAACACGATCCTCGTCAGCCTGCGCTGGAAGGGCGACGGCGACATCTACAACCAGACGTTCATGGACGCGCTGCGCCACGCGACCGACGACGTGTTCTTCATCCCCGGCGTGAACCGCTCGCGCGTGTTCTCGCTGTTCACGCCGAACGTCCACTACACCGAAGTGACCGAGGCCGGCTTTCGCGGCGACGTGGTCGTGCCCGGCCAGTTCTCGAGCGCGAACCCGGACGATCTCGCGAAGGTGCGCCGCAACGTCGCGCGCTCCGGGCAGATCGGCCGGCTGGTCGGCAACGACCTGAAGTCGGCGCTGATCCGCGCGGAACTGCGCGAGACCGATCCCGCCACCGGCAAGCGGCTCGACTACAGCGCGGTCGCGCGCCAGCTCGAGGAAATCCGCGCGCGCTACGCAAGGCAGGGCATCGACGTCAACATCATCGGCTTCGCGAAGCTGGTCGGCGACGTCGAGGCCGGAATCGCCGGCGTGATGGCGTTCTTCGCGCTGGCGTTCCTCGTGACGGCCGCGCTGCTGTTCGCCTATACGCGCTCGCTGAAGACCACCGTGCTCGCGCTCGTCGTCGCGCTGCTGCCGGTCGTCTGGCTGCTCGGCGCGCTGCCGCTGCTCGGGCTCGGCATCGACCCGATGTCGATCCTCGTGCCGTTCCTGATCTTCTCGATCGGCGTGTCGCACGCGGTGCAGATGACCAACGCGTGGAAGCAGGCGCTGGTGCGCGGCGCGTCGTCGGTCGAGGCCGCGCGCGACGCGTTCCGCAAGCTGTTCGTGCCGGGCACGGTCGCGCTGCTGACCAACGCGCTCGGCTTCATGGTGATCATGCGGATCAAGATCGACATCGTGCGCGAACTCGGCATCACCGCGTGCCTCGGCGTGCTGCTGATGATCGTCACCAACAAGGTGTTTCTGCCGATCCTGCTGTCGTACACGCGCCTCGAGCGCGGCACGCTCGCGCGTGCCCAGCGCTCGGCGGCGGCCGGCGGCAGCGGGAAGTGGTCGCGCTTCGCGGTGTTCGCGCGGCCGGCGCCGGCGCTCGGCGTGTTCGCGGTGGCGCTCGCGCTGCTCGCATACGGCACGCTCGAGTCGCGCAAGCTGGAGATCGGCGACATCGGCACCGGCGCGCCGGAACTGCGCGCGAACTCGCGCTACAACATCGACAACGCGGCCATCACGCACCAGTACAACATCGGTGTCGACGTGCTGTCGGTGATCGTCGAGACGACCGGTTTCGACGATGCGTGCCTGCATTACCCGGTGATGAGCGCGATCGAGAAGTTCGAGATGAACATGCGCGGCGTGGCCGGCGTGCAGTCGGTGACGAGCGTGTCGTCGCAGGGCAAGGTGTTCATCGCCGCGTTCAACGAAGGCAACCCGCGCTGGGCCGCGCTGCCGCGCTCCAGCGACGGGCTCACGCAGGGCTCCAATGCGTTCGATCCCGACAACGGGATGAACACCGCGAACTGCAAGGCGATCCAGGTGCTGATCTACACGCAGAACCACGAAGGCACGACCATCGCGCACATCGTCGACGAGATCAAGCGCTTCGCGGCCGAGAACCCGACGCCGAACGTCGCGTTCCGGCTTGCGGGCGGCAACGTCGGCGTGATGGCCGCGACCAACGAGGCGGTGGGCGACGCGGAGATCGCGATGCTGCTGTCGATCTTCGGCGCGATCGCGCTGCTCTGCGCGGTCACGTTCCGCTCGTGGCGCGCGGTGCTGTGCATCATCGTGCCGCTCACGCTGGTGTCGATCCTGTGCAACGCGGTGATGGCGCGGCTCGGCATCGGGCTGAAGGTCGCGACGCTGCCGGTGATCACGCTCGGCGTCGGGGTCGGCGTCGACTACGGGATCTACCTGTACGAACGCCTGCAGCACGACATCCGCCACGGCGCGACGCTGCCGGACGCATTCGCCGACGCGATGCGCCAGCGCGGCACCGCGGCGCTGTTCACGGCCGTCACGATGTTCATCGGCGTCGGCACCTGGGCGTTCTCCGCGCTGAAGTTCCAGGTCGATATGGGCGTGCTGCTCGCGTTCATGTTCCTCGTGAACCTGTTCGGCGCGGTGTTCCTGCTGCCCGCGCTGGCCGCATGGCTCGGCGTCGAGCGGGCGGAGCGCCGCGTGTCGCGCGAGCCGCAGCCGGCATCGCCGCAGGCCGCGCCGGCCCCCGCGCTCAAGCCGACGCGCACGCTCGAACCCGGCAATCCGGTGCGCTGAGCGACGCAACCCCGTTACCCCGGTGCGCGGCGGGCCGCCGCGCGTCCCCCAAAGAGGAGTCAACCCACATGTCCGCACGCCCTTACAAGATCGAAGCCCAGCCGCTCGCGCAGCGCTATGCGCGCGGCTGGCACTGCCTCGGGCTCGCCCGCGACTACAAGGACGGCAAGCCGCACACGCTGAACGTCTTCGGCCGCAAGCTCGCCGCGTTCGCCGATTCGACCGGCAAGATCAACGTCGTCGACGCGTATTGCCCGCACATGGGCGCCGACCTGAGCCTCGGCACGGTCGAAGGCGACAATCTCGTCTGCCCGTTCCACGGCTGGGCGTGGAACGGCGACGGGCAGTGCGCGTCGATCCCGTACTGCAAGCGGATTCCGCCGAAGGCGCGCATCGGCGCGTGGCCGACCTGCGAGGAAAACAACCTGCTGTTCGTGTGGAACGACCCGGAAGGCAATGCGCCGCCGCCGGAAGTCGCGATTCCGCGCCTCGACGTGTGTTTCTCCGGCGAATGGTCGGACTGGGTCGTCGACAAGATGGTGATTCAGGCGAACTGCCGCGAGCTGGTCGACAACATCTCGGACGTCGCGCACTTCGCGACCGTGCACCACGCGCCGATCGACTATTTCGCGAACCTGTTCGAGGATCACAAGGCGACGCAGCTGATGGTCGGCCGCAGCGAGAAGCTCGGCGGCGACAGCCTGACCGCGTTGTCGACGTATTTCGGGCCGGCCGTGCACATCACGCAGATGACGGGGCAGAGCGGCGGGCAGCCGATCCATTCGGTGCTGCTGAACTGCCACGTGCCGATCGACATGAACAGCTTCGAGCTGCGCTACGGCGTGATCGTGAAGAAGGTGGCCGGCCTGAGCGACGCGCAGAACATGGAGATCGCGAACGCATATGTGAAGGAAGCGCAGCGCGCGTTCTACGAGGACGTCGACATCTGGCACAGCAAGACGCGCATCGACAACCCGCTGCTGTGCGAAGGCGACGGGCCGCTGTACCAGATGCGCGACTGGTATTCGCAGTTCTATCTGGACGCGGCCGACGTGCGGCCGTCGAGCGTCGCGCGCAAGACGTTCGAGATGAAGATCCGCGACGGTGCGGCGCCGCCGCCGCTGCATCACGTGTTCGAGCCGCGGTGACGGGCAGGAGCGGCGAAGCGCGGCGAAAATAGGGGGCGCATCGTTTCATGTCCCGATCGCCGCCGACGCCCGCCAGGCAAGGCGCGCGCGCCGCCGCGCGCCTGCAACGCATCGAAAGAGCTTGACGGATCGGCCTGTACCGCGTAGTGTCCGAGACCGAAGTCTTCAAGAAGTTCGATTGCTCATCATTGGCCGCACGGCGTGCGGCAGTCGTTGGTCTCTCCCTCTTTTGATTCTTTCTGTGCCCGTCACGGGGCGCATGTTCAATTATTCGTATTAAGGAAGTATTTGTGGATACCGGTACCGTCAAGTGGTTCAACGAAACCAAGGGCTTTGGTTTCATTTCCCCGGACAACGGCGGCGACGATCTGTTCGCCCATTTCTCGGAAATTCGCGGCACGGGCTTCAAGACCCTGGCCGAAGGCCAGAAGGTCAGCTACGAAGTGAAGCGTGGCCCGAAGGGTTTGCAAGCGTCGAACATCACGCCGCAGTAAGCCGCTTCGGCACCGGCCGTCGAATGGCGGCCGCTGCCGGTCGGATTTCGCGCGGAGGCCGGCCCGAGCCGGCGTCCTGCGCGTTTCGACGCACACGACCGATGCATCGCGGAATTCACGATGCATCGGTCGTGTGCTTCCCTCATCCATCGCAGGTCCGTACGACGTGCGATCCAACGCCCTCGCGACGCGCTCGCCGCATCGCCAGCGGCCCATGCTTGAACCCGAGTAGACCGTCGCCATGCCGCACGCGGCGCGGTCCCGACTTTGCGCGGTGCCGATCGCATCGCCGCCACCGACCGCCGCATTGCGCCGGGCTCCGATTGCAAGACGGGCGCGTCGCCCGTCTGAACGAATTGATCCCCGGCATCCCGCCGGCCGCCGTCCCGTTGCGGGGCACGGCGCCGGTGAGTTCGCCGCGGCCGCGGTCATCACCTTGTCTGGAGGAATTGGTTTGGCAAAAGAAGAACTGCTGGAACTGGACGGAATCGTCGACGAAGTGCTGCCGGACAGCAAATACCGTGTCACGCTGGAAAACGGCGTCGTGGTCGGCGCGTATGCGTCGGGCCGCATGCGCAAGAACCACATCCGCATTCTCGCGGGCGACCGTGTGACGCTGGAACTGTCGGTGTACGACCTGACGAAGGGCCGCATCAACTTCCGCCACAAGGACGCGAATTCGCCGCGTCCGCCGCGAACCGGGCAACCGCGTCGCTGAAGCAGTAGCGATCGGGCAGCGCAACGCCGCACCGATCGAAATCCGTCCGGCCCGTTCATGCGGCCGGGCACACCGGATGGACGGCGCGGTTCGCGCCGTTCGACGGTCGCCGGCGGCGGGGCAGTGCCGCGGCGGCCGAGGCCGCATTCTCTCCGGTCGAATCGCCCGATTCGTCTCGTTTTCCCCGCACTCGCCGATTCGCCGCGCATCACTTTTCTCTTCCACGTTGATCGCCGGCTGAATGCACGCGTCTTGCCGCGCGCCGTAACCGGCTTTACGCGCGGGCCGGCGTAGCCGTACACTCGTCGGCAATTCGCGGCCCGCGCACGTTGCAGCGCCTTTCCTTTCGGTTTCTTTCCGTGCCGCCGCGATCGTGCCAGCCGGATATTCGTCGCGCGACGCCAGGAGGCGCCATGAGTGCAGACGCAACCCCCGCAGTTCCTTCCGTTCCCGCAGTTCAGTCGGTTCAGGACCGCATCCGGCACGTGTTCGTGCTGATGCTCGAGAACCGCTCGTTCGACCATCTGTTCGCGCTCTCGGGCATCGCCGGCATCACGGCCGCGACGCCGGGCGACAGCAACGCATACGGCGGCACCGTCCATCCGTTCGGCGGCGGCGCGCCGGACCGGATGCCGACCGATCCGTGCCACGAATTCACCGACGTGCTCGAACAGTTGTGCGGCGCGGGCGTGCCGTTCGTCAAAGGGCGGCCTTATCCGAGCGTCGACAATTCGGGATTCGTGTCGAATTACGCGACGTCGCATTCCGAAGGCACGCCGCCGCAACCGGGCAGCATTGGCGCGATCATGCAGGGTGTGGATGTGCGCACGCAGGCGCCGTCGCTGTACGCGCTCGCGAACGCGTTCGTGCTGTGCGACCGCTGGCACGCGTCGATGCCGGGGCCGACCTGGCCGAACCGCTTCTTCCTGCACGGCGCGTCGTCCGCCGGCCTCGACCATTCGCCGACCCGCGAAGAAATGGCCGGATGGGATACGTTCGACGGCTTCCCCTATCCGAAAGGCTCGATCTTCGCCGCACTCGGCGACGACAACTGGCGCATCTACCAGGACCAGTCGGGCGATCCGCTCGGCCACGTGCCGCAGGTGGCCTCGCTGAAGGGCGTGAGCTTCTTCGACGTCGACGATCTGGCCCACTTCGAAGCCGATCTCGCGGCCGGCTATACCGCGCGCTACACGTTCATCGAGCCCGGTTACGGCGACATCGTGCACGGCACCTACCAGAACGGCAGCTCGCAACATCCGATGGACGGCCTTGCCGGCGGCGACCAGCTCGCCGCGCGCGTGTACGACGCGATCCGCAATTCTCCGGTGTGGGAGCGCAGCCTGCTCGTGATCGTCTACGACGAGCACGGCGGCTTCTACGATTCGGTCCGGCCGGGCGCGGCGCCGCCGCCGAACGACGGCGCGGCCGCGACGCTGAACGCGAGCGGTTTCGGCTTCGACGTGTATGGCGTGCGGGTGCCCGCGATCGTCGTGTCGCCGTGGGTTGCGGCAGGGCACGTCGATCACACGCCGTACGATCACAGCTCGGTGGTCGCGACGCTCGGGCGCCTGTTCGGTCTCGCGCCGCTGACCGACCGCGATCGCGCCGCGAACGACCTGCTGTCGCTTGTGACCACGACCTGCCGCACCGACTGCCCGACGAGGATCGGCTCATGAACACGACTTCGGCGACGGACCCGCGCGATGCGCTGCCCGTGCGTGACGGCACCAGCCTGATCGCGTATCTGCACATCCTGAAGAAGGCGCATGCGGCGCTGGTCGGGCACGACCACGCGCATCGGCGGTTCAGCGAGATCGTCACGCGCGGACAGGCGCGGCAGTACATCGAGGAGCTGATGCCGACGCTGCTGCAGGCGCGCGCGGCGCATCGGCGACGCAGGCATGGCGGAAAGCACCGCTGATGCGGTGCGTGGTTGTGGTTGACGGCTGACGGCAACGGGGCGCATCGCGCTCCGTTCCGCAGATTCGCCGACGTATCGGGCGATGGCGGCCCGATATCGTCGATCACGCCGGTTGCGCCGCCACCTCCCGCGCGCGAACCATCGTCAGCGCCGCATCCTCGATCATGTCCTCCTGCCCGCCGACGAGCCGCTGGCGACCCAGTTCGACGAGGATGTCGCGCGCCGGAATCCCGTATTTCGCTTCCGCACGCTTCGCGAACAGCAGGAACGACGAGTAGACGCCCGCATAGCCGAGCGTCAGCGCATCGCGGTCGAGGCGGATCGGCGCGTCCATGATCGGCACGACGAGATCCTCGGCCACGTCGGAAATCGCGAACACGTCGACGCCCGTCTCGATCCCCATCCGGTCGCACACGGCGACGAACACTTCCATCGGCGTATTGCCCGCGCCCGCGCCGAGGCCGGCTGCGGCCGCGTCGATCCGGTTCGCGCCGGCGGCGACCGCCGCGACCGAGTTCGCGACGCCCATCGCGAGGTTGTGATGCCCGTGGAAGCCGAGTTCCGTCTCCGGCTTCAGCGCGGCGCGCACCTGGCCGATCCGCGCGGTCACGTCGTCGGGCAGCATGTGGCCGGCCGAATCGGTGATGTAGATGCAGTTCGCGCCGTACGACTCCATCAGCTTCGCCTGCACGACGAGCTGCTCGGGCGACGACATGTGCGCCATCATCAGGAATCCGACCGTATCGAGTCCGAGCGTGCGCGCCAGGCCGATGTGCTGTTCCGACACGTCCGCTTCGGTGCAGTGCGTGGCCACGCGGATCGTGCCGACGCCGAGTTCGTGCGCCATGCGCAAGTGTTCGACGGTCCCGATGCCCGGCAGCAGCAGCGCCGACACCTTCGCCTGCTTCAGCTCCGGGATCACGGCGCTCAGGTACGCCTCGTCGGTATGCGCGGGAAAACCGTAGTTGACCGATGCGCCGCCGAGCCCGTCGCCGTGCGTGACCTCGATCAGCGGCACGCCGGCCGCATCGAGCCCGCGCGCGATGTTGCGCATCTGGTCGAGCGTGATCTGATGACGTTTCGGGTGCATTCCGTCGCGCAACGACATGTCGTGGACGGTGATCTTCTTGCCTGCAAGTGACATCGTGTGACTCCTCGACTCAAGCGGTGGCGGCCGTCGCGGCCAGCATCTGTTCGGCGAAACGTTCGGCCGTGGCGGCCGCGGCGGCGGTCATGATGTCGAGGTTGCCCGCGTACTTCGGCAGGTAGTCGCCGAGCCCCTCGACTTCCATGAAGACCGACACGCGGTTGCCGTCGAACACCGGGCCGTTCTTCAGCGTGTAGCCGGGCACGTAGCGCTGCACTTCCTTGACCATCGCGTGCACCGACGCGGTGATCGCATCGACGTCGGGCGGGCCGTCGGTCAGGCAGTGGATCGTGTCGCGCATGATCAGCGGCGGTTCGGCCGGATTGATCACGATGATCGCCTTGCCCTTGCGGGCGCCGCCGACCTGTTCGATCGCGCCGGACGTCGTGCGCGTGAATTCGTCGATGTTCTTGCGCGTGCCGGGGCCGACCGAGCGCGACGATACCGTTGCGACGATCTCGCCGTACGCGACCGGCTGCACGCGCGACACCGCGTACACCATCGGGATGGTCGCCTGGCCGCCGCAGGTCACCATGTTCACGTTCATCTGCGCGCTGTCGAGGTGCGCGTCGAGGTTCACCGGCGGCACGCAATACGGCCCGATCGCGGCGGGCGTCAGGTCGATCATCTTCACGCCGAGCGCGGTGAGCTTATCGGAGTTGTCGCGATGCACGTAGGCGGAGGTCGCGTCGAATGCGATGCGGATGTCGTCGGCGGCGACGTGCGGCAGCAGCCCGTCGACGCCCTGGTCGGTGGTCTTCAGGCCGAATTCGCGGGCGCGCGCGAGGCCGTCGGATGCCGGATCGACGCCGACCATCCACACGGGTTCGAGCACCGTCGAGCGGCGCAGCTTGTACAGCAGGTCGGTGCCGATGTTGCCGGGCCCGATCAGTGCGCATTTGATTTTCTTCATCAGGTTCGTTCCTTTAGATAAAGCGGACGTCGCAACTGCCGATGCCGGAGATGTGCATCGACAGCGCGTCGCCGGCCGTGACCGGAATCAGTTTCGCGAGCGAGCCGGACAGCACGATCTCGCCGGCAAGCAGCGGCACGTCGTATTCGGCGAGGGTGTTCGCGAGCCACGCGACGGCGTCGGCGGGATGGCCGAGCGCCGCGTCGCCGCGGCCTTGCGCGACGCGCTCGCCGTTCTTCTCGATCGTCATCTCGCACGCGGCGAGGTCGAGCGTGCGCGGGTCGACGCGCGCATCGCCAAGCACGTACACGCCGCACGACGCGTTGTCGGCGACGGTGTCCTCGATACGAATCGCCCAGTCGCGGATGCGCGAATCGACGATCTCGAAGCAGGGCGCGACGGCGGCCGTCGCGGCGATCACGTCGGTGCGGTCGATGCCGGGGCCGCGCAGGTCGCGCGCGAGGATGAACGCGATTTCGCCTTCGGCGCGCGGCGCGATCAGCGATTCGGTGGCGATCGCCTCGCCGGCCGCGTAGTGCATGCCGGACAGCAGGATGCCGAAATCGGGCTGGCGCACGTTCAGCATGTCCTGCACGGCCTGGCTCGTCACGCCGATCTTCTTGCCGACCACCGATTCGCCGCGCTCGACGCGGCGTTCGATGAAGCGTTGCTGGATGCGGTACGCATCGTCGAGGGACAGCCGGCGCGGGCGGCTCGACAGCGGTGCGACCGGTGCGCGTGCGTGCCACGCGGCGTACAGCTCGTCGCCGAGCGTCGTATGCAAGCGGGAAGACATGAAAGGGCCCTCGAATGGAAAAGGCCGCCGTCCCGGGCGGCGTCGGGCGCCGGAGCGCGGCTCCGGCGCGTGGGGCGCGGGCGTGCCGCGCCGGATGCTTAGTTACCCGAACTGCGGATCGCGTCCGGCGAGAAGTACGCCTCGCTGAACTGCGGGCTGCTGTCGAGTTTCGGCATCGGCCCTTCGTTGGTCAGGCGGTCGGCCATGTACGCGCCGGAGATCAGGTCGTGGAAGAACACGACGCCGGGGTAGAACGTCTTCGCGTCGTACGCGTACAGCGTCGTCGCGACGTTGGTGCGCCACAGCTGGCCGCGTGCGTCGTAGTTGTCGGCGAGCAGCGTCATCCACGAATCCTCGTCGATGTACAGGACGCGCTTCGCATACTGATGGCGATAGCCGCTCTTCAGCGTCGCCTGCAGCACCCATACGCGATGCAGCTCGTAGCGGATGTACGACGGGTTCTCGTGGCCCTTGGTCAGCAGGTCCGCATACTTGACGGAGCTGTCCATCGCCTTGTAGTTGTCGTACGGCACGTAGATTTCGCGCTTGCCGACGATCTTCCAGTCGTAGCGGTCGCCGGGGCCGTTGTACAGGCGGTCGTCGTCGACGGTGCGGAAACCGCCGGGGCCCTGCGGCTGGTCATAGCCGTATTCGGGCGCCTGGCGCACGCGCCGCGTGCCGGGGTTGTACATCCACGTGCGCGACGAGTTGTCGGCGCCGGCCTTGTCCCAGTTCGTGAAGCCGACGATCAGCGAGCCGCGGTCCGACAGCGGCAGCTCCGTCGCGTTGCGGTAGAACGTGCGGTTGTTCAGGTCGCTCTTCACGTCGTACTTGCCGACGTTGCGCGGCGAGTAGATGTCGTAGCGCACCTTGCCCCACGCGATGTTGCCGTCGGAGTACACGACCGCCTGATCGTAGGTCGCCTGCTCGGTGCCGATCGCCGACGAGAAGCGCTGGTTCCACAGCAGCTCGGCGGCCGTCTTCGGAATCGGGTAGGGCACTTGCGGCGGCGCGTTGGTCAGCCCGTTCGCGTCGGGCGTCATCGTCGAGTCGGGCGCGTACGTGCGGATGTCCTTGTAGACGGAATCCGCGTAGCGGAAGTCGCGATGGCTCGGGTAGACGTTGATCTTGAACGTGGCCGGGTAGCGCTTGAACATCGCCTTCTGGCCATCGGTCAGGTGCTCCGCGTACTGCGCCATGTTCTCCGCGGTGATCGTCGCGACCGGCTTCTCGCTCGCGAACGGATCGGGGTAGCGGCCGCCGCGCTTGTACTGCACGTCGGGCGGCGTGCCGAGCCACTTGCCCGACCACTCCGGCACGCCGCTGTCCTTGCTCGCGGCGCGCACGGCGCCCATCGGCGTGAGCGGGCCGTCGAGCGCCTTCAGGTCGTCCGGCGTGACCTTCGGGAACGACGCCGTCGCGACGAGTGCGCACGCGGCCATCACCGACGCGCGCAGGAGGGGGAGACGAGTTCGTTTCATGACAAATCCTCTTCTTGCTGAGTGACGAGCGGCCGGGCCGCTCAGAAGTGGTAGGTCGCCGTGGCCAGCACGTAGTCCCGATCGGCGAGCGGACGCGTGACGGGATTCGGCGAACCGAGGAACTTCGCGTAGACGAGCGACAGCGACAGGTTGCTCAGGCGCGTGAACGTGACGCCGGCGGTCACGCGGTGGTCGCCCTGACCCGTCAGCGAGCCGAGCGCGCCGGCCAGCGGCGACGTACCCGCCAGGTCGTGCGTGTACGTGAGCGGCACGTCGAGATCCCAGCCGTTGAACACGTTCTTGTAGCTGAGCGTCCAGGCCAGCTCGAGGGCGAGCGCGTTGCGCGAGTTCGTGAGGGTGGTCGAGCCGTCGACGGCCGAGATGCCGCCCGCGTGCACGTACGTGATTTCACCGACCAGCGACTGCGAATTCGCGAGGAAGCTCGGCCCGATCGAGTAGATGCCGGACAGGTTGAGCTGCGTGACGTTCGCGCGCGTCGCCTGCGCGCCGGTCGGTGTGTTGACGAGCACGGCCGCGCCCTGGCGGTATGACGCCTCGCCCGCGACGTTGACCGGACCGACCTGCGTCGAGAAGCTCGCGCCGGTCAGCTTGATGTTGTTGAAATAGGTCTGCCGGTACTGGAGCACGGGATAGAACGACGTGACGACGCTCGGGTTCATGTCGTTGTAATGCAGGTGATACACGCCGAGCTCGGTATCGCCGAACACGCGCAGGCGTGCGCCGATACCCCACTGGTTGTGCGCGCTCGGCTTTTCGTCTGCACCGCGCGGAATGATCATCCCGCCCGGGCCGATGATGAACTGCGCGCCCGGGCCGACCACGTCCGAATAGCTCCAGTACGTGCCGGGCGCGGTCAGGCGGTTCTGCTGGAACGAGAACTGGTAGTAGCCGAGCAGGCTGAAGTTCGGCGTGATCTGCCACTGCGTCGAGATCTGCGGCACGGGCAGCAGGATGTCCTTCACCTGAGCGCCCGCGACATAGGACTTGGTGGCGTCGGCCGGGCCTTGCGCGCCCGCGATGTTCGGGAAGAACAGGCTTTCGCCCCACGCGACCACCTGGTCGCCGACCTTCACGTTCAAGCTCGTCGCGCCGATCTTGAAGGTGTTGTACGCGTAGGCGGCGAGCAGCGTCGTGTGGCCGCCCGACCAGTAGCGGGCATCGCTCGTGAAGTTGTTGTACTGGCCCGAATGGTTCACGGTGCCCGGCGCGTCGTTGTAGTTCGGGCGGTGATAGGCCTGATCGTAGAACGTGCTCGCGCGGACGAACACACCCCAGTCGTCGTGCTTCAGGTTCACTTCGCCGAGCAGGCTCACCTGATTCTCGATCAGCTTGTTCTTCGCGAAGTTGCGATCGCCGTCGTCGCCATTGATGTTCGCGGGCGTCAGCAGATTGCCGCTCGGCGCACGCGTGCGCATGCCGAGGCCGTAACTCAGCGTGAACGTGTAGTCCAGCGTCGTGTCGGCGCCAAGCTCGATCGTGCTGCCTGCGTGCGCGTTGGGAACGGCGCACGTCAGCAGCGCGGCGGCCAGCGTCGACAGCGTGGCGGCGGCCCGCTTGTCGGTACGGCGCGAAATCCGTTGATGCATGGTGTCTCCTCTGGGGTATCGACGACGGTCGACTGTGGTTGTCGTGAGAGGCAGAGTAGGGAGATCGCGGTAGCAGGGAATCGTCGAAATGAACTAGATGACTTCCCTAGGACTGGAAACGATCGGGGCGTGCCGGTCGCGTTCGCGCGTCAGCGTGGTTCCGTTCGTGCCGCCGCGAGGAACGCCGGCCGTTCGCCGCCCCCGTCGAGCCGCAGGTTCGCGCCCGACGTGTACGACGCATCGGACGACGCGAGGAACAGGCACGCCGATGCGACGTCGTCGGGCGTCGCGAGCCGCCCCGCGGGAATCGTCGCGCGGATCGCGTCGAGCGCGGCGTCGTCGCCGTAGTGGCCTTCGGTCGCGGATTCGGTCTGCACGAGGCTCGGGCTGATCGCGCACACGCGCACGCGCGGCGCCCATTCGACCGCGAGCGACGTGACCGCGTTGACGAGGCCCGCCTTCGCGGCGCCATAGGCGGCGGTGCCGGGCGAGGGACGCGATGCGCTGACGCTCGCGATGAACAGCATCACGCCGCCGTGCGGTTGCGGCTGCATGATCGCGTTCACGCGCTGCGCGAGTTGCAGTGGCGCAATCAGGTTCAGTCGCACGATCGATTCGGTGAAGCGCGGCGACGCGTCGGCCGCGAGCACGAACGGCGAGCCGCCCGCGTTGTTGACCAGCACGTCGAGGCAGCCGGTGGCGTCGCGGATCGTCGCGAGCATCGCGTCCACCTGCTCGATGTCGCGCAGGTCGGCCGCAATGAAGGTGGCCGTGCGGCCGCCGCCGGAAGGCGGCGTGTCGGGCGCGCTGCGCCCGCACACGAACACGCGCGCGCCCGCCGCGAGAAACCGCTCGGCGATGCGCCGCCCGATGCCCTTGGTGCCGCCCGTCACGAGCACCGTCCTGCCGCTGTAGTCGAATCCGTTCATCGTCTGCCTCCGTTTCGGTGGCCCGATGATAGGAACAAGCGCGCGCGGTTTCGTAGTCTGAAAGGATGATGCCGGCGGGCGCCGGCGGCGCAATCATCGTGGCAGGCATCCATCGACCGATGAAGGAGACAACCCGCGATGACGACCCCCACGACGCCGCCGGCCGGCATCTTCACCGACGTACCGGGCGGCCTGCGCCTGCATCACTTCGAGGCGGGCGATGGCCGCCCGGTGGTGTTCATCCACGGCAGCGGCCCGGGCGCCAGCGGTTTCAGCAACTTCAAGCACAACTACCCGGCATTCGCGGCTGCGGGCCATCGCGCGATCGTCGTCGACCTGCCGGGCTACGGGCAGTCGTCGAAGCCGTCCGACGTCGCCTACACGCTCGATTTCTTCGTCGATGCGCTGCACGCGCAGCTGTCCGCGCTCGGCATCGGGCCGGCCGTGCTGCTCGGCAATTCGCTGGGCGGCGCGATCGCGCTGAAATACGCGCTCGATTATCCCGACGAAGTCGACGGGCTGATCATGATGGCGCCGGGCGGCGTCGAGGATCGCGACACCTATTTCCGGATGGAAGGAATCCAGCGAATGGTGAAGCTGTTCACCAATCGCCAGATGAATGACGACACCATGCGCGAGCTGCTGACGCTGCTGGTGCACGATCCGGCGATCGTCACCGACGCGCTCGTCGCCGAGCGGATGACGGTGTGCGTCGAGCAGCCGACCGAAGTGCTGTCGACGATGAGCGTGCCGAACCTGACGGGGGCGCTCGGCGACCTGCGCTGCCCGGTGCTCGGCTTCTGGGGCACGGACGATCGCTTCAATCCGGTCGGCGGCGCGCTGACGTTCCTCGAACGCTGCCGCGACGCACGATTCGTACTGCTGAACCGTTGCGGCCACTGGGTCATGGTGGAACACGCGGCGTATTTCAATCGCGAATGCCTCGATTTCCTGGCGGCGCCTGCCGCGGCCGCCTCACGATAACGCCCGATGCCCCTGATGACCGGCCCGTTCGAGGCCGGTTCGCCTGACTACACGGAGACACAATGAAACTCATCGAAGACCTGTTCGACCTGCGCGGCAAGGTGGCCGCGATCACCGGCGGCGCGCGCGGCATCGGCGCGGAAACGGCTCGCACGCTGGCCGCGGCCGGCGCGAGCGTCGCGATCCTCGACGTGCTGTCGCAACCGGCGGAAGCACTCGTCGAGGAGATCCGCGCGCAGGGCGGCCAGGCCGCGTTCTGGTCGCTCGACGTGACGCGCGAGGCCGACGTGGCGCGCGTGTTCGACGAGATCGTCGCGCGCTTCGGGCGCCTCGACGTGCTCGTGAACAACGCGGGCATCGAAGGGCACAACGTGCCGACGCACGAACTCACGCTCGCGCAATGGCAGCGCGTGCAGGACGTGAACGTCAACGGCGTGTTCCTGTGCACGCGCGCCGCGATTCCGCACATCGAGGCGGCCGGCGGCGGCTCGATCGTGAACCTGTCGTCGATGTACGGGATCGTCGGCGGTCCCGACGTGCCCGCGTATCACGCGTCGAAGGCGGCGGTGCGGATGATGGCGAAGGTCGACGCGATGCTGTATGCGGCGAAGAACATCCGCGCGAACTCGGTGCATCCGGGCTATATCCGCACGCCGATGCTCGAGGACGCATTCCGCCAGATGGGCCAGGATCCGGACCGCGCGTTCGAATACATGCAGACGCACGTGCCGATGGCGAAGATCGGCAGCCCGCGCGACATCGCGGCCGGCATCCTGTATCTCGTGTCGCCGGCGGGGCGCTACGTGACGGGTGCGGAGCTGGTGATCGACGGTGGATACACCGCGCGCTGACGCGCCGCGGCGGTCGAAACGAAACAGGAGACACGCAGTTGAAAGCGCTCGTGGCAGTGAAGCGCGTGGTCGACGCGAACGTGAAGGTCGGCGTGAAGTCCGACCGCACCGGCGTCGACATCGCGAACGTGAAGATGTCGATGAATCCGTTCGACGAAATCGCCGTCGAAGAAGCCGTGCGATTGAAGGAGGCCGGCATCGTGGCGGAAGTGATCGCGGTGTCGGTCGGTGTGACGCAAGCGCAGGAAACGCTGCGCACGGCGCTGGCGATCGGTGCGGATCGCGCGATCCTCGTCGAGTCGAACGACAGCGTCGAGCCGCTGGCCGTCGCGAAGATACTGAAGGCGCTGGTCGACAAGGAACAGCCGCAACTCGTGATTCTCGGCAAGCAGGCGATCGACGACGATTCGAACCAGACGGGCCAGATGCTGGCCGCGCTGGCAGGCCTGCCGCAAGCGACGTTCGCATCGAAGGTCACGATCGCCGATGGCCGTGCCACGGTCGCCCGTGAAGTCGACGGCGGCGCGGAAACGCTGTCGCTGCAACTGCCGGCAGTCGTGACCACGGACCTGCGCCTGAACGAGCCGCGCTACGTGACGCTGCCGAACATCATGAAGGCGAAGAAGAAGCCGCTGGAAACGGTGAAGCCGGAAGACCTGGGCGTGGACGTCGCGCCGCGTCTGAAGACGCTGAAGGTGGCCGAGCCGCCGAAGCGCGCGGCCGGCGTGAAGGTGCCGGACGTGAAGACGCTGGTCGAGAAGCTGAAGACCGAAGCCAAGGTGCTGTAAGAGGGAGCGGAAAGAAATGACGATTCTGGTGATTGCAGAACACGACAACGCGTCGATCAAGGCCGCGACGCTGAACACGGTGGCGGCGGCAGCGAAGATCGGCGGTGACATTCACGTGCTGGTCGCGGGGCACAACGCGCAGGGCGCGGCCGATGCGGCAGCGAAGATCGCAGGCGTGTCGAAGGTACTGCTGGCCGACGCGCCGCAGCTTGCCGACGGTCTCGCCGAGAACATCGAAGCGACGGTGCTGACCATCGCGGAGAATTACTCGCACATCCTCGCGCCGGCAACCGCCTACGGCAAGAACGTCGCACCGCGCATCGCCGCGAAGCTGGACGTCGCGCAGATTTCGGACATCACGGCGGTCGATTCGGCCGACACGTTCGAGCGTCCGATCTATGCGGGCAATGCGATCGCGACGGTGCAGTCGAGCGATCCGATCAAGGTGATCACGGTGCGTGCAACGGGTTTCGATCCGGTTGCAGCGGAAGGCGGCAGCGCATCGGTCGAGAAGATCGAAGCGGCGGCCGATGCAGGCAAATCGCAGTTCGTGAGCCGTGAAGTAACGAAGCTGGATCGTCCGGAGCTGACGTCGGCGAGCATCATCGTGTCGGGCGGCCGCGGCCTGGGCAGCGGCGAGAACTACACGAAGGTGCTGGAGCCGCTGGCCGACAAGCTGTCGGCAGCACTGGGCGCATCGCGCGCGGCAGTCGACGCCGGCTACGTGCCGAACGACTACCAGGTCGGCCAGACCGGCAAGATCGTCGCGCCGCAGCTGTACATCGCGGTCGGCATTTCGGGCGCGATCCAGCATCTGGCCGGCATGAAGGATTCGAAGGTGATCGTCGCGATCAACAAGGATCCCGAAGCGCCGATCTTCAGCGTGGCCGACTACGGCCTCGTCGGCGATCTGTTTACGCTCGTTCCCGAAGCGGCCGCGGCGCTCTGAGCGATGCCGCTGTTCGAATTCAACGGCATGCGGCCTCGCGTCGATCCGTCCGCGTACGTTCATCCGAGCGCGGTCGTGATCGGCGACGTGACGATCGGCGCGGGCTGCTACATCGGCCCGCATGCCAGCCTGCGCGGCGACTTCGGCGCGATCGTCGTCGATGACGGCAGCAACGTGCAGGACGGCTGCGTGCTGCACGTCGGCATCGGCGAGACGTGCCGGCTCGGCGCGAACAGCCACATCGGCCACGGCGCGATCGTGCACGGCGCGACGCTCGAGCCGGACACGATGATCGGGATGAACGCGGTCGTGATGGACGGCGCGACGATCGGCGCGACGACGATCGTCGCGGCCTGCGCGTTCGTGAAGGCCGGCTACGTCGTGCCGCGCGGCGTGCTGCTCGCCGGCGTGCCGGGGCGCGTGGTGCGGCGGTTGAGCGCAGCGGAGATCGACGCGAAGGCGAACGGCACGCGCGTCTATCAGCAGCTCGCGGTGGATTGCCTGAGGACGCTCAAGCAGATCGACGGCGCGTAGGCGATGCGCGTCATCGATCCGGCGGCGGCTGCTTGCCGGCGAGAAAGCCGTCGTCGGGCGGCGTGAATGGTGCGTCTCCGTGCACGGAGCGACGGTTTTTCTCGGGGTTTGTGCGGATGGCGATTCGCCTTCGCGCATGCCGGTCGTGACGTTCACGCGGGATCGATTGCCTGATGCGGCGTCGTTGTCTTAAGATCGGCGTCAGACCATCCCTCCGCCTCCGGCGCCGAATGAAAACGACCACACGCCTGCGCGTCGCCATCATCGCTTCGGCTTTCGCCGTCTATCACATATTCATGCACGTCCAGTGGGTCGCCAGCGGTTGCATCGCGTTCCTCGGCAGCCGGCATTGCAGCTTCGAGAACAGTGCGAATTTCGAAGGAATGATGGACCTCGACCTGCTGCTGACCTGCGCGTGGGTCGCGGGCGCGGTGATGGGATGGTTCGCCGTCGCCCGCGCGCCGAAGAAACCCGGTTAGCCGAGCGGGCGCCGCGCAGCCGCCTATTGCGTGCGCACCGGCGCCGGCCGGTCGTGCAGGAACGCGAGCGACAGCGCCGCGAGACCGCTGCTCGCGATGAGCATCAGCAACGCGCCCTTGCCGGCATGCACCATGACCCAGCCGCCGACCGACGGAAAGCCGAACGTGCCGATGAAATACGACGCGACGAACCACGTCAGCACGCCATGCCGTTGCGTATCCGCGCAATCGTTGAGCGCCTGTGCCTGGATGACCGGATACATGAGCCCGTAGCCGGCGCCGAGCAGCACGGCCGCGACGGCCTGTAGCGATGCATGCTGGGCGGCGCCGAACATGGCGAGCGCACCAAGCATCATCATCGTGAGCAACCCCTTGGTCGCGGTTTCGGGGCGCGCCATCCTGACCCATTTCCCAAGCAGCCAGCGCGCACTCAGTACCGTCATCGTGTAAAGGCTGAAGAATGTGCCGGCGCGCGCCTGCGTGCCTTGCATGAACGACATCTGGAACGTCATCAGGCCGGAGAACACGCAGGTGCCGAGCGCGATCATCGCGATCGGCGCGGCCGCGCGCGTGCGCGAGATGGCCCGGAGTTCGCGCACCCAGCGGCCACCGGATGCCGCGGCGGGCGGGTGCGGACACAGGCGACCGAACGCTTCGAACAGCAGCGATGCGAGCGCGCACAGCGCGCCGACCGCATAAAGCGTGTCGTCGATCGACCAGTGGAGCATGCGCATCGCATACGAGGCAAACGCGGGAGATGCGCCGATCCCCGTCATCTGGAAAGTCGCCGAGCGGAAGAACCACACGTTCCGGGCGGCGCCGCTGGTCCGCTCGGCCAGCGACATCGGCGCGGCCAGGTGAAACGCGCCCCAGCCGAAGCCGACCAGGAAGCCGGACGGCAAATCGGCGGCCGGCGCGCGCCCGACGAGTGCGAAGCCGACGATGCCGGCGCCGATGCACAGCGACGACAGCGCGGCGATCCGCGCGGCGCCGATCTGCCGCGAGAACCAGCCGACCACCGCCAGACCGGCGAAGGTGCCGACGGTCGCGGCGGCCAGTGCGGCTCCGGTATCGAGATCGCTGCCGCCGATCGCGCGAAAACGCATCGACAGCAGGAAGGTCGCGCCGTAGCCGCCCGCGGTGAGCAGGGTGCCGACGAGAAAGAGCAACGCAGTTTGAACGCGCATGACAGCCATCCGGGGCGGCAGAGACGGTCAGAAATCGTCGAATGCGAGACAGTATGGACCAGGACGATGCGGGATGCCCGCATTTGCGATGACGTGATCGCGACATCGGCTCCTGTCGGACATGGCTCGAACATGGTCCACCGGACGCGCCGGAGGCCCCGCACGACGACAACGCATTCGTCCGATCAGCGTCGTCGCACGACGCCGGCGGCGGCATTTACTTCGCTCGTTCGCGCGTCTCGCGCGGCCTTTGCTTTCCCCTGTGCGCTGCACTAGATTCGAAGCATTACGTGCCACCGAACGCGCGAGGTGAAGCCATGACGCCTTGGGAGATTCAGGGAACCGAACTAATGAACTGCAATTGCTCATACGGTTGCCCCTGCCAGTTCAATTCGTTGCCGACGCACGGCAACTGCGAAGCGATGGGTGCGATTTCGATCGAAAGCGGCCACTACGGCGACGTGGTGCTCGATGGCGTCCGGATCGCGGTCGTGTTCCAGTGGCCGGGGCCGATTCACGAAGGCCACGGACGATGCCAGCCGATCGTCGACGAGCGCGCGAGTCCGGCGCAGTGCGAGGCCGTGCTGAAGATCATGACCGGTCAGGACACCGATCCGTTCGCGACGATGTTCTCCGTGTTCGCGTCGACGCTCGAGCACGCATACGATCCGATCTTCGCGAAGATCGATTTCGACGTCGATGTCGATGCGCGGCGCGGCCGAATCGGCGTCGAGGGCGTGTTCGACATCGTCGGCGAACCGATCCGCAATCCGGTGACGGGCGCCGAGCATCGCGTGCGGATCGACCTGCCGCACGGCTTCGAATACGAGCTGGCCGAGATCGGTTCGGGCACCGGCCGGTCGCGCGGGCACATCGAGCTGAATCTCGAGCGGAGCTACGCGCAGTTCGCGCGGCTGCACCTGAACAACCATGGGCTGATCCGGCATCGCGTCGCGGCATGATCCCCGTCGGCGATTTTCTCGGACGCGAGCGCGTCGTCACGCTGCTCGGCATGGCCGCGCTCGTCGGCGCGTGCTGGGTCTACCTGTGGACGGGCGCGGGCACCGGCATGTCGGCGCTGGACATGACGGCGGTGGCGTTGTTTCCGCATCGGCTGGCCGGTGACATGGGGGCCATGGATCCGTCGCTGGCGACCGTGGTCCTGATGTGGTGGGTGATGATGATCGCGATGATGACGCCCGGCGCGGCGCCGCTCGTGCTGTTGTACCGGCGCGTACTGCGGCATCGCGGTGCGCAGGGCGACGGGGCGGCCGTGACGTCGGCGTTCCTGCTGGCCGGCTACCTGGCCGCATGGTTGGCGTTCTCGGTCGCCGCCGCCGTGCTGCAGATGCTGCTGCAGCCTGCCGGCCTGATCTCCGGAATGATGCTGTGGTCGAAGAGCGCCGCGCTGTCCGCGATCGTCCTCGCGCTGGCCGGCGCCTATCAATTCTCGCCGCTGAAACAGGCGTGCCTGCGGCAATGCCGGTCGCCGGTCCGGTTTCTCACGACGTACTGGCGCCCGGGAGTCGCGGGCAGCTTCCTGCTCGGTGTGCGGCACGGTGCGTATTGCGTGGGCTGCTGCTGGCTGCTGATGGCGCTGCTGTTCGTCGGCGGCGTGATGAACGTCGTGTGGATCGTCGCGTTGTCGCTGTTCGTGCTCGTCGAAAAGGTGCTGCCGGGCGGCGAGCGCATGGGCCGCGCACTGGGCATCGTGCTGATCGCGTGGGCGGTCGCGACGTTGCTGGTGTAGCGGGCGCGTTCGTTTTTGGCTGAACAGATGAGTGTCTCGATGAAAATCCGATGCCTCGCCATCACCGTCCTCGGCGCGATGGCCGTCGTCGCGACGCCGGTGCGTGCGGGCGGGAGCATGTCCGACATGAGCATGGGCGACATGAAGATGTCGGCGCCGGATTCGGCGTTGACCGATGCCGAAGTGAAGCGGATCGATGCCGCGCACGGCATGGTGACGCTGAAGCACGGCGCGCTCGAGAACGTCGGGATGGCGCCGATGACGATGGCGTTCAAGGCCGGCGACCCGGCGATGATCGAGTCGTTGCACGTGGGCGACAAGGTCAAGGTGCGGGTCGAGCGCGTGGCGGGCACGCTGACGATCGTGAAGCTCGTGCAACGGCAGTAGCGATCGCCGGTGCTAACCCGGTCCGTCGCCGGAGTCACCCTCGGCTTCAGCGAAATTCAACTCGACGCCATTGCCGGCCGGATCGGTGAAAAACAGCTGAAGCTGGCGCGTGAGCGGCACGTACGTGCGCGAGTACCGGACCTGCGCGTCGGCGAGGCGCCGTTCCATGTCGGCGGCGTTCTCGCATGAAAACGCCATATGGTCGAACGTATTGACGACGTGCGCCGGCCGAACCTCGCCGGGCCGCGCTTCCGACAGGTGGAGGATCGCCTGCGCGCCTGCGTAGAGCCAGTAGCCGTTGCTCTGGAACGGCGGTCGATAGCCCGGCTGGAGGCCCACGACGTTCACGTAGAAATCGCGCAGCGTATCGAGCGTGGCGCGATCCGCGCGCAGGTTGTAATGATTGAGTCCGATCACTGACATGGCAGGTTGTCCGGTTCGTGCAAGGTGCGTCGCGCACAGCATCGCGCAACGCGGGGCGTCCTGTCACCCCCGCATGCCTTTGACCGACGCGGCCGGCCGTGCGAGCCCGCGCGCCGGCAGCGGCGTCGACATCACGATCGACGTGCGCGTTTCGCCGTACAGGTTGATGCGCTCGATCAGTTGCTCGAGGTGCGCCATGCTGACGGCGACGAACCGCATCACGTAAGAATCCGCGCCGGTCACGTGATGGCACTCGACCACTTCGGGAATCGTCTCCAGCAGCTTCAGGAATTTCGCCTTCGCCGGCTGCGGCACCGTGATGCCGATCAGCGCGCTCACCGGGTAGCCGGCCGCGGCCGGATTGACCCGCGCCGTGTAGCCGTCGATCACGCCGGCCGATTCGAGGCGCTTCACGCGTTCCGTCACCGCCGGCACCGACAGGTGAACCTGGCGCGCCAGCTCCGTGTAGCTGATGCGGCCGTTGGCCTGCAGCAGTGCGAGTATCTTCCAGTCGAGTTCGTCCATCGCGGCGGAGTTTTTAAGGTGAAGGCCCCATTTTTCCTTAAAAACCGTCTTCAGCGGCGACCGGACTTTCCCTACGATGCGGATCATGTCATTGCATGTCGCGAGGAGCCGGCCATGCTGTTCATCAAGTCCGTCGTGATGGGGTTGTCGATCGCCGTGCCGGTCGGCCCGATCGGCATGCTCTGCATCCAGCGCAGCCTGAGCCGCGGCTTTCACGCGGGGTTCGCGACGGGCATCGGCGCCGCGTGCGCCGATGCGATCTACGGGCTGCTCGGCGCGCTGGGCGTCGCCGGCATCGTCACCGCGTTTCCGGTGCTGACCGTCGCGCTGAAAATCGTCGGCGGCGCGTTCCTCGTGTGGCTGGCCTGGTCCATCGCGCGGCAGGCGCCGGCCGCGTCGGCGGCGGTGCAGGACGTGCCGCGCACGACCGTGTTGCGCGATTTCCTGACGACCTTCGGCCTCACGCTGTCGAACCCGATGACGATCCTGTCTTTCGTCGGGATCTTCGCGGCGCTCGGCCCGCTGGCGGGCACGCATGAAGGCACGATGGGGCTGACCGTGGCGTCGATGGTCGCGGGCGTGTTCCTCGGATCCGCGACGTGGTGGCTGTGCCTGAGCGGCGCGACCGCCGCGTTGCGAGCGAAGATGCCGCTCACGTTCATGCACGGGCTGTCGCGCGTGTCGGCCGTCGTGATCGCGGTGTTCGGCGCGATCCAGTTGATTGCGGGCATGCGCGGCGTCGTCTGGTCATGACGCGCGCCGCGGCACCGGCACACCGCGTGCGCGGTCAGAACGTGTAGCTGACCTTGCCGAACGCAGTGCGGCCGAGCGTGTTGTAGCCGTACGCGGTCATGTACTGACGGTCGAACAGGTTCGACAGCGTCGCCGACACCGTCAGGTGCGAATTGATCCTGTACGACGCGCGCAGGTTCACGGTCAGGTACGACGGCAGATACGTCGTGTTGGCCGGGTCGTCGAACGTCGTGCCGCCGTAGTTCAGCGACGCGCCCGTGCTCAATGCGTGCAGGTTGAATTCGTCCCACGTGTGGTCGACGTTGACGCTGACCGTCTGGCGCGGCCGGCGGTTGAGCCAGCTGTCGTTGGTTTCGTCCTGCGGATTCAGGAAACCGACCGCGACGCTCACCGGCGTATAGCGGCCGATCGTGCCCTTGTACGACAGGTCGATGCCGCGGATATGCGAGCGACCGATGTTCATCGGCGAGCGCGTCGCGGGGTTGTAGGCGATCAGGTTGTTGATGCGCGTGTCGTAGATCGCGGCGCTGAACGTGCCGTACGCCGTGTTCGCATCGAGCGCGGCCTCGACCGAATCGCTGCGTTCCGGGTTCAGGTCCGGGTTGCCGTAGCCCGGGTAGTACAGGTCGTTGAACGAGGGCAGGCGGAACGCGTTGCCGTACGACACGCGCGCCGTATAGACCGGCGTGATGGCCCACGACAGCGCGGCGTTGCCGGTGTTCACGGCCTTCCCGGCGATGATCTCGTGCCGCCCCGCGACGAACATCGTGACGCTGCCGAGCGTCGCCGACTGATGCAACGAGAACGCGGAGTCGTTGCGCGTGGGCACGCCGTCCGGCACGTCGACGGGCAGGAAGGCCTGTTCGCGCGTGAAGTCGTACGCGACCTTCGTCTCGCCCGACAGCGGCAGGCCGAACAGCCGGAAGCCGTGTTCCTGATGGGTCAGCGACGTCGACGAACTGATGCGCTGCGAGTTGATCTGGTCGGTCGGAATGGTCGGGTCGCTCGCATACAGGAACTGGCGGTCGTTCGCATAACCGAACGACTGGTCGAACTGGGTGTCGGGCGTGATGTCGAGATGGAACGCGATGCCGGTCGTCAGCTGATGATCGAGCTCGCGATTCGCAAAGCCGGCGTTGTCATAGGACAGGTCGGAGCGGTGATACAGCGCGAACGTCGAGATCGACCAGTTGTCGCGCGCGTAGCCGAGTCGCGCATCGAGGTCCTGCGCGTGATACGGATTGCGGCCGTCCTCGTGCCCGTAGGCGAACGGCCGCGTCGCGTCGATGCCGGCCGTGTTGTAGCTGTGCAGGCCGAGCGTGTAGGTGAGGCCGCCGAGCGCGGCGAGCGGCCCCGTCGACGGCACGGTGCCCGACGTGCGCACCTGCGTGTCGAAGGTCTTGTTCGAGCCGCCGCCGAACGACACGGTCGTCTGGTTCGGCTGGCCTGCCGCGCGGCGCGTGAACAGTTGCACGACGCCGCCCATCGCGTTCGCGCCGAATGATGCGGCGGCCGGCCCCGAGATCACCTCGACGCGTTCGAACGCGTCGGTCGGCAGGTCGGCCCACGGCGCGATGCCGGTCGTCGGCGAGCCGATCCGGATGCCGTCGATGAACACCGCGACCTGATTGGCGGACGAGCCGCGGATGCTCACGGACGCCGACGAGCCGGGGCCGCCGTTTTGCGAGACGGTCACGCCCGGCAGCGTCGCGAGCGCCTGCGTGATGCTCGGGTCGCTCGGCGACAGCCGATCGAGATCGGCGCGCGTGAGCACCTGTGTCGTCGCATAGCGCTGGTCGAACGATTCGGGCAGGTGCCGCGTGTCGGTCACGCTGATCGTCGGCAGGTCGGCGGCTGCGGCGGGTTGGGGCGGCTGCGGGAGCGCCGTGTCGCCGGCGGCATGGGCGATCGGGGCGAACAGCGCCGTGGCGGCGGACGTGGCGAGAAAGTGGCGAAGATTCATGAGGCAATGAGCGTGATCGTGTTGCGGGTACGGCGAGCGTAAGCGGGTGGCGGTGCGTACCGCCCGGATTCGTATCGGTCTATCGCGAGACCGGACGGCTTGGGCGGTCGTCGCGCGGATCGAACGACACGGCACGGCACACGCGTGCGGACACGCCGCGCCCATGGCTGGCGCGACGGCACGACGCTTCCGGCGAGGAAGCGGAGGCGGAAAGACTGGACATCTGAAGGGTCCTGAGGTCGGGCCGTCCATGCAACGGGGGCGACCGCCAAAGGCGGTGCCTGGCGCTCCGGGACACCCCGCCCGGCGCGGCTGCTTGGACCTCGGGTCGATGGCAGGTCTCCTGGCTCGCGGGTCGCTATTCGCACCGGCCTTCCCGGTTTCCCAGTGGCTTGGAGTAGTGCGGATTCGCCGCTCACAGTTGCGGGGGCAGCCGCAGATTCGAGGCGCTGCCTCTCCTGCGTTCCCTTTTGATCCCGTCTCCGGGAACCATCAGCGCGCAAGCGTAATGGCGAGCGCTCCGGCGCGTCAATCGGCGAAGCGCGCGGGGATGCGAAAAAACGTCAGTGCTCGCCGGATTCTTTTCCAAATCCTCGCTTGCGAGACATGAGGACCCCTTTACATCTGAGGAAAGGGCGCGCTGGCCGCGCGGCAATCGCGGCGGAACCGGCTCGGCGCGACGCCCGTCCATCGCACGAACGCCCGCCGGAATGCTTCCTCGCCCGCGAACCCGAGATGCGCGGCGATCCGCGCGACCGGCCAATCGGACTCGCGCAGGCACCGCCGCGCGACGTCGGCGAGACACTGCTCGCGCAACGCGTGATAGCCGCTGCCTTCGGCCGCCAGCCGCCGTCGCAACGTCGCCTCGCTGACGCCGAGCCATGTCGCCAGTTCGGCAAGCGCGGGGAGCGCCTGCTCGCGCGCGAGCGCCGCGTCGAGAAAGCCGCGCACCTGCTGCGCCCATGACACGACGGCCGGCGCCGCATCGATCAGACGAAACGGAAAATCGACGAGGAACGCGGCCAGCTCGCCCGGCTGGCGGATCACGCGGGCATCGAGCCGCGCGGCGTCGAATGCGAAACCATAGGTTTTGCGGCCGACATCGACCGGCGCGTTGAACAGCCCGAGCAGCGGCATCGCGTCGTCGCGGCGCGGATGGCCGAGCCAGACTTCGTCCGGTCGCAGCGGCTGCCCGATCAGCCAGCCGAACAGCTGCAGATAGCAGAACAAGCCCGTCAGGTCGACGAGGCACGCGGCCGGGCTGCGCGTGCGGCGCAGCGAATCCATCCGGAACGTCGCGCGCCCGTCGCGCACCGCGAGCGACAGCGCGCCGGCGCGCGGCGTCAGCATCTCGCAGAATTCGGCCGCGCAGCGGATCGCGTCGGCGAGCGTCGCGCAACTGAGCAGGCAGCGGCACATCAGGTCGACTTCCTGCTTGCGCATCGGCGGATGGCCGTTGCCGCGCGCAACCTGCGCCTCGAGCCGCTCGATCGCGTCGCGGTACAGCGCGACGAAGCCGCCGGGCGTCGTCGACGCGACGTCGGCGGCCGGCGTCGTCGGTCGTTCCGCCGGCGGTGCGCCGCTGCGCGTCAGCTCGTCCAGCAGGCGGGCGCCGAGGCCCGGCAGCATGCGGCCGCGTGCCGGCATTGCGCGCTGTTTCATCTCTCTCCCGATCTGAGCGTTACGACAGGGGCCGTTGAGCGGGCCGGTAGGGGTTCGCCGGCCGTCGCCACGCAAGAATGCTATCCACGCCGGCCGCTTCCGGCCTCGCCGGAACGGCGTAGGCGACCGGCATCGCATTGCGCCACGAACCTCCCGAGACGACCCGCGAATGATCCAGATCGTAGACGAAATCACCCTCGCGCCCGAGCGCATTCCCGACGTGCTGGCGCTGCTGCGCGACCGTTATTTGCCGGGCCACGCGGCGCGCGGACTGACGGCGGCCGGCCGCTGGGTGTCGCCGCCCGTCGCGGTGCCGGGGCAGCCGAGCACGCTGTGGCTGACTTGGCAGGTTGCGGATGCGGCGGCGTACTACCGGATGCGCGCGCTGACCGACGGCGACGTGGTCGCGTTCTGGATGGCCGTCGACGCGCTGTGCGACGTCCGCCGCCGCCATGTGATGACGGAGGCCGATGCGCCGCTGCCTGCGCTGGCGGAGGTCGAGCATGCGGCATGACACGGCGCAGATATTCGCTTTGGCGACCGACGATGCCGGCGCGTTCGAACGTGCATTGCGCGACGCCGCGCAAGCGTTGCCCGGCGCGACCCGCGTGGCGCTCGCGCGCAATCTGGACGGCTGCTGGAACGCGGGCGACTACACGCTCGACGTGCTGCGCGACGAACGGGCGGCCGACCACGCGCCGGACTTCACCGCGCTGGCCCGCATACCGGGCGTCGTGCGGATCGACGGCGCCGCATGCCGGGCAATCGGCGGCGGCCTGCGCGAGCCGGCGCTGCGCGACGGCGTATGGCGCACGCTGATGCTGCGCGTGCGGCCGAAGGCCGACGAAGCACAGGTGCGCGACCTCGAGCGCGAACTGCTGCGCATGCCCGCGTTCATGCCCGGCATCCGCAACTGGCGGCTGAGCCGGATCGTGACGCCGGGTGCGTGGACCCACGTCTGGCAACAGGAATTCGCGCACGCCGGCGATCTGCTCGGCGAATACCTGCTGCATCCGTATCACTGGGGCTGGGTCGACCGCCGCTTCGACGCCGAAAGCCCCAACTGGACGGTCGATGCGATCTCGCACGCGTTCTGTCCGCTCGCGTCGAGCCTGCTGGCCGACACGGCCGCGTGACGCACGGCGCACGCGAGCCGCCGCCATGCAAACGACAACCCTGGAGACACCACCATGCGAGCCTTGCTGATCGACCGCGTCGGCCATTCCGACGCGCTGCGAATGGCCGACGTTCCCGCACCGAGGCCGGGCCCCGGCGACGTGCTGATCCGCGTCGCGTACGCGGGCGTCAATCCCGCCGACTGGAAATGCCGCGAAGGCTATCTCGGCGCGTTCATGCAGATCACGTTTCCGTTCGTGATCGGCTTCGACGCGGCCGGTGTGGTCGAGGCGGTCGGCGAGGGCGTGGAAGGTTTCGCGCCCGGGATGCGCGTGTTCGCGCAGACCGACGTCGGCGCGGGGCGCTGGGGCGCGTATGCGGAATACGTCGCGGTGCGGCACGACTCGGTCGTGCGCCTGCCCGACACGGTCGGCTTCGCGGAAGCGGCCGCCACGCCGACGCCCGCGCTGGCCGCGTGGGCCGGCCTGTTCGACGATGGCGCGCTGCGTGACGGGCAGACCGTGCTCGTGCACGGCGGCGCGGGCGCGGTCGGCACGTTCGCGATCCAGCTTGCCGCGCAGGCGGGCGCGCGCGTCGCGGCGACGTGCTCGTCCCGCAATCGCGCGCGCGTCGAGGCGCTCGGCGCGGCGGCGAGCATCGACTATCGCGCGCAGGATATCGCGGCGGCCGTGCGGGCGTGGGCGCCCGGCGGCGTCGATCTCGTGCTCGATGCGGTCGGCGGCGACACGCTGCCCGATGCACTCGACCTGCTGGCACCGGGCGGCACGCTCGTGAACATCATGACGCTCGCGGCCGGCGATGCGGAGCGGCTGGCCGCGACGGGCGCCGAAGCCGCGCGGCGCGGCCTGCGCACAGCGATGACGTACAGCCGGATGCCGAGCGGCGCCACGCTGGCGGCGATCGCGGAACGGCTCGGCCGGGGCGTGCTGCGCGTGCCGCGCTTCGACAGTTTCCCGCTCGAACAGGCGGCGCGCGCGCTCGATCTCGTTCAAACGGGCGACGCGAAAACCAAGTTCGTGCTGCACGTTGCGGATATCGCGGGCTGACACGGAACGGTCCGCGCACGACACCCCTTTACCGGAGACATCATGACCGACCCCCGAACCGCGACGCTCGCGGGCAAATGCGCGCTCGTGACCGGCGCGAGCCGCGGCATCGGCCGCGCGATCGCGCAGCGCCTCGCGTCGGAAGGCGCGACCGTCGTCGTGACGGCGCGCAGCCTCACGCAATCCGCGACGACCGCCGGCACGCTCGCCGAAACGGTCGCGCTGATCGAGCAGGCGGGCGGCCGCGCGATCGCGCTGGCGGCCGACCTGTCGAACCCGGCCGAGCGCGACGCGCTCGTCGGACGCGCGGCGCAGGCGGCCGGCGGCCTCGACATCCTCGTGAACAACGCGGGCGTGGCCGACTACGCGCGCGTCGACGCGATGCCGATGGCGATGTTCGACACGACGATCGAGCACTATCTGCGCATCCCGTTCGCGCTGAGCCAGGCCGCGATTCCGCTGATGCGCGCGCGCGGCGCCGGCTGGATCGTGAACGTCGGCTCGGTCACGGCGCTCGCGCCGCCGCGGCCGTTCGACGATTTCTCGCGCGCGGGCGGCGCGACCGTCTATGCGGCGGTCAAGGCCGCGCTGTCGCGCTTCACGCAAGGGCTCGCGGCCGAGCTCGAAGCCGACGGCATCGCGGTGAACCTGGTCGCGCCGAGCACCGCGATCCGCACGCCGGGCGCGGCCCGCTACATCCCCGAAGGCTATCCGACCGAGGACGTCGCGTATCTCGCGGAAACCGCGCTCGCGCTGTGCAGCCTGCCGGCAAGCGAGCGCACGGGCCTCGTCGCGCACAGCCTGCATTTCCCGCTGTCGCAGGGGCTCGCGGTGCGCTCGCTCGACGGCCGCTCGCCGTTGCCGCCGCCCGTGATTCCCGCGTACGCGCATCCGCGCATCGATCCGACAGGACTTTGACATGACGACTTCGATTCGCTTCGACGGCGGTACCGCCGTGATCACCGGCGCGGCCAGCGGTATCGGCAGCGGGCTCGCGCGCCATGCCGCCGGGCTCGGCATGCGCGTGGTGCTGGCCGATCTCGACCCGGCGAAGCTCGACGCGTTCGCCGCGACGCTCGACACCGACGTGCTGTGCGTGCCGACGGACGTCAGCCGCCCGGAAGCCGTCGACGCGCTGGCTGACGCCGCATGGCGGCGCTTCGGCGGCGTCGACCTGCTGTTCAACAACGCGGGCGTGATGGCGACCGGCTTCAGCTGGGAAATCACGCCGGAACGGTTCGAGCGCAGCTTCGCGATCAACGTGCACGGCGTGCTCAACGGGATCCGCAGCTTCGTGCCGCGCATGCTCGAGCGCAACGTGCCCGCGCGCATCGTCAATACCGCGTCGGTCGGCGGGTTCCTGCCGAGCCCGTTGATGTCGCCTTATTCGGCGACGAAATTCGCGGTGGTCGCGCTGACCGAATCGCTGTACGGCGAACTGAAGATGCTCGGCGCGCCGGTCGGCGTGTCGCTGCTCGCGCCGGGCCCGGTGCAGACGGGCATCTTCAACGACCCGTTCGGCGCCGCGCACGACCGGCCCGAAGTGCAGGGCTTCGTCGACACGATGCGCGCGATGCTGAACGCGCACGGGCTCACACCCGACGCATTCGCGGCGCGGGCGTTCGACGGCATTCGCGACGGGCGTTACTGGCTGATTCCGCAGCCGGAGACGATCGACGGCGCGCTGCAGCGGCGCACCGCGGACATCCTCGCCGCGCGCGATCCGTCGCTGCCGTCGTTGTGATGGGGGGCGCGGGCCGGCCGACCGACGCGGCCGGCTCGCGCAAGGTTACATGTGCGTGCCGGCGCGCGTGCGGCCGCCTGGATCGCCGCCGCGGTCGGGCGGCGTATTGTTCTGATCGATCTTCGCGAGCACGAGGCCGGCATGCGGCAGCGCGGCGGGCGAACGGTGGGCGGCCTGCGCGACCGGGTCGTGCGGCGACGTGGCGGAAAAAACGGATGGCGTCGCGCCCGGTTGAGCGAACGCCGTGAGGGATGCTGCCGCGAGGGCGGCGGCGACGATCGCGTGCGTGTTCATGGCAACTCCTTCTTCACGACTGACTGCGGGACAACGCATTCAGTCTAGGGCGCGAAACTTAACGCGGCGTGAAGGAGCAGCGGCGCGCGGATGACAGGATGTTCATGCGGTCAGCCGCGCGCCGTGACGGTCACGCGGATGCGGCGACCAGCGCGCAGAAGTTCTCGAGATCGACGTTGCCGCCGCTGATCACGATGCCGACGCGCTTGCCTTTCAGTTCGTCCTTCATCCGGCGCGCGGCCGCGAGCGACAGGCAGCCGGTCGGCTCGACGACAATCTTCATACGGGTCGCGAAGAAGCGCATGCAGTCGACCAGTTCCGCGTCGGTCGCGGTCAGGATGTCGTCGACGTCGCGCCGCAGGATCGGGAACGTCAGGTTGCCGAGGTGCTGCGTCTGCGCGCCGTCGGCGATCGTGCGCGGCGTGTCGATGTGGACGATCGACCCGGACCGGAACGATTGCTGTCCGTCGTTGCCGGCTTCCGGCTCGACGCCGTACAGCTTCGCTTGCGGCGACAGCGCGCGCGTCGCGAGCGCCGTACCCGACAGCAGGCCGCCGCCGCCGAGCGGCGTGAACACGGCGTCGAGCGGCCCGACTTCGTCGAACAGTTCCTTCGCCGCCGTGCCCTGGCCCGCGATCACGTCCGCGTGGTCGTACGGCGGCACCAGCGTGAGCCCGTGCTGCTCCGCGAGCGCGCGGCCGATCTGCTCGCGGTCCTCGGTATAGCGGTCGTAGGTCACGACGTTGCCGCCGTAGCCGCGCGTCGCGGCCATCTTCGCGGCCGGCGCGTCCTGCGGCATCACGATCGTCGCCGGGATGCCGAGAATGCGCGCCGACAGCGCGATCGCCTGCGCATGGTTGCCGGACGAGAACGCGACGACGCCGTTGCGGCGCTGCGTCGCGTCGAAGCGCGACAGCGCGTTGAACGCGCCGCGGAACTTGAACGCGCCCATGCGCTGCAGGTTCTCGCACTTGAAGAACACCTGCGCGCCGAGCGCTTCGTCGATCGTTCGCGACGTCATCACGGGCGTGCGGTGCGCGTGGCCGTCGAGCCGTGCCGCGGCAGCCGCGACGTCGTCGTAGGTGGGGAGGGTCGGAGTGTTCATGAGTCGCTCGTCGGAAGAGTCGGTCAACAGGGCGCGCGTCCGTCACGCGCAGGGTCATTTCGCATCGTTGTATACGGTGGCGCGCGACACGCCGAGGTGCTGCGACACGATTTCCATCGCGCGCCGCACCTCGAGGAAGCCATCGGCCTTCAGCGTCTGCATCAGCTCGCGGCGCTGGTCGGTCTTCAGCTCGCGCGGCGTGGTCGCGAGGCGCGTCGCGAACGCGTCGATGCGCTGCCGGATCGCGTCCGCGCCGGCCGGGTCGAGCGTTTCGGCGACCGGCACGCCTTCGGTGCTGCAGAACTGGTTCAGCATCCCCTGGAAACCGCGGAACAGCGTGACGTCCGCGTTCAGGCACAGCGCGGCCACATAGCGGCCGCTCGAATCCTTGATGCCGATCGACGTGCTTTTCGCGGTGCGGCCGTCGGCGAAGCGGTTCGCGTAGTTCGCGAGCACTTGCGGGAAGTCGTCGTCCTCGATGCGCGCGAGCCCGAGTTCGGTCGCCGGATCGCCGATCGCGCGGCCCGACAGGTTGTTGTGGATCGCGAGGATCGCGTGCTCCGGCGTGCGCAGGTCGTGCACGACGACTTCGGTGAACGGCGCGAACATCGCGCCGAGCCCTTCGGCGATGCGCAGCACCTGCTCGATCAGCGACGCCTGTTCCGACTGCGGCTTGGGGCGGGGCGTGGTCATGTATGGGCCTCGCGCGCGGGCGCGTCGGTCGTTTCCGGGCGCGTGATGTCGGCCATCAGCGGGCGGGCGATCCGCACGTAGTCGGACGCGTCGAGCACGACCGAGCGGTCGAGGCGGCCCGCGTTGAATGCGATTTCGTCGTTGAGTTCGATCAGCGCGGGGTCGACGACGAGCGTCACGTTCGGGTCGAACACGAACGGCGGCACGGCGCCCATCACGCAGCGCGTGACCGTGGCGGCGAGTTCGGGCGGCGCGAGCGTCGCCTTGCGGCGGCCGACCGCGTCGGCGACCTTGCGGAAATCGATCTTCAGATGGCCTGGGATGACCGCGAGCGCGGTGATGTCGCCGCCGTCCTTGAACGTGCAGAGCATCGCCTTCGCGCCTTGTTCGGGACGCGTGCCGCGAATCGCGGCGATCACGTCGCATTTGCCTTCGGCCGGGTGGTCCAGCACGCGGAACCGCGCGCCGGAGGTGTTCAGCAGTTCGCACAGCGCGTCGAAAACGGGATAGTCGCTCATGTCGATCCGGGCAGGAGGGGGCGTATCGCGGTACGCGGGGACGGCGCGCTTCGGTTTGCCGTCGATGAATTGTCCAAGTATAGACGTTTTGTCATGCGCGGGGCAAAGGCCCGAAGCATGGGCCGCCGCGTTTGTCGTCCCACCAACTGCCGAAAGGCCGTTTCATATCGCGGAATGCGTGGAGAATTCCCGCCGCACGGCCGTCCCGCCGCTTGAAAACCTGTTTTGCATCGCAAAACGCATTGCTTATCTCATTGAAAAACAAGTGAAATTTATATCTTATGTCTTATATAAGACTTCACCGAAAGCGCATCGGGCGGCGTTACCATTGAGTCCATGCAGTTCGCTTCGTCACACGGAGCGGGCACGCTGAACCCTTTACTCAAATGCGCTTCGTTCCCAGGAGATTGACATGTCCCAATATCAAGACGACATCAAGGCAGTGGCTGGCTTGAAGGAAAACCACGGCAGCGCGTGGAATGCCATCAGCCCCGAGTATGCCGCCCGCATGCGTGCCCAGAACAAGTTCAAGACGGGCCTCGACATCGCCAAGTACACCGCGAAGATCATGCGCGCCGACATGGCCGCGTACGATGCCGATCCGGCCAAGTACACGCAGTCGCTGGGTTGCTGGCACGGCTTCATCGGCCAGCAGAAGATGATCTCCATCAAGAAGCACTTCAACAGCACCGAACGCCGTTACCTGTACCTGTCGGGCTGGATGGTCGCCGCGCTGCGCTCGGAGTTCGGCCCGCTGCCGGACCAGTCGATGCACGAAAAGACCTCGGTCAGCGCGCTGATCCGCGAGCTGTACACGTTCCTGCGCCAGGCCGACGCACGTGAACTCGGCGGCCTGTTCCGCGAGCTGGATGCCGCCAAGGATGCCGCTGCGAAAGCCGCCATCCAGGAAAAGATCGACAACCACGTGACGCACGTCGTGCCGATCATCGCCGACATCGACGCCGGTTTCGGCAACGCCGAAGCGACGTACCTGCTGGCCAAGCAGTTCATCGAAGCGGGCGCGTGCTGCATCCAGATCGAGAACCAGGTGTCCGACGAGAAGCAGTGCGGCCACCAGGACGGCAAGGTGACCGTGCCGCACGAGGACTTCCTCGCGAAGATCCGCGCAATCCGCTACGCGTTCCTGGAGCTGGGCGTGGACGACGGCATCATCGTCGCCCGTACCGACTCGCTCGGCGCCGGCCTGACCAAGCAGATCGCCGTGACCAACGCGCCGGGCGACCTGGGCGACCAGTACAACGCGTTCCTCGACTGCGAAGAGCTGTCGGCCGACCAGCTGGGCAACGGCGACGTCGTCATCAAGCGCGACGGCAAGCTGCTGCGTCCGAAGCGCCTGCCGAGCAACCTGTTCCAGTTCCGCGCCGGCACGGGCGAAGCACGTTGCGTGCTCGATTGCATCACGTCGCTGCAGAACGGCGCCGACCTGCTGTGGATCGAAACGGAAAAGCCGCACATCGCGCAGATCGGCGGCATGGTCAGCGAAATCCGCAAGGTCATCCCGAACGCGAAGCTGGTGTACAACAACAGCCCGTCGTTCAACTGGACGCTGAACTTCCGTCAGCAGGCGTACGACGCGATGAAGGCAGCGGGCAAGGACGTGTCGGCATACGACCGTGCGCAGCTGATGAGCGTCGAGTACGACGAGACCGAACTGGCCAAGCTCGCCGACGAGAAGATCCGTACGTTCCAGGCCGATGCGTCGCGTGAAGCAGGCATCTTCCATCACCTGATCACGCTGCCGACGTACCACACCGCCGCGCTGTCGACCGACAACCTCGCGAAGGAATACTTCGGCGACCAGGGCATGCTCGGTTACGTGGCCGGCGTGCAGCGCAAGGAAATCCGTCAGGGCATCGCGTGCGTCAAGCACCAGAACATGTCCGGCTCGGATATCGGCGACGACCACAAGGAATACTTCAGCGGCGAAGCAGCGCTGAAGGCGGCGGGCAAGGACAACACGATGAACCAGTTCTCGTAATCGTCATACCCGCGGCACGACGCCAACCCGTTCACGACGGGTTGGCGTTTTTTTTATCCGCGCACGGCCTTCACGATGTACTGGCTCGTCGGCACCACGTCGATCTTGTCGAAATCGATGAAGCGTCCGCAGCTGTCCATCATTTCCGCGACGTTGCGCTGGAATTTCTCCTCGTCGCCGACCGCATCGAAGAACGCGTACGGATCGGTCATCGCGGCGGCCGGGAAGCATTCCTCGACGATCGCGTCGTAGCCGGGCGCCGCATGCGTGAGCGCGCGCACGACCACGTTCTGCACGTACAGGAAATTGTCCTGCGTATCGATCGCGACGCGCGTGTGATGGCCGTGCCATACGTCGAGCCATGCTTCGTGCGTGAGGCGCGGCGGGCGCTTCAGGAAAGCGAGCTGCGAGAAGCCGCTCGTGCGCTCGCCGGGCCGCGCAGGAAAGCGCGTGTTCGGAATCGGCTGAGACTCCGTGACGAGATATGCAGCCATGTGCGGGACGATCGCGCGCACCGCGTCGTCGAACGGCTGACGGAACATCGGGTTCGCGCTGTCGATCCACATCGCGACGATGCCGTCGATGCCCGGGTGCGTGTTGGTCTGCTTCAGGCCGGCGGCCGGCGCGACATCGGCGTCGGCAACGTTCACTTGAACGCCGTGCGCGCCTAGCGACAGCAGTTTGTCGGCGAGCTGCGCGCGCACGCTGCGGCTCCACTGCTCGGGCGCGGCCTGTGCATCGCGCCACAACACGTAAATGACTTTCTCCATTGCTCCGGCTCCAAAGGGAATGACGAGGTCGGCGGCGCTGCCGCCGGGTTTCAGGAAGCGCTGACGGCCGGATCGATCGCACCGGATGCGTCGTGCGCGCCCGGTGCGAAGCGGTTGGCGGTCAGCGTGAACGACGGCGGAATCGGCGACGTGACGGTTTCGAACAAGCGCTCGTGACGCGTCGCATGAATGCGCCACACGCCGTCGCGCTTCACGTACTGGTCGTCGTAGAACGCGGTGCCGTGCAGCAGGTAGTTATCCTCAAGATTGATCGCATGATCCTCGAGAAACCACACGCCGCACGCGTGATCGGCGGACACCAGCGTGAGCTCGGGGTGGTGGCCGTGATGCATCGTCAGGAAGGTGGGCTTGCCGATCAGTTCGCGCAGGCTGGACACGAACGCGTCGCGGCCGTCGTACGTATAGCGGCCGCCGTACAGGCGCGCCTCGCAGTCCTCGGTCAGGCATTGCGTGAGCAGCGACCAGTCGTGCGTGTCGACCGCGCGGAAATACCGGTACTTCAGCTGGCGGATCTGCTCGTACTCGTGGAGCGTGCGGGTCGTCTCGTCCATCGCCGTGTCTCGTGGTGGTGTCGTTCGATGGTAGGAACGAAGCCGCCTGCATCACATCGTCTGTTCGGACGAACGCCGCGGGGGCTGCGTTCAACCTCGCCGATACACGGCATCGGGGTTCATCCAAACAGGTGATGGCCAGCGTTCCTTGCGCCTGTAACGTGGCGTCGACGCGGCTTCGATCCGCGCACACGAGACCAAGGAGACGGCATGACCCCGATCGAACGAATGGAAGCGCGCGTGCGCAGGCTGGAGGACGCCGACGCGATCCGCCGCCTGAAGGCGCGCTACTTCACGTGCTGCGACCGGAAGGATCCGCAAGGGATGCGCGACTGCTTCGCGCCCGGCACCGTGCACATCGACTACGGCCGGATCGGCACGTTCGACCACCGCGACGCGCTCGTCGACGTGTTCGAGCGGCTCGGCTGCCACCCGCACATCGTCGAGATGCACCACGGCGTGAATCCCGACATCACCGTGCTCGACGACACGCATGCGCGCGGCACGTGGGGCCTGCATTACCAGATGCTCGACACCAACGCGCGCACGCTCACGCAGCTCGGCGCGACCTACGACGACGAATACCGGAAGGTCGACGGCGAATGGAAGATCGTGAGCACGCGCTGCGTCGTCACGTCGACGCTGTCCGCCCGCTACGACGGCGACGCACCGGGCGTGCTGTTCGCCGGCGCGCAACCGCCTGCCGCGTGACGACGCGCACTACCCACGCAGGTTGAAAAGCAATCCTTAGGAGACATCGAACATGGCACAGAACAACGAGGCGCCGGTCGCCGTCGTGACGGGCGCGTCGCGCGGCGCGGGCAAGGGCATCGCGCGCGCGCTCGGCGCGGCCGGCATGACCGTCTACGTGACGGGCCGCTCGCAGAACGAAGGCGACGCGCCGCTGCCCGGCACGATCCACGAAACCGCGCGCGAGATCGACGCGCTCGGCGGCCGCGGGATCGCCGTCGCGTGCGACCACGCGGACGACGCGCAGGTGAAGGCGCTGTTCGAGCGCGTCGAACACGACAGCGGGCGGCTCGACATCCTCGTCAACAACGCGACCTACCTGCACGACCAGCTGATCCTGCCGGGCCCGTTCTGGGAGAAGTCGCTCGACCTCGTGAACATCCTCGACGTCGGGCTGCGCTCGGCGTACGTCGCGAGCTGGCACGCCGCGCCGCTGATGGCGAGGCGCCGCAGCGGGCTGATCGCGTTCACGTCGTCGTTCGGCGCGAGCTGCTACATGCACGGCGCCGCGTACGGCGCGCAGAAGTCCGGCGTCGACAAGTTCGCGAAGGACATGGCCGTCGACCTGAAACCGTTCGACGTCGCGGCCGTGTCGATCTGGATGGGGCCGCTGCGCACCGAACGCACGACGCGCGTGTGGGACGAGCATCCGGATCTGTACAAGGAATTCTCGCTCGTTGCCGAAAGCCCGGAATTCACCGGCCGCGTGATTCATGCGATCCACGCCGATCCGCAGCGCATGGCGCTGTCGGGTCAGGTGCTGGTCGGCGCGGAAGCCGCGCTGCAGTATGGCATCGCGGACGTCGACGGCAAGCAGCCGCCGTCGTATCGCGAACTGCTTGGCGGGCCGGTGCAGGCTCATCCGGCGATCGTCGCCTAAGGAGTGCAGATGGGCATCCTCGAAGGGAAGGTCGCGCTCGTGACGGGCGCGGGGCAGGGCGTCGGGCAAGGCGTCGCGCACGCGCTCGCGGCCGAAGGCGCACAGGTGGCCGTGGTCGGCCGCACGCGCGACAAGCTCGTCGCGACCTGCGACGCGATCCGCGCTCGCGGCGGTATCGCGGAGCCGTTCGTGTGCGACGTGATGGACGCCGCGCAGATTGCGCGCTGCGTCGATGCGGTCGTCGAGCGGTTTCGCGGCGTGCAGATCCTGATCAACAACGCGCAGGTCGTGCCGCTCGGCCGCCTGCTCGACGTGACCGACGCGGATTTTCTCGCGGGTCTCGAGTCGGGGCCGATCGCGACGCTGCGAATGATGCGCGCGTGCCATCCGCATCTGAAGGGCGATGGCGTGATCGTCAATTTCGCGTCGTCGGCCGCGGTGCGCTGGGACGCGTCGGGCTATGGCGCCTACGCGGCGACCAAGGAAGCGATTCGCGCGCTCACGCGTGCGGCGGCATGCGAATGGGGCGCCGACGGCATTCGCGTGAACGCGGTCGCGCCGCACGCGCTGTCGCCGGGGCTGAAGGGCTGGATCGACGCGAATCCGGACGAAGCGGCCGCGTTCTTCCGCACGATCCCGCTCGGCCGCGTCGGCGACTGCGAGCAGGACATCGGGCGCGCGATCGTGTTTCTCGCGAGCCGCGACGCCGCGTACCTGACGGGCGCCACGCTGCCGCTCGACGGCGGGCAGGCGTACTGGGGCTGACGGCAAACGCGACGCACATCGAGGGCCGGCACCGATGCGCGTGGCAGCGCGTTGCGGCCGGCAAACCGGAATCGGAAAGCATCGAGGAGAGAGCGACATGGGTCGACTGGAAGGGAAGGTGGCGATCGTCACGGGCGGCGCGCGCGGGATGGGCGCCGCGACATGCAGGCTGTTCGTCGAGCAGGGCGCGCGCGTCGTGATCGGCGACGTGCTCGACGCGGAAGGCGAGGCGCTTGCGCGCGAACTCGGCGACGCGGCACGCTTCATGCGGCTCGACGTGAGCGACGAGGCGAACTGGGCGCGTGTCGCCGATGCGACCGTCGAGCAGTTCGGCCGCATCGACGTGCTCGTGAACAACGCGGCCGTGCTGATGTTCGGCGCGATCACCGAATTGTCGAAACGTGATTTCGAGCGCGCGGTATCGATCAATCTCGTCGGCACGTTCGTCGGCATTCGCACGATCGCGCCGCGCATGATCGCGCAGAAGAGCGGGTCGATCGTCAACATCTCGTCGGTGGACGGGCTGCGCGGCGTGAACGCGCTGGCCGCCTACGTATCGAGCAAATGGGGCGTGCGCGGCCTGACGAAGGTGGCGGCGCTCGAACTCGGCCACCAGGGCGTGCGCGTGAATTCGATCCATCCCGGTGGCGTCAACACCGCGATGTCGAATCCGACCGGCGCGCCGCTCGACGAGATCAACAAGCACTACACGCACGTGCCGCTGCAGCGCGTCGGCTTGCCTGACGAAATCGCGCGCGCGACGCTGTTTCTCGCGAGCGACGAAGCGTCGTACTGCAACGGTGCCGAACTGTCCGTCGACGGCGGGATGGCGGCAGGCGCGTATTACCCCGGATTGCCGGGCGCGCCGTTTTGAGCGGTGGCGCACACGACGCATGCGAGATGGATGTTTGTGTGCGCAACCTAATTCAGGGTTTGCCTGAGTAGCGAAAACACGAATCTGCGCCGCGACCGTTCGCGCGCATCGCATGCGAACCTGTCGCGCGATTTTTCCGTTTTCGCGAAACCCTTGCAGGACGGACGTTCCAGCCGTTTCGTCCCCAAAGCTCACGCGTCGGGGCAATAAAAAGGACGCGCCGGCAAGCGGCATGCCGGCACGTCGTCACAGTTGTTTCTTGTTGCAACGCAACGCCCGCACGATAACGGCGATGGTATGCTGGCCGGCATGGAGTTGTACGGCAGGTTGCTTGCATGGCGAAACTCGCGTTCGCACGCTCATACGAGACATCACATTCTCTCGCCCGCATCGCGGCATCGACACGCGCTCCGCTCGCGTGTCCCGCCTTGCGCGTCGCTGCTTCCTGCGCTCCGACCGCATTCCCCATCTCGCGGGCGCGTCCCGCATCCCCCATCCCCGCCCAATAGTCTGGAGACATTTCCATGTCGCAAAACAATCTGGCCGAAGCGACGCACGGCCCGCTGATCGCTCCCCCGGCATTCGTCAAGCATCGCAAACTGATCGACTGGGTGTCGCGTATCGCGGCGCTCACGGAGCCCGACCGCGTCGTCTGGTGCGACGGCTCGCAGGAAGAAAACGACGCGCTGTGCCAGGCGATGGTCGACCAGGGCACGCTCACGCGCCTGAATCCGGCGAAGCGCCCGAACTCGTATCTCGCGCAGTCCGATCCGTCCGACGTCGCGCGCGTCGAGGACCGCACCTTCATCTGCACCGACTCGCCCGACGACGTCGGCCCGACCAACAACTGGATCGCGCCGGAAGAAATGCGCGAGACGCTGAACGGTCTGTTCCGCGGTTCGATGCGCGGCCGCACGCTGTACGTCGTGCCGTTCTCGATGGGCCCGCTCGGCTCGCCGATCGCGCACGTCGGCGTCGAGCTGTCCGACAGCCCGTACGTGGCCGTGAACATGCGGATAATGACGCGCATGGGCCGCGATGTCTACGACGTGCTCGGCGAGGACGGCGAATTCGTGCCGTGCGTGCACAGCGTCGGCCATCCGCTCGAAGCAGGGCAACAGGACGTGCCGTGGCCGTGCAACCCGGTCAAGTACATCGTGCATTTCCCCGATACGCGCGAGATCTGGAGCTTCGGCTCGGGCTACGGCGGCAACGCGCTGCTCGGCAAGAAGTGTTTCGCGCTGCGCATCGCGTCGACGATGGGCCGCGACCAGGGCTGGCTCGCCGAACACATGCTGATCCTCGGCGTGACGTCGCCGGCCGGCAAGAAGTATCACGTCGCGGCGGCGTTTCCGTCCGCGTGCGGCAAGACCAACTTCGCGATGCTGATCCCGCCGCAGGGTTTCGACGGCTGGAAGGTCACGACGATCGGCGACGACATCGCCTGGCTGAAGCCGGGCCGCGACGGGCGCCTGTATGCGATCAATCCGGAAGCCGGCTTCTTCGGCGTCGCGCCGGGCACGGGCGTGAAGACCAACCCGAACGCGATCGCGACGCTGAAGGAAAACGTGATCTTCACGAACGTCGCGCTGACGGAAGACGGCGACGTGTGGTGGGAAGGCCTGACCGACACGCCGCCCGCGAAGCTGACCGACTGGCAGGGTAACCCGTGGACGCCGGAGATCGGCAAGGAAATCGGCCGCAAGGCCGCGCACCCGAACTCGCGCTTCACGGCGCCGGCATCGCAATGCCCGTCGATCGACGCGGACTGGGAAAATCCGGCCGGCGTGCCGATCGACGCGTTCATCTTCGGCGGCCGTCGCTCGACGACCGTGCCGCTCGTGACCGAGGCGCGCGACTGGATCGAAGGCGTGTACATGGCCGCGACGATGGGCTCGGAGACGACCGCCGCGGCTGCCGGCCAGCAGGGCGTCGTGCGCCGCGACCCGTTCGCGATGCTGCCGTTCTGCGGCTACAACATGAGCGATTATTTCGCGCACTGGCTGAAGCTCGGCAAGCAGATCGAAGGCGCCGGCGCCACGCTGCCGAAGATCTACTGCGTGAACTGGTTCCGCAAGGACGCGAACGGCAAGTTCGTGTGGCCGGGCTTCGGCGAGAACATGCGCGTGCTGAAATGGATGCTCGATCGCCTCGAGGGCAACGGCGGCGGCGGCGACCATGCGTTCGGCGTGTCGCCGGCCTATGACGACCTGCATTGGGACGGGCTCGACTTCACGCGCGAGCAGTTCGAGGCGGTGACGTCGATGAACGCCGGCGAATGGCGCGAGGAACTGAAGCTGCATGCGGCGCTGTTCGACACGCTGAAGCTGCGTCTGCCGGCCGAACTGACCGACACGATGAAGAAGATCGAGCAGCGCATCGGCGGCTGACGATCGGAGTCGAAGCAACGAAGTAACGACGGGGTGGCATGAACGTCCCGCCGCCGGCATGCATCGCCGGCGGCGGGACGTTTCGTTTCTGCTTCGTTTCAGCGTTGCGCGTGTTGCGCCGGCAGTGCGCCTACGCGCCGCAATGCGCGACCACTTCGTTCACCGCGCGCTGCACGTCGCCGCGCCGGTAGCGCAGCAGCGCGATATCGGCCGGATCGGGTTCGTACGACACGACGTTGCCGCGCCCCGTGTAGATCGCCATATCGGGCAGCAGCGGATGCTCCTGATCGAGCGACGGCACCGGCTGCGGATTGCCGGCCGCGCGGAAGAAGGCCGCGAAGTAGTCGGCGAAGCTCAGGTTCTCGTCGCCGACGAGATACGCCTTGCCGGATGCGCCGCGTTGCAGCGCGCCCCAGATCGCTTCCGACAGCGATTGCGTCGAGATGAAGTTGCTGCCGCCGGCCGGCCCGTATACCGGCAGGCCGGCGAGCTTGCCCTGCGCATAGCCCGTGTACGCGGCGAACATCTCGTTGCGCAGCCCCGGCACCGACCCGACGACGAACGGCGCATTGACGCTGCACACCGCGAACGAAGGCGACGCGAGCGCGCGCACGCGTTCGTCGGCGAGATGGCGCGAGCGCACGTACGGCACCGTGTCGACGAGTGCCGGTGCGACCTGCGGATAGAAGCTGCCGACCAGCACCGCGCGCTTCACGCCCGCATCGCGCGCGAGCGCGAAGAAGCGCGGCACCGCGTCGACGTTCGCGCGTTCCCAGTGCGCGGCTTCGTCGGTGCCAGGCGGCAGGTGACGAATGTCGTTGCCTGCCGCGAACACGATTGCGTCGAACGGCGCGAGATCGTCGCGCGTGAAGGTGCCGGCCACGTAGTCGCGCAGCAGCACGTCGAATTGCGCGAGCGCGCTGCCCGGCGCGGGCGGCTTGCGGGCGGCGAGCGTCACGTCGTTGCCTTGCGCGTGCAGATGCAGCGCGGCGTGGCCGCCGATGAGGCCGGTGCCGCCGATGATCAGGATTTTCATGGTGTCTCCGAGGGCGGCGCAGGCGCGCCGCATGAATTGAACCGACGATTGAACGGGTGAAGCCGCGCGGATCGGCGCTCAGAAATTGAAGCCGTTGCCCGTGACGACCGGCATGTTGGTCCAGAAGCCGTTCGGGTCGCGATACCAGCCGGCCGCCGCGAGCGCGCCGCCGTCCACGTGCAGCGTCGTGCCGGTGACCCACGCGGCGAGCGGGCTCGCGAGGAACAGCGCGGCGCCTGCGATGTCGCCGGCCGCACCGAAGCGCCCGAGCGGAATCCAGCGCGGGATGTGCGCGCGATGCTCGGCCGCGACCATCGCGCTCACGGGCACCTGCGGCGTCTCGGTGGTCTCCGGCGCGATCTGGTTCACGCGAATGCCGGCCGGCCCGAGTTCGAGCGCGAGGCTTTTCGTGAAGCCGGTCAGCGCGGCCTTGAACGACGCATAGACGCTGCAGTTCGGAATCGCGCGGAAGCCTTCGATCGACGACACGCCGACGATGCTGCCGCCCGCGCCGCGCTTGCGCAACAACGGCAGCATCGCGCGCGTGACGACGAACACCTGGCGCAGGTTCACGTCGAACAGCCGCGCGATGTCGTCGTCGGTATGGTCGTCGAACGGCTTCGCGATCTGCAGGAAATCGCCGACGTTGTTGACGAGCACGTCGAGGCCGCCGAAGCGTGCGTCGATCGTTCGCGCGAATGCGTCGACCTCGTCGCGGCGCGTGACGTCCACGGCGCCGACGAGCGCGTCGACGCCCGCGGCTTCGAGCGCCTGGCGCACGTCCTGCGCGCGAGCGGGGTCGAGCTCGGCCACTGCGACGCGCGCGCCCGCCGCGCCGAATGCTTCCGCGCACGCGCGGCCGATGCCCGCGCCGCCGCCGGTGACCAGGACCGTCTTGCCGGTAAATGAAATCATCACAACACTCCTTTGAACGGAAAAGCCGCGATCCGCATCACAGCGACGAAACGAGTTGCGCGTTGTCGATCCGCAGCTCCGCGCCGTTCACGAAGCGCGACTCGTCGGATGCGAGGAACAGCACGAGATTCGCGACGTCCTGCGGGTCGCACATGCGTGCCATCGGATCGTTGCCGATACCGAGTTCGGCCGGATCGAGGCCGGGCATCAGCGCCTGCGTCATCGGCGTCCAGATGCCGTCCGGGTGGATCGAGTTGCAGCGGATCCGGTAGCCGCTGCGCTTGCAGTGCACGGCGACGCTGCGCGCGAGCGCCGTCACCGCGCCTTTCGAGCCGGTGTATGCGCACATCATCGGCAGGCCGCCGAGCGCGGCGACCGACGACATCATCACGATCGAGCCCGGTGTGTCGTTGTGCTTCATCGCGCCGATCGCGTACTTGCAGCCGAGGAAATAACCGTCCGCGTTGACGCGCAGCACGCGCCGCCAGGTGTCGAGGCTCGTGTCCTCGATCGAGCCGACCGGGCAGATCGCCGCGTTGTTGACGAGTACGTCGAGCCGGCCGAAGCGATCGAGCGTCGACGCGATCGCGTGCCGCCAGCCGTCCTCGTCGGCGATGTCCTGGCGCACGAACAGCGCCGTATCGCCGATGTCGCGCGCGAGCGCGCGGCCCGCATCCTCGTCGATGTCGGTGAGCACGACGCGCGCGCCCTCGGCGGCCAGCAGCAGCGCATCGGCGCGGCCGACGCCGCTCGCCGCGCCGGTGATCAGCGCGACCTTGTTTGCGACTCGATTCATCTTGGGGTCGATTTCCTGTGACGTTGAAAGAAGGCGGGCGCTCATGCGGCGCCCGGCGCGCGGCCGGCCTTGACCGCATCGAGCGCGGCCGCGCCGTAGATCTGCGCGATCGTGTCGTCGACGCGCGGGTTGGTGCGCAACTCGTGGCCGCCGTCGACCGCGAAGCTCTGGCCGGTGACCCAGCCCGACTCGGGGCCCGCGAGGTAGCGCACCGCATGCGCGATCGCATCCGGTTCGCCGAGCGTGCCGAGCGGAATCTGTTCGAGGAAGCTGTCGACCAGCGCACGGTTGTCGAACATCGGGGCGGTGGCTTCGGAGCGCGTGAGGCCCGGCCGCACCGCGTTCACGCGGATTTTCGCGCCGGCCAGTTCCTCGGCCGCGCCGCGCACCAGCGCCTCGAGCGCGGCCTTCGCGGTGCAGTACGCGGACAGCCAGCGGAAATTGATCCGCGCAGCCGTCGACGAGATGCAAACGATGGAGCCGCCGCCGCTATCGGCGAGCCGCGGCGCGGCGTGACGGATCGCGGCGAACGCGCTGTGCAGGTTCAGGTCGATTTCCGCGCGGAAGGTGTCGGCGTCGTGCATCAGCAGCGGGCGGAACCCGGCACCGCCGACGGTCGGCACGACGATGTCGAGACGGCCGTCGAGCGCCCACGCGGTATCCAGCGCGGCCTGCAGGTCGGCGTCGTCGCAGGCGTCGCCGGCGTGGATCGCGACGCGGCTGCCGGGCACCGTGTCGGCAAGGCGCCGCTGCGTGCGTTCGAGCGCGTCGCGGCGGCGGCCCATCAGCACGACGGCCGCGCCATCGGCCGCGAGCGCATGCGCGCAGGCCGCGCCGATGCCGCCGGCGCCGCCCGTGACGAGCGCGGTGCGGCCGGCGAGGGGAAGGGGCGAGCGCATCGTTCAGCCCTCCAGCGGCAGGTCTTGCGACCAGTCGACGTGCAGCGTGCGCGCGGCGAAGCGCCACGTGCCGCCGTCGAACACGCAGCGGTCGCGATAGCGCAGCCCCCAGTCGAGCTTGCGCTTCACGCCGTCGCGGACATACACGTGGCACGCGACGCCGTAGGTCTCGACATCGGCTTCGCCGCCGTCGAGCGTGACGAGCTGGTTGTGCACGTGATGCTGGGTGGTCTCGTAGCGCTCGATCACGCTCATTCCGGCGACGATCGCATCGCGGTCGTCGAAGCGGAAACCGGGGCCGTCGAGCTGCGCATCGGCGGTGAAGAGGGTGGCGAGACGCGGCCAGTCGCGCCGGTCGACGGCTTGCGCGTAACGGCACGCAAGTTCGTACAGCGCGTGGCGGGGATTCGAATCGTTCATGCGGTACTCCCGTGAGTGAACGGAAAGCGTCTGCCGCGCCGCGAGCGCGGACGCGGCGGCATTGCGACGTCGACGCGCAGGTTCGCATCGGACCGATCGATCCTCATCATCCATACGGAGCAGGGTACGGATCGGGGAAAACACCGGGATCGGCGGTGGCGCAGCGTCCGATGTTGCGTTGCGGCGGCTGACGCATGGCATTCGTCCGACGGTGACGCGGCTCGTCGCAACGAGCCGGGGCAGACGGTTTGCGGGTCCTTCGGTCGAACCGACCGCGCGTCAATGCTGCAACGCGGCACGCCGCACGCAGCCCGCTTCGCGTTTGTCCCTAGTCGAAACGGACGATGGCCGGCGAGCCGGCGCTGGCTACCGTGCAGTCATCCGGTGCCGCTGCATGTGGCCGGTCGCCGGACACGAACCGCGATAGCGGCCAACCGGAGGGGACGACGATCATGAGACTCACGATTCGCAAGCTGTGCGTATTGGCGATGGGCACGTTCGCGGCCATGGCAATGGCGCGATATGGCGCCGAGCAGGTCCCGTCGCCGCCGTATGCGGCCGGCATCCTGCAATGCCGCTCGGTCGACTCGAACGGCCTGCCGACCGGTTGCGTACCGATCGATCCGTCGCACTTCGGCTTCGCCGCGCTGCGCGGCATGTGACGCCGGCGCGGCCGTGCGCCGCGCCGCTTCGATGTCGCCCGGAAGCCGTCGCGATGCGGCGGCGTCCTGGCGGAACGACCGGGTGGAGCACCGCGATACATGCGTCGCGTGGCGCCCATCCGGTTTTCCGTCGTCGTTCGAATCTCCCGACCGCGATACCACGCGCGGCTCGCCTGCGCACGCTCGAATGCTCGCATCGACAACGCGCCGAGGTCCGTGTCGGGGGTGCCTTCCCGCGGTGCTCGCCGCGACCACCGTCTTTCATCGATTCCCTTCACGCAGAACCATTACGCGATGTCATCCGACTATTCCCTGACCCGCCCCCTGAACATCCGCGACGTGCCTCGCTGGGATGCCGAACACGACGTCGTGATCGTCGGCTTCGGCGCGGCCGGCGCGTGCGCGGCGATCGAAGCCGCGAGCGCCGGCGCCGACACGCTGATCGTCGAGCGCGCATCGAGCTACGGCGGCACGAGCGCGCTGTCCGGCGGCGAGATCTACCTCGGCGGCAGCGGCGGCACGCCCGCGCAGCGGCAGGCCGGCTTCAGCGACGATACCGAGGACCTGTACCGCTACCTGATGCTCGCGGGCGGCCGGGACGCGGACGAGGCGAAGGTGCGTCTCTACGCGAACGAGAGCCTCGCGCATCACGACTGGCTCGTCGCGCAGGGCCTCATGTACAAGAACACGTTCATCGCCGAGCGGATCGTCGAACCGGAAACCGACGACTGCCTGATCTGGTCGGGCAGCGAGGAGGCCTGGCCGTTCAGCGAGGCCGCGAAGCCGTGCCCGCGCGGCCACACGCCGCAATGGCCGGGCTGGGGCGGCGGGCAGATGCTGATGCGCGTGCTGGCCGAGCGCGTGCAGGCGCTCGGCGTGTCGACACGCTACGACACGCGCGCGCTGGCGCTGATCGTCGACGATGCCGGCGCGGTGCGCGGCGTCGTGCTGCGCGCGTACGGCGAGACGGCATGCGTGCGGGCGCGCCGCGCGGTGATCCTGTGCGCGGGCGGCTTCGCGATGAACCGCGACATGGTGCGTCGGCACGCGCCGCAGTTGCTGCGCTCGGACGAACCGATCGGCAGCCCGGGCGACGACGGCTCGGGCATCCTGCTCGGCCAGAGCGCGGGCGGGGCCGCGATCCACATGGACCAGGGTTTCGTCAGCCTGCCGTTCTACGCGCCCGAATCGCTGATCCACGGGATCTTCGTGAACGCGCGCGGCCAGCGCTTCATCAACGAGGACGGCTATCACGGCCGCACCGGCCATCACGCGTTCCACCAGGCCGACGACCGGATCTACCTGCTGGTCGACGAGGCGACCTACCAGGAGCCGCCCGCGATCGCGCGGATCGGCATCGCGGCGGCGGGCGAGACATGGGAGGAAGTCGAACGCGACCTGCAGATGCCGGCCGGCACGCTGACGGCGACCGTCGACGTCTACAACCGCCACGCGGCCGAAGGCGTCGATCCGCTGTTCCACAAGGCGAAGAAGTGGCTGAAGCCGCTGATCGAGCCGCCGTTCGTCGCGCTCGATTGCCGGATCGACTACGCGTTCTATCCGCATTTCACGCTGGGCGGGCTCGATACGCTGCCGACCGGGCAGGTCCTTGACGCCGCGCGCGTGCCGGTGGCGGGCCTCTATGCGGCCGGCCGCACGAGCTGCGGGCTGCCGCGCTGGGGCGCGGGGTACAGCTCGGGGCTGTCGCTGGCCGACGCGACGTTCTTCGGCCGGCAGGCCGGCCGTCACGCCGCGCGTTCGGCGAGCGAGGCGCTGCGCAGCGCCGCGTAGCGTCGCCTTTACCCTTTACGAGAAAGCACGACGCCCCGGGCAACCGGGTTGCGCCGGGGCGTCGTCGTTTCAGGCGGACGTCGGCGACGCGTCGACAGGCCGTCAGCCGAGATCGAGCGCGTTCGTCAGGTCGCCGGGCGGCGTCGCGCCGCGCGACGCGAACGCCTTGTCGCGCGCGGCGACGCCGTCGAGCGGCGCGAGCCCGTGCACGCGGCTGATGAAACGCAGGATCGAGTTCGTGTCGTACATCGTGTGGTCGACGTAACCCTTCTTCGCGAACGGCGAGATCACGAGCGCGGGGATCCGCGAGCCGGGGCCCCAGCGATCGCCGACCGGCGGCGCGACGTGATCCCACCAGCCGCCGTTCTCGTCGTGCGTCATCACGATCACGGTGTTCGCCCACTGCGGGCCGCGCCGGATGCGTTCGATCACGTTCGCGATGTGGCGATCGCCGGATTCGACATCCGCATAGCCCGCGTGCATGTTCAGGTTGCCTTGCGGCTTGTAGAACGCGACGGCCGGCAGGCGGCCCGCATCGATGTCGGCGATGAAGTGGTTGGTCGACGGCTCGTCGCCGAGGCCCGCGTCGCGCAGGTGCTTGCGGCGCGCGTCGGTGCCGGGCGCGTAGTTCGCGAAGTAGTTGAACGGCTGATGGTGGTACTGGAAATCCGGCACCATGCCCGTATCGCGGTGCTCGAGCGCGTATTGCCACGCGCCGCTGTACCACGCCCAGTCGACGCTCTTCTCCGACAGGCGGTCGCCGATCGTCGCATGGCCCTGCGGCGGGATCACGCGATGGTCGGCCGGATCCGCGTATGCGGCGTTGCCGGGATCGGCCGGCGGCACGTAGCTCGGCTGGTACGGCGGCGCCATCGTGTTGACGCCGTAGCCGTCGGGCGTCAGCGGCCCGTCGACCGCGAACTTCGGCGGGCCCTCGAGCGCGGACGCCGGCGAATCGGCGGCGAGCGTCAGCCGCGTGCCGGCCGGATCGTCGCCGTCGACCTTCGACAGCAGCTTCGCCGCGTGCGGATGCCTGTGTGCATCCGGATAGATCGGCGGCTGCGCGGAAATCAGGAACATGTGGTTCAGCCACGAACCGCCGAAGGCCGCCATGAAGAAGTTGTCGCACAGCGTGTATTGCCGCGCGAGGTTCCACAGCCGCAGCGTGTCGGCGGAATTGCGGTAATGGCCCATCACGAGGCCGCCCGAATCGGCCCACGCGGCGAACTGGTTGTTGCGGCCCGCGGCGATCTGCATCTGGTTCTGATAGAAGCGATGCCACAGGTCGCGGGTGATCACGCCGTTCGGCAGCGGCTTGCCCTGCGCATCGGCGATCCGGAACGGCGCGTTCGGCAGCTTGTCGATGTCGCGCTCGGCGATCGCGTAGCGCTTGCCGTCCACTTCCTGCGCCTGCGGCACGAGTCCGCCCCAGATTTTCGGCAGCACGGGCAACGGCGTCTTGCCGTCGCGATCGAGCTGCTGCGCATGCTCGGGCCGCACCTCGCTCAGCGGGTAGCGCACACCGGGAAAGTCGCCGTACAGGTTCGCGAAGCTGCGGTTCTCCGCATAGATCACGACGATGTGGCGCACCTGCCGGCGCAGCGCTTCGTCGAGCCGCAGGTCGGCGGCGGAGCGCGGCGCGCTGCCCGGCGTGGTCTCGCAGCCGCCGAGCGCGACGCCCGCGCCGAGCGCGGCGAGGCCGCCGAGCATGCGGCGGCGGTCGGGATCAACGGGAAGGTCGTCGGGGCGATCGGGGGTGTCGTTCACGTCGTGAGCTCCTCGGGTGGGCGGTTGTCGATCGATGCGCGGCAGCGTCGCGCGGCCTGCCGCGACGCGGGACGGGACGCAACGGCCGGCGTCGCGCCCGGGCGGGGCGATGCCGGCTGTCACAAAAATGTCATGAGCGCGACTATAACGCGCCTGGCCGCCGCGACGAAAGCTGTTTGTCGGACGATGCGGGACGCCCGCGCGCGAACTAGACTTGAATCACGGGCGGCGCATTGCCGTGCGTCGTCCGCGCGAACGGCGCGTGGCGCGCCTTCGCGGTGTCATTCATGCGACGAAACGAGGCGACGATGACGCGGATGCATACCGTATGCGTGTGGCTCCCGATGCCGCGTGCCGGCCCGGCGCGCGGGCACGCATAAGCGCGCAGCGGCGCGACCGGCCGGCCCGATGCCATGGACAGGAAATTCGACTTCGCAGGATTACTGATCGCGGCGGGCTTCTTCGTGCTGTTCGCCGCGCAGTTGCTGATGCTGCGTCCGGCGTCGACGCTGATCGCGTACAGCGATTTCCATCGGCTCGTCGCAGCGCGGCTCGTCGACGATCTCGAGATCGGATCGACGACGATCACGGGCACGCTGACGATGCCGCAGGCCGGCGCGATGCTGCCGGCATCCGATGTCGCGGCCGTGAAGTCGGGCGGCACGCCGCCGCGCTTCGCCACCAACCGCGTGACCGACCCGCAGCTGATCGACACGCTGAGCGCCGCCGGCATCCGCTTTCACGGCGCGTCCGACACCGGCTGGATCGCGTCGCTCGCATCGTGGCTGGTGCCGCTCGTCGCGTTCGTGTTCATCTGGAACCTGATGCTGCGCAAGCGCGGCGGGCTGCAGGATTTCACCGGAATGGGCAAGAGCCGCGCACGCGTATACGTGCAGCAGGAAACCGGCATCACGTTCGACGACATCGCGGGCATCGACGAAGCGAAGGCCGAGCTGCAGCAGCTCGTCTCGTTCCTGCGCGATCCGGATCGCTACCAGCGGCTCGGCGGCAAGATTCCGAAGGGCGTGCTGGTCGTCGGCGCGCCCGGCACCGGCAAGACGCTGCTCGCGCGCGCGGTGGCGGGCGAGGCGGCCGTGCCGTTCTTCTCGATCAGCGGCTCGGCGTTCGTCGAGATGTTCGTCGGCGTCGGCGCGGCGCGCGTGCGCGACCTGTTCGAGCAGGCGCAGCAGAAGGCGCCGTGCATCGTGTTCGTCGACGAGCTCGATGCGCTCGGCAAGGTACGCGGTGTCGGCCCGATGTCCGGCAACGACGAGCGCGAGCAGACGCTCAACCAGCTGCTCGTCGAGATGGACGGCTTCCAGGCCGGCTCCGGCGTGATCATCATGGCCGCGACCAACCGGCCGGAGATTCTCGATCCGGCGCTGCTGCGCCCGGGCCGCTTCGACCGTCACATCGCGATCGACCGGCCCGACGTGAACGGCCGCCGCCAGATCCTCGGCGTGCACGTGAAGCGCGTGAAGCTCGCGGCCGACGTCGACCTCGGCGAACTCGCGTCGCGCACGCCGGGCTTCGTCGGCGCCGATCTCGCGAACGTCGTCAACGAGGCCGCGCTGCATGCGGCGGAACTCGGCAAGCCGGCGATCGGGATGGACGACTTCGACGAGGCGATCGATCGCGCGCTGACCGGCCTCGAGCGCAAGAGCCGCGTGATGAACGCGCAGGAGAAACTGACGATCGCCTATCACGAGGCCGGCCATGCGCTTGTCGCGGAAAGCCGCGCGCATTGCGATCCGGTGAAGAAGGTGTCGATCATTCCGCGCGGCGTGGCCGCGCTCGGCTATACGCAGCAGGTGCCGACCGAGGATCGCTACGTCCTGCGCCGCAGCGAGCTGCTCGACCGGATCGACGCGCTGCTCGGCGGGCGTGTCGCGGAAGAACTCGTGTTCGGCGACGTGTCGACGGGCGCGCAGAACGATCTCGAGCGCGCGACGGCGATGGCGCGCCACATGGTCATGCAATACGGGATGAGCGAGCAGATCGGGCTGGTGAGCTTCGACGACGGCGATGCGCGCTCCGGCATACCCGGCGCATGGCATGCGGGCGAGGCGCGCTGCAGCGAGCACACCGCACGGATGATCGACGACGAGGTGCATACGCTGTTGACCGATGCGCATGCGCGCGTCGCGTCGACGCTCGGAGAACGTCGCGATGCGCTCGAGCGGATCGCACGACGGCTGCTCGCGTGCGAGGTGCTCGAACGCGATGCGTTGCAGGCGCTGATCGACGGGCGCGAGGCGCCTGGCGCCGCGCCATCCACGACCGATCTCGGGCCGGGCGCGGGCGCGAATGCGCCGGAGCGGGCGTCGGCGATCGAGCGCGATTTCGTCGCATACGGGCCGCCGCGCGAACCCGAACGCTGAAGTGCGAGCCTGTCGCGCAGCCGGCGGATGGCCACGAGCGTGCCGCGCCGTCGCTGCGATTCAATCTCGCCGGCGTGGCGTTGCGCCGGCGTTTCGTTTCCCTTTTTTCCAGTCACGGAGTCGCCATGAGCGAGGCGCACGTATCGGTCGATGTCGCGCAGCATGCGCGTTTCAGTTTCGAAGTCACGTTTGCCGGCACGGAGCTTTCGCCGGTGCTCACCGACGAACCGCCGCCGCTCGGCGCCGGCCGCGGTCCGAATCCCGTCCGGCTGCTGGCCGCGGCGGTCGCGAGCTGCCTCGCGGCGAGCCTGTTGTTCGCGCTCGAGAAACAGCGCGTCGATCCGCAGCCGGTCACCGCGCATATCGACGTCGACATGGTGCAGAACGAAGCGGGCAGGGTGCGCGTGGGCGCGATGGCCGTGACGCTGTCGGTCGGCAAGGCGTGGGCCGATCTCGCGGCGGCGACGCGCATGCTCGACCGGTTCGATGCGTATTGCGTGGTGACCGAGAGCATGCGCGAAGGCATTCCGATCTCGGTGGCGGTACGGGATGTGAACGGCGCGGTGCTCGACCGCGAGACGACCGGCGTGTGAGCGTGCGTCAGGACGTGATGCGTCAGGACGCGGTCGCGGCGGCGACTTCCGCTGCTTCGGCGAGTGCGTCGAGAAAGCGCGTGCGCCACCAATGCACGTCGGTCTTGCGCACGATCGCCATCAGCGCGTCGTGACGCTGGCGGCGCTCGTCGAGCGGCATCGTGAGCGCGCGCTGGATCGCCTGCGCGGTGCCTTGCGTGTCGTATGGATTGACGAGCAGTGCGGGCTTCAGTTGCTCGGCCGCGCCCGCGAAACGCGACAGCACGAGCACGCCCGGATCGGCCTCGTCCTGCGCGGCGAGAAACTCTTTCGCGACCAGGTTCATCCCGTCGCGCAGCGGCGTGACGAGCGCGACGCGGCTCGCGCGGTAGAGGCCCGGCAAGCGCTTGCGCGCGACTGTGCGGTGGATGTAGCGCATCGGCATCCACTCGAGTTCGCCGTAATCGCCGTTGATCGCGCCGCACAGGCTGTCCATCTCGCGCCGCAGGTCGTCGTATGCGCCGAGATCCTCGCGGCTCGGCGCGGCGATCTGGATCAGCGTCGCGCGGTCGCGGTTCTCCGGATATTGTTCGAGCAACTGACGAAATGCGTGCACGCGCTGCGGCAGCCCCTTCGTGTAGTCGAGCCGATCGACGCCGACGAGCAGTTGGCGGCGCGAATATTCGTCGCGCATCCGCTCGAACATGTCGATGCCGTCGCGATTCTCCGCGAGCGCCGCGAATTCGTCGACGTTGATGCCGATCGGGAACGCACCGGCCGACAGCGTGCGGCCGAACGCGTGCAGACGGCCGTCCGGCAGCCGCGCGGCGCCGGCTTCGGCCTCGACGTAATGCTCGAAGTGAAGCAGATCCGATTCGGTCTGGAAGCCGACGAGATCGTAGGCGAACAGCGAGCGCATCAGCCACTCGTGCTCCGGGATCGCGGCCATGATCGGCGGCGGCGGCATCGGAATGTGCAGGAAGAAGCCGATCGGATTCGTGCAGCCCGTCGCACGCAGTTCGGCGGCGAGCGGAATCAGCTGGTAGTCGTGGACCCAGACGACGTCGTCGGGGCGCAGCAGCGTGCTCAGCTTGCGCGCGAACAGCTGGTTCACGCGCCGGTAGCCGTCCGCGAAGCGGCGGTCGAACTGCGCGAGATCGAGGCGGTAGTGGAACACCGGCCACAGCACGTTGTTCGAGTAGCCGAGGTAATACGCGTCGTAATCCTGCGGATCGAGATCGATCGTCGCGAGCTGGATGCCGCCGACATTCTGGATCTGCACGTCGTCGCCGTGCGCGGGGCGTTCGCCTTCGCCACGCAGCCTGCCGCTCCACCCGAACCAGACGCCGCCCGATTCCTGCAGGCTGTCTTTCACGGCCACGGCAAGCCCGCCTGCCGCGGCTTTACGGGGATCTGCAATACGATTGGATACGACGACGAGTCGGCTCACCAGCTCTCCTGCGAATGGTTGGGGAAGGTTCGTGCGGCCAGGGCGCGAGGCGGACGCCGCCATCGACGCGTGGCGCGATGGGGCCGCGATACGAGCGGACGGGAATCAGGGCATGCGATTCGCCGTTCGAACGCGGAGTGCTTTTTTAAGCATACTCGTCATTCGGCTGATTTAAAAGTGCATGACCGCGATCGGCGAATTCGCACGTCGGTTCATTACTTGCCGTGTCGCGTACGGGGCGGGACCGGAAATTGCGGTCCCGGAGAAAGGGGATCGTATTCCGCGTCGATCGACATTGCTTCGATCGAGCGCGATGCGCGTGGTCGACGCGCCAGAGAATGCGTGCCGCGCGACACCTGGCGTTTCAGGTTCGAACGAGCACGACGACCGTCGCCGGCAGGCGGGGGTGATGCGCGGCCGGACCGCGTACCGCGCGGCCGCGCATCGAGTTTCGAGCGACGCGTGATGCGTGACGCGTTACGCGGCGGCAGCCTGCCGGCGCGATGCGCCGTCGGCCGCATGCGTGCGTGCGCGTGCCGACACTGCATGTTCGCCGGCCGGCATCCGGAACGCGGACACCGTCTCCGACAGATCGCGCCCCTGCGCCTCGAGCGATTTCGACGCGGCCGCGGCCTGTTCGACGAGTGCCGCGTTCTGCTGCGTCGTCTCGTCCATCTGCGTGATCGTCAGGTTCACCTGATCGATGCCGCGGCTCTGTTCGGCCGACGCGGCCGCGATTTCACCCATGATGTCGGTGACGCGCGCGACGGCTCGCGTCACCTCCGACATCGTCTTGCCGGCTTCGCCCGCGAGCGCCGAGCCGTCCTGGATCGTCTGTACCGATGCCGAGATCAGTTCCTTGATTTCCTTCGCGGCGGTGGACGAACGTTGCGCGAGACTGCGCACCTCGCTCGCGACGACCGCGAAGCCTCGGCCCTGTTCGCCCGCGCGTGCCGCCTCGACGGCCGCGTTCAGCGCGAGGATGTTGGTCTGGAATGCGATGCCTTCGATGATGCCGGTGATGTCCGCGATTTTCGACGAGCTGTGGCCGATCTCCGTCATCGTATCGACCACGCGGCCGACCACCGCGCTGCCGCGCAGCGCGACGTCCGACGCGTTCGCGGCGAGCGTGCTCGCTTGCTGCGCGTTCTCCGCGTTCAGGCGCACCGTCGACGTGAATTCCTCCATCGTCGCGGCGGTTTCCTGCAGCGATGCAGCCTGTTCCTCGGTGCGCTGGCTCAGGTCGAGATTGCCCGATGCGATTTCGCCCACCGCATGCGCGATGCTGTTCGATGAATCGCGCACGCGACCGACGATGTCGATCAGCCGCGCATTCATCGTGCGCAGCGCGTCGAGCAGGTCGCGCGTCTCGTCGTTGCCGCTCACGCTGATCCGGCTGCCGAGATCGCCGTTGGCCACCGTGCGCGCGACGTCGACCGCCGCGACGATCGGTGCGGTGATCCTGCGCGTCAGCCACAGGCCGCCGCCGGCCGCCACCACGATCGCGATTGCGCAGATGGCCAGCAGCAGATTGCGCTCGATCGCGTAGCGATCCGCGAATGCCTGCGCGATCGCGACTTCGCGCTCGTGCGTATAGGTTGCGTACGCATCGGTTGCGCGAACCAGTTGCGCGAGCAACGGACGGCAGCGATTGTCGATATCGGCGGTTGCCTCGTCCTTCTTGCCGGCCTGCGCGAGCCCGACGATATTCAGCGCAACCGGCCCGTAGCTCGCTTCGATGCGCCCGATCTCGGCGACCAGTTCGCGCGCGCGATCGGTCGTGTCGGTCGCGTTCGCCATCATGTCCTTCAGCTTCGCGAGACGGTCCTGCACGTCCTTGTGCGCCTGCTGCACTTCGGCCAGTTCGATCTGGATGTCGGCAGGCGTGGTCACGAGCACCAGGTTGCGCGCGGCGATCGCGCGCCGGTCGACCGCCGTACGGATTTGCGCGGACAAGTTTGCGCGCGCGTTGACGCCGTTCATGTATCGGGAAAACTCGTCGTTCGTATCGGACAGCGCTTTCAGCGCCATGCCCGACACGATCACGACGACCACGGCGAGCAAACCGAAGCCGCCAAGCAGTTTTGTCTTGATGGTTATTCTGGCGATTTTCACGATGCGCCCCCGTGCGAGTGGTTGGTGATGGGAATTTATTGTTCGACCGCGTGCAGGCCCGTGCCGTCATTAACGGGAATGCCGGATATTTCTTTACCCATCGAAAACCCTGATATTTATTCTTTTTTGCTGGAATCCCCCGCCGGTCGGGCGTTCTCGATCCGGAGAAACGCTCGGGAATCGTCGATGATCGTCGCGTTCATACGCGGATATAAATATCCACTTTTTTGCAGAAAGTTAATAAGTGCCGGTCGGTTTCTCAAATCGTCCGATTGGCATGTTTCTCGATTTACGGGTGAATCGCGCATTTACGGTCGGACGTTGGGGAACGCCCGATTCGGCCCGCGGCCGGCGCCGCGGGCCGTCCGGCGATCAGAACGTCGTGCGCAGGCCGGCCATCACGCTGCGGCCGCCTTGCGGCGCGAAGCCGCGCACGACCGAGGTCGCATAGCGGATCTCCTGGTTCGTCAGGTTGTCGCCGCGCAGGTACGCGAGCCAGTGCGTCGCGCCGACACGCAACTTGTACGTGAGCATCACACCGAGCGACGTGTAACCGTCGGTCGGAAAGTCGTTGTCGGGCACGCGGTGCTGCGACCACGCGTGCGTGACCTGCGCGCGCGCACCGAACGGGCCGTAGCCATAATCGGCCGCGAGCGTCGCGCGCAGCGGCGCGATGCGTGGCAGCGGCTGGCCGGTGTCGACGTTGCGTGCATGCGTGTAGTCGGCGGTCAGTTCGACGTCGACCGTGTGACCGCGCCGCGAGAACGCGCGCCACTTGCCGTCGAGTTCGACGCCGTAGAATTCGGCGCGCACGCCGCGATAGATTGCTTCGTCGAGCGTATCGCCGGCGCCGGGGGCGACCGGTTCGCCGTCTTCGTTCACGATGCGGCCCGTGTTGTACTCGGTCAGATAGTTCGAGAAGCGGTTGTAGAACACGCCGACGCTGCCGCGGTTCGGGCCGCTTGCATAGCGCAGCGACAGATCGGTCGACACGGCCTTTTCCTTCGACGCGTTCGGGTTGCCGATCAGGAACTGGCCGGTCGCGTCGTGCGGGCCGTTCGAGTACAACTCGTAGAAGGTCGGCGCGCGTTCCGTGTATGCGACGTTCGCCGCGACCGACCACACGGGCGTCAGCGAGAACAGCGCGCCGGCCGATACGCTGCCGGCATTGAAGTCGCGCGGCTGTGCGAGCGCGAATTTCTCGACGCCGGCCGGATCGGGATCGACCTTCACGTGCTCGAAGCGCCCGCCGAGGCTCAGCTTCAGCGCGGGGGCGACCTGCCATTCCTCGAGACCGAACAGCGCGACGCTGTTCGTGCGCGTGGACGGCACGAGCAATTCGTCGCCGAGCGCCGAGAACGTGTTCTGGCCGAACTGCACGCCGATCGCGCCTTCGAACGGGCCGATCCGGCGATGCCGCGCCTCGATGCGCGCCTCGTAGCCGCGGTTGCGAAAGGTGGTGGCCGTCGCGCCGTTGTCGACTTCCTTGTGGCGATAGTCGGTGTACGCGAAGTCGAACTTCAGCTTCGTGAACGGGCCGCTCAGGTTGCGCACCTCGGACGCGAGCGCGAGGCGTTCCTGGCGCATCCGCAAGCGCACGTCGTCCTCGGCGACGGAGCCGTAGTTCGACTCGTAGCCGCTGTACGACAGGCCCGCGAAGCCATCGGCCCACGTGTACGACGCGCCGAGCGCGCCGCCATGCACGCGGCCGTCGCTGTTCGGCACGTTGCCGTACGGTTGCGGCGTGTCGGGGCCGTCGATCGCCCGTTGCTGGCTGCTGCGCGCGTAGCCGGGAATGCGCAGCTTGCTCGTTTCCCGGTCGAATGCGTCGACATGGAACGCGAAGCGGCCGTTGCCGCCTTCGACCTGCGCGGCGCCCGCGCGCATCGAATTGGCCCCGCCGTAGCGCGCGTCGAGCGCGCCCGTCACGCCTTCGATCGCCTCGCGCGGAATCCGGTTGTCGATCGTGTTGACGACACCGCCGACCGCGTTGCCGCCATACAGCAGCGCGGCCGGCCCGCGCACGATTTCGACGCGTTCGATCGACAGCGGATCCTGCGGCACCGCGTGGTCGTACGACAGCGACGACGCGTCGTAGGCGGCGACGCCGTTCTGCAGCAGCCGGATCCGGTCGCCGTCCATCCCGCGGATGATCGGGCGGCCGACCATCGGGCCGTAGGTGGTGGTCGACACGCCGGGCAGGCCATCGAGCGTTTCGCCGAGTGAATCGGCCTGGCGGCGCGTCAGCGCGTCGCCGGACAGCTGCACGGTCGGCGAGATCAGCTCGGTGTCGCCGAGCGGGTTCGCGGTCACGAAGATCGGCGCGAGCGGCGTGGTATGCGTCGGCGTCGACGAGGCGGGCGTATCGGCTTGCGCGTGCGCGACGGCGGCGAACAGCATCAGCGAAACGGGCGGGAGCGGGCGAAGCGGTAGACGAGGGAGGTCGCGCATGGTCGGTGAATCGGTTGGAATCGGATCGGGAAACGAGTCATGTGGGTCACGTCTAGATACGATATATTGTTGCGTCTGCGGCGCGCAGTGACCCGCTTGGATATGACTCGGCGTAACCCGGCCACCCGGATGGAACGGCTGCAGGTGGACGAGCTCGCGAAATGATATGTTATATCATTTCGAATTCCAAGCGGAACGGCGGTGGGCCACGGGGTTTCCGACAACCTGCCGAAATGGCCGAGAAAACAGAGGCGGTACGTCAAACCGGCAGCGGGGCCGGCGACGCGGGGAACCGTGTCTCGCGATGAATCCGCCGCCGCGCAGGATTTCTGCCCCGTTGATGCGTATCAATGCGTTGCGGTTTCGAGCCCGGATACTGGCGCGGTCATCGACCAGACAGGAGCGACGCATGACTCAAACCATGAAAGCGGCCGTGGTGCACGCGTTCGGCGAACCGTTGCGCATCGAGGAAGTGCCGATCCCGACGCCGGGCGCAGGCCAGATCCTCGTCAACATCAAGGCGTCGGGCGTCTGCCATACGGACCTGCACGCCGCCGACGGCGACTGGCCCGTGAAGCCGACGCTGCCGTTCATTCCCGGACACGAAGGCGTGGGCGTCGTCGCGGCGGTCGGCGCGGGCGTCACGCACGTGCGCGAGGGCGACCGCGTCGGCGTGCCCTGGCTCTACACGGCATGCGGTCACTGCGAGTATTGCCACACCGGCTGGGAAACCCTTTGTCACGGGCAGCAGAACACCGGCTATTCGGTCAACGGCAGCTATGCGGAATATGTGCTGGCCGATCCAGACTATGTCGGCCATCTGCCGGCGCAGGTCGCGTTCGACGAGATCGCGCCGATCCTGTGCGCGGGCGTGACGGTCTACAAGGGCATCCGCGTCACCGACACGCGTCCGGGCCAGTGGATCGCGATTTCCGGTATCGGCGGGCTCGGCCACGTGGCTGTGCAATACGCGCGCGCGATGGGCCTGCACGTCGCGGCGATCGACGTGTCGCCGGCCAAGCTCGAACTTGCGCGCCAGCTCGGCGCACAACTGACGATCGATGCGTCGACCGACGATCCGGCGAAGGTCATCCAGAAGGAGATCGGCGGGGCGCATGGCGTGCTGGTCACGGCCGTGTCGCGCAGCGCGTTCGCGCAGGCGCTCGGGATGGTGCGGCGCGGCGGCACGGTCGCGCTCAACGGCCTGCCGCCCGGCGATTTCCCGTTGCCGATCTTCTCGACCGTGCTGAACGGCATCACGGTGCGCGGCTCGATCGTCGGCACGCGTCGCGATCTGCAGGAATCGCTCGATTTCGCGGCGGACGGACTGGTGCGCGCGCATATCCATCGCGACCGGCTCGGCAACATCAACGACATATTCGCGCGGCTGCGCGACGGGAAGGTCGACGGCCGCATCGTGCTGACCGACATGCATTGACGCGCATGCGGGCACGCTGCCGCGACGCGAGGGACGTCGCGGCAGCGCTGCGTTGCGCTCATGCGCGCATCACGGCGCGAAGAACACGTCGGTGCGGTTCGTCAGGTTGCCCGCGTTGGTCTGGACGAAGAATGGGTGGAACGACGACGACGGCAGCACGTCGAGCCCCTGGTAATCGCCGATGAAGAAGCCTTCCGCGTTCGGCGCGAGCTTCATGTCGAACGGGCCGCCGACGCGCCGCTCGTCGGCGAACGTGGTGCCGCCGTCATGCGAGATCTTGCGCCAGAACCCGGTCGGCAGCGTCGTCGTATTGCCGGCCTGCAGGTCGCGGAAGTCGTAGTAGGTGACCATCACCGAGCCGGCATTGTCGACGCGCACCGACGGATTGAACGCGGCACGCCCGGTCGGCGTGTTCACTTGCAGCGGTGCGCTCCAGCTCGCGCCGCCGTCCTTCGACGTCGACAGCGCGATCTCGTCGTAGTTGCCGCCGTTGAAGCGGCTGTCCTGCCAGACGACGTACAGCTGCCCCGATGCCGGATCGATCGCGGGCTCCGGAATGATGTCGCCGGTGCGTACCGGTTCGCCGGTGTTCGGATCGGTCACGCCGACTGTCTGCAGCCCGGCGATCACCTGCGGCTTCGTCCAGGTCGCGCCGTCGTCGGTCGACTTGATGAACGCGACCTTGCCGGCCGCCTTGCTGAACGGCGGCTGGATCAGGTCGAAGAAGTCGTAGAGCGTACCGGTCTTCGGGTCGACGACGATCTGGTTGCCGATCGTCTGCTGACGCGACGGCACGTTGACGATGACCTTCGCTCTGCTCCACGTTTTGCCGCCGTCGACCGTCTTCGAAAAGAACGTCGGCCCGCGATATGCCTGCGTGTGCAGGTTCGCGTACGGGTTGCCGTTCGGCAGCTCGAGGCGGTCCCACACCGCGTAGGCCGTGCCGGCCTTCACCGGGTTCGCCGTCACCGATTCCTTGTCGTTGAAGAACTGCGTCGTCGGTTCGTCGTTCGCGATCAGCACGGCCGGGCTGCTCCACGTCTGTCCGCCGTCGGTCGACACCGAGGCGGCGACCGCATTGCCGTTGTTCGACTGGTTGAACGAGATCGATACCGAATACGCGGTGCCGTCGGGCCCGAACGACACCCACGGATCCGACGCGCGCTCGTACTTGAGCCCGCCCGGCGCGCAGGCGCTGAACGGTTGCGGCGTGCGCGCCCAGGTCGCGCCGCCGTCGAACGTATAGCCGGCGACGAGCCCGTGGGCGCCGCCGTTCGACCAGCGATCCTGCTGCCACACGCCGATCATGTTGGTCGGGTTCGCCGGATTGACCGAGAGCCATGGTTCGACCTCGGCGTTCACGTAGTTCGTGCCGGGGCCGCCGATGGTGCAGGCGGCGAACGGGCTCGGGCCGGACACGACCACGGGGTCGGCATGCGCGGCCGCGGCGGCGGCCATCGCCATTGCCGTCGCGGCGGACAGGCGGGTGAGGCGGGTGACAAGCGAGTGGGACACCATCGTGCGTCGCATGGGACTGCTCCTCGTTCACGTGCGGCGGCGATGTCAAGGAACAGCGGCACGTCGCGCGCCGGTACGCGGCGGCAATGGATGCCGTGCCACGCGTCGGATCGTGTCGTTCAGGAAGCCGCTTCAGTCATCGCACTCCGCGTGTGCTGGATGCCGCCAGCACGTCGGTCAAGACACCTGTTCGTTTTCGTTACTTGTCGGGTGCGTCCCGGGATACGGACGCGACGGGAAGGCAGTCCGTGCATACGACGAATGCGTCGAAGTGGATAGCAATGTAGGCGATCGATATGCGGCGCGGCAGGCAATTTTTTGTAACAGGACGTAGCCGGAAAGCGTTGCCGAAGCAGCGGATCCGGAACGCAAAATTTGCCGCCTGAAAGTTCGGAAACCGAATCGAAAGCGCGAATCGGAATCGCTATCGATTACGCGGCATCGTGCCGATGCAGCGCACCGCCGGCGCCGTTCAGCGATCGGCCGGAAAGCGGTCCTGCAACGCGTGGAGCCAGCGCGCGACGACGTCGAGTTCCTCGTCGGAAAACCCGTCGCACAGCTTGCCGTTCAGCTCGCGCAGCACCACGCGCGCGCGCTTGAGCGCCGCGTGTCCTTCGTCGGTCAGGAACAGGCGCGTTGCCCGCCCGTCGTCCGAATCGGCGTGCCGCGCGAGCAGGCCGGCCTTCGCCATCCGGTCGGCGAGCCCCGTCATCGCGGACGGCGCCAGTTGCAGCGCCGCGCCGACTTCGCCGATCAGCGCGCCGTCCTGCCTCGCGAGGCAGAACAGCACGCCGGCCTGCGCGGCGCTGGCGCGCGCATCGGTCTCGGCCTTGCGGTCGACCCAGCGCTGCACGCGCCGCTGGCCGATGTTCAACAGGAAAAACAGTCGTCGGTCTTCGCTCAAGCTCGGTTCCCGGCTGCAATGGAAAGGGACGGGCGACCCGCGGCGCGCGGCGCGTCGAGCGCCTGCGCGAGCCAGTCGGCGACTGCTGGCCACAGCACGGTGCCTGGCCGGCTGCGGAAGAAGCCCATGTGTCCGACCGGCCCGCTGCCCGCGGCGTCCGGATCGATCTGGCGGCGTTCGACGGCCGCCCGGGTCAGGTAGCTTACCAGCAGGTCGATCGCGGGCGGATTCGCCCACGGATCGTCGTCGAAGCCGAGCGCGAGAATCGGCAACTGCTGCTTCGAGAAGCGCTCGGCTGCGCCGAGCGTCGGATCGTCGAAGAAGTAGCGCGGCAACGTGGTCCAGCGGCTCCACTCGCGGAACACGCCGGCGGGGAGGTCCTCACCGAGCCCCAGCCGCTTGCCGGGCACGTAGCCGAGCAGTGCGGATGCGAGCGGCCCGAGCACGCGCAGGATCAGCCGCACCTTCAGCCGTTCGGCCGCGCGGAAAATCAGCCGCGTGCTGCCCGCGTGCGCGGCGACGAGCACGGCCGCGCGCAGGTGCGCGGTGCCGGCCGACAGCCCGATCGCGTGGCCGCCGACGCTGTGCCCGACCGCCACCAGCGGCAACCCCGCGTACGCATTGCGCGCCCACGCGATCGCGGCGCCGACGTCGAGCTCGACCCAGTCGCGCATGCGGGCCTGCAGCGCGCGCAGCCGCGCGGGCCGTGACGCGCCGATGCCGCGATAGTTGTAGGTCAGCGCCGCGAAGCCGCGTTCGGTCAGGAAGCGCGCGAAGCCCGCGTACAGCCGCTCCGGCACGGCGGTGGCCGGATGGATCAACACCAGCGCGCGCGGCGGCGCGTCCGGCGACCACAGCGTGCCGCTCAGCGTATAGCCGTCGGCGGCGCAAAACTCGACAGGTTCCGACGTCATGGCCGTCCTCGTTCGGGTAGGTATTTCGTATGCGAAATATAGTCCGGGATTTATTTCGTGCACGAAATATCTGTCGAGGAATCATTCGAACGACTTGCCGTGAAGCCCGGCGGACGGTGTGGTTCCCGGCGTGCTGAAGGACCGGCCCGTACACGATTGAGTGGAAGCACTTCCAGGCGGCCACGCCCGTCGGCGAAAGCCTGAACGGCAACGCGATTGACGTCGGCGTCCTCGGCCGCTCCTTGCTGAAAGCAGGCCACACTTCGGTGATGTCGCGATTTGTGGAACGGTCAATATCTGCCGGATTTCGCCTGTTGCATTCGCTCCAACCGCATCCGCCCGGGCGGCTCGAAGTACGTGCCGAACCGAACGAGTCCGGCCTTCTTCAGATGGCACGTCATTTCGAAACTCACGAGCACGCCGGGGTCGTCGTTCTCGAGGATCTCGACGTCGATCGAACGGATGCGTGGCTCGAATTTCAGCAGCGTCGCTTCCATTTGCTCCTTGAGCATGTGCGCGGACGCCGGCAGCGCCTTGTAGATGTTCGTCAGGTCCGGCAGACCGTAGTCAGGCAGATGCTTGAGCGCGCCGGCGCGCGTGTTCAGGATGCGCCGCACGTTTTGCTGCACGCTCAGGCATTCCAGCGTTCGGTCGTCGTACGCATCGAGCGGTTCGCCACCGATCTGCCCGAGCAGCATGTCATAAAGGGATGGGCCTGCCGGCACGGTGTCGCTCCTGTTATGCGATCATCGCCGCGGGCGCCGGATGGCCGACGACAGCGTTGTCGCGATCGACGCAGTCGATCGTCACGTTGCCGTCGGCCGAACTCGCGAGCAAGATCCGGGCCGGTGTGTTGCCGGCAGCCATACGCGCCAGCAACTCACGGGACACGGCGGGCAGAATGCGCTGATTGAGGAATGCATCGACATTGCGCGCGCCGGATTCGCGAGCACGGCACAGCTCGGCCATTGCGCCGATCAGCGAGTCGTCGCACGTGAGCTCGACCTCATGCTGCCTGCGCAAGCGGTCGGCGATCTTGGCGAGCTTCAGACGTACGATCGAAGCGAGTGCGGTCACGTCGAGCGGCCGGTAAACCAGTGTCTGGAAGCGCGCGAGCAGAGCCGGCTGGAAGTGCGACACGAGTTGCGGATGAATGGCCCGGATCAGGTCGGCTTGCGATGTTTCGGCATCGTCGGCAGTCGCCTCGTCGATCTGGACGCTACCGAGGTTGGACGTCATCAGGATCACGCAATTGCGGAAATCGATCTCGCGCCCTTCGCCGTCACGCATCATGCCGCGGTCGAACACCTGATAGAACAGGTCGAGCACGTCGCGATGCGCCTTTTCGACTTCGTCGAGCAGCACGACGCTGTACGGGCGTTGCCGCACGGCCTCGGTCAGGATCCCGCCGCGGCCATAGCCGACGTAGCCGGGCGGAGAGCCCTTCAACTGCGACACCGTGTGCGATTCCTGGTACTCCGACATGTTGATCGTCGTAAGCGCACCTTGTCCACCGAACAGCAGGTCGGCCAGAGCCAGCGCCGTTTCGGTCTTGCCGACGCCCGATGGCCCGGTGAGCAGGAAGACGCCGAGCGGCGCATGCTCGTTCTTGAGTCCCGCTTTCGCGGTACGCAGGCTTTCGGCCAGTGCAGCCAACGCGTCGTCCTGTGCGACCACGCGCGTGGCGAGCTGAGCTTCGAGCGCGAGCAGGCTCCGCAGTTCATCCTCGACCAGATTGCCGACCGGTACGCCGGTCCATTCGGCGACCACGCGCGCGATCGCCTGGGCGTCGACGTCGGCGAAGATCAACGGCGCCTTGCCCTGCACGCTGGCGAGCGCGTGGCGTGCGTGCGCCAGCGACGCGTCGTCGCGCTTGGATGGATCGAGGTCGCGTTGTTCGTGCAGCGCCTGAACGAGCTTGCACTCCTGCTCATAGCGCGCGTGCAAATCAGCCAGCGTTGCCTTCGCGTTTGCGAGCGCTGCGTCAAGCGCGGCTCGGCGTGCGTCCGCACCGTCGATACCGGCTTGCTGATCGGCTTCGAGCATGTCGACTTCCAGTTCCAGCGCGGAGACCGCGGCCCGTGCTCGCTGCAGCTCCGCCGGCGGGGATTCCAGACCCATGCGTACGCGGGCGGCGGCCGTATCGATCAGGTCGACCGCCTTGTCCGGCAACTGCCGCGCGGGAATGTAGCGGCGCGAGAGCTTGACCGCTGCGACGAGCGCCTCATCCCTGATGTGCACATTATGGTATGTCGCGTATCGGCTCTTGAGCCCTCGTAGCATCAGGCACGCTGTGTCGTCGTTGGGCTCATCGACCTTGATCATCTGGAAACGGCGCTCGAGCGCGGCGTCGCGCTCGAAGTATTCCTTGTACTCGGACCACGTAGTGGCCGCGATCGTGCGCAGCTCGCCGCGCGCGAGCGCGGGCTTGAGCAGGTTCGCGGCGTCGGCGCCGCCGGCGGCATTGCCCGCGCCGATCAGCGTGTGCGCTTCGTCGATGAACAGCAGGATCGGCACGGGCGACGCCTGCACTTCGTCGATCACGTTCTTCAGGCGCTGCTCGAATTCGCCCTTCACGCCGGCGCCGGCCTGCAGCAAACCCAGGTCCAGCGTGAGGATGCGTACATTTCGAATCACGTTCGGCACGCTTCCCTCTGCGACGCGCAGCGCGAGGCCTTCGACGAGCGCGGTCTTGCCGACGCCTGGCTCGCCGACGAGGATCGGATTGTTCTTGCGCCGCCGCGCGAGCACGTCGACCATCTGCTGGATCTCGCGATCGCGGCCGAACACCGGATCGATCCGGCCGTTGTGGGCCTTGTCGGTCAGGTCGATCGCGAAGCGGGCGAGTGCGTCGCCCTCGGTCGTCCGTCGGGGCGCTTGCGTTTCGGTAGCCGTGGGCGCGCCTGCACGCGCATCGTTCGACATCGCCGTGACCGGCTCGCCGGCATCGGCTTCGTGTCCGTCGAGCCTGCTTTCGCAGGAGCGGTGCGCGAGACGCGGCAGGAGCCGCTCAATCTGTGCGCTGCTGACCGACAGCAGCGGCCATGCATTCTGAGCGCGCAACACGTGCGGCGCGTCGACGATCGCTTGCAACAGGTTACCTGACCGGATCGACGCATCGTCACCCTCGGGCGATGCGCGAAGCCACGCGTCCTGCAGCATCGTTGCCAGTTGCGGCGAAAGCGCCGGCTTGCCGCGCAGGTTGCGGGGCAGGTGCTCGATCGCGGCGATCAGCGCATTCCAGACGGCATCGATGTCGATCCCGTAGTGTCGCAGGACCGCCGAAATGTCGCCGTCGCCTGCCTCGATCAGCTTCAGCAGCCAGTGTTCGACGGTGATTTCGTCCGAAAGCCGACCCTGGCATAGGCTCGCGGCCGCCTCGAGTGTTTTCGCGCAGTGCGGATTGAGCTGGCGGAGCAAGTGAGTGGTGTCTCGCAGAGTCATGACAGGGCGGTCGGGATTGGGGCGGCGGCAGCCGTTGGGCGCGCCACCCGCGGATATAAAAAGGCCAGCCTGAATCGGTCAGGCCGGCAAAGGAACCGCCAGGGAGCCAGTCGGTTCCGACCATTTGGTCAGGATCAGGAACGCTCGCTCCACGTATCCTTGTGGATGATGTTGCCGTCCTTGTACGACCAGGTGATCGTCTCGTAGCGCAACTCCACGTTCTCGAGGTGGTTGTGCTTCTCGTAGTCCGGGTTCTTGATGTCGTGCATCACCGGATTCACGGCGACGACCTTCACGTTGTCGAGCTTGGTGTTGAAGTACTCCTTTTCCTTGCCCGCGTCATCGATCTTGTACCACTTGATCTCAACCGACTTCAGCGTCTGGCCGCTTGTTACCGCCTTGTACAGGTACGGCGTCGACGCGTCGGTTTCCTTGGTCAGCGTGATCGGTTTGTGTACGCGCGTCCCAGTCAGCTTGCCCGTGTTGCCATCGGTCGGGATGTGCACGCCGTGACCGAATTCGACGAGCTCGACGCTGCCTTCGCGGCCCTGAACCGTCACCGATCCCTTGATGTCGGCGCCACCGTCGTCCTTGAGCCACATATATGCCGGAATTGCCATCTTTCACTCCATTTTTCGTACTACTACCAATACCCGGAGTCAGCCCCCGAGCCTCAGAATCCCGAAGTGGTTTGCTCCGGGGGTAAAACTGTTTCTATTTGCCGACGTCCGGGATCAGCGTGATCTCGACGCGTCGGTTTCGCGCGCGCCCGTCGGGCGTGTCGTTGTCCGCTATCGGCCGCGTCACGCCGTAGCCCTGGATGGCGAACTGCGTGGCCGGAATACCAGACGCGTCAATCAGCCAGTCGCGCACGGCTTGCGCGCGCGCCGTCGAAAGCTTGAGGTTGCTATCCGGATTGCCGACGTTGTCGGTGTAGCCCGCGACGAGAATCCGTTTGTCGGGATGCGCCTTGATCATGTCGAGCGCGCCGACCATCGCGCGCGTGGTGCCCGACTTCAGTCGGGACTTGCCGCTGTCGAACAGCGACATGCTGTCCAGCGTGATGACGGCGGGCGGCGGCGGGGCGGGGGGCGGTTCGTAGGAGGCGATCGCGTCGTTCAGCGCCGGCATCACGTGCATGCCCCGGTACATGCCGAACGACAGGCGCAGCGGAACACCCGTGCGCGCATACAAGTCGAGCCGGTCGCGATCGGCGATGAGGACCTTCAATGCGTCGCGCTTCGCGGCATCGTGCGCGGCCGGGGTCATCGAATACCGATCGAGATCGGTGCTGATACGCGTCAGCAACGCCTCGTTGTTTTTTGCGGCGCCCCAGAAGGCGACAGCGGCCGCACACGCCAGCAACGCGAGCGCATGAGCGATGGCCGCCATGCGTGGCGATATCCAATGCCGGTGAGGCATCGCCTCGATCAACGGTTGCGGCAGCGGCCACGGCAGTGGCGAGGCGCTGGCATCGGCCCGCATCACCCGGGTCTGCATCTCGACATCACGTTCCCAAGGGTTCTCCGTTCCGCTCTCGGGGCCGCAGTCGATCCAGCCGGCGCCGAACAGTGTCGAGGGCGTCGCCGGATGATGACGATCCGTCAGTGCGCCGATCACGACCCGCTGCGTCCATCCGATGATCGATGCGAGGGCCGCGGTGCGAACCGCCGTGGTCTGTTCTCCGGCCGCGTGCTGCATCTCGTTCTCGGCGGCACGGATCACCGGTTCGAAACGGCCCGCGTCCACCAGGCGGGTAGCGGAGGACACCCCGTACCACTGCGGTATCGCGGGACTGGCGGGGCCGGTCGTAAGCCGCTGATAGACCGCAACATACCCGGGCAATCTCACGCCAAGCATGCGCGCCGCATCGGCGAACGCCTGCCGTACGGCACGCAGTTGTTGCGTCAGCATGTCCGTTCCCGTATGCAGGGCGGGCGCGACCGTCAGCACGACGCCGTCCGGCGCGCGTCCATCGCGCCACTGCCTGACCGCCACGGCCAGCCGTGGCAGATCCTGCACGCGGTCGACGCGCAGCCAGATCCCGCCGTCGCCGACGTGCGCATGTCGTGCCTCTCCAGCTCGGTTGAACAGCGCCGACAAGCCGTCGCCCGTCACGAGCACCAACGGCATGCGCGTGCGAAGTTTGACGGGGATATCCACGGTCGCCTCACCGAGCGCCGCTAGTATGTGTGCGCTTTGCTCACGCACGCGGAACAACTGGTGGCTGCGCCACCCGATAAGCGCGACGGCAACGAGCCCGATGATCGCCGTGAGCGTCCAGACCATGCCGCGCTCGAGCGGCAGCACAAGCCAGATCAACGCAAGCGCCGACGCGGTCGCGAACACGGTCATCACTCGGAACGGGTAGCCGAGCCCCTCGTGAGGATGGTCGGGTGCCGGCGCCGATGTCGCGGACAGGACAGGCAGGTCGGATTTCACGGCCGGGCGACCTTTGCGGATACGAGTTGCGCAACCTGCATGTCGAGCCCCGTGGCCCATGCACCCCAGACGATCGTCGCGGCTATGCAAGCGAAACCCGCGATCGCCCACGGGGACAGCCGGTAGAACCAGTCGGACAGGCGCAGGCCGGCGCGATCGGTGATGAACGGCCGGTCCGACGATGGGCGGAGCTTGTTCAACCGGGCATCCAACGAATCGATCAGCGCCGCGCGCTTTGCTTCCCCCTCGAGCGCATCACGGGCGTAGCGGCCGACGAAACCGCACCCGAGGATGGCCGAATAACACTCGAGCAGATCGGTCTGCGGCGGTGTTTCTCGCATGCGCTCCTTGAGCCGGTCGAACACGCGCTCGCCGGCATCGTGCAGGTCGAAGCGCTCGACCTGCAACGGCTTCCCGGCCCATTCGGACCTTACATCGAGCGGCAGATGCCGCAGCGCCACCTCGTCGAGCAAGCCGCATTGCGCGATTAGCGCCTCATTGCGTACGTCGTCCGGATAACCGCGCTGCTGCAGCGCGGTCGAGAATTGGTTGATGAGCTGTCCGCAGTGTTCGCGCAATTCGTCCGCATCGCGCGTCCGGCCGCCCGGCGCAAGCGTCGTGACGAGCAGCGCCGTATTGCTCAGCAGGTCCCGGATACCGCTACCCGGCACGCGGCCTGCGCCAGGCGCTTCCTGCGGGAGGGCCGCTTCACTACGGCCAGAAGTCAGGGCGTTCATGAGCGAAGCACCGCGTAGAGTTCGAGCGAGGCGTCGGGCACGGACGCCGGCAGGTAGATCTGACAGGCGCGCGCGGCGAGCATGCGCGCATGCGCCGGATCATTCGAATCGAGCGCGAAATACTGGTTGTCGAGCCGCACCGGAATCGCGGCCGGTACACGCTGTACGGCCTTGAGCGGAATGCCGAGCAGCGCGGAATTGACGATGTGTTCGACTTCGTCCGGCGCGCCGATCTTGCAGAGCCGCGGGAACTGCTCGACGAGCGTGAAGGCGGGTGTCGGCGCATTGACCGACAGGTACCAGTCGGCAGCGTCTTCGACGATCCGCTCGTCGAGGAACTGCCCGGTCCACGTCGTCGGGCTCTGGCGGGTGAGGCCGATCGGCACGACGCGCGACGGAATGATCGCGTCGAGCAGGTCGCGAATCATCGCTTCGAGCTTCGTGAACACTTTGTCGGCACGCGCGTGGTCGTACGCCGGAATGTCCGTGAGATCAGACGAAGTCGAGAAGGTCATCAGCGCGCTGGCCAGTTGCGCGAGCGTGGCGTACAGGTGCTCCGGCGATCGGCCGGGGTGGGTGGCGAACAACCTCAGTTGCGGCCAGGCGGCATGGATGCAGTGAAGCAGCCAGAAGAGCTGCACATCGGCGACACCGTATTCGGCGACCTGATCGATGCGCTCGCTGCGGCACGCGCCGAGCGCGAGGCTCTTGGCATGCAGGATGTCCGCCAGGCGATTGATGCGCTCAAGGTGCAGTGGATGACTGCCGAGCGTCAGGCACGGCGGCACGAACCGCTGATCGATCTGGAACTGGCCATTTGTTCCTCGCGTAAGCCGTGCGATCGCGCAAACCGTGTCGTCCGCATGCGACTCGAAGTCGAACAGCAGGCGCACAGCGTGGCGCTCGGCCGCGATCTCCGTTTCTCCCGTCCCGTTCAGGTCCGTGACCTTGACGAACTCCCGGTACGAGCGGCGTGGGCGCGCGAGTGTGGCCTCGTCGAAGCGGCAGTTGTTGCCGTTCGCATTCGGCAGTGCGAGCGCGGCGAGCACGACAACGCTCTGCAGATCGGCGGGGACGCCTTGAGTCAGATCGCGCGCGGAAGGCAATGGATCGGCGAGGGTCGTATCGATCGGCGTGCCGTCCGTAAACCGAAGCTTGAGTCGCGTGAGCTTGATGCGGCCAGTGGCCAGCGCTTCCTCGTCGACCTCGACGCCCAGTGTGCCCCACGGTTGCGCGAGCGCAGCCGTCGCGAATTGATGGAGCGCAAATTCGGCCCAACGCTGCTGCTGTTGGAAATGCTGCTGCGTCAGGATGAGCCCCTCGTGGAACAGCGGTTTATCGATCCGCATGAGTATGGTCTGTTTGTTCGTTATCGGGTCAAGGGCGTAAGCCTATACATGATCTTCATCGCGTAGTGAAATAGCCAAGTAGTTTGGTTTACTAATTGGAGTCGTGGCGGTGGGTGAGGCGGAAAAACAGTGAAGGCACATTTGTTTGGATTTTTCTTATTGAGATTACGGAATTATTGCCATTTGGAGATAGTGGTGTGGGCGTTGCCTGACGGGCATAAGTTGCGATGTGAAATACCGAGATAATTGATCGCTGGTGCGATTTCGCTAGGATTTGTCTGAATTGATGTTGATAAACGTTAAATATAAAAAATTAGACACGTAATTTGACGTTTTATTAAGATTTTATTTCGAGGCGAATACGCAACAGGCTTTGACGTGTGCCGTGTTTCCCATGTATAAGTCCCGTTCGATTTCGCCGTACGAACGGAGACCACACGATGAATAATCGATCGGGACACACCCTGCATCAGGTGCTTGGCACACGTGCGCAAGGTAGCGACCACGTCGATATCGTGCCGGATGCGATGTGCGTCTGCGCCGTGCTCGACCATTAACAATTAAGGATTGCAAATGGATAGCTTCCAGAGAGAAATTCCGAAAAGTCGCGTTTCAATTACCTTGGATCTGCATACGGGCGGCGCCCAGAAGAAGATCGAGCTGCCGCTGAAGCTGCTCGTGGCGGGCGACTTCAGCGCGGGCCGCGAGCAGGCGCCGCTGGCCGAGCGCAAGAAGGTCAACATCGACAAGAACAACTTCGATGCGGTCCTGGCGGACTATGCGCCCGATCTCAAGATCGCCGCGGAGAACACCCTGGCCGGCGATGGCTCGGAATTGCCGGTCAATCTGTCGTTCCGCTCGATGAAGGACTTCGAGCCGGAACAGGTTGCGCGCCAGATCCCGGAACTGCAGGCGATGTTGGCGATGCGCAATCTGATGCGCGATTTGAAGAGCAACCTGCTCGACAACGGCACGTTCCGCCGCGAGTTCGAGAAGATCCTGAAGGACAAGCGCCTGTCTGACAAGCTGCGCGGCGAGCTGTCGCAGATCGCGACGGCCGCGACGCAACCGGAAGGCCATGCCTGAACGCGGCCGGCCCAAGCGAGCCTTTACCGCATTCCGCAACCAGATCGCGTTACATACGCAGACAGGACAAGCAATGAAACAGAACGAATCCCGTCAGGGGGCAGCCGAGACCGTTGTGCTCGAGAACGACAGCGTCTACGCCGCGCTGTGCAACAAGATCAACCTGAAGACGGTCGCCGAGGCGCGTCCGCTCGAAGCGTTCCGCGATAACGACACGCTGTCGGAGGCATCGGCCGACGAACGCGTCGCGCGCGGCATGGACGCGCTGCTCAACCTGATCGCGAAGGAAAGCAAGCCGGTCGACCGTCTCGACAAGTCGTTACTCGATTTCCATATCGGTCATGGGTCAACGAGCACGGAGCGCATAAAGAGGACTGGGCGGCATTGGGCCTGCCATCCGAGCCAACAATCCTGCGGATCGCGCCAGGCACGGTGCTGTATCAACGTACCCAGAATAACAAGTTCGTTCCAGGCGCTGATCCGCAGTCGAGAAAGACGGACGCGGTTCAGGTGTATTCGCTCGCCGAACTGGCGCGTGACCCGAAGCGACGAATCCCCGAGCCGCATCCGAATCCTAATCCGGGTTACCCGGTGAACTGGTGGCACGTCGACGGCGTGAATGCACAAGGTCAACCAATCGACGGCTGGGTGTGTGACTTCAATCATGCAAGTGGGCGGGTGACGCGGGAATTCGCGCACAAGTGGATCGACTTCGAGTGTATAGAGGATACCCATGATCCGGCGCATACGATCTTTGCGACAACCCCAAAGTGGGTCGACTGTGAGCGCGGCGCCAATGTTGCCGACATCGCTTCGCGTTCGAATCTCAGCCCGTTGATGCTCAAGGTGTACGACACTCTGTTCACGAGAGGGGATGGCAAGCGGGCGGCTAACGAACTATGCACGCTGGCGCAGGCCGGGCGCGGGGGATATCCGTGGTTGATGCAGGCCGCGTCTCGACTGATCGTCAAGCATGAAAGCGAGTGGGCGAACCCGTCGAAATGGACGCAGCTGATCGCCGAGCTGGAGAAGCACACGGGATCCAAGCCTCAACATGGGGAAGAGCAGAAGCGGATCGAGGCGCTCGCATGGTGGGATAAGGTCAAGGCCGGCACACCGGGTTTCCCTGGGCCGGATGTCTATCACGTCAATCCTATTGGGTTAGTGGGCAATTTCAAGTGTAACTGCAATTGCATTAATGTAGATGTATTTTTGCAAACATATGAAGAGCAACACGTTTCTTTTGAGAGTGGCACTCAGCCACTTGATGCCACGTCAAAGGAAAACTTAAGGGTTCTCATCCAAGGAATTTTCGACTATTACGAGAGGTATAAAAATAAAGAGTGCAATATTCCGTATATTGCCTATATGCTAGGAACAGCCAGACTCGAGACCAAAAAATATCACAAGGACGTAAAAAAGTTTATATATTTTGAACCTACGACCGAGGGCGGAGGAGAAAGCTACTTTAACAAATACGATCCTATTTTGGCTGATACGAAAAAGCGTCGGCAGCGTGCAAAGGATAACGGGAATACAGAGCAAGGAGATGGTTACACTTACCGCGGAAGAGGGTATGTTCAGGTAACGTGGAAAAATAACTATCGGGCGATCGGAGAGCAGATCGGAGTCGATCTCGTTCACGAACCCGATCGGATGCTCGAACCTGAAATCGCTGCGTGGGCGACTGTGTACGGGATGGAAAGGGGCATATTCACTGGCAAGAAACTGTCGGATTATGTCAATGATGATGCACAGGATTACGTCAACGCCAGAAGGATTATTAATGGCCTTGATCAGGCCGACGCAATTGCTTCTTTCGCAATTCGATTCAAGTCGATTCTTGAGGCTGTGAAATGCTGAAATTTATAGTATGCACGTTTATCGCCGTTACTCTGCCACTAGACGCCTGCGCCGAAATTTTGAAGTTCTTTTCTGCGCGCGACGGCCACACATACGAAGCGCGGATAACTTCGAATAAGCACGCCAATTCCGTTTCTTTCTACCAAGATGACAAGCCACTTGGTACATACGATAACCTTATCGTGAATGATTCATCGCTATCATCCAGCTTAGTACCTGTAATTGGATCTGGAATTGCGCTAAAAATAGAATCGGAAGGGTCGCGAAATAAATACGAGATTCTTGCGCCAATAGAGTTTGTTGGCGGAATTTTGTATATTGAATGTTTGTACAAGAATGTCTACGACTCCGTCGAAGAAACACGGTCGGTTGGCGCAATTTGTCAAAGACAAGAGCTGCATCAGTTTGATGTCTCGGCCTCCATTAATACCGTCAACCTAAATATTTATACTGCGAACCACAATTGGCTTAAGAGATTGCCCCCTGGATCCTGCGCAAACGCTGTGGGTGTTGAGGCCGGCTCGTACAGAATTGCTAGATGTAGCCCTGAAGGGGCATCGGAGACAAGCAAGCAAAAAATTGTCGCGCTTGATCAACAGAATGAACTGCTCTTCTCAACCACCGGGTATGAACTGATCCCGTTGAATAGTAGCTCTGATTTCTTTTTGATGGCAAATCTGAAAAATGACGCGGTGTTGTTTAAGGGTGATTTTTCGTGCTATGCGATTGAATCAAATGTGTCCGATACCGCTGTTGGCACTGCTAAAATCGGCGCCAATCTTGGCATTAATTATTCCATTGGGGTGACTGGAAAATGTCTAAACGGAAATTACAGTTATGCCAAAAAAATCAGAAAATTACATTCAAAGGAAATGTGTCCGATGCGATGCGCTACCTATTGGAAATGGGTGCCGACCGAGTCTCCAGTGGAGCCTTCGTGTTGAATCGAATTAGAAATGGAATGCAGGGAGTTTGGGTTGGGGTTCCGCCAAAAGGACCGTTCGTGGTTTACGGAAGGTAATTAATTTTTTCTGGAATTAACGAGGGAAAACACCAAATGAGGGGATGGCAAGCGGGCGGCTAACGAACTATGCACGCTGGCGCAGGCCGGGCGCGGGGGATATCCGTGGTTGATGCAGGCCGCGTCCCGACTGATCGTCAAGCACGAGAGCGAGTGGGCGAACCCGTCGAAATGGACGCAACTGATTGCCGAGCTGGAAAAGAAGACGGGATCCAAGCCTCAACATGGGGAAGAGCAGAAGCGGATCGAGAAGCTCGCATGGTGGAATGACGTGAAGGCCGGGGTGCCGGGTTTTCCGGCGCCGGAGGTTTTTCATATTCACCCAATTGGCTTAGCCGCAAACTTCCACTTTGGAAGTCAGTTGATCACGCTCGCCATGCTGACAGCGGTCGAGCCATCGAATTCGACAAAATACTATCAAAGTATCTTGCCCTATCTAAATAAGTATGCCTTGATTTATCGAGTTAATAAACCGAAAAGAATTGCGCATTTTATTTCGCAGTCGGCACACGAGAGCCATTTGCGGGATTCTGAGGAAGGATTGGACTACAAGCCCACGAACATGCGAAAAACATTCGGGTGCAAGGGCGGCAAAAAGTACTACGACGAAAAATGCGACGATTGCAAACGTGGTCGGCTTCGGGAAAAGCTTTGGAGTCAAGAGGCATATTACTCCCATAACCCAGAACGTCTTGCGAATTACGTATACGCGAACCGGATGGGGAATGGCGATGAAGATAGTGGTGATGGGTACAAATATCGCGGGCGCGGGTTTATACAAGTTACGGGAAAGGATGACTATCAATCGTTTCAGAACAAGCATAACCGACGATTTCCCGTTGACCAGCAGGACTTTGTGAATAATCCCGATCTGGTAGCGTCTCGATTGGAATATGCCGTTGAGTCTGCCTTCGTTTTTTGGGAAAGAAAAAATCTAAATTCGACCTCTGATAACGGAACTGTCGCCGACGTGACGCAGATCGTAAACGGCGGACAAAATGGTTATGAGGATCGGCGTCGCCGCTACAATAAGGTGGCACCCCTCTTGGGCCTTTCGGAGGATTAATTTATGAACGTTTGTCGAGCAATCTCAGTTTCGGTCCTTGCCTTTGTTTCGATGGTGGCCGCACACGCTGAAGGTTTGTGCACCACAAAAGAAGTGGCAATCTTCAACTGTGAACTTAAAAAGACTGTTTCATCGCTTTGTCAATCGACGGAAAATGGAACTCTGACCTATCGAAATGGAATCAATGGAAAAATAAATTTGCAGATTTCAGATGGCGAAGGAATAAAAAGGGGTGTATTTTATTTTTCCAGCGCTCCGTACGCGGGAGGCGGGGAGGCTCATATTCGATTCTCTCGGCTTGGCTACGCATACTATTTGTACGACAGGACCGTTAAAACGGACGAAGGCCCAACGTTTTCCGCAGGCATCGCAATATACAAAGGAGAAAGAAAGATTTATAATTTCATATGCAATAACGACGCATCAATACGTGCAGGTGCGTATCAATCAATTACGAAGGAAGATTATAGATCAATCGGTGTTCATTAAGAGCTAAGCTCGATCATGAAAAATGAGAAATCGGCCAGCATATGTTGGGCCCGACATTGGCAAGGCCTTGAATACCTTCTTCTCGCGTCTCCCGTTGGTTTATAAAGACCCGAGCGCTTGGAGGAATAATCATGCGGCTTACGAATCTGAAATATTGGAAATTTATGGCCCGACAAGAGAGATGGCAAGGGTTGGCGGTGTCAGTGTGGCGCCCGCAAGGTATTCGTCACTCAAGAACGATCTTGCTTGAAGGAGAATTAATTGAATTCGATTCGAACCAACTTCGCGGGATGCTGTAGAACTTCAAATGATTCGTAGATCCCTATTTTTGTTCTTCATAGTACTGTCTGCTTGCGTTCAGGCCCAGGTATATGTGTCGAGTGAAGCAAGTATTTTAGAGTATACCAATCGCGGGCACGACACCTACCGATCGCTTCGCTTTAAGCGGCCAGATGGAACGACGTTTTACCCTTTCGATGAGGGATTGAGATTTTACGAGCCCGGCACGAACAGTCTGTCTCCAGACAAACAATACTCGGTCGTGAATTTTTCTGCCGAAGGAGAGCTCGCTGATTCCAGCGGTGTGTCGGTGCATTCCGAGTATCTATGTGCCTTCGTACGCATGAAGGATGGTTGCGTTGTGCATGTGGCGCAAGATGCGCTCTGTGGTGGAGAGTGGCAATCGCCTCACCAGTGGTCCATTAACATTGAGCCGATCTTCAATAATCCACCTAATGCAGCCGACATCTACGCCGCTTATTCATCGAAACACAAAAATGGATACCAAATTTCACAGCCACCAATACTGGCATATCTGGCGGAAGGTACCACATTTGACAATCTGCTTGCGTGCGATCCACCAAGTGCAGGTAACAGAAGTGTTTATTCCAAATTACTTGTCAAATTACAGAGAGATGGAGACGCCGAAGACGCCGCTAAGCTGAAGAAGATCCTGACTAGCAACCGGAATGGCGCGCCTATCCATGTAGCACCAGTTGAGCCGGGGGCCTGGGTCGGACGTACAGTGATTTCAAAGAAGGCATATCTATATGTAATGCCCGATAAATCAAAAGTTACTAGAGCCTACCTTGTGCAAGATGATTCAGTATTGGTGAATGAATCTGGCTTGTCGAAGGGATTTGTGCCGTCAAGATATCGTCAGAAGGACGGAAATATTATCGAGCGCTGGATTCGTTGTGAAGATGTGAATGCGTGCTCCACAGGTAATTGAATCGTCGAGTCTTAATTTTCTGTGAAATATTTGCTTAAGGTGTACGGTGCTCTGAGGCGTTGTTGCATGCGCGGACGGCGGCAGCTCCAAATCCGGGCCGAAGCTGGCAGGTTCCGATTCTGGCGCAGCAGGGGCTGCGCGCTCGCAAGACACCGAATGGCACACATATAGGCATTCTGCCCGCGGGGGCCAACGTTGGCATCGAGAGGATCGAGACGAAGAACGGAGAGCGGTGGGAGCAATTGACGAATCTTCACGGGGCATCACTGTATCCGCAAGAAGCAGGCGGATATGTGGGTGGGCAAAAAGAGGAGATCGATACCTAAATTTCAATGGGTCAACGCCATGAATAGATTGAGGGGCCTAATTTTGGGGTGCATATTCTCTGTGACTTCGGCCTGCGGATGTGCGTCTTCTACTGATTTCTTTGTTGGTGAGTGGGGCTGGAATAACTCTCCGGACACGATGACTTTTTCAATTGAAATAAAGCAGCAGGGTAAAAATCTTCAAGGGCAGTATTGTGCGGTGGCGCAAAACGGCAGAAAAATGGACTGTGACGATGCAACAAACCCAAATATTGACGGAGTTATCGATGGCACCGCAAAATCGGCAAACGTAATTTTTTCTTCTTTCTTTGGTGCAAAGAATGGAAAGGCAGTTATGAAGATAAGTGATGGACATCTCATTTGGCATATTGTCAGAAACCCGAGTGAAGGGGAATTCTACGCTCCTAAAAATGCCATCTTGGCACCTCATCAATTCACGCGGGAAAACACCCAATGAAAAATCTCGTATATGAAGGTGACGCAACGAGCCACGGCGGCAAGATCCTGACCGGCTCGGATCGCATCAAGGTGAAGGGGCGTCGGGCCGCCCGTGTCGGTGACAAAGTGTCGTGCCCGATTCACGGCGACAATGAAATCGTCGAAGGCAGCGGCAGGATGAAGGATGGCACCACGCCGCTGTCGCGCGATGGCGATCACACGCGGTGTGGGGCGGTCCTCGTGGCTTCTTCCGCCGGGGCGCAGGTTCGGTAAGCGATGCCCGTCGATTTCAATCGCGTGCCGCCGCGAGTCGCGGTACCGTCCGCGCCGCAGCCGTCGATGCTCGTCTGGACGAGCCTGCTCGTACTCATGATGGGCGCGGGGGCAGCGCTGGCGATCATGCTCTGGCCTGCGGGCGCGCCGACGAACACACTATGGTTTGGGTTCTGTCTCGCGGGCTACCCGTTTATGGCGTGGGCATTTCTGCTGTGTGCTTGGCTCGGGTATGGCTATGTCCGTCGCAATCAGGCGATTGCGTTTAACCGCATCAGCGATGAGGCGGAGCAGCGGTGTCACGCTGTTGCAGGCAGGCCGCTCGCGATACTGGGCCATGCCTGGTGTTTCGCCGCAGACGATTCGGAAAACTCGCTCGAAGGAATACTGACTGGAACTGAACCGGCGAAGCTTCGGCCAAGCGGCGCAGTCGCGGATACTGAAATCAATGCACGTTGGCTCGACATTCCTGAGATGCATTTTCAGCCGGGCAACGAACTCGCTGAACACATCCGGCATCACGCCGTTTGTACGTGGCTGCTCGAACGCTTGATCGACCGTCTCCTGCCACAGCTCCAGAGGCTTCCGCCGCAAACGAAGCTTCAAATCGAACTGCATCATCGATCCCGGTTGAAATCCGAGGCTGTCGAGGTCCAGCTACGGGAAGTGCTTTCGAAACGCGTGGCCGTGTTGAAGGTGGGCATCGTGCCGGGTGAGCACACGATTCCGCTCTTCCGGACAGACGCGTGGCATGACAAGCGAGACGTCAACATAGCCCATCTGATGATCGCCGTTGAGCTTCGCGATGCGATTAGTGCCGTCTTATCGGACGGCGTTGCCGAAGCGGGTGTTGCGCTGCTCGTTGGGCACCCACGCGTTACGTCGTCGGCCATGCCGGTCGGGCTATGGCTGCATCGCCCTGCCAAAGGTGCTTTTGATGCTGCTGCCCGGACTATCGAGCTTGCCGCCCGTTGGGGCCGGTCCTCGTGCGATCGTATGCGCACGGTTTGGGCGCATGGTCTGACTGGCGACAAAGGGAGTGCCGTTCGGCAAGCCGCATCATTTCCGAACGAGACTCGATGGATTGCGCTTGAGTCATCGGTGGGTGACTGTTCGGGCGCGGGGGCGTGGTTGGCCGTGGTCCTTGCCGCAGAGAACGCGCAGACCACCGGTGACCCGCAATTGGTGCTGTGTGGCGAAGACGAGGGACTCATCGCCCTTATGTGCAGAAAGCAGACATGAACGACAACAAGAACGATAACAAAACCTTACGGGCAGGCCTCTTTATTGGCATCGCGGTTGTCATTATCTTCCTTGCGCTCGGTATTGCGGTATGGGTGAAGGGGACTCGTTACGGGTGGTCTCGCGATACCCGGATCATCGCCGAGCTTTCCCTGTTTTCGGTCTTGCTGGTGGTGATACTGCTGGTCAAGTACTTAGAGGGTGCGCTGCTTTGGATTGCCTCGCTGAGAGCTGCTCGTTGGTTTGCTCGATATGGCGCCAGCAAGCGCGCCACGTCCGTCGACCAATACGATCCGGATGAATCACCGGGACAAGTTGACGGAGCTGCTATGCTGCGTAATAACCTGCGCGACCGTCACGGCTGGCGCTGGCGCTACCGGGATCGCTGGGTGCTGGTTGCCGGCGACGAACCGCTCGTCAAGCGCCTGGCACCAGGCCTCGCCGACGCCGGCTACGCGATCACAGGCGACACCGTCCTGCTCTACGCGAAACAAACGAGCAACACGCTCGACGCAGAATGGCTCGACCAGATCCGCCGCCTGCGCCGTCGCCGCCCGGTCGACGCGATCGTCGCGGTGACGCGTAACCGCAGCACGGCCCATGCGCCGTTCGACGCCGACAACCTCTCGCAGCGGCTCGCCCGTCACGCACGCGCACTGCATTGGGCCGCGCCCGCATATCTGCTCAACGTCACGGATTTCGGCGACGAAACGTCGAGTCCCGACGAAGCGATCGGCTTCACGTGGGTGAACGCGTGCATCAAGGCCGACGAGATCGACGCTTCGTTGGGCGACCTCGCCTACAACCTCGCGGACGTGGGCGTCGTGCGTTTGACGAAGGATGCGGGTGACCGCTATCCCGCCGAGCTGTCGCGGCATATTTCGGATATGCGCGTCGCGTTGTCGAGATTGGTGCTGCAAACCGCCCAGTCCCGCGTCTGGCGGCACGCGGTTCATGGCGTCCTGTTCGCACCGTTGTTCAAGGCGCGGGAACTGGCACCTCCGGCATCCGGCGCCCCGGAAGACGACGAGTTGCCGCTCGGCCCGCAACATCGAACGATCTGGCAGATGGTCGCCGAGCACAGTCGCAAGATCCACGGCCGCCGGGTCGGCTTCTCGCTGTCGACGATGGCCGCGTGGCTCACCACGACTCTGATCGGTATGTGGATCGTCGGTACGATGGTGTCGGGCTTCACGAACCGTGCGACGATTCAGGCAGCCGGGGACACGCTCACGAAGCTGTCGGGAACGCAGGATCGCACCCAGGCGATGTTGACGCTGGACCGTCTCGACAAGCAGATCGACACGCTCGAAGTCCATCGGCGCGACGGCGCCCCCTGGCTGACCCGTTTCGGCCTGAACCGCGACGGCGCGCTGCTCGACGCACTGTGGCCCCGCTACGCCGACGTGGCGAGCCGCATCCTCGTTGCACCGATCCGTCAGAAGCTCGAGGAACGCCTGCATCAGCTCGCGTCCCTGTCGGACGCTGAGATCGCCAGCGGCGGGAATGCGCAAGTACAGGCCGCCTACGACACGCTGAAGGCCTACCTGATGCTCGCGAAGCCCGAACGCGCTGTCGCGTCATTCCTGACACCGCAGCTCGCTGCAACGGCGGCTCCCGTGCGACCTGGCAACTCGCCGCTATCGTCGGGCGCCTGGGAAGACCTGCGCCAGCACACGATTGCCTTCTTCGCTGACCATTTGGGCCGCGGTGGATTGCCGGCAATCACCCCGGATCTCGGCCTCGTTGCTTCGACCCGCCAGACGGTCATTGGCGTGCGCGGCATCCAGAACTCGACCGACGCTGTGTACCAGCAGATCCTCGACGACGCGAAGGCCAAATATCCGCCCGTGTCGCTCGCGACACTGCTAGGCGATACGACCAGCCGCGGCCTGTTCAACACGACGGCGACGGTCCCGGGCGTGTTCACGCGCGCCGCGTGGGACGAACGGATCGCGAAGGCGATCGACGAAGCGAGCGAGCGGCAAAACGCTGCGGGCGACTGGGTGTTATCCGACGTCAAGACTACCCAGGCCACCCCGTCGACCTTGAAAACCGACCTGCGCCAGCGTTACTTCGACGACTACGCGCGCGCCTGGGCGCTGTTCCTCAACGGCCTGCGCTGGCAACCCGCCGCAACGCTGTCGGCCACGGCCGACCAGCTGACGCTGTTGGGCGACCCGCAACGCTCGCCGCTCGTCGCGCTGATGAACGCAGTCGTCTACCAGGCCGGCACGGGCGCGAATGCGCAGTCGCTGGCCGACAACCTGATCAACAAGGCGCAGCAACTTGTCGGCGGCAGCGAGAAGGACCCGTCGAAGCAGGCTCAGCCGCAGCTTGCGCCGCTTGCCACGGTTTTCGGCCCGATCTTGCGCCTGACCGGCAGTGATCTTATGTCAGGTTCGCCAGGCAACGGCAAAGCCGCCGCGCAGCTCGCCGCGACCGGAGACCTGAGTCTCGCGCGCTACCTCGAGCGGGTCACTGCGATGCGGCTCAAGGCGTCGCAGATCGTTTCCGGTGCCGATCCGGACGCGATGGCGCGTCTGGCTGCGCAGTCGGTGCTGCAGGGCAAGACATCCGACATCGCCGACAGCCGCGACTACGCAAGCCGGTTGGCCGCCAGCCTGGGCGAGCAGTGGTCGGGGTTCGGCGAACTGTTCCGCGCGCCGTTCGATCAGTCGTGGCAGGTCGTCGTGCAGCCGGCCGCCGCGAGCCTGAACGAGATCTGGCGCACCGCGATCCTGGCCGACTGGAACAGGGCATTCGGCGGCCGCTATCCGTTCGCCGACTCCGACAACGATGCGTCGTTACCCGAAATGGCGCGCTTCATGCGCCCGGACAACGGCGTGATCACGCAGTTCGTCATGACGCAGCTGGCCGGCGTCATCGAGCGGCAGGGCGACCGGTGGGTGGCCGCGCAGGGCGCCGACCACGGCGCGCTGACGATCGATCCGGGCTTCCTCGCCAGCCTGAACAAGCTCACGCGAATCTCGACGGTGCTGTTCCCGTCCGGCGACGCGCGCGTGCGCTATGAGTTGCAGGCGGTGCCGACACCGGGCGTCACCGACATGCGGTTCGTGCTGTCCGGACGCGAATTGCACTACTTCAACCAGAAGCAGGAGTGGACGCCGTTCGAGTGGCCGGGCCAGTCGCTGGAAAACCTGTCGCACATCGAATGGCAGACCGAGCAGGGCGGCTTGCGTACCGCGCTGGATTCGCAGGGCCGATTCGGCCTGATCCGGCTGCTGGAGCGTGCGAAGGTGTCGCAGCAGGACGGCGCGCGCTATCTGCTGACCTGGACGCCGGATACGAGTCAAGGCATTCCGCTCAGGGTGCAGCTACGCAGCGAGACGGGCGCGGGGCCGCTGGACGTGCTGCAGTTGCGCAACTTCACGCTACCGAAGCGAATCTTCGTGACAGGCTCGACAAAATCGGGGCCGAAGCTTTCGTCCAGCAATCCACCGCCGTTACCGGCATCGATGATCGCGGCGGCGAAACACGCCGCGGTGCCCTTGCCGCGTGGTACGTTTTCGGAGGTCGAATAATGCTGGGTGGACTGTTCAAGAGCCTCTTTCCGGCGCGCGACGACGCCGAGCAACTCGTGCGTGCACGGCTCGACACATGGAGTGCATGGTTGCAGCCGCTTGCCGGCGAGGGCGGGGTCGGCCGCGATCCCGGCTACGAGGACGTATTCTTCGCGCTTCGGGAAGAAACGCAAAAGCTTTCCGGTATCGATGACGGACTGATCGTCCGATCCTGCGAACAGCTGCTCAAGGAAACCGGCAAGGATCTGCGTCTGGCGGGCTACCACGCGTTTGCGCGGTTGCGGCAGGACGGCCCCGCCGGTTTCGCGGACGGACTCGAGCTGGCGGCCGCGCTCGTCGACCGGTTCGGAGAAGCGGTGCTGCCCGCGCGCGCCGAGGCAAAGAAGGGCGCGCTCGAAATGCTGGCCACCGCGCGCGTGCTCGAGCTGCTGGAAAGTCGCGGCGAGTTCGCGCCCGCCGATCTCGAGCGGGCGCTCGCCGCGCTCGATGTGCTGGTCGCCATCACCGGCGCGTGGCCAGACGCAGCGCGCCCGAACCTGCAGCCGCTCGTCTCTCGTTTCGAGCGCAATGGCAAAGCGCCGCGCAGCATGGAAACCGAGACGGTTGCGTCGACAACCACAACCGCGTCGACGACGTCCGGCGCGATAGCGTCGACACGCGATTTGCTGGATCAGGCGCGCACGATGGCGGTGTGGCTGCGCAGCCAGGAGAACGGCTACCTGCCGTCGGTGCGGCTCGTACGCAGCATCCGCTGGGACACGCTGCACGAGGTGCCGCCGGCGGACGCAGCATCGCATACGCGGCTCGTATCACCACGTGGCGAACTGAGGCAGCAGATGAAACGGCTTGTGCTGCAGAAGCAGTGGCACGAACTGCTCGAACGCGTCGAAGGCGCGTTCATGGAAGGCGTCAATCACCTGTGGTTCGACCTGCAGTACTTCCAGCATGTCGCACTCGACCACGTCGGTGCGCCGTACAGCACATGGCGCGAACTGCTGCGCGCGGACTTCGCGCTGTTCCTCGAACGCTTGCCGGGCATCGAGCGGCTGGCGTTCAACGACGGCACGCCGTTCGCTGACGACACGACGCTCGAATGGATCGCGCGGCACGCGGTTGTGCGAGACCTCGAAGCGGGTGAGGCCGTCGTCCCGCTGCCCGTATCGGCCGACAGCGAGGGCGATGCCACCGGCGACTGGCCGGAAATCGAGGCGCAGGCGCGCGACGCGACCGCGCGTGAAGGCGTCGAGGCCGCATTCGCGTGGCTCGAAGCGCTGCCGGGCATGAAGACCGAACGCCACCGCTATCTGCAACGGCTCGTGATGGCGCGCGTTGCCGATCATGCCGGCCGTCCTGACACGGCGCTCGCGCTGCTTGCCGAGCTCGATACGTCATCCCGGGCGCTGCCGCTGATGCGCTGGGAGCCGGCGCTCGTGTTCGAGGTCAAGCAACAGCTCGTTCGTGCATTGAAAGCGATGAGCAACCGCAAGGACGCCGACAAACCGGCACTTGCGCGCCGCATCGGCGAACTGCAGGCGGAACTGACCGTGCTGGACCCGGCGCGCGCCCTGACCCTCTCATAAGAACGAAGATCAATGCAAAACGACGACCCGATCCTGCGCTACTACGAAGCGGAAATGCGCTATCTGCGCGAGTCCGGCAAGGAATTCGCGAAGGCGCATCCCGATCGCGCACGCCTGCTCAACCTCGATCGCGTCGGCGATCGCGACCCCTATGTCGAGCGGCTTTTCGAAGGCTTTGCATTCCTGACCGGTCGGCTTCGGCAGAAGCTCGACGACGAACTGCCGGAACTCACCGAAGGGCTCGTGAGCCTGCTCTGGCCGCATTATCTGCGGATGATTCCGTCGCTGTCGGTGGTCGAACTGATCCCGCTCGCGGAAAAGCTTCAGAAGACCGAGGTGGTGCCGGCCGGCGTGCCGGTGCGTGCCGCGCCGATTGCCGTGCCGCTTGCACCCGGTGCCGAGGGCACGGCACCGAGAACCGTGCAGTGCCTGTACCGAACCACGCAGGCTGTCGCGCTACAACCGGTCGCCATTACGCACGCCGGACCGTTCGTCCGTTACGACGGACGGTCGGTGATCCGGCTTGGCTTTGCGCTGGACGGCTCGGCACTTCGCAAGGAAACGGATTTGTCGCGGCTGCGCCTGCACCTGAATGCGGATCTGCCGACCGCGTTCGCGATGCATCTCGCGCTCACGCGGCAGGTCGATGCGATCCAGTGGCGCATTCCGGAAGTCCGCGACGGCGAAGCGGTGCCGCTCGCCGGCGTGACGATCGAGCCGGCCGGTTTCTCGGCCGAAGAGCGGTTGTGGCCCAAGGCCGATGCGGCCTTTTCCGGCTATCAGATGCTGCTCGAATACTTCACGTTCCGCGAGAAATTTCTGTTCGTCGACCTGTGCGGACTGGACATCGCGAAGCTGCCCGAAAGTTCGACCCGCTTCGAGCTGGAGATCGTACTGACGCATGCCTATCCGTCGGACCAGCGCTTCACCGCGGAGAACGTGCGACTGTTCTGCTCGCCCGTGATCAACCTGTTCGAACTGGATGCGGAGCCGATCGAGATCGACCATCACGAAACCGAATATCGCGTGGTGCCGGCCGGCCATCAAGGCGAGCACGTCGAAACCTATTCGGTCGACGCGATCGCGACGTTCGACCACGACTCGGCCGAACGCTACGAATATGTGCCGTTCGCGACGTTCCGGCACCGCGGCGGCATGCTGCGACACGAGGCGCCGGAGCGCTATTTCCACACGCGCGTGCGACCGGGGGTGTCGGGGCTGCATGAAACCTGGGTGATTCTCGGCGGACACGCGTGGGAGACGATGGACACGCTGCCGGAAGAAAGCCTGTCGCTGCGCGTGACGGGAACGAATGGCCTGTTGCCGCGCAAGGGGCTGCGTGAAGCCAGTCTCAACGAGCTCGCGGCCAGCACGCCGAACGTCGCGGGCGTGCGCAATCTCGTGTCGCCGACGCTGCCGCTGTATCCGCCGACGGAGGACCGCTTCCAGTGGCGCGTGCTGTCGCATCTTGCGCCGAATTTTCTGTCGATGATGAACGCGGAAGTGCTGCGCGGGGCGCTCGCGCTGTATGACTGGACCGACGATGAGCTGAACCGCCGGCGGCTGGCGGGCATTCTGTGGGTTTCGCAGGAATTGCTCGAGGAAGTAACCGGCGGCTCGGTCGAGCGCGGCGTACTGATCGAGGTGACGCTCGATTCGCATGCGTTCGCGGGCGAGGGTGACGTGATGCTGTTCGGCGAGTTGCTGCATCGCTTCTTTGCACAATACGCGGAGATCAACCTGTTCACGAAGCTGTCGATCATCAGCCTGCCGTCGCAGGCCCGGACCGTTTGGCCGCGCAGCAAGGCGCAACGGGCACCGCTATGAAGCCGCACGCCCCGCAGGAAGTCCCCTTGGGGGACGCATTGCCGAATCTCGAGCCGCTGGTCGCGTCGCTGCTGGCCCGCGCGCCACGCATTAACTTCATGCAGCTTTGCAGGCTGCTCGAGGTGCGGGTGCCTGACTTGCCGGGCTTGGGCACGCAGGACACGGCCGAGCATGAGCGCGTGCGCTTCCGGCCGCGGCCGCGCGTCGGCTTTCCGGCGGGAGAAATCTCGGCGGTAGAGTTTGACGACGAGCGTCCCGATGCGCCGCCGACCGTACGCACGACGTTCATGGGCCTGTATGGTGTCGACGCGGCGATGCCGCCGCACATGATCGACGAGATCGTGTTGCGCGAGGAGGGGCATGAGGTCGTCGAAGCGTTTCTTGACCAGTTCAATCACCGCTACGTCACGCTGCTGTACCGCGCGTGGAAGAAATACCGCTACCCGGAAAGCTTCCGCCCGGGCGGCAGCGACGCGCATTCGCGCAACCTGCTGTGCCTGGCCGGCTTCGGGTGGGGCGACAAGCCGCGGCGCGCCGGCCTGCCGGATTCGCGATTGCTCTCGCTGCTGGGGCTGCTGATCCAGCACACGCGCACGCCCGAAGGTCTGACCGGCGTCATCGCACTGGCCGTACCCGGTATCGAGGTGCGCGTCGACGAGTTCTTTCCAGTGGCTATGCGCGTCGGACAAGCGCAGCCGCTGACGTCGGCCGGCCAGTTTGCCGGTTCATCGGAAGAGGGCAGGCGCCGGGGCCTCGGCGGCGGCTACGTGCTGGGCAAACGGATGGCCTATCGCAGTCGCGGGGTGCGTGTGACGCTGCGGCCGGCGGATGTGCAGCGGGCCCGCGATCTCCTGCCTGGCGCGTGGCTGCATCGTGAGTTGATGGCGTTCGTGCAGTTGTATGTTGGCGTCAAGGCCGACGTGCACCTGCGCATGGAATTGTCGTCGCGTCATGCGCCGCAACCGACGATCGGTCCGGCACATGCCGATCTGGCGCCGCGCCTCGGATGGACGACCGTGCTGCCCGCCGACGAAGAGCGCGTGATCAACATCGCGCTCGGCGTCTATGAAGCGTTTCCTGCGCCCGGGACCAATCCACACCTGACACAACATGTTTGACCAGAGAAGACCATGACTATCCGCTTCGCCGTTTCGACCCTTGCATCCGTTCTGCTGCTGTCGGCATGCGGCGCATGGCAAACCGTCTCCGATGCCTCGTCGAGCGCCTACCGCACTGTCTTCTTCAAGCAGGTCAAGGTGCTCAACATCGATTTGTCGGCACGCGAGGCGTTGAATCCGGACGACGCCGGCCGCCCGACGTCGGTTGCGGTGCGCGTGTATCAATTGAAGGACCGCAAGATGTTCGATGGCGCGTCCTACAACGACCTGCTGAAGAACGATCGGACAATGCTTGTGCAGGATCTGCAGGCCAACATGGCGACGGTCCTGAATCCGGGCGCGGCCGCGAGCCTCTCGCAGCCGATACAGGCCGACACGAAGTATGTCGCGATCGTTGCGTTCTACCGCAACCCTGGAAGCGGCGATGACTGGAAGGTCGTGATCGAGAAGAAGAAGCTCGACGCAGACAAGCCGTTGAAGCTCGAACTGGTCGATCAGCTTCTGCTTTCTGCCGGGGCATCTGAGAATGCATCCCGGTGATCAATTGCATGTGAACGGCAATCAGGTGGCGACGACGGACGTGAAACTGGCCGGGCGCAACGTTGTCCGTGACAGGTTCGGCACCGCATGGCGTGCCCGCCATGACGCCGCACCGTCAAAACGACGGCAACCCCGGCGGATTCGTCTCCGCGCGCGCGACCGCCTCGCTTTGCAACCCCCAGCGCGCCAGCGCCTGCCCGTAGCGGCCGTTGCCGATCAGCGCGTTCGTCGCGAGCGTCAGCGCCGGCGCGAGCCCGCTGCCGCGACGCGTCGCGATCGCGACATCCGCATTCGCCGGCCAGCCCGCGTTGACGACGCCGACCCGACGAATCCTGCCGTCGCGCGCGGCCTCGTAAGCCAGCGACGCGTTCGGGTTCAGCTCGGCGTCGGCGCGGCCCGACAGCAACGCGACGCGGGCTGCCGCATCGTCGTCGAAATAGAGCAGTTCGGTCGCCTTCAGCCCTTGCGCGACGTTGCGTCGGCTCCATTCGAGCAGGATGCGCTCCTGGCTCGTGCCCGCACCCGTGATGACGCGCAGGCCCGCGACGTCCTTCGGCTCGGCAATCTTTGCGATCGGGCTCGCGGTGCGCACGTAGAAGCCGTGCAGCCCGAGCCGATAGGTCGTGAAATCGTATTTCTCCTTGCGCTTCTCGGTCACGCCGACGTTCGAGATCACGGCGTCGTACTTGCCCGACGTGAGCCCGAGCGGCCAGTCGGCCCACGCGATCGGCACCAGCACCAGCGTGCGGCCGAGCGCGTCCGCGACGAGCTGCGCATAGTCGGGATCGGCGCCCACGACCGTGCGCGCGTCGGTCGCATAGGTCGACACCGGCGGTGCGTGCGGCGAAATCGCAACCGTGAACGCGCCGTCGCGTACCCAGCGATAGTTGCCTGCCGCGCGAATCGCCGCATCGTCGCGCGACGCACGGATCCGGCCGGCCTGACGCGGATCGAGATCGGCGGTCGCGGCCGCGTCGGCCGCGTGCCACCGGAGGCCGGCGGCGGCCGCGAGCGCGGCGCTCATGAACTGGCGTCGGTCGATCATCGTCGGTTGCCTCGGAGGTCGTGAGCGGCGTGCATCAGAGCACCCGCGACAGGAACGCGCGCGTGCGCGGATGGGCCGGCGCGTCGAGCACGACGGCGGGCGGGCCCGACTCGACGATGCGGCCGCGCTCCATGAACAGCACGTTGTCCGCGACTTCGCGCGCGAAGCCGATCTCGTGCGTGACGATCACGAGCGTGGTGCCCGAGCGCGCCAGCTCCTTGATCACGTCGAGCACTTCGTTGACCAGTTCGGGATCGAGCGCCGACGTCGGTTCGTCGAACAGCAGCACCTTCGGGCGCAACGCGAGCGCCCGCGCAATCGCGACGCGCTGCTGCTGGCCGCCGGACAGCTGGCGCGGGTAGGCATCGGCCTTGTCCGCGAGGCCGACGCGCGCGAGCAGCGTGCGCGCGGTGCGCTCGGCGGCCTCGCGCGTGACGCCGCCGACGGCGACCGGCGCCTCGATCAGGTTCTCGAGCACCGTCAGGTGCGGAAACAGGTTGAAGTTCTGGAACACCATTCCGACCGCCGTGCGCCGCTTCAGCACGTCGCGCTCCTTCAGCTCGTGCAGCACGTCGCCGTCGCGCCGATAGCCGATCAGCTCGCCGTCGATGTCGATGAAGCCGTCGTCGACGCGTTCGAGATGGTTGATCGTGCGCAGCAGCGTCGACTTGCCCGAGCCGGACGGCCCGACGATCACCGTCACGCTGCCGCGCGGCGCGACGAACGACACGTTGTCGAGCACGCGCTGCATGCCGAACTGCTTCGACACGTTGTGCACGGCGACCTCGCCGCCGGTGCGCGGCACTGGCGCGTCAGCGTTGCCCTGAAACGTCGCATCGGCCGTTGCGCTGTGCGTTGCCGCACGCCGCCGCAGCGCACCGATGCGCGCCAGCACGAACGTCAGCGCCGACGGCGGCGGATTGCGCAGCGCACCGCGCGCATAGTGGCGCTCGACCTGCACCTGGATCGCGGACAGCACGGTCAGGATGATCAGGTACCAGACGGTCGCGACCATCAGCAGCGGAATCACTTCCAGATTGCGGCGATAGATCACCTGCACCGTGTAGAACAGTTCGGGCATCGCGAGCACGTAGACCATCGATGTGCCTTTCGCGAGCGTGATCAGGTCGTTGAACGCGGTCGGCAGGATCGCGCGCATCGCCTGCGGCAACACGATGCGCGTGGTCTGGCGGCCGCGCGGCAGGCCGAGCGCGGCGGCCGCTTCGAGCTGCCCCTGGTCGACCGCGAGAATGCCGCCGCGAATCACTTCCGCGGAAAACGCCGCGTGGTTCAGCGTGAGGCCGAGCACGGCCGCGAGGAACGGGCTGATCAGGTCGGTGGTCGGCGTGTCGAACCACACGATGTCGGTGAACGGCACGCCGAGCCGCACGTGTTCGTACAGGTAGCCGAGATTGTTCAGGATCAGCAGCAGCACGATCAGCGGAATCGAGCGGAACAACCAGACGAACGTCCACGCGCTCGCGGCGAGCAGGCGCGAGCGCGACAGCCGGGCCAGCGCGACGAGCGCGCCGAGCGCGAAGCCGAACACCGCGCCGAGCAGCGTCAGCACCAGCGTGCGCGCGAGCCCGGACAGCACCGGCGGCGACAGGAACCATTCGGCGAACACCGGCCAGCCCCATTGCGGGTTGCCGAGAATCGAATGCAGCGCGAGCGCGATCAGCACGAGCGCGAGCACGGTGCCGACCGTGCGCGACCGGTGCCGGGCCGGCACGATGCGCGGGCGCGTGCCGGCGTCGCGGGCGGGGGCGGAAGTGAGCGGCGGCAGTGTGCCGCCGAGATGGGTCGTGTCGCTCATGTCGGTGAGGGTCCTCGATCGGGTTGGCCGGATGCGCCGCGCGAGGCGGCGCGCAGGCGTCAGGCGTGCGCTTCGGCCGCGTCGCCCTGTTTGCGCACCGCGCCGGGCGCCGCGTGGCGGCTCGCCTTGCGCGGCAGGCCGAGGTGGTCGCGCAGCGTGCTGCCCGGCAGGTCGCGGCGGTATCGGCCGCGCGCCTCGAGCACCGGAATCACGAGTTCGACGAAGTCGTCGACGCCCTGGGCCTGCACCGGGAAGCCGAGGATGAAGCCGTCGCCGGCTCCGGCGTCGTGCCAGCGGATCAGCTCGTCGGCGACGTGCTCGGCCGTACCGATGAAGTTCGGGCGCGGCGTCGCGACGGCGAGTGCCGTCTCGCGCAGCGTGAGGTGCTTGCGCTTCGCGTCGGCCTTGATCCGGTCGGTGGTCGAGCGGAAGCTGTTGCGGCCGATATCGCCGAGTTCGGGGAACGGTGCGTCGAGCGCGTACTGTGTGAAATCGTGGTGATCGAAATAGCGGCCGAGATACGCGAGCGCCTCGTCGATCGTCAGCAGGTCGCGGATCGCCTGGTACTTGTCTTCGGCCTCGGCGGCCGTGCGGCCGACGATCGGCCCGACGCCGGGGAAGATCTTCACGTCGCCCGGCTGCCGCCCGTGCTCGACTGCGCTTTGCTTCACGCGCCGCGTGAACGCGGCCGTTTCGTCGAGCGACGGCGAATGCGTGAATACGGCGTCCGCGTACTTGCCCGCGAGCCCGATGCCGGTGTCGGACGAGCCGGCCTGGAAGATCACCGGCTGCCCCTGCGGCGAGCGCTGGATGTTCAGCGGGCCGGCGACCTGGAAGAAGCGGCCGTGATGATCGAGCGTATGGAGCTTGTCGCGATCGAAGAAGCGCCCGCTCGCGCGATCGCGCACGAACGCGTCGTCGTCCCAGCTGTCCCACAGCCCCTGCACGACGTCGAGGTATTCGTCGGCGATTTCGTAGCGCAGTTCGTGATCGGGATGCGCCTTGCCGAAATTCTTCGCGGTGCCTTCGAGCGGCGTCGTGACGACGTTCCAGCCCGCGCGCCCGCCGCTGATCGCGTCGAGCGACGCGAGCTGGCGCGCGACCGTGAACGGCTCGCTGTACGACGTCGAGATCGTGCCCGCGAGGCCGATCTTCTTCGTCGCGACCGCGAGCGCCGACAGCACGGTGAGCGGCTCGAAGCGGTTCAGGAAGTGCGGGATCGACTTCTCGTTGATGTAGAGGCCGTCCGCGACGAACGCGAACGCGATGCCGGCGGCTTCCGCCTTGCGCGCGATGCCGATCGCGAAGTCGAGGTTGATGCTCGCGTCCGGCGGGTTGCTCGGATGCCGCCACGCGTTCATGTGGCTGCCTGCGCCTTGCAGCATCAGGCCGAAGGGAATCGATCGTCGGGTCGTCATGGGAGCGTCACGCGTTCTGGTCGGGGGAAGGAAAACGTTCGGCGGCGAGGGCCGCCTGCACGGGCGTGATCGACTGCGCGCCGCCGAGCCATTCGGCCGACGCGAGCCGCGCCGCGTAGTCGGTCACCGGCGAGTCGATCACGAATGCATCGACGTCGAGCCGCCGGCTCAGCGCGTCGAGCGCGCGGTGCACGCGTTCGGGCGTATCGGCCAGCACGGTCGGGCGCAGCTCGTCGATCCGGTAGTCGGACGCGCCGCTCTGCCGCGCGAATTCGGCGGCGGCCTGCGCGCTCGCCAGATTGAAGCTCTGGCCGCCGGCGAATTGCAGCTTGAAGATCTTCAGCGGCCCGATCAGTTGCTCGGCTTCGTCGCGGGTCGGCGCGGCGACGGCGTACAGCGCGACGATCGGGCGTGTGCCGCCCGCGTCGCGGTACGCGGCCAGCGAGCGTTCGAGGTTCGCGTCGTCGCCGTTGAAGTGTCCCGCGTAGCAGAAGCGCCAGCCGTGGCGGGCGGCGAGCGCGCCGCTGTCGGGCGAGCCGCCGAGCAGGATGCGTTCGGGCGCGTGCGGCGGTACCGGCATCGCGACCGCGCCGGCGAGCGGATGATCCTCGGCGACGCCCCAGCCGAGGAACGCGTCGAGTTCCGCGAGCTGGCCCGCGAAGTCGGGCTTCTTCGCCTTGTCGTGAAACCACTGCAGCGCGCGCGTGGTCAGCGGCAATCCGCCGGGCGCCTTGCCGATGCCGAGATCGACGCGGCCCGGCCCGAGCGCGGCGAGCAGCTTGAACGACTCGGCGACCTTGAACGGGCTGTAGTGCTGCAGCATCACGCCGCCCGAACCGACGCGAATGCGCGACGTGTGCGCGAGCAGGTGCGCGACGACGATCTCGGGCGCGGAGCTCGCGAAGCCCGGCGCGCCGTGATGCTCGGCGACCCAGAAGCGCTCGTAGCCGAGCTGTTCCGCGCGGCGCGCGAGGGTCGTCGTGAAACGCAGCGCGTCGGCGGCGGTCGCGCCGTCGGCGATCGGGCTTTTGTCCAGCAATGAAAGCGAATAAGACATGGTGTCGGCGTTCCTGCGAGGGCGTGGACGGGCGGCGCTCAGCTCTTCGGCAAGCCCGGCGGATTCGTGCGCGACTGGTCGATCGCTTCGGAGGCGAGGTTCCAGCGGTCGAGGATCTGCTGATAGCGGCCGTTCCGGATCAGTCCGTTCAGCGCGACCGTCAGCGGCTCGGCGAGCCCGCTGCCGCGGCGCGTCGCGATCGCGATGTCGGCCGTGCGCGGCCAGCCGCCGCTGATCGCGCCGACGAGGCGCGTCTTGCCCTGCTGCGCGCTCTGGTAGGCGAGCACCGAGTTCACGCTGAACACGGCATCGGCGCGGCCCGACTGCACGGCGACGATGCGCATCGCCTGGTCGTCGTAGTACTGGACCTGCACGGGCTTCAGGCCGTGCGCGACGTTCTCGCGATCCCACGCGAGCAGGATCTTTTCCTGGTTGGTGCCGGCATCGGTGACGATGCGCAGCCCCGCGACGTCCTTCGGCTCGCGGATCGACTGGATCTTGCTGTCGTTGCGCACGTAGAAGCCGACCTGGTCCTTGCGGTAGGTCGAGAAATCGAACTTCTGCTTGCGCTCCTCGGTGACGGTGACGTTCGAGATCACCGCGTCGACTTTCCCCGATTCGAGCGCGAGCGGCCAGTCGGCCCATGCGAGCGGGACGATCTTCAGCTTCCGGCCGAGGCTGTCGGACACGAGCTGGCCGACGTCCGCGTCGAAGCCGATCACCGTGCGCGCGTCGGTCGCATACGAGCTGATCGGCGGCAGGCTCGGCGCGACGCCGATCGTCAGCGTGCCGGCTTCGGCGAACCTGAACGACGCGGGCACCGCGCGCTCGACGGCCGCATCGGCCGCACCGCGCGGGCGGCCACGTTGCTCGGGGCTGAGGTCGAAGGTCGCGGCGGCCGCGGCGATCGCGGTCACGCCGATCAGCGCGGCGGCCAGCGTGCGGAGCGCACGCGGCGTGAAGGGTACGGCTCGTTGCATGGATGGGTCCTGTCGTTTCGTGTCTTGGGGAACGGAAGAGCGGAATCGGGTGGCGCGGGGCGTTCAGCGCGGCAGCACGGCTTCGGGAAGCGGCGCCCACAGGTCGGCGAGCGTCGACGTGCGCGACGGATCGGCGAGATCCTTGCCGAAGCGCAGGTGGAAATACGCTTCCGGATCGATCGACGAATCGAACAGCCGCGTATAGCCGGTGCGGTCGTACAGCGCCCACGCTTCGGGCTGGCGAAAGCCGGTGGTCAGGTACACGCGTCGATAGCCCTGCTGCGCGGCGCGCAGTTCGAGCGCATCGACGATCAGGCGCGCGAGCCCCTGGCGGCGCAGGTCCGCGCGGGTCCAGATGCGTTTGAGTTCGGCGGTCTGCGCGTCGTAGCGCTTGAATGCGCCGCCGCCGATCGTTTCGCCGTCGCGCAGCAGCAGCACGAACGCGCCTTCGGGCGGCGCGAACAGCTCGGCCGGGTAGCGCGCGAGTTCGTCGCGTGCGGACGCGCGGCTGTCGGGGCGATACGCGTCGTAGCGCGTCGCGTATTCGTCGATCAGCGCGTCGACCAGCGGCTGGGCGCGGACGTCGAGCGGTGTCGTGTCGATGAGGCGGTCGTTCGTGGCCATGGGCATCGCGAAGGGCGCGCGATGCGGACGTTCCTGGCGGGGGCCTGCCACACGGCCCGTCCGGTCTGCTCCGTTATCGCGACGCGGTTGTCGTGATGACGGCGGCCGCGGTGCTTCCTGCGTTGCATCCGGCGTGCCGCCGCCGTTTCGAACACGTTAGCGGCGCGGCCGGCAAAGACGAACGAAGCAATTTCGATAAGGATTTCGCGGGGAACGTCAGAAGGCTTGCAGGGGGAGTGGGGTGGGGGGGCGCACGCGTCGAAGGTTCGTCGCATGCGCAATGCCGGAGGGGCGTATGGCTAGGCTGCACGAACTTCCGCGAGCAGATCCGGATGACGATCCAGAATCTTGAGCAACTTCACGAGGGCAAGCGGCGGGTTCGTCTTGCCGGTTTCGTAGCGCGAGAAAGCATTGACGCCGCCACCGAATATCTCGGCCGCCTCGCGTTGATCCAGCATCAGCTTCTTGCGCACCTTCGCGATGAACTTCGGGTCGACGATGGTCGAATTTACTTGCTTGTTGAACTCGCCGATCGCTTCACCGAGCCGGGTTGCCTCGTCGATATCCAGCACCGATTCGCCGCAGGCCGGACAGAAGTCGCCGGTTATATCGCGAACGACGGTCGAGCGACCCTTGTATGTGTAAGGGATGTCTCGTGTATCGCGGACCAGTTTCGCGCCACCGCACGCAGGACACTTCATTTTCATCGCTCCTTGAACGACACGATCAGCACGTCGTCGATCACGGTCAGTTTCAGATCAGCTTGCAATGAGGCGCGTTCATTTCCATCCGCGATCTTAACCAAAAGAGTTAATTTGTCAAGTTGGTTAATGGCGAACGCATGCGGTCCGCCATCCTTGGCAGACTGCACGGAAAGGATACGGGTCGGTAACTCGGCCTATCGGCCAACGCGCGGCGGCGTCGACGCCTCCGCCAACTGAAACAGGCAATCGCCGCGCCGCACCTGCGCGGGCACGCGCTTGCACACCACTTCGCCGTCGCCGTTGAAGCGGTGCAGCACCGGTTCGCGCAGCGGCGTATCGGGGAAGTGCACCCACGCGGCCGGCTGGCCGGCCTTCACCTGGTCGCCGAGTTCGACGAGCGGTTCGTACAGCCCGCGCTCGTACGCGTAGACGAAGTGACGATCGCCGTCGACACGCAGGAAGCGCGTGACGGTCGGCGGCGCGTCGGGCACAAGCGCGCCGTGCAGCAGGCCGATATGGCCGAGGTAGTGCAGCAGCCCGTGGCGGCCGAGCCGGATCAGCGACGGATCGGCCATCCCCGCGCCGCCGAGTTCGGTCACGATCGAGATCGCGCCCTGCCGGCGCGCGGCCGATGCCGAGTGCACCGGGTTCGGCGCGTGCAGCAGCGCGTTCGGCAGCCCGAACGCGACCAGCAGGCCGTTGAGCTTCGCGGCCTCGTCGTCGTCGAGCGGGTCGATCGCGAGCATGTTGCCGCCCTGGTACAGCAGCGAGCTGCCGCCCGAATGCAGGTCGACCAGATACTGCGCGCGCGACAGCAGCGCATGCTCGATGTAATGCGCGATCATCTGCGTCGGCGTGCCGGCCGGGTCGCCGGGGAAGCTGCGATTCAGGTTGCCCTCGTCGAGCGGCGACACGCGCAAGCCGGCGTCGGCCGCGGGGAAGTTCGCCATCGGCAGCAGGATCAACTGCCCGCTGACCATCTCCGGATCGATCTCGCGCATCAGCTGCGACACGATGATCTGGCCTTCGTATTCGTCGCCGTGATTGCCGGCCATCACGAGCGCGACCGGGCCGTCGCCGTTGCGGATCGACGCGATCGGGATCGGCAGCCAGCCGTATGCGGAGCGATGTACGGAATGCGGCAGGCGCAGATAGCCCGCATGCTTGCCTTGCGCATCGAGATCGATTTCGCAGCGGATGGGATTTCGGTGGGAGGAGGAGGCGGTCATGGCGGCATCGTTCGATGAACGGAATCTGCCATCTTATCGGGAAACGACCGCCGCGCGGCGTGCGCGGTGCGGGCAATGCCGGACGCCGTCAACCGGCCCGCGTGCGAACCCGCGACATCCGCAACGCGAGCAGCCGCACGCGACGTTGCAGCGCTGAAACGCATGCCGGCACGCGCATGCCGTGCGGCGCGTCGGCCCCTTGTCGCGACGGGGCCGGCGCGCGCGATCGCGTCAGCGACCGGAGGTTTCAGCTTCGATACGGCCTTCTTCCCACAGCGCCCAGAAACGGCTGCCGGCGCGATACGGATTCGCGCGTCGCGCCGCGTGATCGGTGACGCCCTGGCGATATGCGCCGTACAGCGTCAGCGGCGGATTGTCGACGCACGCGGCTTCACGCGCGGCGGGCGCGCGGTGCTCGGAAACGAGCCGTCGGATCAGCGAGGCGCCGTCGATCACGTCCAGTTGATCGCTCGCTTCCGCATGGCTGAGGACTTCGACGGTATTCATGTTTGGGCTCCCTGACATCCTGTTTCCCAGTCAAGGAGCAATAAGGGTGCCAGCCATGAAATACCGCGCGCCGCCCCGATCGTGCGGGCTTCTGCGGCCAACGTGACGCGCGGCGCGGGCCGATGTTACGGAACACGTCACGTGACACGGGCGCGCGCGGCGGAACACCTGCGCGTATGCGCGGAGTCACGCGAAGCGTTTCGGGAATGAATCGCGGGAAGCGAAGGGACGCGCGGAGGCCGCCGGCGTCAACGCGAACGGCGCGCGCTCAGCTCGTGGTCGCGGGCGTCACGCGGCTGCTTCCGGCCGAATAGAAGCGGTAGATTCCCTTGCCGGCCGACTTCGCGTCGTACAGCGCGCTGTCGGCCTGGCGGATCAGTTCGTCGGGGGAGCCGTGCCCGTCGTCGAGCGCGATGCCGATGCTGATCCCGAAGCTGACGGTCTCGCCGATCGACAACGTGTACGGCGCCGAGATCTGCCGGATGATCCGCGCGGCGAGGAGCGAGCAGGCGTGCATCGTGGTGGCGTCGAGCGCGACGACGAACTCGTCGCCGCCGATCCGCGCCGCCAGCTCGCCGGGCGGCAGCGTCTTGCCGAGCCGCTCGGCGACCTGCATGAGCACTTCATCGCCGGCCTGGTGGCCGAACCGGTCGTTGATTGCCTTGAAGCCGTCGAGGTCGAGATACATGACGGCGAGCGTGGAATTCGGCAGGCGCGGCCGGTGCGCGAGCATCCGCTTGAGTTGCGCATGCAGTTCGTGGCGGTTCGGCAAACCCGTCAGCGCGTCGTGCCGCGCGAGGTGCCGGATGTGCTGCTCGCTGCGGCGGCGCGTGGTGACGTCCTCGACGATGATCACCGCGTTGCCGTCCGGCACGCGATGGCGCGTCAGTTCCAGCTGTCGGCCGTCGGCGAGGGTGATGTCGAGCGGCACCGGTTCGTCATGGTTCAGCCAGACGTCGCATTGCGCGGCAAGACCTGCGCCGTCGGAATCGGTCACCGCGTTCGCGCCGAGCGCCGCGACGACGTCGGGCAGCGGCGTGTCGAGCATGATCTCGCGCGGCGAGCCGAACAATTGCGCGGTGCGGCGGTTCGCGACGATCACGCGGCTCTCGCCGTCGATCATGCACAGGCCGTGCGGCATGTAGGTGAGGGCGGCGTCGAAGCGCGCGACGAGCTCGGCGTTGCGCTGGCGCGCGGCGATCAGCGCGACCAGCACGCGGTAATGACGCTGGACGACCGTGCGCATGGCCGCGAGATAGATCGCGAGCGGCGGCAGCAGCAGCCAGGCGCCGGGTCGGTCGACCAGCACCGCGCCGAGGCCGATCGGCAGGACGCCGAGCGTGACCTGGGTCATCGCGAGCCGGGGCAGCGCCGAATTGCGCGACGCGATCCCGCCGAACACGCCGCCCGCGACCATCACCGACAGCGTGCCGAGCTCGGCGTCGGGCGCCTCCACGCAGCCCATCACGCCGAGGCCGAGCACGAAGCACGCGGCGAGCGACACGGGCGCATAGCGCAGCGCCCAGTATTCGGCGCGATCGTCGCCGGCGGCACGGCGCACGGCATACGCGCGCGCGATCGCGAGCCGCGCGGCGAGCAGGCCGACGTCGACGACGAGCCACACGAAACACCAGAGTTGTTGCAGCCGGATCAGCGCGATCGCCGCGACGAACGCGCTGGCGAGGCCGGACAGCGCCATCGGGCGCACGTCCTCGAACAGCGTGACGAGCATCGACGGGCGCAGCGCGGCCGTCACGCGGTGATTGCCGCAGGGGGGAGTGGCGAGAACGGCATTCAGGAGGCTTGCCTTGACTGCCATGGCTATTTTGACCTCGACACGATGCGGCGCATTGCCGGCCGCCCCGCACGGCACGTGGCGGAGTGACCGGCGAGCCGGATGCGCACGACATTACCATGAAACGTCGGCCGCGCGTGTCGTGCGGGGGCGGCGGTGAGTCGTCGTCGACCACGCCGCGCGGGCCTTGCGCATTCGCCGACGCGGGGCACGCGTCGTTGCCCGCGGGACGATCTCGGGCGGCCGCTCGCGGACCGGTTTCAGCACGCGGCACATGGCTCGCCCATGGTGGCGATCGGCGCGCGGCGATCAATGCGCCCGCCGTGACACCGCCCAATCGCGCCCGTATGTCGCCCGCGACCGGACGCCGCAGCCCGTCTGAATCTCGTTATAAGAAATTCAATAAGTAATTCATGCGGGAAATACTATAGGCGATATATCGAAAACAATGCCAGAATGCGCGCCGCTCCGAACGCCGCGACATCCGATCGCCGTCCGAGCCGCATCAGGAGGTTCCCCCCACATGAAAAACCACGGCCTGTCACGGCGGGGTTTTCTGAAAGCCAGCGTGCTGGCGGGCGTCGCGGTCTACGTCGCGCCCATCGGCAGCCGCGCGTTCGCGGCGCTCTTCGAAGAAAAACTCCTCACCCCCGTCAAATGGGATAGCGTCACCGGCATCCCCCAATTCCGCATCGACGGCATCGCGAAGGTCACGGGCTCGAAAGTGTTCGCCCGTGACGTGCGCGCAGCCGACATGCCGCACTGGCCGCAGCAGCAGTCGCACGCGCTGATCCTCCGCGCCACGCAGGCCGACCGCATCTACGAAGGCTTCGACCTGTCGCTGCTCGGCGACGAACTGAAGCCGGACCGCGTGGTCACGGCCGACGATCTCGCACGCGACGGCGTCGCGTTCCCGACGTTCTACGGCGACGACATGCTGTTGCCCGCCGGCAAGACCCCCGCGTATCTCGGCCATGCGGTCGCGATCCTCATCTATCACGACTTCGCGCGCTTCCGCTTCGCGAAGAACGCGCTCAAGTTCCGCGACGACGTGATCCGCTACGGCGCGATCACGGGCCCGCTCGAGCGCGATCCGTGGGGCACGTTCCGCTACGTGCGGGTGGGCGGCAAGACGGCTTACGACGACGATGTCTATTCGAGCCTGAAGGGTGCGCCGATCTTCCCGAGCATGATGCGCAAGCACCTGCCGGTCTGGCCGGACGGCAAGGAGCACGGCAGGCTCGACGAGCAGGGGATGTTCCTGGCCGGCCAGATCGCCGCCGAGCTCGATCGTCCGTCGGCCGACTGGCTCGTGTTCGATCGCGAGTACAGCACGCAGTCGGTCGATACCGCCGCGCTCGAACCCGACAACGCGAACTGCTGGTACGACGCCGCGACGCAGTCGATGCACCTCGTCGTGCCGACGCAGTCGCCGCTCGAAGTGGCGGAGAACGCGGCCGCGATGGTCGCGAAATGCCGCTTCCCGGTGAAGAAGCTGTTCGTGCATCCGTGCTACACGGTCGGCTACGGCTCGAAGGATCACTGCAACGTGCCGTTCTACGGCCTCGTCTGCGCGCTGTACGCGGACGGCCGCCCGGTGCGGTTCGCGAACGACCGCTACGAGCAGTTCCAGACGTCGCTGAAGCGCCACGCGTTCAAGATGCATTACCGGATCGCGGTCGATCGCAACACGGGCCTCATGCAGTCGTTCAAGGGCGACTTCGAGGCGAACGGCGGCGGGCGCTCGAACTTCTCGCCGTCGGTGGCGATGGTCGGCGCGACGGCCGCGCAATCGATCTACTACTTCCCGAAGAGCGACCTGGCTGCGGTCGCGATCGCGTCGCGCGCGATCGACGCCGGCTCCGCGCGCGGCTACGGCACGCTGCAGAGCATGGCCGCGACCGAGATGGCGGTCGACGAGATCGCCGCGCAACTGAACCTCGATCCGATCGAGTTCCGCCTGCGCAACGCGCTGCGTTCGGGGATGAAGAACACGCAGGGCGCGATTCCCGCCGGCGCGCTGCGCGTCGACGAAGTGCTGGAGCGCGCGAGGCAGCATCCGCTGTGGACGCGCCGTGCGGCGCGCAAGGCCGAATTCGAGGCGGCGAACCCGGGCAAGCGCTACGGCGTCGGCTTCGCGTGCGTGCAGAAGGATTTCGGCACGGGTGCCGAGGCATCGTTCGCGAAGGTCGAATTCGACGAGAACGGCAAGGTGTCGCTGCATCACACGGCGGCCGAGATCGGCACGGGGATGTCGACGTCGCAGGCCGTCGCGGTCGCGAAGTGGCTCGGCCGCCCGGCGACCGAGGTGCGTGTTGCCGTGACCGAATGGCCCGATCTGCCGGTCGAGACGAGCGGCGATCCGTACCTGATGTCGCAGGCCGACCAGGACCGGCTGAGCGCGAATCCGCGCTGGTCGCCGGGCTATGCGTCGCCGTCGAGCGCGACGAACTCCGCGTACTACTTCACGCACAGCACGCGCGAAGCCGCGCGCGCGGTGTTCCGCTACGGGCTGTGGCCGGCCGCGATGTCGATCTGGACGCGCGGTCTCGGCGGCGGCCAGGCCGCGCCGTACACGATCCGCATCGAGGACGCGCGCTGGGTCGACGGCAAGCTGACCGCCGACGGCCTGGAGCCGTTGACGTTCGAGCAGCTCGCGAAGCAGGCGCATGCGCTCGGCCTGCCGACCGGCGCCGTCGTGCACGTGTTCAACCGCTGGCAATGGACCGACGCGGAGTTCGACGTGGGCGGCGCGGTCGATCGTCTGCCGATCGACGGGTTGTCGCTGCGGGTCGGCGCGCCGAAGACCGGCGACGACGGCCCGATGCCGGGCACCGCCGCGCCGGCCGGCGCGACCGCGATGCACGGCACGCTGGCGCCGACCGCGAACGGCTATCGCGTGCTGGACCGCAAGCGCGTGTTCATCCCGCCGACGAGCCGCAACAACGCGGCCGTCACGTACTACACGGCGGTCGGCACGCTCGTCGAGCTGGCCGTGCACGAAGCGACCGGCAAGGTCGAGCTGCTCACGCATCACTCGATCATGGAGTGCGGCAACCAGATCTCGCCGCAACTCGTGTCGGGCCAGTTGCAGGGCGGCCTCGCGATGGGCATCGGCCATGCGCTGCACGAATACCTGCCGCTTTACGAAGACGGCCCCGGCAACGGCACGTGGAACTTCAACCGCTACCAGCTGCCGCGCGCGACCGACGTCGCCGTATGGTCGCAGACGGGCGACATCCTGCCGCCGCTGTCCGAGACCGATCCGCCGAAGGGTGTCGCCGAGGTGGTGATGATTCCCGTCGTCGGCGCGATCGTGAACGGCATCGCGCACGCGATCGGCCATCGTTTCACCGACTTGCCGGTGACCCCGCAAAAGATTCAGGAGGTGCTCGCATGACGACCGCCCAAACCACCGCGTCGGCCGCGAGCGCCAGCGCGGCCGCGACCGGCGCATCCGCGCCGAATGCGGCATCGGCCGCCCCGGCATCGGCACCCGCTGCCGCACCGGCCGCCGTCGAGCGTCCGCTCGTCCGCTTTCAGCAGAAACCGCTGTCGGTGAACATCAACGGCAAGTCCGTCGGCCCGATGCAGGTGCCCGAAGGGCTGATGATGATCGAGTTCCTGCACGAGTATGCGGGCCTCACCGGTTCGCGGCTCGGCTGCGGGCAGGGCATCTGCCACGCGTGCGTCGTGATCGTCGACAAGCCGGACGGCACGAGCGAGGAAATGCGCACCTGCATCACCGGCGCGCACTTCTTCCACGGCCGTTCGATCCGCACGATCGAAGGCCACGCGAAGCGCAACGAAGCCGGCGAAGTGGTCGAGCTGTCGCCGATCCAGCAGAAGTTCCTCGAGCACTTCAGCTTCCAGTGCGGCTACTGCACGCCGGGCTTCGTCAACGCGGCGACGGTGCTGATCGAACGCCTGAAGCGCGAGCCGGTCGCGAAGGTCGACGTCGAGCGCACGATCACCGACGCGCTGAACGCGCACATCTGCCGCTGCACCGGTTACGTCCGCTACTACGAAGCCGTGAAAGACGTGATTTTGACGACGCCGGGACTCGTGAAGGACGCCGCATGAAACGCACATTCGCCCATCGTGCCGCGCGGGCCGCGGGCCTGCCCGCACTCGCGGCCGCCTGCGCGCTGCTGCTCGCCGCCTGCGGCGGCCATGACGTGCCGGCTTCGAACGCGGCTTCCGGCGCACCCGGCGCCGACCAGATCGCGCGCGGCCGCTATCTCGTGAAGGCCGCGGACTGCGCGGCGTGCCACACCGCGAAGGACGGCGCGCCGTTCGCCGGCGGTGCGCCGCTCGAATCGCCGTTCGGCACGTTCTACGGTTCGAACATCACGCCCGACAAGGATCACGGGATCGGCGGCTGGAGCGCGGACGACTTCTACGCCGCGCTGCACGACGGCAAGGCGCCGGGCAAGCGTCTGTATCCGTCGATGCCGTACACGTCGTACCGGCAGCTCACGCGCGCCGATACCGACGCGATGTACGCTTACCTGAAGACGGTGAAGCCGGTTGCGCAGGAAAACCGCGCGCACGAACTCAAGTTCCCGTACAACCTGCGCTTCGGCATGGTGTTCTGGGACATGGCGTTCCTGAAGGACAGCCTGCCCGACGCATCGACCGGCCGGTCCGCCGACTGGCAGCGCGGCCGCTATCTGGCGGGCGCGCTCGGCCACTGCGCGGAATGCCACACGCCGCGTGCGTTCACGGGGCAGCTCGACGGCGCGAAGCCGTTCGCGGGCGCCGCGCTCGGCCGCGTGGCCGCGCCGGACATCACGCCGGCCGGCCTTGCCTCGCGCGGCTGGACGGGCACCGACCTGCAGACGTTCTTCGGCGTCGGCATCGCGCCGCAAGGCTCGGCGTTCGGCGAAATGTATCCGGTCGTGCATCTGAGCACGCAGTACATGACGAAGGACGATCTGCGCGCGCTGTCCGTGTACCTGCTCGGCGATACGCCGCCGGCGCCGCAGCCGGTGAAGCCGGTGTCGGCCTATGCCGCGCAGCTCGCGGCCGGCCGCTCGGTGTATCTCGCGGTGTGCGCGGGCTGTCACGGTTTCGACGGCGAAGGCAAGCCGCACGTGGCGGTGCCGATGAACGGCAATTCGACGCTGCGTCAGGGCGATGCGCGCAACCTGCTGGTCGCGATGCTCGACGGCATCGACGAGCAGAAGTTCGCCGGCTTCGAGAACCTCCAGCCGATGCCGGGTTTCGCGCACACGCTGAGCGACGACGAACTCGCTCAGCTCGCGAATTACCTGCGCGCGACGTGGGGCGGCCAGCCCGCGAGCGTCACGCCGGCCGACGTGAAGGCCATGCGTCGGTAAGTCGTGCGACGAAGCGGGGCGTCGCGCGCGAGGCGGCCGGCTTCCGGCTGCGCGCGTGCGTGACGCCCCGCTCGAGCCTTTCCGGCGGCGCTTCAGTAGCCGCCGCCCCCTCCGCCGCCACCGCCACCTCCGCTGCCGCCCGCGCCGCCATACCGGCTCATGCCGGGGCCTTGCGACATGCCGCCACCCGACGACGTACATCCGGCCGACAGCACCAGCATCAGCGCCGCGAGCAGCACCGCGGCCAATCTTGCGGAACTCATTTCACTCTCCTTTCGCCGAGAAGGCCGCGCGGCAGGGCGGTTCGCGTGAACCGGCGACCGCGCGATGACGAAACGTTTCCGGCGGGCGGTTTATTCCATGCTTTTTGCGTTCGGCACAGGGCGAAACGGAGCGGCGCACGCGTTCGCACGCGCACGCCGCCGGGGCGCGGCGCGCCCCCGCAAATTCGCTACATCACGGGATGCGTAGCCGGAATGCCGCCGTCGCGGCGGCCTCCGGTCAACGATAGACGAGATCGGCGCGGCGGTTCTGCGCCCACGAATCCTCGTCGTGACCGAGCGCGACGGGCTTTTCCTTGCCGAGGCTGACCGCTTCGAGTTGCGAGGCCTGCACGCCCAGCGTTTCCAGCGCGCCCATCACCGCTTGCGACCGGCGTTGGCCGAGCGCGAGGTTGTATTCGGACGTCCCGCGTTCGTCGGTGTTGCCCTGGATCAGCACGCGGCGCGACGGGTGGCTGCGCAGGTAGTCGGCGTGCGCCTGCAGCAGCGTCTGGTATTCCGGCTTCACGGAGTACTGGTCGAAATCGAAGTAGACGCTGCGCTTCGCGAGCGGGCTGTTCGGATTGTTGAGATCGTCGGCCGCCACCGTCGCGACCGCTTCGCTCGATGGCGCCGGCGCCATCTCGGCATTCTCGGGCGTTTTCGTCGCGTGGTGACAACCCGCCAGCAGCGCGAAGGCTGCCATGACCGCAAATCGGTTCGTTTTGCTCATCGTGCGTCTCCTGCGGTTGACTGCGAGGAAAGCGTGGTGCGCGCGAACTGCCGCGTCACGCATCCGGCGAGACGGCGCGAAAGTGCCGGCTTCCGTGCGCGATGCGCTTTCGTAAGCCGGCGATGCGCCATATGAAAGATTGTCTCGGCCGGAACGCCGAAGCACGGCGCCGCTGCAATTAGATTAGGAAAAATGTCACAGCGTGACCAGTTTCTCTCATTTTTCACACGGGAACGACGCAGGACGCATTCTTGCTTGCGCGGAAACCGCGGCATGCGCGGCGATGCGTGATGTGCGATGCCGGTGCGGGCGTGTCACGCATCGCGGGGGCGTCAAAACTTGTGCCGCAACCCGAGCGCGACCACCAGCTGGTTGCTGTTGGCGGAAGGCGTCATCGTCCAGACGGTCGCGTTGAACGCGGGATTGCCGTTGCCGCCGCTCACGCTTTGATAGACGGCTTCGAGATACGCGTCCGTGCGTTTCGAGAACGCGTAGTCGGCCTGCGTGACCACGTGGTTCCATTTCGGGCGCGTCTGGCCCGTGCGCGTGTCGAAACGGCCCATCGTATACGTGTACGCGGCGGCCACGCTGAATGCCGGCGTGACGAAGTAGCGGCCATCGACCGAGAAGTTGTCGAAGACGAGCGATTCGCCCTTCAGCGGGGTGATGCCGCTGCCCTGAAGCACGCCGCTCACGCCGTCGGTGGCCGAATGCGACCACGCGGCGCCGACCGAATGCGGGCCGAACGCATAGCGGCCGGCCATGGCCCAGATCTGCTGGTTGCCGCCCGTGATCGTCGCCGAGCCGTCGACCGTGCTCAATGCGCCGTCCGGATTCGGTGCATTGCGGTCGCGGCTGATCTTCAGGTAGCCGGCGCCGAGCTTCAGCGGCCCGTTCGCATACCCGAGCCCCGCGCTCCACACGGCGTTGTTCGAGAACGCGCCGGCCGTGTTCGAGAATCCGAACATCGCGCCGAACGTCAGCCCGCGATACGTCGGGCTCGTGTACTTCACCGCGTGGTTGATGCGCAGGTTGCGGTTCGAGTCGTCGTTGTCGTACGGATGCACCGCGAGGTTGCCGCCCCAGCCGGGGCCCGACGCGCCGAGCGGCGTCACGAAATCGAGGATCAGGTCGTACTGGCGGCCGAACGTGAGCGTGCCGGCCGTGCGCGAGCTTACGCCGAGCCACGCCTGACGGCCGAACATGTCGACGCCTTTCTGCGACAGCTTGCCCGTCGTGCCCGAAAAGCCGTTCTCGAGCGTGAAGACCGCCGCCATCCCGCCGCCGAGATCCTCGCGGCCGCGCAGCCCCCAGCGCGACGCGTTCAACGCGCCGCTCGTCAGCCCGACGCTGCCGCTGCCGGGCGAACCGGCGCCTTGCGAACGCTGGTTGGTCGCGTAGGTGATCGACGTATCGATCAGGCCGTACAGCGTCACGTTGCTCTGCGCGTGCGCGACGCACGGAATCAGGCCGGCCGCGCAGGCGGCGAGCACGGTCCCCGGGAGCGCGCCGGTGCGACGGCCGCGACGGACGGCATGCGGCGTGGCAACGCGCGCGTTGGCGGGCTGGATGGTTTTATAGGAATGCATAGGATTTTTTATCGTTGGTCTCCGGCCCGATCGCCGGTGGGTCGCGTCGGCGCGCCGGCCGACGGATCGAGCGGCCATTATTGGAGATCGCGCGACCGTCGATTAAGGCGCTGCACAGGAAAGGTCCTCTGCGAAATCGCGTGGAATCGCGGCGGTTCGACGCAGGGTGTTTTAGTCGAATCGGCACGGAATGGAACCATCGCGTGTGCGGAAGGATTCGGCATTTGCGAGGCGGTTCAGCGTGAGCGTCGGTATTTTCAGGAGCCGTCCGCGTGATGTTGCAGCGCGCAAGGTCGTGCATTGCCGCGTTTCCGGTGGGAGGCGGCATGTATTTCTGACGTCGCGCGCGGCGACCAGCAAAATTTTCCGCCAGAAACGGCAAGGGCCGAATCGCCGCATTGGGCTCATTGCGTTCGTAGCAGGCGCCTTCCCGTGCCGCCGCAACCCGGCCGGCGACTACGTAATGCGCGACTTTTTCACGCGCGGCCGTTCTGCACAATGGACTATTGCGCGTGGCCCGCCTGCCGCTGTGCCGGCACGTCACGCATGCCGCGGGAGAACGAATATGGTGTTGATGGCTGTGGGCGGGGGCGGACCGGTGAACGTGCCGCAGCCGCAGAATGACGACGATCCGGCACCGACGAACGGGGCCGGCAGCGCTCCGCCGGCCCAGACGGCGGAACAGCAGGCCCTCGCGGCCGCGCAGGCCGAGACGCAGCGCCTGCTGCAGCTCGCGCAGGCCGAAATGGCGGCGCTCAAGCGTCTGCACGACCAGGGCGCGTCGCAGGCCGATCTCGACAACCAGGTGAAGAAGGCCGAAGCCGCATGGGGCTCGGTGCAGGCGGCGGTCGAGAACCAGATGCGCGTCGCGGCGGAGGGCGGCGGCGACACGAACAAGGCGATCGCGGGCGTGGCATCGGATCTGCGCAATGCGTCGCCGAACGATCCGGTACTCGGCTCGGTGCTCGACGATGCGCAAAAGGCGGTGTCGGCCGAATCCGTGCCCGAGCGGGCGACCAACGTGAAGGCGTTCCAGTTCGCGGTGGCGATGCAGAAGGATCAGGACGCGAACGCCGACGTGCAGCGCTACAACGCGTTGCCGGGCGGCATCCGGCGCGCCGATCCCGACGCCGGCGCGCAATTGCGCCAGGCGGCCACCACGGCCGACACGAACGCCAACGACGCCTACACGGCGCTCACCACCGCATTGCGCCACGAGTACAGCACGTCGGCCGCGACGCTGCGCCTGAACGACGCGAAGGCCGACTATGCGGCGTGGCAGAAGGAGCCCGGCGGATTGCGCCGCGCCGACGAGGCCGACATCACGCAGGCGTTGTCGCAGGCGCAGAGCCAGTACGACAAGGTCGTGACGGGCGGCGACGACACCGCGCTGACCTACGTGACGGCCGACGAGCAGAAGCAGGTCGTCGCGTCGGTGAAGCAGAATCACGACGGCATGTGGTACACCGGCCTCGTCGACGCGCTGGGCGAGGAGAGCCAGCTCAAGCGCACGATCGCGACGATCAATCCCGACGATCCGTCGCTGTCGCCGCAGATGAAACAGCTCGCGCAGTCCGACCCGGTCACGTTCGCGCTGATGCAGGACACGGGTGTGACCGTCGATCCGAACGATCCCAAGCTGTCGCCGCAGGAGAAGCTCCTCGCCCAGCAGAATCCGCTCGCCGAGGCGTTCGTCAAGCTGACGGGTATCAAGGTCGGCACGGACGGCCTGAGCGACGCCGACGCCAACGCACTGAACGCGCAGATCAACCAGGCGGGCGGTGTGTTTGCCTATGCGATGGCGAAGGCGCAGGCGGACAAGAACAACCCCGGTTATCAGAAGATTCAGACGCTGCTTGCGGCGGCGCCCGAGGTGCGGCTGCAGTACACGAAGCAGCAGGTCGCGCGGCTGATGGAGAATCCGGGCAGCAATCCGGGCGCGGCGCTTCAGGTGCTGAAGACCAACATGAACGCGTCGTTCTCGCTGGACGAACGCCAGACGCTGTGGACGCAGGCGGGCCAGCCGCATTTCAACGCGAACTTCATCCATTCGCAGATCGATCCGCTGATGCAGAAGCCCGATTCGCAAGCGACGGACCAGGCCAGCATGCAGGCACGTGTCGACGGCCGGATGAATGCCGACAAGGCCGGCAAGTGGATGCAGGACATCCTCGCCAATGCGCCGCCCGAATTCGCGGGCGTCGTGCTCGATACCGTCGAGAAGGATTTCGGCAACAAGTGGACGCAGTCGAACACGGGCAGGCCGCAGCCTTACGGCGACGGCATCGAGTTCTACAAGGGCCTCAGCACGGCGGTCGGGCTCGCCGATCAGCAGCCGACCGCGAGCGGCGCGCCCGTACATCGCGAGGACGACGTCGCGAGCTGGCTGCTCGACGCCAACGGCAACGCGAAGACGATGATCTATACGTTGCGCGGCGGCGACGCCGGCTACGGGTTCGACGGCGTGCGGCAGGCGCTGTCGTCGGGCGTCGATCCGACGTTGTCGAAGGCGCTGCTGTCGAAGATGCAGAACGACGACCGGTTCCGTTCGGGCTTCGCGAACGACTTCCAGCTGCGTTACGACCAGGGCACGAAGAATGCCCAGGACAAGCAGAACAAGGACACCGCCAACGCCAGCTACAAGCTGTTCCAGGCCGATCCGGACAAGCAGCTGAAGGCGTATTTCGACGACTTCCAGAAGCACTTCGACGACAAGTCCTATACGTTCACCACCGGCTCCAATCAGATGACGAACTTCGTCGGCGCCGGGCTCGGGATTCAGCCGGACGACCCGGGCGTGACGCCGACCGATCGGAACGACGTGCCGTCGATGGCGATGCTCGAGCAACTGATCGTCGGCAACGGGCAGTTGCCGAGCGGCACGGCGGTTAACAATCAGTCGCTGTACGCGAGAAATTCGGCCGCGACGCAGATGATCCAGACCGTCGTCGATCAGATCCGCAAGGTCGGCGGCGACCACGCGGTCGTGTCGCTGGTGCCGATCTACTACGTGTCGAAAGGGACCGGCACCGCGCCGAGCGCGCTGTTCAAGGTGCAGGTAGAGGGGCATCCGGACCAGTACAAGCTGATCGACGATCGCGGCTGGAAGTACGACTCCGTCGACGACTATCAGCACAACAATGCACTGTCCGACGACGGCAAGCTGTACGTGCCGAAAAGCCTGACGAACGGTCCGGCGTCCGGCGGCTTCTCGCAATACCAGCCGATCGACGCGCACAAGACGGAGTGGTACCAGCACGCCGAACACATCCTCGAAATGGGCGCCGGCATTCTTGCCGCGGCCGGCGGCGTCGTGCTGGTCGCGAGCGGCATCGGGGCGCCGGTCGGCGGCCTGATGCTCGGCGCCGCGTGGACGGCCGTCGGCGCGGGCATGGCCGTCGGCGTGCCTGCCGCGATCGGCGACCTGAAGAACCTGAGCGATCACGGCCAGTCGATCGGCTTCGGCAACGAACAGGCGCGCGGCGACTGGATCAGCCTGATCGGCAGCGGCGCGGGCATCGCCGGCGGCGGGCTCGGCGTGGCGGCGAAGTCGCTCGCGGAGGCATCGTCGCTGCTGCGCACGACGGGGCGGGTCTCCGACCTGCTGACGGTCGCATCGCGCGGCGACGGCGCCGCGGCCGACGTGGCAGGCCTCGGCCGTTTCACGCAGGAAGCCGACGCGTTCCAGTCGCTCGCGCAGACGACGGGCAAGACCGCCGGCGTATTCAATGTCACGGGCGGCGTGATCGGTGGCTACCAGATGGCGGACCAGGGCGTGTCGCTGGTCAAGAACTGGGACGCGATGTCCGATTCCGATCGCGCGCAGCAATTGCTCAACCTCGGCATCGGCATCGCGCAGATGGGGCTCGGCTCGCACACGCTGATGGAGCGGCCGATTCGCGCGATCACGAAGACGCCCGCGCCGACGACGATGTCGCGGCCGGTCGCGATCAACGTCGTCGATACGTTGTACGGCAACGGGCTGGCGAACCAGCGTCTCGCGGTCGGCGAGATCGGCAATCCGTGGCAGCACGCGGAGGAGCAGGCGAACAGCTTCGGCGAACCGATCGACGACGGCGGCGCGGTCGCGCCGGCCGACAAGGGGCTGCGGGCGCGTATCGCGTCGTGGTTTCGCGCGCACCGCATGCAGGGCACGCCGGACGACGCCGCGATCGTGTCGCGGCTCGCGCCCGACGGCGAAGCGACGCCGGCCGTCGCCGATGCGCTGGCTGGCGACGCCGCGTCGACGGCCAGGGCCGGCATGCCGGCAAACGGCGCGCATCCGGCGTCCTGGGAGATCCCCGCGCATGTGGCGGCCGATCCGGCGATGCTGAGCGAGGTGGTCGGTGGAATCATCGAGAGCGGCAACCGGCTCGAGGACGTCGAGTACTACGTGTACGCGCTGGAGGACCCGGAAGGCAACGTACGCAACCCCGAAGAACACGGGCTGCCCGCGACCGAAAAGGGCAACATCGTCGACGACCTGAGCGCGGCGCGGGCGGACCAGCGGCGCGCGAACGCGGCCGACGATGCAAAGGCGCGGGCGGCGGTTGCGCCCGACGAAGGCGGCACGATCGGCGTGACGCGCTACACGACGTATCACGACGCGCTGATGGTCGGCGCCGACGGCGTGGCGGGCGGCCGCTACCGGATCGCGCTGGTCGATCACGGGGCGCTCGCCGCGGACGGCTCGGTGCCGCCCGAAGCGGTGGTCGGCCACGTCGGGCTGACCGACGCCGGCGATGCGTTCATGCTGTCGATGAACGATGCGTACGACCGCACGCTGCGTGTCGTGTACCCACGCGGCTTCGATCCACAGAAGCCGTTGATTCGCTACGAGGGCGGCCGGCGCGTCGACGTGATCAACGCGCCATTCGGCATGCGCGAAACGCAGTGGGCCGCGTATCCGCGCCGCGAAGCCGACCTCGCGATCTATTCGGACAACCCGAGCCAGCCCGAGAACCGGCTGCCGGCGGGCGAGCGGCCGTTGATGCCGGTGCCGCCCGGCTACTTCGCCGTGTACGCGCATGCATGGGCCGACGCCTTCGCGAGTGCGACCGGCAAGGCGATGAGCGCCGAAGACATGGCCGCGCTGATTCGCCAGAGCGGCTGGGACGGCAAGTCGCCGGTCATTCTTTATGCGTGCGGCGCCGGCACGCGCGTGAGTCCGCTCGCGCAATTGCTCGCGAACGTGCTGGGCGTGGACGTGTACGGCGCAAGCGGTTTCGTCGCATGGCGTTCGCCGCGCTATCGGGCCGACGGCAGCCCCGACTCCGGCTATACGGGCGGTATCCTGATCGAGCCCGGCGCGCCCGATCAGGCCGGCGTGCCGGACCATTCGGTCAGCGGCGAACCGCGTACGTACCGGTTCTCGCCGGCGCTGGCGGTCATCGACCAGGGGGCGCATCCGGTCAACTGGAGCAGCGTCGCGCCGCGCCCGGTATCCAACCAGTGGGGCGGCAGCGCCACCACGGGCGATGCGCGCGTGCCGATCGGCGTGTACGTGTGGCGCCTGTTGACGAAGCGCGGTTCGATCATCAATCCGCGCAGCGGCCGGTCGGCCAGCGCGCTCGAGATGACGCACGCGCTGGAAGAGCTGGCGTGGAAAGGCTATACGCCGGGCACGCCGATCGCGCTGGAGGGGCCGCACAGCGGCGCCAATCCAGAGTTGCTGCAGGAATTCGCGGATCTGATCCAGGCGCCGGTATTCGGCCGGCTGGGCGACGACGACGCGGCCGGATGGCGGCGCGCGCTCCCCAATCCGGGCCGCCGGCTTGCGCGCTTCGAGATCGAGCCCGACGTGAACGGGAAGTTCTCGCCGGGCGGCGCGCAGCCGGTCCGGATCAATCCTCTGGAACTGCGGCCCGTGCCGGGTTCGAACGTCGTGAACCTGCTCGGCCATGCGACCGCGCGCCAGTTCCTGAAGGTGTCGGGGTTCGACATCGCCGAGTCGCACGGCACGGCGCCGCGCGACGTGACGCTGGACAGCGCGGCCGCCGTCACGGAAGGCGGCAAGACGATTTCGCCGCGGCAATTCGCGCGCAAGCTGCTCGACGATCCGGCCTATACGGAAGGCAATGGCGTGCTGCTGACGGGCTGCTATCTCGGCGCCGGCGGTTATTCGTTCGCGCAGGAGCTCGCGTACGAACTGCAGGTGCCCGTGATCGCGTCGATCACGTCCAACTCCGTGCGCGGCACCGGTGCGCTGGAACTGCATCCGATCGACGACAAGATCATCTTGCCGGCAAACGATCCCGACGTCGCGACGCGGCTTTATCTGCATCTGCCCGAGGCGCCCGACGCGAGCGATCCGCCGATGGTGTTCGCCCAGCGTGGCGAACCGGCGGCGCGCACGGCCGTGCATGGCGATGCACCGGTCGAGCCCGTGCATCCGATCGACGCGCAGATCGATCCGGACTCGGACAGCGGCCGCCGCGGCGTCGGCGGTCCGCAAGGCGATGCCGGACGCCGGGGCGTGACGCCGGGCGGGCCCGCGCATCCGCGGCTCGCTCCGGATGCGGAACCCGGCGAACCGCCCGTCTACGAGACGACTCCGCTCGTCGAAGTCGGGCCGGGGCAGATCTTCACGGCGGACGAATGGGCCGCGCGCGTCGAGCAGGTCGCCGAAGCCGAGGCCGACGACGGCCTGTCGGGGAAAACGCAGAAAATCTATCCGAAGACCAGCCGCGTCTATACGGACCGCCGGATCGCCAACGACGGCGTCATCACGACGACGGTTCATGGACAGTCGGTGCTGCAGCCCGGGTTCGACGACGTGACCGGCGTCGACGCGACGCAACATCCCGAGTTCCTGCGTCCGGCCGATACGCTGCTGATGCCGCCCGACGATCCGCTCCATCCGATCGGCGCGCGCGGGCTGATGTCGCCGCCCGGCCATCACGTCGTGTTCGGCCACGGGATATCGGCGGACGCGATGCTGGGCCCCGAAGGCCGTCCGCTCACGCCGGACGAGGTGGCCGAGCGCGTGGCGCCGCATCTCGAACCGGGGCAGGACGTCACGCTGTATTCGTGCTTCGGCGGATCGAACAAGCACGATCCGTTGCGCATCGCGCCCGGGCAAGTACGGGCGGCCAGCACGACCTTCGCGGCGGCACTCGCGCAGCGCCTGTCCGAGCTGACCGGACGGCCGACATCGGTCTGGGCGCCGCCGGACATCCTGCTCGTCGAGCCCGACGGTTCGACCACGGTACGCGGCACGCGACTGACCGGCCAGGTCGACAAGGATCGGCTGCCGATGCAAAGCTTCCGCGGCGATCCGGCACGCGCGGGCCGGCCGGCGCTCCCCGCGGGCCGCGACGCGGAGCCTGCCGCGACGACCGCCCGTACCGCGTCGCGCCCGCTCGGCGATCCGCCGCCACGCCCGACGGTGCCGCGCGTGGCCGATCCGACGTTTGCCGATCCCGACTACGATTTCGCCGCGATTCCAGACGACACGTTCGAATCGGTCACGCTCGATCATCCGTTCCGCACCGCGCTGGCCGACCGGCCCGGCGTGATCGGCGACGCGGCGCGCGTGACGCAACCCGGCGGCACGGTGAGCCAGCGCTGGCCGAGCTACTTCCTCGACGGCCCCGAACCGACCCGCGTGATCGACGGGGTGATGCAGGCGTTCGACGCGGCCGGGCTGACCCACCTGCGCGTGGAATTCGTGACGCACGACGGCAGCATCGAACTCGGCAGCGGCACCGATTTCGGCGCGCTCGATCCCGAGGGCGGCTGGTTCCGGTTCAGCGGCACGGTGCCCGATGCACCGGCTACCGCCGCCACGCACGCACCGGCCCGTTCGGCGGCCGATGCCCGGCTCGCGTTGCCGGAAGGCGCGCGGACGGCCGCGCACGACGATCTCGGGCACGCAATCGATGCCGCGCATACCGGCCCCCGGAACCACGCCTACGTGCAAACCGACGCGTTGCCGGACGGCACCGCGTTCGCACGAGGCGACCTGACGCCGCAGGAGCGCGTCGCGGCCGGCGCAGCCGCGAACCTCGCCGCGGTCGAGGGGGCGGCACCGACCGACGTGGTGCTGCTGTCGGCGCTCGGCCACGATCCGGCTCGCGCGCTGCGCATCACCACGCCCGATGGCGGCGAACTGGTCAAGCCGGCCGGCGTCGACATGTACGTCGTGCGTACCCGCGACGCGGCGACCGGCGAGGTGTCGTACCGGCTCGTCGGCATCGATCGCTCGGGCTTGCCGGAAGGCTATACGGCCGTCCACGCGGGCGGCATGCGTGCGGTCGGGGCGACCGACGGCCGTCCGACCTGGCCGACGATCGGCCACGCGGGGCCGGCGGCCGGCCGCCTTGCGGGTACGGCCGGCGAATCGTCCGGCGCGGCGGCGCCTGCCGCCGTATCCGGTCATGCGAACCCGCCGGCCGTGCCGGAGGGCGCCGCGGTGGCCGAAGCGAGCGATCCGCAGGCGGTCGCCGCGACGTGGCTCGACAGCCTCGGCCGGCGCACGCTCACGCGCGTCGACGGCCGGCGCGCGCCGACGCTCGACGGGTTGGGGCGCCAGCTCGGCCCGAACGCGCACGTGCTGATCACCGCGCATACCGACGCGCCCGCCGCCGACGCCGAACACGCGGCGCCGGCGTTCGTCGCGGTGCTCGAGACGGACGAGCACGGCGCGCTCGGCCCCGTGCGGATGCTGGACGGCAAGCGCGTGCCGCGCGCGCTGCGCAAGGCGCTCGTGAAGACCGGCAGCAGCGGGCGCACGGCGCGCCGTCAGTTCGATTTCTTCGTGTCGCCGGTCGCGCACGACGAGCTGATGCAGTTCGGCGGCGCGTCGAAGATCGAGACGCGGGACGGCAAGTCGTCGTGGTCCGTGACCGCGTCGGGGCATCCGGTCGACACCGCGCTCGCCGCGGACGTGGCGAAACTGCACGACGCACCGGGTTTCAAGCGGCCGCGTCAGGCCGTGCGTGCCGTCGAGGGAGAGCAGCGCTGGATTCACGTGGTCGAAGACGAGACGGGCAAGGTGCTCGGCTACGCGGAGCGCAACACGAACCACGAATGGAAGTACTACGAGAAGGCGCCGCTCGGCGATACCGAGATTCCCGAGCAGGATCTGCGCACAGTGTTCCGGCGACGGCGCAGGGGCGGCATTCCGGTCTTGCGCTCACCGCGACGCGGCATCCGGTTCGTCGTCAGCGACGTCAAGCCGGAAACCGTCGATCGAATCGGCGGCTTCCGGCCGGCGAAGGAAGCCACCGCGGCAGAGAAACCGCCGCACCGTTCGCTCGGCGATCTTTTCCAGTCGAAGGTGCCGCTTCGCCGGCCGCTCACGCAGGCGGAGCAGGGGAGTGAAAGCAACACGGCAACGCGGCCGCCGGTCGATCCGCATTTGCTGCCGTCGAGCACATCCGCGCTCAACGCGGTCGATTTCAGCGGCAACAGCGTGCCGCACCTGCTGACCGCGATCCGGAACGGTGCGGTCGACGGCAACCAGCACGTGATCTACGTGTTCAGGACGGACGGCGCCGTGGCCGAGGCGCTCGACGATCCGGTCGGCGTGATCGCCGCGCGCAACGGCGAGATGCGGTGGTTCGACGCGGTCCGGCACGCCAACAACCCGAATCATCAGGGCGTGCCGCTCGACGAAATGCCGATCGGCAACGACCGGTTCGGCACGGACGTGCATTTCCTGCTCACGCAACTGCCGCCGCGCGCGTTCATGCGGAGTGCGCGGCCGACGCGTGTCGCGGCGCTCGAGGCGCGCGCGAAGGCGCTGCGCGAGCAGTTGACCGACGCGGAAGCGCGTGGCCAGCATTCGGCGCCGTTCAGGGCGCTCGCGGCCCGGACGCGGCACGGTTACAACGAGGTGCTGAACGACTTGCAGCGCTTGCGGCGCAGCGGCACCGCACCCGCGCCGCTGTCGATCGAGCCGTACCAGCCCGGGCTGTCGTCGTCGACCGTCGTCGCGTTCAACCTGCGCAACGGTGCCGCGAAGACCGAGCACTATTTCGCGACGCACGACCAGATCGAGGCCTATAACAAGCAGGCGCAGCGCGCCGGCAACGTGAATCTCGTGCTGAAGGGCGAGCCGCAGGCCGTGATGGTCGACCCGGGCATGTGGCGCACGCTGCTCAACAAGCTGTATGTCGGGCGCGACGTGTCGACGTCGGCGTCGCGCTTCCTGCCGGTGCCGGGCAAGCTGCGCGCGCGCACCCGGCGCTTGGGCGCGGCCACCGTCGCCGATCAGCGGATCCGTTATTTCTTCACGCGCTCGAGCGAAGCGTTGCAGGACCGCATGGTGCCGATGGCACGTTCGCTGTCGCTGAGCGACGATCCGGCGCTGATGCGCAAGATCGTCGAGCAATACGGCGGTGTGACGCCGGTCGTCACGCTCGTGGTCGATCCGCATCTGCTCGCGGCCGTGCTCGGCAAGGCGCACGATCCGGATTTCCTGCGCGCGGTGAAGGCGCTCGGCGACCAGAAGCACGCCGTGTTCGACGGCGAGAACGGGATGATTCATCCGGCGCCCGGCACGGACGGGACGGCGCTCGCGCTCGATCATCTCGCACATCTGAATCGCTGGCTCGACGAGGCGGCGCGCACCGGCTTCGCGATCCGACTCGAAACGGCGCCGTCGCGCGCGCTCGTGTCCGGCACCGACTACCGCTACCAGTCGGGCACCAACGACGCATATCACGACTACGTGCGCGTCATGACGGCGCTCGAGAAGTGGTCGAACGAACATCCCGACACGACGGCGCCCAACGTGATGGTCACGTTTCACGGCTGGGACGCGGTGCCCGAATCGGTGCCGGGCGCTGGGCACGAGAAGCTGTTGCGCGCCGTGCTCGAGCGCGAAGGGCTCGAATGGGTCCACGTCGGGCTGTCGCTCGGCACGCACGGCGCCGACTTCATCGGCAACCAGGACCTGACCGGCGCGCTCGCGAAACTGATCGTCGAGAACCGCGCGCGGCCGGAAATCATCGATCGCCTGCACGGTGCCGATGCGCTCACGCGCGTGTTCGAGCGCGTCGACCGGCAGACGCTGGCGAACCAGCATCAGCTGCTGTTCGCGGAGGTCGAGCGGATCGGTGCCGCGCAAGGGATGACGCCCGCCGAAGTGGCCGCGCTGCGCAAGAAGCTCTACGAAGGCAACACGACCGTGTGGCTGAACCAGGCGCGCAAGGCGACGATCGAGCATGCGACCGAACACTGGAAGGGCGACGGCAACGGGCCCGGCAACAAGACGGAGAAGGGCGCGCGCACGTTCGCCGCACGCTGGCTGAAGCAATACGGCGACAGCGTGCCCGACCGCGTGACCACGCGCGCGCAGCCATCCGCCGCGGACCCGGCCGAACACTGGCGCGCGGTCGTGCGCGATCCCGCGCTGATCAACGATGGCACCAAGCCGATCGGTACAAGCCGGCGGGAGACCGCGCAGCTCGCCAAGGTCGAGATTCCCGACGCGAAGCGCGCGCAGGCGGAGCTGCACGCACTGCGCGTGCACGACGAGCCGATCGGCACGACCCGACGCCCGCCGTCGCGACGGCGGATTGCCGGCGAAATGACCACGGCAACGCTGACCGGCGGGACCGCCGCGGGTGCGCTCGTCGCGACGGGCAACGAGTTCGTGGGCACCGCGACGAATTCGCTGTACGCCGGCCTGCGGGTCGGTCGCGTGTTCCAGGCGCTGCATCACGGCGCGGTCGCCAGCCTGAAGAACGGCGATCCGCGCGCGTTCGATCGGGCCGTCGACCGCCTCGTGCGCGGGCTGCAGAAGCAACTCAAGGCGAACGGGTTCGACGCCGCCGCGCGCGGCACGCAGCTCGAACAGATTGCACACGAAGGCAAGGCCGCCGCCGCGCAGCTGCGCGCGCTCAACGAGGACGGGACGCTGTCGTTCGACGAAACCGCGACGCACACGCAGGCGATCGCTGCCGACATGCTCGCGCAGATGCAGGGCGTGGTCGGCGGGACGTCGCTGAAACTGCTGCACCATGGCAGCCCGCGGCACTCGGTTGGCCGGGTCGGGCGGCTGCTCGCACTGGGAGGGTACGGCGGCTCGATCACGATCAACGGCGCCAAGTTCCTCCATGGCGACGGGCTGGCCGGCGGGCAGGCCTTGGGCGGAATCATCAGCGCCATCTCTACCGGCATCGTCTACAAGGGTGGTTCGCGCGGCGTGAATGCGGAGAATCGCAGTCAGCTGGCGCGGATCGCGAGCGCGACCGGCGACTACGTGACATCGGCCGTTGGCCTGGCAAGCGGTATCCACGGCGCAATGGCCGCGCATACGTTCGGCGAGGGGATGACCGGCATGCTCGGTGCGATGTCCGGCGCATTGCTGGGCGCCGGGCGTCTGCATACGCAATTCCCGAATGCCACGCCATGGCTCGCGCGCTTGCCGACCGGCATCGCGCTGTTCCCGGTGGCGATCTTCGGGATCATGCAGGGGTACGGCGTGATCTCGGCGTTGACGGGATCGGACGATAAGAACAAGCATCCTGGTTCCGGTCCGTCGCCGTCGCCTTCGGGTTCCAGCAGCACGACGCCGACGCCCGGGGCCTCGATCTCACCGACGCCCGGGGCGACGACGGCGCCGGCGGCTCAGCCGAGTCCGTCCGCGTCATCGACGCCGAATGCGCAGCCGTCTGGGACGCCGTCCTCACCCGCGCAGCCGTCGACGGGTTCGCCGAGCCCGACGCCAACACCGCTGACGGTGAACGTCGTCGCCGGCGATTCGTTGTGGACCATTGCGGAAACTCACGAAGGATCGTTGCTTGCCGCCGCTCGCATACCGTCCGACGAACAGCAGCGGATGTCGGACGGTCAGCGGATCAACGTCGCGTTGAACGAGATCCTGCAGCTCAACCGGAACCTGGCGAGTAATCCGGGGGAGATCAATCCGGGGCAGCAGGTGATTGTCGGGTGAAGGGGCGGGTGGGTGGAACGCGGGTGGTGTCTTGCCGTCGCACGGCGCATATGCGGTCGCTGTCGACGTGGGAGCCACAAGCCAGCGCTCGTCATCAACCTCCTGACCGTTTCCTTGGCGAGCCGGATGTCGTGGGATTCGTACAGTTTCTCGCAGGCCAGCGTCGGGCCGAAGTCCGCGTAGGGATCGCGGATGATCGTCAGCGCTCGTTGGGCCAACTCCGAATCCAGCCGCTCGATCTGCCGGACCGTCAGGCCTTCAGACGGTCGAGTTCTCGCATGTTCAATGTCACCAGAGCTGTTCGGTGCATCGCCAGCTCCATGATCTGACGGGGAGCCGGCAAGCTTACAATGAGTCGAAAAGCGGACATTTGAACTTGGCTAGAAGCGGACATTACAACTTAGCCACTACAACAAAATTTATCGATAATTCACGTTATGTAAAATATAGTTGATAACAAAACCGTCCATCATCTGCATCACCGAAATCCTACGCTGCTGCACGCGCGCCATCCGCAACTACCTCACTGGGCGTTCGCCCATCCCGTCGCACCAGGTGCAAGTGTTACGCCTGCATTCGCTCGAATGCCAACCAGCCCGCCACGCCAACAACACCAGACACACACAGCCCCGATTCGCGTCTGCCATCGAAGCGAACATCCCGGCCGATCCAAACGCGCCCGATGTGCCACCCGACGAAATGCTCGCATGGGTTGGCGGACACGCGCTGCATTATCTCTCAAGCCGACGCGGCTTCGCACTTTACATCCGTGGCTGGAGTGTGGTCGACAAGAATTAAATCAGAAGCACCTGCAACACCAACAGCACTTTCCTACGGCCCTGCGACAAGCTCCGGTCACCCGAGGAAGCGCGACAACCAGCCGGGACTGTTGTGGCTATCCGTGTCTTGCGCCCAGCACCAATCACCTCACTGTCTTTCATGCTCACTGTTGTTTGCATCTGCCGCGTGTTC